>CANDNA010000023.1 GCA_947385955.1 uncultured Clostridia bacterium
TCAGGGTGGTTTCGTTCGTGTAATTATGTGCAATAATTTGTTGGATTGCTATAATAATAGCAGTACTTACCTTTTTGGGAGTGCTTTTTTCTGAAAATAAAGTATTTGCAGGGTTTTGCGGAGCTATTGCTGCAGTATTATCTCTACTATGGCCAGAGGAGATAGAAAATAATATTCCGACTAATGTTTCATATGTGGTGGAAAGTGAAGAAAATGTATTGATAAGTGAGGAGTACATGGCAGAAGGTGAAAACAATGAACCAGAAGTTGAAAAGAATATATCAGAAAATAAAGAGAATGGATCAGAAAATGAAAACAATGAATTAAAAGATGTAGAAGATAATTCTGACAATATAGAGACCAAAGCAGAAAGCGAAGAAACAGAAGCAGAAAGCGAAGAAACAGAAGCAGAAAGCGAAGAAACAGAAGCAGAAGTTTTAGATAATAATAAAGGAGGTGACATTACAAATAAATATGAGGTAGAGGGTAATATTACATATGAAAAGCAAAGTATTAAATATAAGTTTGTACCACCTGTCAGCGGTTTATATAGATTTGATATATCAGAATTAAGAGATAATGCCAAAGTATATATCAACATATATAATGAGCTTAATGAAATAGTGAAAGAAAAAAGAGTTGGAAATGACGAAGGTGTTACTGTCAGTGGAATGAATGCAGGAGAAAAATATACAATAGAGGTGGAACAATGGGATGGAAAAAGTAATTATAGTATGAAAATAGGATATCAGAATCCAACAATTGATGTTAGTGGTGTACAAATTATAATAGGAGCGATATCATATGTTGATCAGGTGAACGTTTATGAGTTTGTACCACCTGTCAGCGGACTGTATAGATTTGATATGTCAGAATTATATGATAATGCTAAAGTGGTGATTTGTGTCTATAATAGACTTAATGAAACTGTAAAGAAAGGAACAGTAGGGAATGGAGAAGGCATAACGGTTGAAGAAATGAATGCAGGAGAAAAGTATACTGTAGAGGTGGAGCAATGGAGCGGGATAAGTAGTTATAATGTAATTGTAGGATATCAGAATCCTGAGGTAGATATTAGTAATACACAAAGTATAAGTGGAAATATAAGTTATCTGGATCAGGAAAATAATTATATGTTTATACCATTAAACAATGGAACATATAAATTTGAAGTATCAGAATTACAGGATGGTGCCACAGTAAAAGTTAAATTTTTTAATCGCCTCCATGAAAAAATAAAAGAAAGAGTAGTAGAAAATGGAGAAAGCATAGAGATAGAAAATATAAATGCAGGTGAACAATATATGATAAAAGTAATGCAATGGCATGGAAAGAGCGATTATATTTTAAAATATGAATTATCAGAAGAATAATTATTATAAAACAAATGTCAATATTATATCCATATCGGTACGCCGATCATAGCCATCGAATCCGGCTATATAGAAGCGCTGGGATGGAACCGGTATGGCGGATGGCGGATCGGCATCCGCAGCTTTGACCGGAAACGGTATTACTATTATGCCCATCTGCGCCAGAATTTTCCTTACAATCAGGCTCTGGAGGAAGGCAGTGTGGTGACGGCCGGGGATGTGATCGGTTATATGGGGCATACGGGCTACAGCGATACGGAAAATGTCAATAACATCAAAGTGGTGCACCTTCACTGGGGGATGCAGTTGATCTTTGATGAATCTCAGAAGGACAGCAATCATGAAATCTGGATTGACTGTTATCAGCTTACAAAATTCCTGTATCAGAACCGGTGTGAAACCGAAAAAGACGAAGAGACAAAAGAATGGCACAGAATTTGCGATATGAAGGATCCGTCTGTTGACAAATATTTGAAGAACTGATAAAGTAATACTATTACAATAATTGCGAAATGAGAGGGAGAAGCGATGGAACAAAAGAAAACAATGAGAGCAAGAAAATGGTCCGTATTGATTGCAGTAATGCTGATTGTGACGATGCTGGCAGGCTGTGGTTCCGCAGCACAGGCAGAGTTTGTGGCGCCCAATGGCAGCTACAGCATTATGATGGATGAAACCTGGAGTGCGGAGGATATGTATGACGACAGCATTCTTGCTATTTTCAGCAAGGATGAGACCAGGGGCATTGTTGTGATGCAGTTCCCCAAAGAAGGCTTTGAGGACTATTACTCCGGTATTGATGATATCAAAATGGCTGTAGAGCTTACTTTTGATATGAACGCAGTGACGAGTGCAGATGCACCGGCCAGCGTTCCGGGCATGTCAAATGTATGTGCGGATACCAGCAGTGTGACTATGGAAGGTCAGACAGAAGAGTGCTACACGGTTTATGGTGAGACAGATTATGCATATTATTCCATCCTTTATATGGCAAAGAAGGTAACAGACAAGAGACTGGAGAAATTCCATACAGTATGTGCAAGTTTTTCTGAAAAGGCATCAGGGGCCGAATAAGATAAGCCGGCGGAAACGGACTGAGGATTCAGGCCGGGTACTGATATGAGAAAAACGGACTGTTGCAGAGTGAAGGAAAGCAGTATCAGGCATTGGGCCGGATACTGCTTCTTTTTTCATAACAATAGAAAGTTCCTGCAGAATGCTTTCTGTTGTCTGTGGCAGAGGCGTTCTGTCACCGGGAGAAAGGCGGGGAGGTAAATGAAGCGAAGAATACGACAGAGAAGTATAGCGTGGGTATGTCTGGCATGCCTGCTGTCAGCAGTGCTGCTGACAGGCTGCGGGTCGAAAAAAGAAAAGAAAGTTTATACCGTGGAAAATGAAACTTTCAGCATTGAGATGGACGGTGACTGGGTGCAGGAGGACGGGGCGATTGATGAATTCCTGTGTCTGGTCAGCCAAAACGGCCATAGAGGTATTATGGTACTGCAGTTTCCGAAGGCAGAAGGCTATGATATGGACATTGTGAGAGAAAAACTGGAAAGGATGCTGCAGATTGATTTTCTGGAAAACGAAAGGACGCCGGAAGAGATTCCGGGCATGCAGAATCTGGAGGCATATACGGGGACTGTAATGGAAGCAGAGGATATGACAGGGGAGGAGGAAGCGCCCTGCTATATCGTATATGGGGAAACAGAGTATGCATCGTATGCATTTCTCTATGTGACGGATGAGATCACACCCAAACGGATCCGGCTGTTCGGAGAGGTATGCGCCAGCTTTGCCGAGAATGCGCCAAAAGGGGAAAGCCCTGAAGAGAAAGAGATCCTGAGAGAAGAAGGTTCTGCAGGACAGGAAGAATCCGGGAATGAAATCTGGGAAGAAATTCCTGAAGAAGTGAGCGGTTCTTCCACGGTGATGTGGTTCAATGCGGTCAGTGCGGTTCCGGCCTGCCGTCTGGGTCTTGATTACAGGCAGTTTGGCGGATTTATGTTAACAGAGAAAGACAGAGCTTTGCTGCGGGAGCTTTTAGAGGAAACCTGGGATGTTACGGATAAAGAAAGTGCGGATGAAGCGCTGGAATGGCTGCTTTCAGAAGGAAACCAGGAAGAATTTGCCGAAGTTATGGAAGAGTTTGGGGAAACGCTGGAAGGGATAAAAGAAGTAGAGCCAAAGGACCGGGGAGCGTGGATCTATGAAAACTATGAAGTGGAAGAGGAAAACGCGCATCTGTGGGCAGAGTGGTACAATCTCTATGAGGAACAGGGAAAACTGGCGATAGCGGCATGGGATTACAGCCGCGCTATGTCATTTCTTGGATTTTTCTATGTTGCCGGTTATTATACCCGGGAAGAGGCGCTGGATAAGGCGCTGGAGACAGCGGAAAAGATACAGGGTTCCTGGGATTCCTGGGATGCATTTATGGCCAGCTACTTTGTGGGAAGTGAATGGAGCTCCGAAGAGGACAGCAGTGATCTGCAGGAGATTTATAATGAACTGAAAGAGGAAGAGGACAGTCTGTACGGGCTGGACTGGAATCTGGAGTTTGAAAAGAACTGGTAGGGGAAGGGATAGCGGATTTTGGGCACGGGAAACGGGAAAAATTCTAAATATTTATCCGTTTGCAGGGCTTAAAATCGTTGCAAAATAGGGTACCCTATGATACAATAACAACGACGGACAATGATAAAAAAATAACAATCAAACAGCGTCCGAAAAACAGGCAGTATATTGAAAATGGAGGAAATCGTAAATGGCAAAAAAGATTGTATTAGCAGGTGCATGCCGTACCGCAATCGGAACTATGGGTGGTTCTTTAAGTACGACTCCGGCAGTTGAGCTGGGAGCTATTGTAATCAAGGAGGCGCTGCAGAGGGCAGGGGTTGCTCCGGATCAGGTGGATCATGTATATATGGGGTGCGTGATTCAGGCAGGACTGGGACAGAATGTGGCACGCCAGTCAGCTGTAAAAGCAGGACTTCCTATCGAAGTACCGGCAGTGACCACGAATGTGGTATGCGGTTCCGGTCTGAACAGTGTCAATATGGCTGCACAGATGATTCTGGCAGGAGATGCCGATGTGGTGGTTGCAGGCGGTATGGAAAATATGTCTATGGCTCCTTATGCAGTTCCTCAGGGCCGTTACGGATACAGAATGAACAATGGCGTTTTGGTGGATACCATGATCAAGGATGCATTGTGGGACGCTTTCAATGATTATCATATGATTACCACCGCAGACAATATCTGCAGAGAATGGGGACTGACCAGAGAAGAGTTGGACGAGTTTGCATTAAAGAGCCAGTTAAAGGCAGAAGAAGCACAGAAAACGGGCGCTTTCGAAAAAGAGATCGTTCCGGTTATGGTAAAGAAGAAAAAAGAAATGGTGGAATTCAAAGTGGACGAGGGTCCTCGTGCCGGCTCTACCATTGAAGGCCTTCAGAAACTGCGTGCCATCAATAAGGACGGCTTTGTGACAGCAGGCAATGCTTCCGGTATCAATGACGGTGCGGCAGCCATTGTTGTCATGAGCGAAGAGAAGGCAAAAGAACTGGGCGTAACACCGATGGCTACCTGGGTGGCAGGCGCACTGGCAGGCGTAAGGCCCGAAGTGATGGGGATTGGCCCTGTTGCCGCAACCAGAAAGGTTATGGCCAAGACAGGTTATAAGATTGAGGACTTTGATATTATTGAAGCAAATGAAGCATTTGCGGCACAGTCCGTTGCAGTGGGCAAAGACCTGGGCATTGACGTAGACAGACAGCTCAATCCGAACGGCGGCGCAATTGCACTGGGACATCCGGTAGGCGCATCAGGCTGCCGTATCCTTGTGACACTGCTTTACGGTATGCAGGCAAGAGGAGCCAAGAAAGGTCTTGCTACGCTTTGCATCGGCGGCGGCATGGGCTGCTCCACAATCGTAGAAATGTAACAGACTGATATAGCCGGGGAAATGCGAGTTTTCCCGGCTCTGTCCGTGATAGTGACATAAGCGGCCGGTTCCCGGCCGGCTGTAGGCGGTTATCCTATACCGCAAAAGAGAAAGAGTCAAAAAGGAGATAATATCATGGAATTTATTTTATATGAGCAGAAGGGTGCCATCGGCATTCTTACCATCAATCGTGAGAAGGCGCTGAATGCATTGAATTCCACAGTTCTGGAAGAGCTTTCCGAGGCGCTGGACAATGTGAATCTGGATGAGGTAAGATGCCTGATCCTCACAGGCGCAGGGCAGAAATCTTTTGTGGCAGGCGCTGACATCGGGGAAATGAGCACACTGACAAAAGCAGAGGGAGAAGCCTTCGGAAAGAAGGGAAATGATGTATTCCGTAAGCTGGAAACCTTCCCGATTCCGGTGATTGCTGCCATCAATGGTTTTGCGCTGGGCGGTGGCTGCGAGATTTCCATGAGCTGTGACATCAGAATCTGTTCTGACAATGCTGTGTTCGGCCAGCCTGAAGTGGGACTGGGCATTACTCCCGGTTTTGGCGGCACACAGAGGCTTGCGCGTCTGGTAGGTGCAGGTATGGCAAAACAGATGATTTATACGGCAAGAAACATCAAGGCGGAGGAAGCGCTCAGGATCGGTCTTGTCAATGCGGTTTATTCTCAGGAAGAGCTGATGCCGGCGGCAGAGAAGATGGCAAACGGCATTGCAAAGAATGCACCCATCGCAGTGCGCAACTGCAAAAAGGCGATCAACGAAGGCCTTGATGTAGATATGGATCAGGCGATTGTGATCGAAGAAAAGCTGTTTGGCGACTGTTTTGAAACAGAAGATCAGAAATACGGGATGGCATTTTTCCTTGACAAAAATAAAGAAAAGGTAAAAGAGCCGTTTAAAAACTGCTAAGTTATGTGACAGGTGCGGGAAGCTGCACTGGAGTGCGGCTTCGTCGCATACTATAAAATTTCAGGAGGAGAGACCATGAAAGTAGGTATTATCGGTGCAGGAACTATGGGTTCTGGAATCGCGCAGGCATTTGCGCAGACAGAAGGATACGAAGTATTCTTATGCGATATCAATGAAGAATTCGCAGCAAACGGAAAGAACAAGATTGCAAAGGGGTTTGAAAAAAGAGTTGCCAAAGGTAAAATGGCACAGGAAGATGCAGACAAGATTCTGGCAAAGATCACAACCGGCGTAAAGACCATCTGCACAGACTGCGATCTGATCGTAGAGGCTGCTCTGGAAGTTATGGATATTAAGAAACAGACATTTAAAGAGCTGGAAGACATCTGCAAGGATGACTGTATTTTTGCTACCAATACTTCTTCTCTGTCTATTACGGAGATCGGTTCCGGCATTAACCGTCCTGTTATCGGTATGCATTTCTTCAATCCTGCTCCGGTTATGAAACTGGTGGAAGTGATTGCAGGTCTGAATACACCGGCAGAGACTGTTGATACAATTAAGAAGATTTCCGAAGAAATCGGTAAGACTCCCGTACAGGTTGAGGAAGCTGCCGGATTCGTTGTAAACAGGATTCTGATTCCCATGATTAATGAAGCTGTCAGCATTTACGCAGACGGCGTTGCCAGCGTGGAAGGTATTGACACGGCAATGAAGCTGGGTGCCAACCATCCTATGGGCCCCCTTGAGCTGGGTGATCTGGTAGGTCTGGATATCTGCCTTGCTATTATGGAAGTTCTCTACAATGAGACAGGCGATTCCAAATATCGTCCTCATCCGCTTCTGAGAAAGATGGTCCGCGGCGGCCTGCTTGGACGTAAGACAGGCAAGGGCTTCTATGATTACAGTAAATAAACGAAAATGATGGAGGAATAAGAATCATGGATTTTACTTTGAGCAAAGAACATGAAATGGCGAGGACGTTATTCAGAGAGTTCGCCGAAAAAGAAGTAAAGCCTCTGGCTCAGGAGGTGGATGAAACAGAAGTGTTCCCCAGAGGAACGGTTGATAAAATGGCCAAATACGGTTTCCTGGGAATTCCGGTTCCCAAGGAATACGGCGGACAGGGCTGTGATCCCCTGACCTATGCTATGTGTGTGGAAGAGCTTTCCAAAGTATGCGGTACCACAGGTGTTATCGTTTCCGCACATACTTCTCTGTGCATTGACCCGATCATGACCTATGGTACGGAAGAGCAGAAGCAGAAATACGTAGTGCCGCTGGCAAAGGGTGAGAAGCTGGGCGCTTTCGGCCTGACAGAACCCGGTGCAGGTACGGATGCCCAGGGACAGCAGACAAAGGCTGTTCTGGATGGTGACGAATGGGTATTGAACGGCAGCAAATGCTTCATTACCAATGGCAAAGAAGCGGATGTGTACATTGTCATTGCCGTAACAGGCAAGGTGGAAAAGCGCGGCAGAATCCAGAAAGAAATTTCCGCATTTATCGTAGAAAAAGGAACACCGGGATTCTCCTTTGGTACCAAGGAAAACAAAATGGGTATCCGCGGTTCCTCCACATATGAACTGATTTTCACAGACTGCAGAATCCCCAAGGAAAATCTTCTTGGACAGAAGGGCAAGGGCTTTGCTATTGCAATGCATACACTGGACGGCGGACGTATCGGTATCGCTGCACAGGCTCTGGGTATTGCAGAAGGCGCTCTGGAAACTACCATTGCCTATGTAAAAGAAAGAAAGCAGTTTGGCAGATCCATCGCACAGTTCCAGAATACACAGTTCCAGTTAGCTGACATGGCTACCAAGGTAGAGGCTGCTCAGCTCCTGGTATACAAGGCAGCGATGGCAAAAGCAACACAGAAGGTATATTCCGTAGAAGCAGCCAAGGCAAAATTATATGCGGCAGAGGTTGCTATGGAAGTGACCACCAAGTGCGTACAGCTCCACGGTGGATATGGCTACATCAGAGAATACGATGTAGAGCGTATGATGCGCGATGCCAAGATTACAGAAATCTATGAAGGCACCAGCGAAGTACAGCGTATGGTTATCAGCGGTGCACTGCTGAAATAGGCAGGAGCTGACATTTGCGTTGGAAAGGATAGAAAGAAAAATATAAGGAGAGAAAATACAATGAAAATCGTTGTTTGTATTAAACAGGTGCCTGATACAAAGGGTGGCGTGAAGTTTAACCCGGATGGTACACTTGACAGAGCGGCAATGCTTGCAATCATGAATCCGGATGACAAAGCCGGACTGGAGGCTGCACTGAGATTAAAAGATCAGTATGGCGCAGAAGTAACAGTACTGACAATGGGACTTCCCAAAGCAACAGATGTTCTCCGTGAAGCGATTGCTATGGGTGCAGACAAGGGAATCCTTGTTACCGACAGGGTGCTGGGCGGTGCAGATACATGGGCGACTTCCACCACAATCGCCGGTGCTATCAGAAATCTGGAGTATGATCTGATCATCACAGGACGTCAGGCAATCGACGGTGATACTGCACAGGTAGGTCCTCAGATCGCAGAGCATCTGCAGATCCCCGTGATCTCTTATGCACAGGATATCAAAGTAGACGGCAATACGGTGACTGTACAGCGTCAGTATGATGACAGATATCATGTACTGGAAGTACAGATGCCCTGCCTGATTACAGCTCTTTCCGAATTGAATGAGCCCAGATATATGACACCCGGCGGTATCTTTGATGCCTGCAGGTCAGAGATTACCACATGGGGCAGAGCAGATCTGAAGGATGTGGATGACAGCAATCTGGGTCTGGCAGGTTCTCCTACCAAGATCGCAAAGGCATCCGATAAGGTGCGCAAAGGCGCAGGCGAGAAGGTTGTACCGGATTCTCCCGAAGATGCAGTTGCATACATTGTTGGTAAATTCAAAGAGAAACATGTCATTTAATAAATAAGGTGGTGAACAAGATGAACTTAGAAGAATATAAAGGCGTATATGTGTATGCACAGCAGGTTGACAATGAGATCAGCGGCATTGCATACGAATTACTTGGAAAGGCAAAAGAGCTGGCTGCTCCTCTGAATACAGATGTAACAGCAGTGCTGATTGGTTCTGATGTAAAGGGACTTGCAGATTCTCTGGCAGAGTACGGCGCTGATAAAGTGATCGTTGTGGATGATCCGGAGCTGAAAGATTACAGAACCGAACCCTATGCGCATGCATTGGCTTCTGTTATCAATAAATACAAACCCGAAATCATGCTGGTAGGCGCTACTGCAATCGGACGTGATCTCGGTCCTACTGTATCCGCAAGAGTGGCAACCGGTCTGACGGCTGACTGTACCGTACTGGAGATCGGTGATTTCCCGCTGGTAGCAGTTCCCGGTAAAGAAGATGAGCAGAAGCACAATCAGCTTCTGATGACCCGTCCTGCATTCGGCGGCAATACCATTGCTACCATTGCATGCCCCAACAACCGTCCTCAGATGGCAACCGTCCGTCCCGGTGTTATGCAGAAGATCGAGCCGATCAAAGGGGCAAAGGCCAATGTTGAAGAGTACAACCCTGGCTTTACACCGGATAAGAGATATGTGACCATTAAAGAAGTGGTAAAGGCTGTTTCCGATACCGTGGATATTATGGATGCCAAGATTCTGGTATCCGGCGGCCGCGGCGTAGGCACTCCTGAGAACTTTAAGATTCTGGAAGATCTGGCTGCAGTTCTGGGCGGTACAGTAAGCTGTTCCCGTGCAGTAGTGGATTCCGGCTGGAAGCCGAAAGACCTGCAGGTTGGACAGACCGGCAAAACCGTTCGCCCGAATGTATATTTTGCAATCGGTATTTCCGGTGCGATTCAGCATGTGGCAGGTATGGAAGAATCTGATATTATCGTTGCCATCAACAAAGATGAGGATGCACCGATCTTTGACGTGGCAGATTACGGTATCGTAGGCGATTTGAATAAGATTGTTCCGGCATTGACAGAGAGCCTGAAAGCGGAACTTGCTGCGAAATAAACGGCACAGTTTGATTTTATAAGCGTAAACACATAAAAAGTGACCAGATTTTCCCGGAAAATCTGGTCACTTTTTATGTTAAATGGAATGGGACTTGCAGAAATTTTTGTTTTACTGTATGATAAAGAGGATAATAGTTCATTTGCACAGGAGGTAAATATGAAAAGCAAAATTTTAAGTGCATTATTGTGTGTGAGCATGGTTGCAGTGATGCTGACAGGATGCGGCAGCAGCAGTGACTCACAGGAAGCGGCCCCGGCGCCGGAGACAGAAAACTCCGCAGAGGAAGCAGCGCCTGCAGAGGAACAGGAGCAGGTGACAGCGTCGGAAGCATCCGCAGACGGCGGTTATGAGCTGGCTCTTGTAACAGACCTGGGAACAATTGATGACAAATCCTTTAACCAGGGTGCATGGGAAGGCATGGAGAAATATGCGAAGGAAAACAATATTTCCTATAAATATTATCAGCCTCAGGAGGGTACCACCGATGCCTATATCGAAACCATCGGACTTGCCATCGAAGGCGGCGCCAAACTGGTAGTATGTCCCGGTTTCCTGTTTGAAGAGCCGGTGTACATTGTACAGGATCAGTATCCGGATACCAGCTTTATCCTGCTGGACGGCGAACCCCACGATGCAGATTACAATTATAAAACAAACAGCAATGTTATGCCGATCCTGTTCCAGGAAGATCAGGCAGGATATCTGGCAGGATATGCATGTGTAAAAGACGGCTATACCAAACTGGGCTTTATGGGCGGTATGGCAGTACCTGCAGTGATCCGTTACGGCTATGGTTTCGTACAGGGTGCTGATGCGGCAGCCGAGGAAATGGGTGTGGATGTGGAGATTATGTACAACTACACAGGCGCATTTGCAGCAACTCCCGAAGCACAGGCTATGGCAGCAAGCTGGTATCAGAACGGTACAGAAATCGTATTCGGCTGCGGCGGTGCAGTAGGGAACTCTGTTATGGCAGCAGCAGAAGAGGCCGGTGCGAAGGTAGTGGGCGTTGATGTTGATCAGTCCAGCGAATCCGATACAGTCATCACTTCTGCAATGAAAGAGCTGAGCAACTCTGTATACGAAGGTGTAAAAGAATTTTATGCAGGATCCTTCCCTGGCGGAAGTACCAGCGTGTTTACGGCAGCCAATGATGGTGTGGGACTTCCTATGGAAACTTCCAAGTTCGAGACTTTTGCACAGGCTGACTATGACGCACTGTTTGCGAAGCTGTCAGGCGGTGAAATCACAATTCAGAATGGTACGGAAGACAGCACAACAGCAGATCTGACCCTGGCAAAAACAAAAGTGAATTTTGTAGAGTAATTTAACTTACAGGTTTCAGAAACAGATAAGGGGTGCCAAAGGGCACCCCTGTTTTCATGATATAGGAAATTCCTCCGGATTTCCTATATCACAAAAAGCCCTCCGGGTGGGATCGCACTGCGGCGGAGAGGAAATATATCGCTGAAGCGATCCGCCGCAGGCGGGAATCCTGCAAGCAGGATTCTTTTTCATTTCACAGGAAAGTCTTTGTTGTCATAAAGCGTTAAAGTAAATTATTTTCCTGTGAAATAAAGCCCTCCGGGGAGGGATCGCACTGCGTCGGAGAGGAAATATATCGCTGAAGCAATCCGCCGCAGGCGGGGAATCCTGTAAAGCAGGATTCTTTTTCATAATATAATCGCATGATACAGGGCGGGCACGGTACTATGACGCAAGGGGGTAAAGAATGGACTATGTAATAGAAATGCTGAACATTACAAAAGAATTTCCCGGAATCATTGCAAATGACGATATTACACTTCGGGTAAAACAGGGAGAAATCCATGCACTTCTGGGAGAGAACGGGGCCGGAAAATCCACGCTGATGAGTGTGCTGTTCGGGCTGTATCAGCCGGAAAAGGGCACAATCAGGGTAAAAGGAAAAGAGGCGGTGATCAAAGGCCCTCTGGATGCCAATGCGCTGGGTATCGGTATGGTGCACCAGCATTTTAAACTGGTACACAATTTTACCGTGCTGCAGAATATCGTATTGGGCATGGAGACCGTAAAAGGCGGTATGATCCAGATGGCGGATGCCAGAGCCAAGGTAATGGCATTGAGTGAAAAATACAATCTTCTGGTAGACCCGGATGCCCTGATTTCCGATATTACTGTGGGGATGCAGCAGAGGGTGGAGATTCTGAAAATGCTGTATCGGGATAATGATATCCTCATTTTTGATGAACCTACGGCGGTTCTGACACCGCAGGAAATTGATGAGCTGATGCGGATTATGAAGGATCTGGTGGCAGAGGGGAAATCCATTCTGTTCATCACTCATAAACTGAATGAGATCAAGGCGGTGGCGGATCAGTGTACCGTACTGCGCCGTGGCAAATACATCGGTACGATCCAGGTGGCAGATACGGATAAGGAAACGATGTCGGAAATGATGGTGGGCCGTAAGGTCAATCTGACCGTGGAAAAAGCACAGGCAAAGCCGGGTGAGGTGGTATTGGAAGTAAAGGATGTGTGTGTGAAATCCGTGCGGGAAGGGCATGAGCAGAATGTGGTGGATCATGTGAGCTTTCAGGTACGCAAAGGAGAGATTGTCTGCATAGCCGGTATCGACGGCAATGGCCAGACCGAACTGGTACAGGCGATTACCGGGCTGAGCGGCATGAGCCAGGGCAGCATCCTGGTGAACGGAGAGGATATGACCCACAAATCGATCCGGTATAAAAATACCCACGGCGTATCTCATATACCGGAGGACCGGCATAAGCACGGGCTGGTACTGGATTATAATCTGGCTTATAATCTGGTGCTGCAGCAGTACTTTGAGCCTTCTTTCAGCAAAGCCGGTTTCCTGAAAAAGGATAAGGTGAACGCCTATGCGGATATGTTGATTGAAAAATACGATATCCGCAGCGGGCAGGGCAGAGAAACCATAACCAGGAGCATGTCGGGAGGCAATCAGCAGAAAGCGATTGTGGCCAGAGAGATTATGAAAGATCCGGATATCCTTCTGGCAGTACAGCCTACCAGAGGACTGGATGTGGGAGCCATCGAATACATCCACAAACAGCTGGTGGCTCAGCGGGATTCGGGAAGCGCTATTTTACTGGTATCCCTGGAGTTGGATGAGGTCATGAATCTGAGTGACCGGATTCTTGTGATCTATGAAGGGGCTATTGTGGCAGAGCTGGATCCGAAAGAGACTACAGTGCAGGAACTGGGGCTTTATATGGCCGGTTCCAAGAGGAAGGAGGCAAAGCAGGATGCGTAAAAAGAAATTTGACTATACAGGTGTATTGTCCTCTGTCTTTGCCATTGTCATCGGTCTGTTAATGGGGCTGGTGATTCTGATTATCTGCAATCCGAGCCAGGCATTTCCGGGATTTATCACCATTTTGACAGGTGCATTTACACATGGTGCAAAAGGGGTGGGGCAGGTATTTTATTATTCCACTACGATTATACTGACCGGCCTTTCCGTAGGGTTTGCGTTTAAGACCGGGCTGTTTAACATCGGCGCCAGCGGACAGTTCATCGTGGGAGGCTTCGGCGCCGTGTATGTGGGTATTATGTGTGAAAACCTGGGAAGCATGCACTGGATTGTGGCGCTGCTGGCAGGAGTATGCCTGGGCGCCGTCTGGGGTGCGGTTCCCGGCCTGCTGAAGGCATTTTTCAATGTAAACGAAGTAATTTCCGCGATTATGATGAACTATATCGGCATGTATGCGGTGAACTGGTTTGTAAAAAGTTATAAACCGATCTTTAACAACATTCGTAATGAGAGTAAGCCGGTACTGAGCAGCGCCAACATTCCCAAAATGGGACTGGACAAGCTGTTTCCGGAGTCCAGTATCAACGGCGGTTTTATCATAGCGGTACTGGCGGTGATCGTGATTTATCTGGTACTGGATAAAACCACCTTCGGATATGAGCTGAAAGCAGTGGGATATAACCGGGATGCCAGCCGGTATGCAGGCATCAACGAAAAGAAGAGCATTATTCTTTCTATGGTAATTGCGGGAGCCATTGCCGGACTGGCCGGCGCATGTCTTTATCTGGCAGGGACAGGCAAGCACATTGAAATCGTGGATGTCATTGCGGACGAAGGCTTTACCGGTATTTCGGTAGCGCTGCTGGGACTGTGTCATCCCATTGGGATTCTGTTTTCCGGTATTTTCATTGCCTATCTGACCGCAGGCGGTTTTTACCTGCAGTTGTTTGAGTTTTCTACAGAAATTATTGATATTATTGTGGCGATTATTATTTATTTCAGTGCGTTTGCACTGATTGTAAAGATGCTGATGCAGAAGTTTGGCAAAAACCGTCAGGCTGCAAAGAAGCAGGAGAGCGGGCCGGGGGCTGAGGAGGCATCTCAGAAAGGAGGAAACAGGGCATGAGCGTGATTTATTTTATTTTTCAGCAGACAATGTTTTTTTCGATTCCTCTTTTGATTGTAGCGCTGGGCGGTATGTATTCCGAGCGGAGCGGTGTTGTGAACATCGCGCTGGAAGGGATTATGACGATGGGGGCGTTTACCAGCATCCTTTTTCTGAATCTGACCGGAAAGAGTATGAGCGGCCAGTTCCAGCTTTTGATCGCCATTGTGATTGCGATGGCAACAGGAGTTGTATTTTCCCTGTTCCATGCCTATGCGGCAATTAATATGAAGGCGGATCAGACCATCAGCGGTACGGCTCTGAATATGTTTGCCCCTGCCTTTGCCATATTTGTGGCCAGAATCATCCAGGGAGTACAGCAGATTCAGTTTTCCAATACCTTCCGGATTGAATCGGTACCGGTGCTGGGTAGCATTCCGGTGATCGGTGATCTGTTTTTCAAAAATACCTATATTACCACGTACCTGGGAATCGGGATTCTGATTCTGTCGGTGATCGTACTGTACCGGACCAGATTCGGCCTGCGGCTTCGGGCGTGTGGCGAGCATCCCCATGCGGCAGACGCTGCCGGTGTGAATGTATATCGGATGCAGTATGCGGGCGTAATGATTTCGGGAGCGCTGGGCGGCCTGGGCGGCCTGGTATTTGTGGTTCCGACTTCTACCAACTTCAACGCAACCGTTTCCGGTTATGGTTTCCTGGCACTGGCGGTATTGATATTCGGCCAGTGGAAGCCGGTGAGGATTATGTGGGCTTCCCTGTTTTTCGGACTGACCAAAGCCATTGCGGCGGCATATTCCGGGATTCCGTTTTTGAGCAATCTGGGGATTCCCAGTTATCTGTATAAAATGATCCCTTATATAGCGACACTGATCGTACTCATTTTTACTTCCAGAAATTCGCAGGCACCCCGCGCAAGCGGTGTTCCTTACGACAAGAGCGCAAGATAAAGCCAGACGGGGCAGCATTTATTGATTAAATGCTGCTTTGTCTGATCAAAGGGGAGTAGAGAGCAAAACGGGGAAACCATCTTAAAGCAAAATCAAGGAACCGAAAAGAAAGGAAGAAGTGCATGGAACAGACAAAATGGTGGAAACATTCGGTTGTGTATCAAATTTATCCCAGGAGCTTTCAGGACTCCAATGGAGACGGGATCGGAGATATTCCGGGTATCATCAGCAGGCTGGATTACCTCAGAGAGCTTGGCATCGATGTGATCTGGCTGTCCCCGGTGTACAAATCCCCTCAGGATGACAATGGGTATGACATCAGCGATTATTATGATATTCATGAAGAGTTCGGTACGCTGGCGGATATGGAACTGCTGATTGCAGAAGCAGGCAAGCGGGGGATTAAAATCGTGATGGATATGGTGGTCAACCATTCTTCCGACGAGCATCCCTGGTTTCTGGAGGCAAAAAAGGACAGAAACAGTAAATACCGGGATTATTATATCTGGAGGGAAGGAGAGCCGGGACAGCTTCCCAATGAAACCAAAGCATCCTTCGGCGGTTCGGCCTGGGAATGGGACGAGGAAGCAGGCGCTTATTATTTTCATCTGTTTTCCAGGAGGCAGCCTGACCTGAACTGGGAAAATCCTCAGATGCGTCAGGACATTTACCGGATGATGAACTGGTGGCTGGAAAAAGGGCTGGGCGGTTTCAGGCTGGATGTGATTGATAATATCGGTAAGATACCGGATGAGATGATCCGGGAAAACGGACCGAAGCTCCATGATTACATCAAAGAAATGAGCAGAGAGGCATTTCAGAAGTATGATGTTGTAACGGTGGGAGAAACCTGGGGCGCCAATACGGAAAACGCAAAGCTCTACAGCAATCCGGACGGATCGGAACTTTCCATGATCTTTCAGTTTGAGCATATCTGTGCCAGCCATTCGCAGGAGTATGGAAAGTGGAAACAGGAGAAAAAGGATTTTGTCAGATTGAAAAAGATCTTTTCCGGCTGGCAGCAGGCGCTGCATGGCTGCGGCTGGAACAGCCTGTTCTGGGATAACCATGATCTTCCCAGAGCGGTTTCCGCCTTTGGCGATGACGGAAAATACAGAGTGGAATCGGCCAAAGCACTTGCCACATTCCTGCATGGTATGCAGGGGACACCTTATATTTATGAGGGAGAAGAGCTGGGGATGACCAACATCCATATGGATGATCTTTCCCAGGTACGGGATATCGAAGCCAGAAATATCTATGCGGAGCTGGAGGAAAAGGGATGGAGCCATGATGAGATCATGGAGGCGATCAACAGCACAGGCCGGGACAATGCCAGGACGCCGATGCAGTGGGACAATTCGGAACATGCCGGTTTTACCACCGGCACACCGTGGATCGAGATCAATCCCAATTACCGGGAAATCAATGCCAAACTGGAGCTGGGGGATAAACATTCCGTATTCCATTATTATAAAAAGCTGATTGCTCTGAGAAAGAGCCCGGAATGGGGCGATGTCCTGGCAGAAGGGGATTACACGCCCTTTATGGAGGAGGATGAAGATATCTTTCTGTATATCCGCAGCCTGGGAGAAAAACGACTGTTGGTGCTGGGAAATTTCCATGATACAGAACGAACGGTGTCACTGCCTGCAGAAATCAAAGAGGTCATACTGTCCAATTATCCGGAAGCGCATAAGTGGGACGGCTGGATTGTCCTGCGGCCCTATGAAGCCATGATGGCAGAAATCTGACAGGAATGGAGAAGGATGGAGCACAGAGAGGAAGACAGTGCATACCGGGAGAGTGATCTGGTCTGCATTGCAAAAAGAGAAAACAATCCGAAAAGAAAGTATCTGGTGGTCAATCGGAAACAGGGCAAGCATATTCCGGTTTCTCCGGGGGAGGCTCTTGCCATGTTCCGTGCACTGGCGGCAAAGCTGGAGGAACCTTACCGGGGAGAGAGGCTGCTGCTGATCGGTTTTGCGGAGACAGCCACTGCCATCGGCGCCTGCCTGGCTCTCTGCCTGCATTGCCGTCTGATGCAGACGACCAGAGAAGAAATACCGGGGGTCACATACCTGCATTTTTCCGAAAGCCACAGCCATGCCACGCAGCAGAAGCTGGTGAAGGAAGATCTGGATATTGTGATGGGGCAGACTGACCGGGTGATTTTTGCAGAGGATGAAGTGACCACCGGCAATACGATTCTGTCTGCGATAGATGCCATAGGGCGGGTGTATGGCAAGTGCCCTGCCTTTTCTGTGGCATCTCTGCTGAACGGAATGGACCGGGAAGCTGAAACGGAATATAAAAAAAGAGGGATCCGGCTTCACTATCTGGTCAAAACAGAGCATAGCGGCTATGAAGCGCTGGCAGAACAGTACCGGGGAGATGGTATCTGTCGGAAAAACCGGGGATGGGACGAACCGCTGCCGGTCCGTATGCTGTACCCTTCCGGCTATCTGGATGCCAGACGGCTGCAGACAGCAGATGTATATGGGAGAGCCTGTCAGGCACTGTGCCGTCAGGTGCTGGCCGGGCTGAACCCGGATCCGTCCAGGCGTTATCTGGTGCTGGGAACAGAGGAGTTTATGTTCCCCGGGCTTTTGCTGGCGTGGGAAATGGAACGGCAGGGGTGCCGGGTCCGGTTCCATGCCACCACCAGAAGCCCCATTGCCGTAAGCAGTGAGCCGGAATATCCGCTGCATGTCAGATATGAACTTTGCAGCATGTATGAAAAAGACCGCCCTGTTTTTGTGTATGATCTGGCTCCCTGCGAGGAAGCAGTGGTGGTATGTGATGCACAGGAGATGACAGAGGAGGGCACGGAAGGTCTGCTGTCTGCGCTTTCCCAAAGCGGCAGCAGACAGGTGACACTGGTGAGGTGGCAGGGATGAGAAGCTCATACCGGGAAGAGGACGTAAAGATCCTTTTAAAAGATATTACCGGGATTGTACGGCCCCAGCCTACAGAGGAACGGGAACGGTTGATCCAGTCCGGCAGACATTACAGTGAGATGCTGCCTGTAGAATATGTGCCCAGCCCGGCGTACATGGAAGCCTACCGGGAAGCGCTTGCCGCATATGCGGGAGCAACGGCGGAGGCAGTGGCGGCTTTGGCAGACCGGGTGAGAGAGCGGCGTGGCAGGGAAGTAACACTGGTTTCTCTGGCACGTGCCGGGATTCCCATTGGGATTTTATTAAAACGGCGCCTGAAGCAGTGCTTTTCCATGCAGGTCCCTCATTATGCGGTTTCCATTATCCGGGACAGGGGAATGGATGACAATGCCATGCGGTACATTCTGGACAGGCATCCGGCAGGGACGCTGTTGTTTGTGGATGGCTGGATCGGAAAAGGTGCGATTGCAGAGGAACTTAAACGATGTGTCAGGGCGTATCCGGGAGTGTCGCCGGAACTGGCCGTGGCGGCTGACCCGGCAGGGATTACAGAGCTGTGTGGGACCCATGAGGATATTCTGATTCCCAGTTCCTGCTTAAACAGTACCGTATCCGGGCTGATCAGCCGGACTTTCCTGAGAGAAGATGTGATAGGGCCAGAGGATTTTCACGGAGCCGTGTATTATGGGGAGCTGTCGGAGGCCGATTTATCCTATGAGTTTATCCATACGATTGAAAGAGAGTTTCCGAAAAAGCAGGAAACAGGAAAAAAAGAGGGCGGTAACATACCGGAGGCAGAAAAACAGGTATGGAAGGATAGGGGAATGGATGAGGTGAGGGAAATCGCGGCCCGGTTTGGTATTTCCAATCTGCATTTTGTAAAGCCCGGTATCGGAGAAACCACCAGAGTGCTGCTGCGCCGGGTTCCGTGGAAAGTCCTGATCGGAGCGGGACGGGAACAGGAGCTTGCGCATATCCGCAGGCTGGCACAGGAACGGGGTGTGGACATTGTCAGGTATCCTCTGCGGCATTATAAGGCCTGCGGCATCATCAGAAAAATGGATGATCTGTAAGGTAAGGCCGGGCATGAAAAGGCCAGGCTATTCGATGCCGTAAGCCTGAGCCAGCAGCAGGGTTCTGGCTGCCCAGTTGGCATGGGTTTTGCATTCGTTCATCCTCTCTCCTCCAGGGCTGCCCGCTACAAAAAAGGGACTGTTCTGGTCCCAGTTGAGGATGGCGGCGGCATCTTCCCAGTCTGTCCGGCTGACCCGGAAGGCTTCATTGACCAGTGGGATCTGTCTGGGGTGGATCACGGTTTTACCGATAAAACCGCACAGCCGGTCCTCCTGCAGTTCCCGCCGCAGGCCGGTGTCCCATCCGCTGCCGCCGTAATATTCCCATACAGGGCCGGAAATGATATAGTCAGTCCCGAATACGGCAATCACATCGGCAAAGATGTTGGCGATGGTATGAATCTGGTGGATGGATTCTCCGCAGCGGCGGCGGAAGCCAAACACATTGCACAGATCGTTGCCTCCCACACGAATGTTCAGAACAAGGGGAGAGACTGTATCCAGTTTATCTTTCAGTGTGGACAGGATAGCTGCTCTGTGGGAAGGGCTGACCAGAGAAGGGCTCTCCATAATGGGCATCATATAATAATGGCAGTGACTTTGGCTGTTTACCTGCAGGATGGTTTCCAGATAGCCGTCTGCATTGTCGGGAGAAAACTTGGGCAGGATAAAGCCTTTGACCAGCTCCCCGGCAGACTCCATGCGCTCGGTCAGGCTGCAGATCTGTGCGGCGCTGCGGACACGGATGTAGAGATCAGGCAGATAGAAGTCCGACTTTGCCCGGGCACACCGGAGGCTGTGCAGAGTTTGCAGCAGCATTTCCTCGGCCTGTGCCACGCAGGTATCGCCGATGGTGTCCTCCAGACAGAGCGCCAGAGAATAATGAGTCCCGAACCTGTCTGTGGTCAGGGAATGTACGATGGTGGGGTTGTTGGCGGGACAGTACAGCAGCGGTCCCACGTTATAATATGGCAATGCGTCTTTCATAAGCGTTTCCTTTCCTGTCATGAGATTCATTATAGCATCACAGCCCAAAAATGAATAGCATATCTTGTCTTTTTATGGTAATATGAAACAAAGGCTGCCGCAGTGTATGCAAAGCGGCAGATCTGGGTTGGCAGGATTCAGAGGTGGCGTGAAATGGAGCATTCTTATCTTGAAAAAAGGTACAACGTGATGGAGATTACTTCCGTTGCGGGTTTTGCTCATATTAAGGGCGGTATGAACGGGAGCTGCAAGGATGTATATTTTCTCAGAGCGATTGGAGCCAATGCCTCTTTTGCCGGTGACATAGCCAGAATGGACAGGGAACTGACAGGGCGGATGGCGCAGGGCGGGGGAATCTATCACAGGACGGGCCCTTTTCCCAGGAGCATTCCTCCGGATGAGGTCCAGGTTTATGCGGCCTGTTACGAAGCCTGGGCGAGGACAGGAAGAAGGCGTCTTTTTACCAGAGCGCTGCCTGAGGCATCGGGCATGGGAGAGCTGCTTGGCACAGCCTGTCTGAAAACACTGGAGGCTTATCATAAGAGCAATGAAAACATAAGCCAGTCCATTGAAAAAAATTTTATCATCAAGCTGTTATACTGGACGGACACACTGGCGCTTTCCTGTCTGAAACACTGGGATCCCAGAGCGTCCATGAAATTTATTGCCCAGGGGATTGTGAAGGAACAGGAATACCTGTTCTGCTACTATCTGACTCTGCTGGGGATTGATGTGCTCCTTCTGCAGAATGAAAAAGATATAGACGGAAAGCTGGACGGGCTGCATCTGTCCGGTACCTTTATTTTGGGCGAAAAAAAGGCGGTATATCTGGAAGCCTATGACAGGACAAAGTATGAAAAGGAGAGCAGGCCGCAGCCGGTTCCGGCAGTGGCGGCGCACCCGCAGGCAGTGGACCTGAGGCGTCCTCATCCTCCCGGGAACCGGAAAAGCGTACCGGCCCGGACGGCAGCCACGGGAGCGGGCAGTACACCTGCACTGTCAGGAGCAGGCAGAGCTTTGGGCAGGGAGCTGACCTTTGAAGAGCTGGCTCTGAAAGCGGCTTCTGTTGTGATGATTGCCCTGCACGGGAGCGACGGCGCGGTGGTAGGCAGCGGTTCCGGCATTATGATCGGCAGGAACGGTTACATACTGACCAATGACCATGTGGCAAGACATGGCCGCTTTTATTCGGTCAGGATCGAAAATGATGAAACGGTCTATCAGACAGATGAGATCATCAAATACAATCAGTTTCTGGATCTGGCGGTGATCCGCATCAAACGCACCCTGGAGCCTTTGCCGGTCTATCAGGGAGGCAGCCCGCTGGTAAGGGGACAGAAGGTGGTGGCCATCGGCAGTCCGCTGGGGCTGTTCAATTCGGTATCCGACGGCATTATTTCAGGCTTCCGGAATGTAAGGGATGTGGATATGATACAGTTCACGGCGCCGATTTCCAACGGCAGTTCCGGCGGCGCCGTTCTGAATATGTACGGTGAGGTGATCGGCGTAACCACTTCCGGGTATGACGCAGGCCAGAATATCAATCTTGCCGTGGGGTATGAGTTTATCAATTCTTTTGTCAGAGGCTTTCGTTAAAAAGGCCAAAGCAGAGAGTATGGGAGAGTATGGTATGGCAGAAAGTAAAAGAAAACTGAAAATAGCATTTAATTCACCGGTGGTACTGGGATTTACCGGACTGTGCCTGCTGGCGCTGGCTTTGAACTATATCACCAAAGGGGCTTCGAATACAGGGTTTTTCAGTGTGTATCGTTCTTCCCTGCTCAGTCCTCTTACCTATGTGCGCCTGTTCGGCCATGTGGCAGGACATGCAGGAATGGATCATTTTCTGGGGAACAGTATGCTGATTCTGGTGGTAGGCCCTTTGCTGGAGGAAAAGTACGGCTCTTCCAATATCCTTTTTGTTATCCTGGCCACGGCACTGGGGACGGGGATTGTCCATATGGTGTTTTTTCCCCACAGTGCGCTGCTGGGTGCCAGCGGCGTGGTGTTTGCGTTTATCATGCTGTCCTCCTTTACCTGTGTGCGGGAGGGAGAAATACCACTGACCTTTATTCTGGTGGCGCTGCTGTACATCGGCGGACAGGTATATGAGGGGCTGTTTGTAAAAAGCAATATTTCCAATCTGACTCATATTCTGGGCGGACTTATGGGGGCAGGACTGGGATATATTATGCATAAGGGCAAAATGAACCGTTATTGAGGGCAGATTTTATGTTTATGCATCGGAAACTGGATGATTTAAATGATTATTTTTTAAAAAGCACGGACCGGATGGACGGGAGCGTATATTTTTACAGGATTTGCGGTTACAATGACAGCATCGGTCAGTTTCTGCTCCGGTATTATCAGGAAGCGGCCAGGTCAGGCGTGGTCATAGACGGGAGGATTCCCAATCCGGATGAACGGAATCTGGACTATTATGAAGAAGTGATGGGACTGGCGTTTATGCTGGACCGGGAATGGATCGATACCAGCCTGTCAAAATGGCTGCCCAGAGTAAAGGAAAGCAGCAGGAAACTGCTGGCGGAAGCTCTGTGTGATACGCTGGAGGGGATACGGAGAGAGGGAAAAAATGATAATATGCTGAAAAATGCATATATCAAATTTATGTGCTGGCTCTATTACCGGTTTGAACGGGTGGTAAACCGGCTGGGAGATACACAGGTACCCAAGATTCTGTATGAAGGAGCAGGCAGCTATTATGAGGTGAAAATGCTTCATATCCTGTCCGGCGGCGGCTGTGATACGGTCATGCTCCTGTGTCAGGGGGAAGAGGCTTACCGGAAGGCAGATGCTTCCATGACCTGTTCCGACCGGCTGGAATTGCCGGGAATGGAGGCATTTCCGGAAGGATTTGGCGTCAAATGGCTGAGAAAGGAAATCGAAGAGGCCGGAAAACGGGAACAGGTATGCGGCACACCTCCCGCCCTGCAGGTGCGTACCAATACATGGATAGAAGGGAAGGGCCTTTCGGACTTCTTAAAACCGGTATCGCTGCGCGGAGGGGATGCCGGATTTTATTATAATTGTTTTATGCGTATGACAGGCGTGGAAGATAAGCTGACTTATCAGAGTGATCTGTACCGTTTCTGGACGGAGCTTTCCGGGAGCGGGCGGAAAACCGTCCTGGTGGAGGAGGAGATTACCCCGCCCTCCAATGAAGAAATCTCTATGGTCAGGAGAAAGCCCTGTGACAGCATTGACAGGCTGGTATTGGAGCTTTCCGGCAATATTGTGTTTGCCGGCAGTATGGAGCTGCAAAAGCTGCTGCGGGGTGCGTTTATAGACACCATACAGGAAGAGGGGACGGGAGAAAACTTAAACAGACTGACAGGCAGGGCAGTCTGTCTGCTGTGCTGGCTGAAACGGTATCAGGAGCAGCTTTTTAGCGGCTGGGAACCGTCCCGGATCGCCTGCTTTATCTATCTGGGCGGCTGCAGAAATGACAATGAAGCCATGTTTCTCCGGTTTCTCCGAAGGCTTCCGGTGGATGTGCTGATACTGGCGCCTGATCTGAACAGAAAATGCTGCCTGCAGTCAAAGTGGCTGTACGAGCTTTCGTATGAGACTTCTATGGATGTCCGCAGGTTTCCCCGTCAGAATGCGGGAGTGCATATGCCTACGGCCGCCTATCATGCCGAGCGGGAGCTGGATACTCTGTTGTATCAGGATACCGGCATGTATCGGGACGAGCAGTATCAGAAGGCGGTGTCGCTGACACTCCAGTCTATTTATGAGGAGATTTCCATTCTGTGGAATGCGGATTTAAAATACAGGCCCGGTTTTGATGTGACGGATTCTACAGTGACCATGCCGGTGATTTTTGCCAAGGTATCCGGTGTCAAGGAAGGGCCGCTGAGAGAATACTGGAGCGAAGTGGATAAGCTGTTGTCGCCGGAAGCCATACTGGTACAGGGCGGGCCGTGCCTGCGGCCGGAGGAGCCAAATCCGATCAGGCCATATGTGATCCATTTTTTAAAGAAGGGCAGGCTGCTGCGGGATAAGATCAGGGAGCATCCGGCATATGCCTACGGGGTTTTGCGGGAAGAGATGCAGGAGCATATTCTGGATAAGCTCCAGTTGCTGCTGGATCAGAGGACGATCCGGGGAACCTATGAAAACGGCACCGAATATACGATTCTGGCAACGGTGCTGAATCTGAGTAAAAATATGGTACGGATCCTGCAGCGGTTTGATTTTACCAAGCGGAACCCCAAGCTGGTGTATATCCATACATCGGATACATTGATTCCGCTGGAGGACAGTATTCTGGCCGCATTTTTAAATCTGGTCGGCTTTGATATTGTGTTTTTCATACCCACCGGTTATCAGTGTGTGGAAAACTATTACAACAGAAAGGTAATGGAGGAGTATCGGATCGGGAACTATATGTATGATATGGGGATTCCCGGTTTTGACAATGCTTCGATCAACGCCCGCCGCTCATGGCGTGATAAAGTGTTTAGGAGAGGAGACAGAAGATGGGATTAGATTTCAGCAGATCAAAGCAGCTCATCGGAGGGGCAGCCGCTTCCGTACCGGAAGAAAAGTATGAAGTGGAAGTGGTGGAAAGCTATGACATCGTTTCGGACAGGCAGTCCATGAATGCGCAGTTGGTAGGTTCTCAGGAAGTGGATGACATTGTCAGTACGATTGAGATTGACAATCTGGAAACCATTGTTTCCTTTGGCGCCAAAGCGGCAGAGGAAATTTCCAAAGCATCGGATGTGGTGCTGAACGGGATGAATATGTCTCAGCTTGACGATTCCAGTGCGATGCTTGGTACGCTGGCCAGGATTATGAACCGGTTTGATATTGAGGAGATCAAGGACAATCCGGGTCTGTTTGACAAGCTGTTTGGAAATCTGAGAAAACAGCTTGATAAAATCCTGGCCAAATATCACAGCATGGGACAGGAAGTGGACAAGATCTATGTACAGCTTAAGCAGTATGAGTCGGAGATCAAACAGTCCAACCGGAAGCTGGATCAGATGTTTGAGGCCAACGTGGGATATTATCATCAGCTTGTCAAATATATTCTGGCCGGAGAACAGGGCTGCCGGGAAATTGAAGCATATATTGCCCAGAGACAGAAGGACATGGAAGAAACAGGGGACAATTCCATTCAGTTTGAAATACAGAGTCTGCAGCAGGCACTGATGATGCTGGAGCAGCGGACCCAGGATCTGCGCACGGCGGAAAATGTGGCCATGCAGTCCATTCCCATGATTAAGACAATGGAATTCAGCAATATGAATCTGGTGCGTAAGATCAACTCTGCTTTTATCATTACGCTGCCGGTATTTAAGCAGGCGCTGGCCCAGGCCATTATGCTGAAGCGTCAGCGGATCCAGGCCCAGGCGATGGAAGCGCTGGATGAAAAGACCAATGAGATGCTGATGAAAAATGCACGCAATACTGTGGAACAGTCCAAGATGACGGCACGCATGGCATCCGGCAGTTCCATTCAGATCGAAACGCTGGAAAATACCTGGCGCACCATCTGCAACGGGATTGACGAAACCAGACAGATTCAGGAAAATGCCAGAAAGAAACGCCTTGATGACCAGAAAAGACTGGAGGCTATCAAAACAGAATTTAATCAGAGGTACCATATGCCCGAAGCAGGGCAATCATAAGGCAAGGAGGGTAAAAGTATGCCAATTAGTTTGACAAAGGGACAGAAAGTGGATTTGACCAAAGGCAATCCGGGACTGAAAAAGATTATGGTCGGCCTGGGCTGGGATGTAAACCAGTACGATTCCGGTGCGGACTTTGACCTGGATGCAGCGGCGTTTATGCTGGGTGAGAACGGAAAATGTCCTACCGAGAAAGAGTTTGTGTTCTATGGGAATCTGGAGCATGGCAGCAAATCGGTCAAGCATATGGGAGACAATCTGACCGGTGAGGGAGAAGGCGATGATGAGCAGATTGAAGTGGACCTGTCCAAAATCCCTGCCAATGTGGCGAAAGTGGCGTTTACGGTAACCATCTATGAGGCAGAGGCCAGAAGGCAGAATTTCGGCCAGGTTTCCAATGCTTTTATCCGGATCGTGGATGAGACAACAGGACAGGAACTGATCCGCTATGATCTGGGAGAGGATTTTTCCATTGAAACGGCGGTTGTGGTAGGAGAACTGTACCGAAATAATGGCGCATGGAAATTCAATGCCATTGGCAGCGGCTTCCAGGGCGGCCTGGCAGCGCTGTGCGCACATTATGGAATAGAAGTGGCATAAAGGGGGAAAATAAAATGCCGGTTTGTTTGACAAAAGGACAGAAGATCAGTCTGACCAAAGGAAATCCGGGGCTGAAAAATGTGGTGATCGGTCTGGGCTGGGATGTGAACCAGTATGATACAGGCGGTGATTTTGATCTGGATGCGGCTGCGTTTCTTTTAACGGAAGGGGGCAGAGTTTCCAGACAGGAGGACTTTGTATTTTATGGTAATCTGACACATCCGTCAGAAAGTGTGAAGCATCTGGGGGATAATCTGACCGGCGCCGGAGACGGGGATGACGAACAGATTAAGGTGGATCTGACAAAGGTGCCCGATTCGATTACCAAAATCGCATTTACAGCAACCATCTATGAAGCGGAGGCCAGAAGGCAGAATTTCGGCCAGGTGAACAATGCTTTTATCCGTATCTATAATGAAGCAAATGGGGAAGAACTGCTGCGCTATGATCTGGGAGAGGATTTTTCCATTGAAACAGCGGTTGTATTCGGTGAACTCTATAAAAACGGAGCCGAATGGAAATTCAATGCGGTAGGCAATGGCTTCCAGGGCGGACTGGCAGCACTGTGCGCCAATTATGGAGTAGAGGTGGAATAAAGGAGGAACCTGAGAAATGTCAATCAGTTTACAAAAGGGACAAAAGGTCAGCCTGACCAAAGACAATGCGGGCCTTTCCAGAGTGGTAGTGGGTCTGGGCTGGGATGAAGTAAAACAGAAAAAAGGATTTTTTGCACCGAAACCGCAGCCTATTGACTGTGATGCATCGGCGCTGCTGCTGGTAAACGGAAAGCTGGTGGACAACAGAGATGTGGTCTATTACGGGAATCTGCGGCATATGACCGGTACGATACAGCATATGGGAGACAACCTGACCGGCGCCGGGGACGGGGATGATGAACAGATCGTGGTGGATCTTGCCAATGTTCCCCAGCAGTATGACAGGATCGTGATTGTGGTAACGATCTATCAGGCGCCCCAGAGAGGGCAGCATTTCGGCCTGATTGAAAATGCGTTTATCCGTCTTGTCAATGCGGCTAACAATACGGAAATGTGTAAATACAATCTGAGTGAAAATTATGCCGGTATGACAGCCATGATTTTTGGTGAGATTTACCGGCATGGCGGAGAATGGAAATTCAATGCCATCGGTCAGGGGACCAATGATCCCGGCCTGGGAGAACTGACCAGAAGATATATCTGATACAGAGTGTGGCGGAGGGATTCCCTTCGCCATACGGACAATTTGGAGGATTGCATATGAAATGGACTGGACTGAATGATCAGGAGGTGCTGGCTTCCCGGGAGAAATATGGCTCCAATGCCATACCCGAATCTGAGCCGACCACTTTTCTGGAAGCATTCAAGGAGACATTCACAGACCCGATGATCAGGATTCTGCTGGTGATCGCGGCCATTATGATCGGTATGTTCTTTGTGGGCTATGCGGAGATCTACGAGCCTGCGGGAACGATTGTGGCAGTGCTGATTGTGGCTTTTGTTTCGGCCAAGACAAGTGTGGCCAGCGATACCAAATACCGGCAGTTGAAAGACAGTACAAAGAAGGATACCTGCAAGGCATACCGGAACGGACAGGTCACTGTCATAGAAGTGGATGATGTGGTTGTGGGAGACCGTGTGCTGCTGCAGTCAGGAGATAAGATACCCGCGGACGGTATCCTGGTGGACGGCGACCTGCGTGTGGACAATTCCGCGCTGAACGGGGAAGCCGAAGAGTGCAAGAAGTTTGCCGCAAAGGACGGAGCAGAGCTTCCGGAGCAGATTACCGGGGAAACGTTTGTGGACCGGCATTCCCTGTTTCGGGGAGCGGTGGTCTTTGACGGTGAGGGTGTGCTGGATGTCCGTAAGGTGGGAACCGGGACCATGATGGGGAAAATGGCCGAGGAAATGCAGGAAGATGAGCCGGATTCTCCGCTGAAGGTGAAGCTGGCCAGACTGGCGGGACAGATTTCCACCTTTGGCTATATCGGTGCAGCGGTCATTGCAGTTCTTTATCTTGTCTTTTTCGTGCTGCATGCCGGGGGCGTATCCGCTTATCTGGCGCTGGGATGGAGTCAGATACTGAAGGATGTGGTGGAGGCGGTTTCGCTGGCCATTGTCATTATCGTCTGCGCGGTACCGGAAGGGCTGCCGCTGATGATTTCCCTGGTGCTGATGCAGAATACCAGCAAGATGCTGGATCACAATGTGCTGGTGCGTAAGGCGGAAGGAATTGAAACGGCAGGCTCTCTGAACATTCTGTTCAGCGATAAGACCGGGACGATTACCAAAGGCTCATTGGAGGTGGTGGAATTTTTCACTGCCCGGGGAGAGACGATCACGATAGCAGAGCTGGGGAGCCATAAGAAGATCAAAGAACTGGTAGACATTGCCATTGGTAAGAACACGGCGTCCATGTTTGACGCTTCGCATAAAGTAATCGGCGGAAATGCCACTGACCAGGCGCTGATGAAGTTTATCGGAGAGGACACCTGGCAGGCGCTTTCGGGGAAAGAGCTGGTGGTCAATGCATCTCAGGGATTTAATTCGGCCAATAAGTTCAGTCAGGCCAGAATAGACAGCATGGGTATGACGTTTTATAAGGGAGCGCCGGAACGGCTGCTTGCCGTAGCGGGAAAAGCGCTGGATCAGGACGGAAACGAAACAGAGCTGCCTTTGGATGCGCTCAATAACAGAATCAATGAACTGGCTTCCAGAGCCATGCGTGTACTGGCCTTCGGATATTCCCGGAAGGGCCTGACAGCGGATCAGATCAACGAGGATACTGTGCTGATCGGGCTGGTGGCCATCCGGGATGATGTAAGACCGGAAGCCAGAGATGCCATCCGGGAGGTGCAGGAGGCGGGGATCCAGGTGGTGATGATCACAGGAGACCGTCTGGAAACCGCAGTTTCCATTGCCAGGGATGCAGGGCTGGTGCAGAGTGAAAACGACAGGGCACTGACCTCTGCGGAATTAAACGGTATGAGCGATGAAGAAGTAAAGAAGATCATAAAAGACATCCGGGTGATTGCAAGAGCCCTGCCCACTGACAAGTCCCGTATGGTCAGACTCTGTCAGGAAATGAATCTGGTGGTGGGTATGACCGGCGACGGTGTCAACGATTCTCCGGCATTGAAGCGGGCCGATGTGGGCTTTGCTATGGGCAGCGGCACGGAGGCTGCCAAAGAGGCAGGTAAAATTGTCATACTGGATGACAATTTCAAATCCATCAAAGACGCTATCTGGTATGGCAGGACCATTTATCACAATATATTGAAGTTCTGCAAATTCCAGTTAGTCATCAATGTGGCGGCGGTTGTGGTAAGCGCCATTGCCCCTTTCTTTGGTGTGGAAGAGCCGCTGAAGGTAACCCATCTTTTGTTTGTCAATCTGGTAATGGACGGCCTGGGCGCGATTATGCTGGGCAATGAGCCGGCGCTGGCGGAATATATGCGGGAGAAGCCCAGACGAAGGGATGAAAGCATTGTCAGCAGGAAGATGATGACACAGATTCTGACAATGGGAGGCTGGCTGACCATTCTCAGCTTTGTCTACCTGAAGCATCCGTTTTTTGCCGGGCTGTTTGAAAATGAAGCCCAGCACATGACCGGTTATTTTGTATTATTTATTGTCAGTGCGCTGTTTAACGGCTTTAATGTCAGGGATGAGCGGTTTGGTATTTTCAGAGGTCTGGATGAGAACAAAGGCTTTTTACAGGTGCTGTGTATCATTGTGCTGGTACAGGCGGCGATTGTCAATGCACCGCTGATTCCCCTGTCGGTATTTGCCTGGATCGGCAATATGTTCAGCTGCGTACCCTTTGGCATAACCGGCTGGGCAGTGATTATTCTGCTGGCATTTACCATGATTCCGGTGGATATGCTGCGTAAGTGTGTGGCAAACAGAGGATAAAAGGGATGGCAGGGCGGCACATGCATCCGGTATGTGCCGCCTGCTGTTACAGGACTATGAAAAACAGGGTTGTTTTTTTCACGGATTTGGACAATACACTGATTTACTCCTATAAACAGGAGCTGGGAGCGGACAGAATCGGTGTGGAAATTTATCAGGACAGGACGATTTCGTATATGACACCGGCGACGGTCAGGATGCTGGAAGAGATCAGAGAACATCTCCTGGTAGTGCCGGTGACGACACGGACGAGAGAGCAGTATGAAAGGATTGATCTGGGATTTGTGCCGGAGTATGCCCTTGTATGCAATGGGGGAATCCTGTTGGAGAAGGGTGTGGAAGTCAGGAGCTGGCGGGAGGATTCCCTGAAGCTGACGGAGGGGAGCCGGGATGCGCTCAGCCGGGGACGGGAATGCCTGGAATCTGACGAAAGCAGATGTTTTCCGGTGCGCAGTGTGGGAGGCCTGTTTTTGTTTACCAAAAGCCGGCGCCCCGGGGAAAGTGCAGAGAGGGTGCGGCAGACACTGTGCAGTGACCGGGCGGAGGTATTTCAAAACGGACAGAAACTGTATGTGGTACCCAAGGAAATCAACAAGGGTATGGCATGTAAAAGACTGAAAAAGAGGCTGAAAGTGTCCGGCGTGTTTCCCTGCCGTACGATAGCGGCAGGCGACAGCGCTTTTGATGTACCGATGCTGGAGGAAGCAGACTTTTCCATATTTCCGGACGGGCTGTATCAGGTAAGTGAGGAGGGCAGCGGGGCCGTGTGGAAGGGCGGTAAGGGTACCTTTTCCGAATTTATGCTGGAGCAGGCCAGGTTATTCATGGGGAGTATAGAGCCGTATCCGGTGCGGGATACTATGCTGTAAGGAAGGAACAGAAAATAAAACAGGCGGGAAAAGAGCCGCAGAAAGCAGGTGTGTCATGGCAAAAAGAATGTTGGAGAGCAATGCGTCGGATTTTAAGGGATTTACCAAAAGGGATCTTCTGGAGTCTATGGCCAAAAGCGAAGGAAGGGTGCTGATGTGTGAAACGATCGGTAACATACGTCCTATGCTGGGAGATGTGACCAACGCGGAATTTGTATCGGCGATGGGAGCGGATTTTGTGCTGCTGAATATATTTGATGTGAGAAATCCGGAGATACAGGGACTTCCGAAAGAAGCGCCCTATGATACGGTGCAGATGATAAAGCGTCTGACCGGAAGGCCGGTGGGCATCAATCTGGAGCCGGCAGAAGATGACAGGATGGAAAAGACCGATGAGCTCTGGCGGATGTCAGAAGGCAGGCGGGCCACACTGGAGAATGCGCAGCGGGCCTGTGAGATGGGAGTGGATCTGATCCTGCTCACCGGCAATCCGGGTATGGGCGTGAGCAATGAGGCCATAGAGCGGACGCTGCGTCTGTATCGGGAAAATCTGGGAGACAAGATTATACTGGCAGCAGGCAAGATGCATGCAGCCGGGATTCTGGAGGAAGCAGCCGAACAGATTATTACAAAAGAGGATGTGCGGCGTTTCCGGGAAGCGGGAGCGGATATCCTGCTGTTCCCTGCACCGGGCAGTGTACCGGGCATAACCGTTTCCTATGTAAAGGAACTGGTAAGCTATGCCCACAGCCTGGGGGCACTGACCATTACCGCAATCGGCACTTCCCAGGAAGGGGCAGATGTGGCAACCATCCGGCAGATGGCTCTGATGTGTAAAATGACAGGCACCGATATTCATCATCTGGGAGATGCAGGATATGCAGGGATGCCTCTGCCGGAAAATATACAGGCGTATTCGGTGGCGATACGGGGCGTCCGGCATACGTACCACCGTATGGCGGCATCCATTCTGCGGTAAGCAGCGTCGGTTTTACCATAACAAAAGAGTGGTTTATTTTGGGTACATGCCCTTGTATTGCCATTTTTTTTCTGTTATAATCGTGGGGAATGCAGGAACGGCAATGGGGTTTTGCAGGCCGGCTGCATACATTTGGATAAACTATTATTGATTCAGCAAAAGGAGAAAGAAGCATGAAGGGAAATATTGTAGTTGGACAGTCCGGCGGACCTACCGCAGTGATCAATTCTTCCGTAGCAGGCGTATATGCCGCTGCCAAGAAGATCGGCGTCAAGAAAGTATATGGTATGGTACATGGCATCCAGGGATTTCTGGCAGATAATCTGTGTGATCTGGATGACTATCTGGACAATGAGACCGGCGTGGAACTGTTGAAGAGGACACCGTCTGCGTTCCTTGGGTCCTGCAGATTTAAAATGCCCAAGATCGAAGGAAACGAAGAAGTATACGAAAAAGTATTCGAGATCATGGAAAAGCATGATATTGAATGTCTGTTCTATGCAGGCGGAAATGATTCTATGGATACCGTGAAGATGCTGTCTGATTATGCTGCAGCACATAACAAACCGCAGCGCTTTATGGGAGTACCCAAGACCATTGACAACGATCTTCCGATTACGGATCACTGCCCCGGCTATGGCTCTGCGGCAAAATACATTGCCACATCCATGAAAGAGGTCATTCGTGACAATTCTTCTTTTGGTGTTGAGAAGCCCACCGTACTGATCGTGGAAATCATGGGACGGAATGCAGGCTGGCTGACAGCAGCGGCAGCACTGGCAAAAGATGTGGACTGCGAAGGTGCGGATGCCATCTATCTGCCTGAGAGAACCTTTGATGTGGATGCTTTTATGGCAAAGGTAAAAGACCTGGCAGCACGGAAATCTTCTGTTGTAATCGCTGTTTCCGAAGGGATCAAGGTAGCAGACGGACGTTATGTATGTGAGCTTGCCAACGGGGATGTGGCAGTGGATGCATTCGGACACAAGCAGATGTCCGGTACGGCAGCTTACCTGGCACAGGCAGTTGCAGCAGAGACCGGTTTAAAGACCAGAGCCATTGAGTTCTCCACCTTACAGCGTGCGGCAACCCATCTGGCATCCCTGACAGACATCAACGAAGCCTTCCAGGTAGGACATGACGCAGTGCTTGCAGCAGAGGACGGCAAGACCGGAATGATGATTACCCTTGACAGAAACGGCAGCGATCCTTATCAGTGCGGTACCAGCGCTTATGATATTCACGCAATCGCCAATGTGGAAAGAGCGGTTCCGGATGAGTGGATCACAGAAGATGGCTGCGGCCTGAATGAAGGCTATGAAGCCTATGCAAGACCGTTGATCATGGGTGAATTACAGCCCCTGTTTGTAAACGGAACACCGAGACATCTGGTACGCAAATAATTTCAGACAGTTCAGGAGGGGATGATCTCAGGGTCATCCTCTTTCTGTTGTTGTGGCAGGAAAAAATATGGTTTCAATAAAAGATGTGGCCAGACATGCAGGTGTGGCAATTTCCACTGTTTCCAAAGTATTGAATGATTACCCCAATGTAAGCAGGGAAACAAGAGAAAAAGTAAACAGGGCGATCCGGGAGCTGAATTTTGTTCCCAATGCGGTGGCTGCCGCTCTGTCCTCCAAACAGGCAGGACGGGTGGCGCTGTTGTTGAATCTGAATCTGAGAATGCAGGCCATCGACGAGGTTGACATGCAGTATCTTTCCGGCGCCATCAACCGGGCAATGGAGCTGAATCTGGATGTGATTACAGTATTTTTTTCCATGCTTCGGGGAAAAACTGTGGAAGAGATGATCCGTTATTTTGAGTCCCAGAGTATTACCGGAATCATCATCTATGGACTGACCAGAGAGGAAAAGGTGCTGCATGAGCTGATTGCAACAGGGTGCTTTAAAATCGTAGTTGTGGATGCGCCGGTGTTCAATGAAACGACATCTTCCCTGTGGATTGACCAGAGTCAGGCCCAGTATGATGTGGCCCGGAAAACCATTGAGGAAAACAACGGAAAGCGGATCTTTTATATTGCCGGAAAGAAAAACCAGTATGTAACAGAAGAACGGCTGCAGGGCATCCGGCGTCTGAAAGCAGAGATGGGATTTTCCCTGTATGTCCGGAGCGGAAACTTTTCCGAGCTGCAGGCCAGAAATCTGACATTCCGGTATGCCAGAAATCAGGATGTGCTGGTATGCGCTTCCGATATTATGGCGATCGGAGCCATGAAAGCATTGATGGAAATGGATATTTTCCGTCCGGTCTGCGGATTTGACGGAATTATGCTGATGGGCTATGCGGGCAAGCAGATGAATACAATACGGCAGGACTTTGCACGCATTTCTGCTGAGGCAGTCACAGAGCTGCATCGTCTGTTGGAAGGCGGAGAAGGCAGAAACCTTAAGATGGGCTATGAGATTGTACGGTTGCAATATCTGGATATCATAAGCTAGAGGAAGGGATTCGGATATGATAAAAGGGAATTCGTACTTGCGGAAAACGTTTTCCTGTGCTATACTCATGAAAAACAAATTAGAAAACGTTTTCTTGCCGAGGGGCAATCAGGCAGTAGTGGGTGTATTCAGTAAAAACCTGTTATCAGGACAGTAAAAAGGAGGTAGCTTTTATGCCTATGGAGCGTGAAATGAAGCAGGAAGTGATTCAAATGAATCTGGAAGAGACACTTTCCGATCTTGTCAGGGAGAAATTCGGGAAAACCATACGGGAAGCCGAGTATGAGGAGCTGTATATTTCTCTGCTGTATCTTTGCAAAAATATTCTGGGGACCACACCGGAAATTTCCGGAGAAAAAAAGGTCTATTATATTTCGGCAGAATTTCTGATCGGAAAGCTGCTGTCCAATAACCTGATCAATCTGAAGATTTATGATAAACTGGAAGAAATTCTGAAAGCCAACGGAAAAGAGATGTCCCTGGTGGAAGAGGCAGAGCCGGAACCGTCTTTGGGAAATGGCGGCCTGGGCCGTCTGGCGGCCTGTTTTCTGGACTCCATTGCTTCTCTTGGACTGCCGGGAGAGGGTATCGGCCTGAATTATCATTTCGGACTGTTCAAACAGGTATTCCGGGATAAACTGCAGACAGCCGAGAAAAATGACTGGATCGAAAAGGATTCCTGGCTGACTAAGACAGATACCAGATTTGAAGTCCGTTTCGGAGATCAGAAGGTAATCTCCCGCCTGTACGATATTGATATTGCCGGTTATGAAAACGGCATCAATAAGCTGCGCCTGTTTGATCTGGAGTCTGTGGACGAAGGACTGGTGAAAAAGGGCATCAGCTTTGATAAAGAGGATATTGAAAAGAATCTGACTTTATTTTTATATCCGGATGATTCGGATGAGGCCGGCAATCTGCTCCGTATCTATCAGCAGTACTTTATGGTCAGCAATGCAGCGCAGTTGATTCTGCAGGAAATGAAAGAGAATCAGTATGACCTGCGGAAACTGTATGAGCATGCCGTCATTCAGATCAACGATACCCACCCCACGATGATTATACCGGAGCTGATCCGCATTCTGGTAGAGGATAAAGCCTTTACGATGGATGAGGCAATTTCGGTGGTCAGCAGGACATGTGCCTATACCAATCATACCATATTGGCAGAAGCGCTGGAGAAGTGGCCTCTTTCCTATCTGGAACAGGTGGTTCCCCAGCTTGTGCCTGTGATTCTGGAACTGGATAAGCGGGTGGCTGCAAAATACAAGGATAAAAAAGTACAGATTATTGATGAGGATAAAAAGGTGCATATGGCCCATATCGACATCCACTATGGATTCAGTGTGAACGGTGTGGCGGCGATCCATACGGATATTCTGAAGAATACGGAACTGAAGCCTTTTTATGACATTTATCCTGAAAAATTCAACAATAAAACCAATGGTATTACCTTCCGCAGATGGCTGCTTTCCTGTAACAGAGAGTTGACAGCGTGGATTGACAGTCTGATCGGCGAAGGCTATAAAAAGGATGCGAAGGAGTTGGAGAAGCTGCTTTCCTGGGCAGAGGACGAAGAAGCGCTGGATCGTCTGGTGCAGATCAAGCGGCAGAAGAAGGATGCGCTGGCTGCCTGGGTGGAAGAAAAGGAAGGGGTAAAGCTGAATCCGGATTCCATTTTTGACATCCAGATTAAGCGGCTCCATGAGTACAAACGCCAGCAGATGAACGCGCTTTATATCATTCATAAATATCTGGAAATCAAAAAAGGAAAGAAACCAACCACACCGCTGACTTTTATTTTTGGAGCCAAAGCAGCGCCGGCCTATGTGATTGCACAGGATATTATCCATCTGTTGCTGGTTCTGCAGGATATCATTGACAATGATCCGGATGTAAGCCCGTATATGAAAGTGGTGATGGTGGAAAACTATAACGTAAGCTATGCGGAAAAACTGATTCCGGCCTGCGATATTTCGGAACAGATTTCCCTTGCATCCAAAGAGGCATCCGGAACAGGCAATATGAAGTTTATGCTGAACGGGGCTGTCACTCTGGGAACAGACGACGGCGCCAATGTGGAAATCCATGAGCTGGTGGGAGATGACAACATCTACATTTTCGGTGAGGATTCCGATTCGGTGATTGCGCATTATGAAAATGCCGATTATAAACCCAAGGCCCTGTATGAGAAGAGCGCCGTGATCAAAGAGGCAGTGGATTTTATCGTCGGGAAACAGGCGCTTGCCTGTGGCCATAAGGAAAATCTGGAGCGGCTCTATAAAGAACTGTTGGGCAAAGACTGGTTTATGACCCTGCTGGATCTGGAGGACTATATCAGGGTGAAAGACAAAGCCTTTGCCGATTATGAGAACCGGGCAAAATGGAAACGGATGATGCTTGTAAATATTGCAAAAGCAGGATTTTTCTCTTCCGACAGGACGATTGCAGAATACAATCAGGATATCTGGAAACTGAACAGAATATAGAAAACGGATACACAACAGAGGAGCGCCCGAAAGACGCTCCTCTGTGTCGTTCCACTTAGTTACAAAATTTTTTCATATTTTTCTGAGATGATCTATTCATGCGGAAACAACAGGCACTGCCTGTAGACAGTTTTTTGCAGAGTATGCGCCCTCTCTTTAGCCGCGGGCATTTTGATAAATACGGATTGCATCCTCCCGATTCAGTCTTTTCGCAGATCCTGTTCCCGTTCCTGCCGCAATCATACACCGTTTTGCCATATCCTCTATCTGAGCATCCGTCGGGTGTATTCCAAGCTCATTCAGGTTCGTAGGCATCCCGATACTGCGGTAAAACTCCTCCATTGCACATATACCAGCCTCAGCAACTTCTTCGTCTGTACCGTCCAGAGTAACGCCCATAACATTCCTTGCATAGCGGACAAAGCGGTGCAGACATTCCCCGCAGACGTATCTTGCCCAGCTTGACCATACAGCCGCAAGCCCCGCACCATGAGTCACATCAAACATACCGCCCAGTTCGTGTTCCAGTTTGTGGGTCATAAAATCCCCTCCGTCATTTCCGCAGCCGGTAAGGTCATTATGGGCAATGCTCCCTGCCCACATAATTTCCGCACGGGCATCATAATCTCCCGGATTCTGATGCAGGATAACTGCATTTTTCATAACGGTGCGCAGTAACCCCTCTGCAATGGCATCCGTAATCTCCATATTTCCCCCATTGGTAAAATACCGTTCCATCGTGTGCATCATGATATCCGTACATCCTGACTCCGTCTGGTAATCCGGAAGAGATTTCGTGTATTCCGGATTCATAATGGCAAACTTCGGGCGGGCAAGATTATCATCATAAGCACGCTTTTCTCCGGTTTTTTCATTTGTGATTACGCATCCTTTCGATGTTTCACTTCCTGCCGCAGCAATGGATAATACACTGGCAACCGGAATGCACTTTTCTGCCATGCGTGTATGGTCAAACAGCTCCCATACATCTTTTTCGGGTTCCGCCAGCCCATACGCAATTGCTTTTGCCGTATCAATCACGCTGCCGCCTCCGACGGCAAGAAGAAAATCAACGTTTTTTGATTTGCCGATACGGATTCCCTCATAAACCTTATCCAAATGAGGATTGGGAACCACACATTCCAGTTCGCAAAACATAATCTGCGCATTACGGAGCGAATTTTCCACTTTTTCCAGCAATCCCAAACGTTTCACGCTCCCGCCGCCATATACAATCAGAACACTGGTTGCCCCAAATTCTTTTATCTGGTTTCCTGTTTCATTTTCTGCTCCCTTTCCAAAAATCACTTTTGCCGGTGCATAAAATTCAAAATTGTTTGCCATGATAGTTTCCTCCTTTTCTTCTTTCACAGCATCCCCCGTATTAAATTTTAAGTACGTTTTATGATTATATGATACACAAAATATGTCCGTAAAAATATAATTATTGGGTCAGAATATAGGATTATAAAGACAGATATGTTATAATTATACGAACAGCAAAGACGGGAAAGGAGAACGTATGAAAGATTTTGAAACAGACAGAAATCAGGTTGAAATTATTGAAGGTATGACAATAGAGTATCCTTATTGCCTCCATAAGCGTAACCTGACTGATTTTGTGATTCCGTGGCATTGGCATGAAGAATTAGAGCTGGGATATATACAGGAAGGTACCAGCAAAATAGCAACCATCGGCGCCGAATACACAATCTGTCAAGGTGACGGATTCTTTGTCAACAGCAATGTAATGTGCATGAAACAGAATGCTTCTTCGGGTGTGAAAACAATAGAAATAAATCATATTTTTCATCCGGTTTTTTTAGGCGGGCATTTTAAGAGCCGTTTTGAAACAAAATATCTGAATCCAGTCATTAACAACAGGCAGATTGAAGTGCATATCATTCGCAGAGGACATTCAACAGCGAATCTGATACTGAAAAACCTGTATCACTTAAAAGAATTGCAAAACGAAACAGATTCGGAATTCCAAACCCGAAATATCCTTTCGGAAACATGGAACCTTCTTATTCGGGAGCTTCAGGAGAATCCTGACCACCAAAACATTATAGGAACAGAGCAGGAGAATCGTATGCGCAATATGATAGCATATATCAACCAGCATTATGCTGAAAAAATTGCTTTAGCAGAAATAGCAAAAGCAGCCGGTGTCAGTGAAAGGGAAGCCACTCGCTGCTTTAAGAAAAACATAGGACAAAGCCCTATGGAATATCTGATTAAATACCGTTTGAACCAATCAAAAAAATTACTTTCAGAAACCGGTATGACCATTACCGACATCTGCCAGCAGTGCGGTTTCTCGGATAGTGCTTACTTTGGAAAAGTTTTCCGAAAGTCTTATGGCATGACGCCAGGCGAATATCGTTCCGGCAGTATATGACTGTATTCCGAAAACCGGAATGTGACAGTACTGAGTATCGTCATACGGAATCCCCCTCATTCCTGCCTGTAACGATGCCATTATCTGATACGGAACTGGCTGATCAGATTGTTCAGGGTCTGTGCATGGCTGGACAATTCATTGGAGATGACGGCGCTCTTTTCGGCAGCATCGGAATTTGTCTGTATGACTCTGGAAACTTCTTTGATTCTGTTTTCCACTGAGACAATCATCTCCGACTGCTGGAGGCTGGCAAGTGCGATCTCATCCATCAGGGTTTTGATGGACTGGATACATTCCCCGATTACCCGCATTGCAGAAATGGCCAGGTTTGTGGATTCGGTACCTGTCCTGACATCATGGATTGAGCGGCCGATCAATGTACTGGTGTCGCTTGCAGCCTCTGCCGATCTGGCCGCAAGGCTTCTGACTTCTTCTGCCACCACTGAGAACCCTTTTCCGGCCTCACCGGCGCGGGCGGCTTCCACGGAAGCGTTCAGGGCCAGCAGATTGGTCTGGAAGGCAATGTCCTCAATGGTTTTAATGATGCTGACAATTTTTGCAGAGGACTGGTCTATATTTCTGGTGGCAGTCACCAACTGTTCCATCTTTGTATCGGCTTCTGATGCATAACCGGTAGCTCTGTCAACCAGCTCGCTGGCGTTGCCGCAGCGGGTGGTGCTGCTCCGAATCTGTGCGGTGATGTCAGTAATATTGGATACCAGGCCGTCAATAGAGGCTTTCTGTTGTGTGGTGCCCTGGGACAGTGCCTGTGCTCCTGCGGATACCAGATTGGCGTCTTTATTTACCTGATTTGCGATGTAGGTAATATCACGCATAACCTCTGTCAGATGACTGCGGATACTTTTCAGGCTTTGGGAGAGTACTTTAAAATCGCCTATGTAATATGCTTCATTTTTCGCAACATCCACTGCAATGTTGCCGTCTGCCATTTCTCCCAGGATGCGGCCGATGTCCTGTATGGTTTTTCTCAGACAGCCGCAGACATGATGGATGGTCTGTGCAATCATACCGATTTCATCATTCCGGCCGTAAAAGGGTTCCAGCCCCTGATCGGCAGAAAGCTCCAGATTGCCAAGACGGTGGATGGCCCGTTCCATGATCATCAGTTCCCTGCCTTCCCGGTGCAGGATCCATAATGTCATCAGTATAATCACTGCCGCTACGCCGGCACATAAAATACCAACGGATATACGCACTGTTTCAACGTTGCCATAGACCTCTGCTGCGCTGTCACGGACCATGAATACCCAGTTGCGGTCTTTCAGATATTTGTAGACAACCAGTTGATCCACGCCGTTTTCATCCTGATAGGAATAGGTACCTGCCTGTGTGTTTCCTTCTGTCTGAATCTGCCGGATGATTTCCTGGTAACCTTTGTCGGTTGTCTGGGTATTCAGCAAAGAATCGTCAGGATGATAGAGATAAGTGCCGGTTTCCACATTCAAAAATACGTATTCACAGTTGGGAAGCCCTTCTATATTCAGATCCAGCAGGGCATCCATCAATCGGCTGGCATAGACGCCGGCGCCTACGAAACCGATGCATTCCTGCCCTTCAAAAATGGGATAGTACATGGAAAGGATCATACTTCCGGTTCCGGGAGACTTCATGATACCCAGATTGGTCAGTTCCGGGCCGGCCAGAATCGTATTGTGAAATTCTTCCAGGGATTCTCCGGTCCGGGTGGTGATGCCGATGGCGTCCTGGGAAGTATGTGTCAGGACATAGGTTTCAGGGGTACCGATGTAGAGTCCCTCAAAGATCCCCTTAACCCCGGCAAACGCTTCCGTATACTGCTGGGCTTTCTGCAGGAGGACAGGGTCCTCCGGATCCGCAAGAAGTTCGTGTACTTCGCTGCCCAGTGCAAAAGCGGTCATATATTCCTCTGCAGAAGCTACATAATCATTGATAATGGAAGCCCTGGATTCTACCGCATCAATCATCTGGTTGGTAATGTTGTGCTCAACCATAGAAGCGACGCGGCCTGATACGATAAACCAGAGCAGCAGCATGCCTGTAACAGTGATTGTGGTGGTAATAATACCGATGCGCGTGGCAAGTTTTCGATTCGTCAGAAATTTCATAAGACTTTCCCCCAAGATAAGAATTAAAAATGTAAAATGTACAGCTTTCAGTTTTTTCTGCTGTGAGAATTATTTTAACACTGTCCACAGGGTTTTTCAAGGCAGGCTGACGGTGTCTGTTTAGGGAAACTGCATAATTTTGCAGAACCAAAATTGGTTGGTTTTTACAAGATTTCAAAAAAATCCAAAATCTGTTGCACAGTGTTGGACAATGTGCTACTATAATAATCGGTAACGTTACCGCGAACGTTACCGACAACGTTTTCATATTTATTGTGGCTGTATTTTAAAAGCGATAAAAATTAAAAACAGGAGGGAAAAAACTATGAGAAGAAGTAACAAAGTAATTGCAGTAGTGTCCGCTGCTGTCATGGCAGCAGGACTGCTGGCAGGATGCGGTTCGGGAGATTCTGCGGGCGGCGGTTCCGGAGATGCAGCAGGCGGCGCGGCGGCTGGTGCAGGCAGCGGAAGTGTTTATTATCTGAACTACAAGCCGGAAGTGGATGCACAGTGGCAGGAACTGGCGGCCAGGTATACGGAAGAGACAGGCGTGCCTGTTACCGTTGTTACCGCAGCATCCGGTACGTATGAACAGACTCTGACATCCGAGATTGCCAAGACAGAAGCCCCCACACTGTTCCAGGTGGAGAATCAGTCCTGGCTGGATAACTGGGGACAGTACTGCTATGATCTGTCCGGCAGCTTTATCGCAGAGCATTCCACCGCCAATACACTTTCTATGGAAGGTGTGGAAGTGGCAGCAGTACCTTTTGCAATGGAGAGCTATGGCATTATTTACAATGTGGATTTGCTGAATGAATACTGCCAGCTTGAGAATGCAGTGATTTCCAGCGCAGCAGATATTGTGGATTTTGATTCCCTGAAAGCAGTGGCAGATGATATTCAGGCAAGAAAAGACGAACTGGGCGTGGAAGGTGCGTTTACTTCTGCAGGTCTGGACGGTTCTTCCAACTGGAGATTTACGACTCACCTTGCCAATGTGCCGATTTACTGGGAGTATACCAAAAAGGGTATTACCACAGCCACATCTCTGGACGGCACATATGTAGCTAACTATAAGAATCTGATTGACCTGTACTTTACAGATTCTACCTGTGATCCGGCTCTGCTCAGCGGTAAGACCGGTGACGATGCACTGGCTGAGTTCTGCGACGGTATGGCAGTATTTTATCAGAATGGTACATGGGCATGGACAGCAGACAATGAAATGGCTGAGATGAACATCGCATTCCTGCCTCTGTATACAGGTGTTCCGGAAGAAAAGGACAGCATTGGTGTCTGCACAGGTACCGGCAACTTCTGGTGTGTCAATAAAAATTCCACAGAAGAAGATATCCAGGCAACTCTGGATTTCCTGGAGTGGGTGATCTCTTCCGAAGCAGGTATTGAGACATTGTCCGGCGCTATGGCATTTAACTGCCCGTTTGATACATTTGCAGATGTGGTACTGGAGAACCCGCTGTTCACAAGTGCAAATGAGTATGAAGCAGCAGGAAAAACAGCAATTTCCTGGATTGGTACGGAAAGCCTTCCTACAGAAAACTGGAAAGCCAATCTTTCTTCCGCATTGATTGAGTATTCTCAGGGAACCGGTGACTGGTCCAACGTGGAAAAAGTATTTACCGAAGATTTCGCTACAGAATGGGAAAACAGGTAGTGAAACGCAGCTTTATAAAAGCAGTTTTGGAGTGATAAAATGGACGGGATAGGCCGGCAGCGGCCTGTCCCGTCTGGCAAAGAGGAGAGTGTTTCATGGAAAAAGCGTTAAAAAAATATTTTCCGGTGTTCGTTCTGCCTACGGCGGCAGCCTTTGTCATCGGATTTATCGTACCTTTTATCATGGCGGTTTATCTGAGCTTCTGCTCTTTTACAACGGTCAGTGACGCTACTTTTGTTGGAATTAAAAATTATATCGAAGCCTTCAAAGATACCACATTTCTTCACTCGGTATTGTTTTCGGCACTGTTTACCATTGTTACAGTGATTCTGATCAATGTACTGGCTTTTACCGTGGCAATGTGTCTGACGAAAAAGATAAAGGGCACCAATATTTTCAGAACCATATTCTTTATGCCGAATCTGATCGGCGGTATCGTTCTGGGTTATGTGTGGCAGCTTCTGTTCAACGGCCTGCTGTCTTACATTAACCGTACATTAACATTCAGCTCTGTGTATGGATTCTGGGGATTGGTGATTCTGCTGAGCTGGCAGCAGATCGGTTACATGATGATTATTTACATTGCAGGGATTCAGAATATTGCCGGCGATATGCTGGAGGCAGCGGAAGTTGACGGCGCTACCGGAAGTCAGCGGCTGTTCAAGATTATCATTCCGTCCGTCAGCCCGTCCATCGTAATCTGTACCTTTTTATCCCTGACAAACGGTTTCAAACTGTTTGACCAGAACCTTGCTTTGACAGCAGGTGAACCGTCCCGCTCCACAGAAATGGTGGCTCTGAATATTTATAATACCTTCTATGGCAGTACAGCCGCATACAGAGGTGTGGGGCAGGCGAAAGCCGTGATCTTTGCCATTGCACTGGCAGCCATCGGTGTGATTCAGATGAGACTGACTGCAGGAAAGGGGGATAAGTAGGATGAGAAGTAAAAAGAAAGCTATAAAAATATTTTAACGGTGATATTCAGCGTGATTTCCCTGGTATATGTGTTTCCTGTTGTGCTGGTTTTAATCAATTCCTTTAAGAAAAAGACGAGTATCAATCTGAATCCTTTTGCATTCCCTAACAACAAATCCTTTGTGGGATTTGACAACTATGTCAATGGCATTCAGAAAATAGAATTTTTCAAATATTTCGGTTACAGTTTATTTATTACTGCGGCTTCTGTCCTGGCGATCCTGATCCTTTGCTCCATGTGCGGATGGTATGTGACCCGTGTACAGAATCCGGTTACGAAAGCATTGAAGTTCGGTTTTATTTTCTCTATGGTAGTACCTTTCCAGATGCTGATGTTTACCCTGGCGAAAACGGCAGATACGCTCCGTTTGAATACGCCGGTGGGCATCGTGGTGGTATATCTGGGATTCGGAGCCGGTATGGCCGTGTTTATGTTTTCCAATTTTGCCCAGAGTATGCCCCTGGAGATCGAAGAGGCAGCCAGCATTGACGGATGCAATCCGCTGCAAATGTATTTTAAAGTGATTTTCCCGATTATGAAACCGACTTTTGTCTCGGTGGGAATCCTGGAAATCATGTGGGTATGGAATGACTATCTGCTTCCGTATCTGGTACTGGATATTAAGAAATACAAGACGATCCCGATCGTCATCCAGTATCTGAAGGGCGGCTTTGGTTCTGTGGATATGGGAACCATTATGGCCTGCATCGTACTTGCAATTCTTCCTGTTATTGTTTTCTATATTATCTGCCAGAGGTATATTATCGAAGGCGTGGTTGCCGGTGCAGTAAAGGGTTAACTGCGGGGTAGACAGGGATGGATATTGCCTGTATGATAAATATATAAAAATCAGGATGCTTTTATATGGCAGCCCCGGTCCGGTGCGGGTAGTGTACTGCGGTGGGCCGGGGCTGCCGGAGTAGAAAAAAACAATCAAAGTAAAAGAGGAGGGGCAGGGGAATCATGATGAAACGACAATGTGGTGTGCTGCTTCCTGTCTCCAGTCTGCCTTCCCCCTATGGCATCGGGGCATTTTCCAGAGAGGCGTATGACTTTGTGGATATGCTGCATGAAGCGGGGCAGAGCCTGTGGCAGATTTTGCCGCTTGGTCCTACCGGATACGGAGATTCTCCGTACCAGTCTTTTTCCACCTTTGCGGGAAATCCGTATTTTATCGATTTGCGGCAGTTGGTGAAAGAGGGGCTTTTGACAGAGGCGGAATGCGACAGCTATGACTGGGGAGATGAGGAAGAGACCGTTTCCTACGAAAAAATTTACAGGGGCAGATTTGAGATCTTAAAAAAGGCTTACAGACGGTATACCGACAGGGATGCGCTGGTGACATTTTATGAGAAAAACAGGTTCTGGCTGAAAGAGTATGCGTTGTATATGGCAATCAAGGACAGTATGGGCGGCCTGTGCTGGACGGACTGGGAGGAAGGGCTGCGCCTGAGAGAGAAAGAGACGCTTGCGGCATACGAAGAAAAGCTGGAGGAAGAGATCCGGTTTTATGTATTTATCCAGTATATGTTCCGCAGACAGTGGATGGCGCTGAAAGCCTATGCCAATGAAAAAGGCGTTCAGATCATCGGGGATATCCCTATTTATGTGTCTTTTGACAGTGTGGATGTATGGGCCAATCCGGAGCTGTTCCAACTGGATGAAAACCGGACGCCCACAGCAGTGTCCGGCTGTCCTCCGGATGCATTTTCGGCAGACGGACAGCTCTGGGGCAATCCGCTGTATCACTGGGAATATCATAAAAAGACAGGGTACCGCTGGTGGATTGACAGACTGAAAGCACAGTTTGAACTGTTTGACATCGTGCGTATCGACCATTTCCGGGGGTTTGACGCTTATTATTCCATTCCTTATGGCGATAAGACTGCCGTAAACGGCCATTGGGAAAAAGGCGTTGGGATTGACCTGTTTGTACAGATCAAAAAGGAACTGGGAGAAATGCCGATTATCGCAGAAGATCTGGGGTATGTGACAGATACGGTGAAGAAACTGCTGGAGGATACCGGCTATCCGGGAATGAAGGTTCTGCAGTTCGCTTTTGATTCCAGAGAAGAGGGCTGTTATATGCCTTACAAATATCCCACCAATTCTGTGGTTTACACAGGTACGCATGACAATGATACGATTGTGGGCTGGTATCAGAATATCCGGGAAGAGGATCGGAAAATAGCGCAGGATTATCTGAACAATGCGGATGCACCGGGAGAAAAGATCCCGTGGGACTATATCTGCTGTGCTTTGTCCTGTGTGGCGGATACATGTATTATCCCGGCGCAGGACTATCTGGGGCTGGGCAGCAGTGCGCGGATCAATACGCCTTCGGTGGCCTCAGGGAACTGGAAATGGAGAATGAAGCAGGATGCCTTTTCCGGAGAGCTTTGTAAAAGGATGCGGCGTCTGGCTGAAATCTATGGAAGATGTTGACTTTTAGCGGAAAAAGTTTATAATGAAATGTAATCCGAACAAATGTATGCATTTTGTTTCGGGAGGAAACAGCGATTGAGATTTTGGAAGGACATCAGGTATGGATAGTGTAACCATAAAAGATATAGCAAAAAAATGTGGTGTCAGTGTCAGTACTGTATCAAGGGCAATCAATGATTATCCGGGAGTAAGCCAGAGCACGAAACATATGATTATGGAAGCGGTCCGTGAAAACCAGTTTATTCCCAATAACAGTGCGAGAAATCTCAAACGTCTGGAGAGCAATTCGATTGTTGTCCTGGTAAAGGGAATCGACAATCCTTTTTTCCAGCCCATGATCGGCATTCTGGAAAAGATCATACGGCAGCATAAATATGCATTCATTCTGCAAAGTGTGAATGATGATGAAGACGAGCTTGAGGTGGCGCTGGAACTGATTCTGGAAAAAAAGCCCAAGGGAATCATTTTCCTGGGCGGATATTTCTACCATTCGGAAGAAAAGCTGAGACAGCTTACGATTCCGTGCGTGATTGCCGCAGTGGGCGGCATGGACCATACAAACAGTACTGTCTTTTCTTCGGTCCATGTGGACGATGTAAAAGAAAGTTATAAGATAGTGGATTATCTTTGCAGGGCAGGACATCAGCGCATCGCCATGTTTGGCGCATCCAGAGAGGATCGCAGCATCGGTGCGCTGCGCCTTGCAGGCTATAAAGCGGCATTGTCCGATCATGGACTGCCGGTTCTGGAAGAACTGGTCTGTTATGCCAGACCGGAGGAGGATGCCTATTCACTGGAACGGGGGTACCGGGGGGCCAGAGAGCTTCTGGAAAGCGGAACCCGGTGTACGGCGATTTATGCCATATCCGATACGGTTGCTATCGGTATATGCAGAGCATTGAAAGAAGCAGGAAAAAAGATTCCGGGCGATTATTCTGTGGTGGGATTCGACGGACTGGAGATTGCTTCTTATTATATCCCTACGATTACAACAATCAGGCAGCCGGTGGAAGAGATGGCAAAGGATGTGGCCGGTATCCTGTTTGATACAATAGAGAATGATGTACCCATACAGCATCGCATCTTTGAAGGCGAGCTGCTGATCCGGGAATCATCGGGAGCTATAACATAACGGATTTTCCTGCAGGTTTGCGGCAGTTGCCGGTGCGGGAGCGGTGAAAGGGGGATACACCATGAGACAAAGTGGTATATTGATGGCGGTTTCCAGTATTCCGTCCCCATATGGAATCGGTTCATTTTCCAAAGAAGCCTATGCGTTTGTGGATTTTCTGGAACAGGCAGGGCAGAAGCTGTGGCAGATCCTGCCGTTAGGGCCTACCGGATACGGGGATTCCCCCTATCAGTCTTTTTCCACATTTGCGGGGAATCCCTATTATATTGATCTGGAAACACTGATTCAGGAAGGATATCTGACGAAAGCGGATTGTGAAGCCTGTGATTTTGGCAGTGAGGAAACCAGTGTGGACTATGAGAAGATCTATCAGTCCCGTTTTCAGGTTCTGCATACGGCATATCAAAACAGCCATATCGAAAAGGATGCGGAGTTTCTGGCTTTTCGCCAGGAAAATGCCTGCTGGCTGGATGATTATGCCCTGTATATGGCGGTGAAAAATGCCTTTGGCGGTAAGAGCTGGTTATTCTGGGATGAAAAGATCAAGCTGCGGGAGCCGGAAGAGATGGCCCGGTACCGGGAGCAGTATGCAGATGAGATCACATTTTATGCGTTTCTGCAATTCTTATTTGTAAAACAGTGGCAGGCACTGAAAGCGTATGCCAATCAAAAGAAAATACAGATTGTGGGGGACATTCCCATTTATGTGGCGCTGGACAGTGCAGATACCTGGGCCAGTCCGGAGTTGTTTCAGTTGGATGAAACCTGTACGCCGGTAGCGGTGGCAGGCTGTCCCCCGGATGCATTTTCCAGCACAGGGCAGCTCTGGGGCAATCCGCTGTACCGGTGGGAGTACCATAAACAAACCGGATATCAGTGGTGGGTAAAACGGATTGCCTATTGTTATCAGCTCTATGATATTGTCCGTATTGACCATTTCCGGGGATTTGATGAATATTATGCCATTCCTTACGGGGATGAGACAGCGGAATACGGAAGATGGGAGCCGGGGCCGGGGTATGAAATATTCCGTACACTTCGGGGAGAACTGGGCAGGATCAGGGTGATTGCGGAAGATTTGGGGTATCTGACGCCTTCCGTGCTCAGGCTTGTGAAAAAGACCGGCTATCCGGGTATGAAGGTTTTGCAGTTTGCTTTTGATTCCGGGGAAGAGAATGCTTATCTGCCTCACAATTATACCAGAAACTGTGTGGTTTATACCGGGACCCATGACAATGATACGACGCTTGGCTGGTATCGGTCGTTGAAACGGCGGGATCAGAGCTTTACAAAACGGTATCTGCAGATCAGAAACAGGAAAGGAATCCAATGGGGCCTGATTCGGGCAGCGCTTTCCAGTGTGGCGGATATGGCAGTGATTCCCATGCAGGATTATCTGGGGCTGGATGGAGAAGCACGGATGAATCTGCCTTCTACCCTGGGCGGTAACTGGAAATGGAGAATGAAAGCGGATGCCTGCACTGACGAACTGGCAGAGGAAATCCGCAGTATGGTGAAATTATATGGCAGACTCTGAGCAGAGGAAGGCATATAGTGATCATTGCGGACGGCAGATACAGAGCCGGGACAAAATTTCAGAAGAGGGAGAAGGTTTGAATGAAGAACATGGGAGTGAAACGTTTTTTGGTGTTTCTGATGGCGTCGCTGACTGTTTTTACTGTGTCCTGCGGCATTCCGGGGACTGGCGGCGGAAAAGAAGAGGAAGCTGTAAAAGGTAAGACAGAAGGCCAGAGCTTTGCAGAGGCGCATGACGCTTTTCAGACGAAGCTGACGACACAGGACAGTGACGACGATCCGATTCCGGAACCTCCGGAAGGGGTGTTTGAACTGGTGAATTATCCTGCCAAAGCGGGGGATATGGCAGCTTATGTATCCAGTGATCCGGGTGACGGTCAGAAGCATCCGATGATAATCTGGGTAGTAGGCGGCTGGGGCAATGGCATCAGCGATTTCCCCTGGACTTATCCGGAATGGGATAATGATCAGACCGCATCGGCCTTCTGGCGGTCAGGCGTGCTGACCATGTATCCGTCTTTCCGCGGCGGCAACGGCAATCCCGGCAGTTATGAGACACTGTTCGGCGAAGTGGACGATATTGTATCCGCTTATGAATATGCAGCATCCCTGCCTTATGTAGATCCGAACCGTATCTATCTGGGCGGACACAGTACAGGGGGCACCCGGGCATTGCTGGCATCGGAATATACGGACAAGTTCCGGGCAGTGTTCTGCTTCGGTGCAGTGGACGATATCCGGTATCATAACAACAGCCAGTTTACCTTTGATACCAGTATCGAAGAAGAATATACCATGCGCTCTCCGATTCACTGGCTGGAGGATGTGAAGTCCCCCACCTTCCTGATTGAGGGCAGCGAGGGCAATGGTCCCAATCTGAAGCGGATGCAGGAAGCAACCGAAAACGAAAACATCCACTGCTATATCCTGGAGGGATATGATCACTTTGCCCCGCTGGGCCCGATCACTCCGCTGCTGGCAGAGAAAATACTGGCAGATACAGGAGCAGAACCGAATATTTCCATTACACAGGAAGAGCTGGAAAAAGCCATGACGGGAGAGCCGGAGATTCCGCTGCCGATCATGACAGAGTATGAGGAAGAAGGACTGGGGATGGTGTTCTCCTGCCCTTATCTCTGGGAAGCGGCTGATATTTCGGAAGCAGGCGAATTTTCCTTTGTTTTTGCATCTCCTTATGACGGGGACAATGTATGGGATATGGGCAATATGTATCTGGACATTTATGGCGCCTATGAGGGAGATTTTCTGAAAGACCTGACCGAAAGACTGGAAAGCGACGGTTATGAGGTGCAGCAGACCGAAATCGGCGGAAAGCCGGCGATAGATGCCTATGGCCTGACATCGGGAGACGAAAACGGAAATGTGTTCCGGAACCGTTATCTTATGATTCAGGTGGATGAGGAATTTGTCAGCTTTGACTTTTATATTTCTGAAATTTACGGCAGTGATGCAGACGAACTGTTCCAGAGCATTGTGGACAGTATAGCGTTCAGACAATAAAAAACAGGGGCATTCCAAAAGTCGGAAAAGACCGGAGGGATGCCCTTGTTTTATGGTCAGAAGTTCCGTTTACTCCCTCCAGCGTTTCCATATTACGATTTCAGCATCCGTACCGTAATCGCCGTATTCGGATATCATAAGATATTTTTCGTCCGCAGCAATTCCGTAACAGCGATGGCTTCCCTTTTTAGGAAGCTGATTTCCCAGATAGATCTTGTTATCATCCCAGAATTTTACGTTCTGTCCACTTGGCAGAGTATATTCGATGTTGATAAAAGAGCCTTTGAGAGCATGCAGGTCTGTGAATTCTCCCATATCCGGAATGTTCAGTTCCCGGATTGCTGTTATCAGATTTTCTTTTAATTCACTTAATGCATGTTCTCCTTTTTGGCAGCATAATGCAACGATACAGTCTGCTCCAAAGGGCCGGCCGTTTGTTTTCAGGCAGCCATGACAGGTGCTGTTTAATTCGCATTTCGTACAGTCAATTCCGCAGACAGATTTCATTGGTGTCCTCCGTTTTCAAATTTTATCAATCAGATTGTTTTGGCTCTTTTGGTTCGTGGCCGGCCAGATATGAATTGTGATAAGCGGGATCATAAGTGACATCCTCCAGGAACCAGTCAGGAGGAAGAAAAGCATTGGCGGCTTCTTCGGTTTCAAACTCTACCTCTGCAATGACCAGCGGCGTGAAGGGGGCATCAAAGACGTCCAGTTCGATGGTGTGGCCTTCAAACGGGATCAGATACCGTTTTTTGGATATGACGTTTCCGTCACATTTTGGAAGCAGATGAAGGTAACTTTCCTCATTCAAAGGCAGATTGTATTCTTCACGGGCCAGCATACCGCTTCCCTTATAGGTCAGATAAAACCGGTCATCTTCCCTGCGGATGCGGATTACGGGTTCTGTATTCAGATAAGCCTGCTCCAGATGCCTGACCGGATATTGGGAAAGCTGGCCGGGCAGCCGGCGGATTGTAAATTTCCGTTCGATTTCCATATGCGCTGTCTCCTTTAGCGGGGGTTATTATTGTATTCTAGCAAATTCCGGAGTGTGTGACAAGTCCGGGAGCAGTGCGGTCCGGGCAGTATTTGCCCCGGCAGGATTTCTGGCCGAACATTCTCCTCCCCTCTGCATCCTGCTCAGCACTCCCGGCGCATCAGGCCGGAAAATCTGATATTTTCAGGCTTCCGGAATTGTGGTAGAATGGGAAAATCATACGATTAACGAAAATCAGGAGGCATGTATGAATACACCGCAACTGGAAACAGAAAGGCTGATATTAAGAAAATTTACGGAAAATGATATAGAAGCATTGTATTTGATATTGGCAGATAAAGAGGTCAATCTTTTTTTACCGTGGTTCCCCTTGAAAAGCATTGAGGAAGCACAGTCCTTTTTTGAGGCAAGGTATGCGGCAGAGTATGAAAAGCCCCAAGCCTATGCTTATGCGATCTGTTTGAAAGAGGATAATTATCCCATTGGCTATATAAAGGTTGATATGGATGAAAGCCATGATTTTGGCTATGGGCTTCGGAAAGAGTTCTGGCACCGGGGGATTGTAACGGAAGCCGGGAAAGCTATGATAACGCAGGTAAAAAAAGATGGACTTCCCTATATCACAGCCACACACGACATTAACAATCCACGCAGCGGCGGGGTTATGAAACAGATTGGGATGAAATATCAGTATTCCTATGAAGAACAGTGGCAGCCCAAAGATTTTCCGGTTACCTTTAGAATGTATCAG
>CANDNA010000024.1 GCA_947385955.1 uncultured Clostridia bacterium
AGCAGAGGACTGAAAATCCTCGTGTCACTGGTTCGATTCCGGTTCTGGGCATTTTATTTTGGTTATTCATTTTGTTCCTATATGATATGGGACACTAGCTCAGGTGGTAGAGCACTTGACTTTTAATCAAGTTGTCGGGGGTTCGAGCCCCCCGTGTCTCAGGAATTGCAAATACAGGGAAATCATAAAAAGATTATGATTTCCCTGTATTTTTGTTGTCCTCTTTTTTTGTGCTGTTCATTGTCTGCCATTGATTGGTTTCTGCAGAAATAATCATTTCGATGTTTTTTACAAACAGGTTTTCTATTGTTTCATTACTTTCATTGTAAGGATAGGATTTGGTCAGATATAAATATTTCTGGTGCTTCAGCAATTCACAGGTGGTGCGATAATGGATCCAGTTTTCATGATATTTGAACAGCTTGGTAACGGATTCAATAATCGTAATAATTGCACCGAAAAGTCCGATGATAAATGCAATCGAAACTGATTGTCCCGCATAAGAGGACAATAAAGGAATCAGGGCAGCCAGTATGATTTCTGCAAGTTGATAAATTTTAAACATAATCTGACAATGTTTGGATTTTTTGCTGTACCATTTTATTTCATCCTCTAACCGGTTTTGTATGTATTCCTGAATGTCGATAGGATCACCCTCCGTTTCTTTTTACCTGTTGTTTGCTCAGAGCAAAACAGTTTTTGATAGTCTGGCTGGTATTATTTTACTATATTTTGTCTGTTTATGCGAGGGGTTTTAAGTAAAGTATTCTGATTATGTATGTAATAGAACAGTAAAATTCAGAAGAACCAAAGCATATTTTGGGGAGATACGATTTATATTGACAATAAAGTGTATAATTTTCTCATAAAATCTTGCTGCTATCAGAATACTCAAATGGCGGAAAGGAGCATGGAAATATGGGAAATAAAATCCGTTCGATGCAAAATAAAATAGAGAGAATTTCAACGCGAATGATTGATTCCGTGGAAAAATCTGTTCAAAAAGGTAAGAGTGTGGTAAAGGTACGGATGGACACTCTTGGGAGCCATTTCAAAGATGCCATTGATAACAATCATAAAAGAAGCAGTTGGATCAATGTTACGGTATTATTGACAAATTTTATGGCTCTTCTGGCATATCATTCTATGGATGCTGTGCTGGCAGAGTATCAGGGAACAAAGAGACTTTACTATGCTTCTATTATCATTTCTCTGTTTTTAATGCTTGTTTTGATATGGGAATTGGTTTGCTGTCTGGGATATGAGTATATGGTAAAGATACTTTTTTTCATCAAAAATAAGATGAAAGAAGCCGGTTATTTTTTATACATGCATTTTAGAAAAGTGTGCGTATTTCTGGTGTTATTAAGTGCGATTGGCTTATATATCTGCTTTTGCCCTGTTACAAGATGTTATGATTCTGTCATTGAAGTCTATGGAATACCAACAGGAGTGGGACAGCCACTGACAGATGAAGAACTGGCCTGCAGATCGGGTTATTGGAAAATTGAGAAGTATCCGCTCAGAAAACATATGACACTGACTTATGTGGAACCTTATGGACAGACAGAACTGATGGGCCAGTATTCCACAATGTATGCCATGCAGCTGTTTCAGCCGCCTGTCCGTGTGGAAATAGACTATAAAAAGACCAAAGAAAATGATAGAAATAAATATCGTTCTTATGGTCAGGAGTCTTATCGCGCCGCCAGGGAAAACGGTTTTCTGGAACCTGTACAGATGCTTTATTATAGCAATGGCGGTAAATTATTACTGGAACTTGAGAAAAAGGAGTCAGGTCAATTTGAAATAATCTCGTATTCTTCTGAGGATAAACCGCAGCTTTTCAATTCCACTCTGTTCCGGATACCGGAAGAACAGACAACAAAAAGTGATATGACTTCACAACAGGTTGAAATAGCATATAATGCAAAAGGACTGCCTGAGACGAAACGCCTGCGTGCTCAGACATACAATCTCTATGGAGTGAATGGGGAGCGTTATGCATACGATGACAGTGGCCGGTTGATTGCACTGTATTATCTTGACAGTAACGGCACTCCGGTTTGTAATAAATCCGGCATTATGATGATTTCCTTCCAATATGGAGAAGCAGGAAATCTGGAAAAAATCCGGTATTACAGTGATGAAAATGGGACGGAAAAAACAGAAGGGTTTCAGGGTGTTTTTTGTGAAAAGTTTGTATATGAAGATGGGAATCTGACAGAACGGGAACATTTGGATCGCAGTGAAAACTGGTGTTATGACAACAATGGTGTATACAAATACCTGTATTCCTATGGGGATGACGGAGCGCTTGTCAAAGAGGAATTTCTGGGACGAAATGATGGGCCTGTTTATGACAATCGGTATCATAGCCGTTCCATTGGATTTGAAAAAACAGGAGAGGGGGATGGGGAAATCATTGCTGTTTCTTTTGATTTTGCCGGCGCCGTATCAGAGGGTGGTAATACTGCAACCTCGGAGACAGCGCAGGAAATGACAAGCATGAAAACAGATGAGTATAATGTGGTAAATATCCAATTGTCCAGTTCTGAGAAAGAAAATCAAAAATCGTGGAAAGGTGAATTGCTGTCGAATGGCAGAAAAAACAGAAAAAAAGGAATAGCAGGAATGGAAGAAGCGGATTCTAAAAAGAATTATAGTTCCATCTGCTATACAATCAGAGGCGGTTGTATTTCAAGAATCAGTTATCACAATGCAGAAGGGGCATTGACGCCGAATGAAGAAGGATGTGCCATTAAGAATATCAGCTATGATCATATGCGGAAAACAGAGGAAAGCTATTGGAGCAGCGATCAGCAAAAGTGTATGATCAGCGGTGGATATGCGGCGATGAAAATTACATATGTGGATGATCAAAGCAATGAAATACAATGCCTGGAGTATCTGGATGAACAGGGAAAGCTGATTAACAATCAGGAGCTGGGATATGCCAGAGTGGTCTATGAGTACGGTGACAGAGACCGTGGCCAGAGTGTGCGGCAGTCATATTATGATCAGTTTGGAAAAGCTGTTTTATTGCCGGAACAGGGGTATGCCGGTGTGGAAAATCTATATGATGAAAATGGATTTCTGGTACAGGAAACCTATTATGATCAGGAAAGAATGTCTGCTTATCGGACCGACTATGGGGTGGCTGAGATACGATACCAATATTCGGACAGCGGGAATCTGATCCGTGAATGGTACAATGATGTGAATGGAAATATGATTAACCGGCAGGATACAGGATATGCAGTAAGATATCGGGAATATGAGGCAGGTCAGATCACAGGAGAACATTATGAAGGACTTCAGGGGCAGACACAGGCTTTGTGTATGGTTTCGGATAAAGTAACAGGAGCCACTGAGATTGTGTATCATTATAAAAATGGCCTGAAGACAGAGGAGGCTTATTTTGACGGCAATGGGAAGCCGGTGCTGCACAATGAAACCGGATGTGCCAGACGGCAGTATGAGTATAAAGAAGGAATGCTTTACAAACAGTATTTTTATGGACTGGATGATCAATTGATCCTGCGAAGGGATCTGGGCGCGGCGATCATTAAGACAGAGTATAATGATTCCGGACAGCGTATTTCTACTTTTTACTATGGTACAGATGAGCGGCCTGTGATCAGCAGCAAATATAACTGCGCGGGTTTTAAGTATGACTACGATGAAACCAGTGGGAATCAGACAGACATCTGGTACACAGGATTGGATGGGGCATATATGATTCGTAAGGATCTGGGGTATGCCCAGGTGCATTCAGAATATGATGCCGCAGGAAATGAGGTAAAAACAGAGTTTTTTGATACGCAGGGAAAGCCTGTGGCCAAAAAAGAAGGGGGATTCGCTTCCTATCAGTCTGTCTATGAAAATGGAGAGTGTGTGGAGCGGCATTATTATGATGAAGAGGGAAAGCCTGTACTGCGCAGGGACCGGGGGTATGCTTATTATATAGATACATTTCAGAATGGGAACTGTGTGGAATCACGGTATTATGATACGCAGGGGCAACTGATACTCCGCAAAGACCGGGGGTATGCAATCATTAAGAGGGAATATGATACATTGGGCAGGTGTATTTCTGAGCAGTATTATGGGACAAAGGAGCAGCCTGTGATCAGTACCGAATACCAGTGTGCAGGTTTCCGATATGCTTATGATGAGCGGGGAAATGAAACGGAAATCAAGTTTACCGGAAGAGACAATAAGCCCATGCTGCGTGGGGATCGGGGATATGCTATTGTAAAGTATGAGTATGATGATCTGGGGCGTCGTGTAAAAGAGCGCTATTTTGACACAGTGGGAATGCCTGTGATCAGCAGCAAATATCAGTGCGCAGGTTTTGCATATGAATATGATGAAAGAGGAAATGAAACAAAAATAGAATACCTGGGAAGCGATGGAAATGGTATGATACGCAGAAACTATGGATATGCTCAGGTATACAAAGAATATGACAGTGCGGGAAATCTGGTCAGTGAAAAATATTATGATACCGGAAAGCATGCTGCAATCTGGAAAGAAAGAGGGTATGCAGAGTTCCTGGATATCTATGAAAATGGGAACTGTGTGGAAAGCCGGTATTATGATGTGAAAGGCAATCTGGTACTGCGGAAAGATAATGGATGCGCAATAATCAAACGGGAGTATGATACAGTGGGGCGGATGGTTTCCATCCTTTACTACGGGACAGAAAATGAGCCGGTTATCAATACAGAGTATCATTGTGCAGGCTTCCGGTATATTTATGACGAAAATGGTAATGAAACGGATGTACAATATATAGGGCCGGATGGCGGGCTGATGATCCGCACGGATATTGGAAGCGCCGGGATACAATATGAATATGATACCCTGGGACAGGAAGTGAAAGTGAGTTTTCTGGATACCAAGGGGAATCTTACGGCCAATAAAGAAGGCGGTTACGCTTACCGGGAACTTACCTATGAGGGGGAAAACAATACAGAGTGTTGTTATTATGATGTGAATGAGCAGCCGGTATTAAGAAAAGACAGAGGGTACGCGGTTGTTAAATATGAATATGATACACTTGGAAGATGTAGCTCGGAACAGTATTATGACACCACAGGAAAGAAGCAGATTGTCAGTACCGAATATCAGTGTGCAGGATTTTTATATACTTATGATGAAAGAGGAAACCAAAATACACTTCATTATTGGGGGCCGGATGGCAGTATGATATCCCGAATAGGCGGTTATGGGTATGCTCAGGAAACGACAGCATATGACAGCTTCGGGAATCCGGTCAGGGGTTCGTTTCTGGACAGGGAAGGGAATCCGACGGTATGGCAGGAACGGGGGTATGCTTCTTATGTGGAGCGCTATGAAAATGGCAGAAGGACAGAAGTACAGTATTGTGATCTGGAAGGCAATCCGGTACTGCGGAAAGAGTATGGATATGCGACTGTTAAGACGGAATATGATGAGTTTGGTCAGCAAATCTCGGTTTCCTATCTGGGAAAGTGGGGACAGCCGGTCTTTAACAGGGAAGAGAACTGCGCCGGTTTCCGGTATGCCTATGATGAAAAAGGAAATCAGACCGATATCTGGTATGTGGGCCTGGACGGAAAAGCGATGATACGGACAGACCGGGGGTATGCCCATATACATTCAGAGTATGATGATATGGGATATGCGGTAAAAACCTCTTATTTTGATCAGGAGGAAAATCCTGTGGCAATCAAAGAGGGCGGTTATGCTTCCGTTACCTCTGTATATCAGGATGACCAGTGTGTGGAGGAGCATTATTATGATGTGGAAGGGAAGCCGATGCTGCGGACAGACCGGGGATACGCGTATTTTAAAGATACATTTGAGAATGGAAGGTGTGTGGAGAACCGGTATTATGATACGCAGGGCGCTTTGATTCTGCGAAAGGATCTGGGGTGCGCGGTGATCAAACAGGAGTATGATCTGTATGGACAGCGTCTTTCTGTGGCTTATTATGATACAGAGGAACAACCGGTGATCAGCAGTAAGTATCAATGTGCCGGTTTCCGATATACTTATGATGAAAAAGGAAACCGGACCGATACCTGCTATATCGGACCTGACGGGAATCTGCTGACGGATGAGGAATTAGGCTATGCACAAATCCATTGGGAATATGATGCTCTGGGACGGGAAATCAGAGAAGAATACCTTGATCCGGATAGAAATCCTGCGACCGCAATAGATGTTGGCTACGCCGCAGTGGAAACAGCTTACAGGGATGGAAGAATTTCGGAATATCGTTATTATGACAAAGACGGTAAGCTGATATTGTTGGCGGATGAGGGCTATGCCATCGTTAAATATAAGTACAACAGTATGGGACAGTCAGAGTTTTTTTTCTATTATGACACAGAGGAAAAACCGATTATTGGAGGTAAATACTGTGCAGGAATGGAATATCGGTATGATGAAAAAGGGAACAGAACTTATATCCGGTATCTTGATCTGGATGGAAAAACGCTTCTGGAACGGGAGGATTTTGGCGCTTCTCTTTGCTACGCCTGGTTTGATGAGTACGGGAATCTGGCGTGGGAAGGATATTATAAGCAGGTGGACGGAGAGTGGCAGTTGGTAATCAGAAAGGATGTAGGGTATGCGGGAGTGAGAAATACTTATGAAGGAGGCAATCTGACCAAAGTCGAATATGTGGATGAGCAGAAACAGCCTGTGACTTATCAAAGCGGAGGCTATGCCACTGTAATCAATATATACACAGAAGCAGACCAGATCCAGTCAAAGAGCTATTATGATACACAGGGCAATCTGGTCAATGGAAGTAATGGATATGCACAGATCCTGTATGAGTATGATGGATCAGGAAATCTTGCAAAACGCATTTGCTACGATCAAAACGGTATGGAAGTAACAGGATAAGCAGTCAGTGAAGAGGCCGTTTTCAAGGATTGACAGATCGGTATGGCTGTGATAAAATCCCGGAAAATGGCAGGGGAGGAAAGGAAAAGATGAAAGAATACATAAGTCGGGAAGATGCGTGGAATTTACTGAGAACCTACAATCGGGAAGCGTTTCATTTGCAGCATGCGTTGACCGTGGAGGGTGTGATGCAGTGGTATGCACGGGAACTGGGATACGGAGAGGATGCAGAGTATTGGGGGATTGTGGGGCTTTTGCATGATATCGACTTTGAGCAGTATCCGGATCAGCACTGTGTGAAGGCTCGGGAGCTGCTTTCGAAAGCCGGTGTGGGGGAGGATATCATCCATGCGGTATGCAGTCATGGGTATGGACTGACGGTGGATGTGAAACCGGAGCATGAAATGGAAAAAGTACTGTATGCCGTGGACGAGCTGACCGGGCTGATCTGGGCGGCAGCATTGATTCGCCCTTCCAAAAGTGTGCAGGATATGGAAGTAAAATCGTTAAAGAAAAAATATAAGACGAGCAGTTTCGCAGCAGGCTGTTCCAGAGATGTGATTGAAAAGGGAGCAGATATGCTGGGATGGGAGCTGCCGGTTCTGCTGGAAAAAACGCTGCATGCAATGCAGTCCTGTGAACAGTCAGTACAGGATGGAATGAAAACGGTGCAGTAAGCGCAGGGAGAGGACATATGCCGGAGCGGTTTTCGAGAACAGAGCAGTTGTTTGGCAGAGAAAATATGGAGCATCTTAAAAAAGCAAGGGTGGCGGTATTTGGCATCGGAGGCGTAGGCGGCTATGTGGTGGAAGCATTGGCCAGGAGCGGTGTGGGAACACTGGCTTTGATCGACAATGATGTGGTCTGTGAAAGCAATATCAACAGGCAGATTATTGCCACCACCAAAACGGTGGGCAGGTATAAGGTGGATGTGGCAAAGGAACGGATTCTGGAGATCAATCCGGATGCGGCGGTGCATACGTATCAGCTTTTTTACCTGCCGGAAACCGCAGAGCAGTTTGCCTTTTCCGAATATGATTATGTGGTGGATGCCATTGATACCGTGGCGGGGAAGCTGGCATTGGCGCAGCAGGCGGCATTGTATAAAGTACCGCTGATCAGTTGCATGGGGACAGGCAATAAGATGGACCCGTCTGCATTCCAGGTGGCAGACATTTTCGAAACTTCAGTCTGTCCACTGGCCAGGGTGATGCGAAGGGAACTGAAAAAGAGAGGTATCTGCCATCTGAAGGTGGTGTATTCTACAGAAAATCCGATGGCAGGATTTGCGGATGTGGACAGGGAGGAGAAAGCAGAACAGAATGCGGAAAACGGGTCAGAGGCAGGACAGCATCGGGAAAAACGTCCGCCGGGCAGCAATGCTTTTGTACCCGCTGCCGCGGGACTGGTACTGGCCGGTGAGGTAATCCGGGATTTGCTGCTGCCAAAAGAACCGAACAGGAGGCTTTCAGCGGGAGCAGAAAGCCGGAAGTGTTAAATTACGGAAAAAATTCCAGTATTATTTTATTTCTTTTTATTGTCTTTATATGCAAAAGCATATAAAATAGAAAACAGAAATACATTTAAACTGGGTGATTCATTTGGAAAAAGAAAAAGCAAAGGCGAAGAGCAAAAAAAGATATTATATTGGCGGAATTGCTGTGATAAGTGTATTGGTACTGATTTATCTGGCCGTTTCGCTGTTTTTTATGAACCGCTATTATCCGGGGACGAGGATAGGGGATTTTTCCTGCGGGGGCAGGACACAGGCGGAAGTGGAAGGGATGATCCGGGACAGGGCCAGCGGATATACGCTGACGATTGAAGGAAGAGAGGAAACGGAAGCGGCACTGTCGGCTTCTGAGATACAGCTTCAGTTTGTACTGGATCATACTCTGCAGGAAATTATTGACAGGCAGAATGGATTTGCATGGCTGCCCGGTCTCTGGAGCAATATACAATATGAGCTTCCTGTGACGGTCAGCTATGATGAAGCATTGCTGCAGGAAAAGATGTCAGGGATGCTGCTGTTTCAAAAAGAAAATATGCGCAGACCTTCCAATGCATACATTGGAGAATACGATCAGGAAACCGGCATGTATCCTATTATAGAAGAGGATAAGGGGACTGTGATCAGCAGGCAGAAGGCAGAAGCGGCTATTGTGGATGCCATAGAACATATGGAAGAGGTGCTTGTGCTGGATGAGGCAGGCTGTTATATGGATCCGGAGATCGGGAAAGACGATGCAGAGCTGGTGCGTTTTTGCAGCCGGTTGAACCGTTTTGTGTCCAGCAGGATTGTGTATGACTGGCACGGCATGGAAGAAGTGGTAGACGGCAGCCTGATTCATGAATGGCTGGATATAGACAGAGAGCAGTTGACTGTGGCCATCAATGCGACGGCAGTGCGGGAGTATATTAACAGCCTGTCCAAGAAGCATGATACGTTTGGGAAAGAGCGGGAATTTCGGACCAGCGAAGGAAAAAAGATCACCTTAAAACCCGGCAGCTATGGATGGCGGGTGGACCGGGCACGGGAAACGGAAAAGCTGATTAAGCTCATTCGCGCAGGCAGTCAGGTAAGCCGGGAGCCGGAGTATCTCTATACAGCGGCGGCAAAGGGTGAGGACGATATCGGGGACTCTTATGTGGAAATCAATCTGAGCGCCCAGCACCTGTATCTGTATGTGGAAGGAAAGCTGATTACGGAAAGTGATTTTGTATCCGGAAATGTGGCAAGGGGATTTGGAACGCCGGACGGTGTCTATGGACTGACTTACAAGACATTGAATGCCACACTGAAAGGACAGGGATACGCGTCGCCGGTGGATTTCTGGATGCCTTTTAACGGCAATATCGGGATGCATGATGCCAGTTGGAGAAAGCAGTTCGGCGGCAATATTTATCTGCGGAATGGTTCGCATGGATGTATTAACCTTCCCAGAGAAGAGGCCGAAAAAATATATGAACAGGTATACAAGGGATTTCCGGTGGTCTGCTATAAGGATGAGACTTCCGTAAAGCCTTCACAAAAAGGCGGCAGCCAGACCGGCCAAAACCAGGCGCCGGGAACCAATGAACTGCCGACGGACCCGAATGCAGGCCAGCCGGGCGTAGTGATTGATCCTGCCACGGGACTTCCGGGTATCGTGATTGACCCGAATACGGGCCAGCCGGGTGCAGTGGTGGATCCGAATACAGGGCAGCCGGGTGCGGTGACAGACCCGAATACGGGCCAGCCGGGTGCGGTGACAGACCCGAATGCAGGCCAGCCGGGTGCGGTGACAGACCCGAATACGGGTCAGCCGGGTGCGGTGACAGACCCGAATACAGGGCAGCCGGGCGCGGTGACAGATCCGAATGCAGGCCAGCCGGCAGGCGGTGCGCCGGCGCCTGTGGCAAATCCGGCAGCAGTGGTTCCGGTTCCGCAGGGACCGTAACAGGAGCGGAATCATTTCAGCAAGAGGGGAGAAGGGTGAGAAATGAGCAAAGTGGATGACGTCATCAAAAAGGATGGCATGGATATCCTGCTTTCAAAGCATCATAAAAATACAAAAAATGATATTCAGCATGGCAATATGTCAGTCAGGCAGCACACCATCAGTGTAGCCAGACACAGTGTGATGCTCAGTGAAATGCTGGGGATCCATTGTGACCGACGGGCACTGGTACGGGGAGCGCTTTTGCATGATTTTTTCCTGTATGACTGGCATGACAGGGAACATGGCAATCTGTTCAGACTGCATGGGATTCATCATCCGGGTATTGCACTGAGAAATGCAGAGCATGAATTTGCGCTGTCGGAAAAAGAAAAGGATATTATTAAAAAGCACATGTGGCCGCTTACGGTGGTTCCGCCTACATGCAGAGAAGCCTGGATTGTCTCTATGGCAGATAAATACTGTTCCCTTATGGAAACAATACGGCTCCACAGAAAGAACTGCAGGAGGCATCAAAACAGATAAATTGGAACATTTATATGAAAAATTAAAACAGAATCAGGTATCCGGCCCATACCCCTGCCATATGCCGGGACATAAGAGGAATATGAACGGGTTTTTGATGGAACCATATTATGGAATTGACATCACAGAAATAGACGGGTTTGATAACCTGCATTGTCCGGAAGGGATTTTAAAAGAGATTATGGACAGGGCAGGCAGGCTGTTTGGTGCGGAAACTTATCTGCTGGTGAATGGAAGCACCGGGGGCATCTTAAGTGCCGTTTCCGCTGCAGTCAGGCGGGGAGAGACCATATTGATGGCACGGAACTGCCATCAATCAGTATTTCATGCAGTATACTTAAATGAATGTAAAACAGAGTATATTTATCCCCCAATATTGGAAAAATATGGATTGTGCGGAGGAATTTCGCCGGAATCGGTCAGAGCAAAGCTGGCAGACCATCCGGAAATCAGAGCGGTATGTGTAACCTCGCCTACGTATGACGGTGTGGTATCAGATGTGAAAGCCATTGCAGAGGAGGCTCACAGGCATGGGATTCCACTAATCGTGGATGAGGCGCATGGAGCGCATTTCGGGCTGGATAAGAGGTTTCCGAAGAGTGCGGTGGAGATGGGAGCGGATCTGGTAATTCACAGCATCCACAAAACATTGCCGGCACTGACCCAGACAGCATTGCTTCATGTACAGGGAGAGCGGATCAGCCGGGAACGGCTTCGACGTTTTTTGTCCGTCTATCAGACAAGCAGTCCTTCTTATATATTATTGGCCGGGATTGAACAATGTGTTTCCATATTGGAGCAGCAGGGCAGGGCTTTGTGTCATCAGTTTTTTGAATGGAACCGGGTTTTTGAAGAAAGAATAGAGCATTTGAGGTATCTGCATGTTTTTTCCGGCAGGGAAGCAGATGCAACCGGGATATTTGCCTTTGACCCATGCAAAAAGATAATCTGTACAGTGGGCAGCGGGCTTACAGGCAGGACATTGTATGACAGACTGCTGCATGACTATGGCCTGCAGATGGAAATGGCCGGTCAGACTTATGCAACAGCCATTATGACGGTGATGGACAGGGAAGAGGGGTTTGTGCGTCTGGCAGATGCGCTGGATCGGATGGATACAAATCTGACGGCAGATGCAGCCGGGGAAACAGCCTGTGATGTGTGGGCGTCCGCCGATTCCGTGTCAGCAGGTCTGCCTGTATTTGTAGCAGATACGATTGCTTCTGCAATGGAAAGAGAGCAGGAAACGGTTTTGCTGGAAGCATGCAGCGGAAGGATTGCAGCGAAATTTATTCATATTTATCCTCCGGGTATTCCCCTGATTGTACCGGGAGAATATTTTACGGATGGGTTGATCAGGCTTTTGCGCTCTTACAGAGCGCAGGGCTTTACAATAGAAGGAATGAGAGAGCATAACCAAAAGGTATGTGTAATCGGAAGGGAGCAATATGCGTAAAACAAAAATTGTCTGCACCATAGGGCCTGCCAGTGAGAGCGAGGAGAAGCTGCGGGATTTGATGAAAGCCGGTATGAATGTGGCGAGATTTAATTTTTCTCATGGAACTCATGAGGAGCATAAAATAAAACTTGGCAGAGTCGTAAAGGTGAGCGGAGAACTGGGAATTTCCGTGGCGACTATGCTGGATACCAAGGGGCCGGAGATTCGTCTGCGGGATTTTGAAGGGGGACGGACAGAGCTGGTAAGCGGCCAGGAGTTTATACTGACCACAGAGGAAATCCTGGGTAATCAGAACCGGGCTTCCATTACTTACCGGAATCTGAAACAGGATGTAAAACCGGGCACACGGGTTTTGATAGACGATGGAAAAATTGAAATGGAAGTGCGGGAAATCAAAGGGGAGGAAATCTTCTGTACCGTAAAAAACGGGGGTGTGGTTTCCAATCATAAGGGAATCAATGTACCGGATGCAGAACTGTCCATGCCTTATATCAGTGAGGCGGACCGGGAAGATATCCTGTTTGGCATACAGATGGGATTTGACTTTATCGCAGCGTCATTTGTCAGATCGAAAGAAGATATTATCAGCCTGAAGGAAATCCTGGATGCCAATAAAAGTCCCATGAAGATCATTGCTAAAATAGAAAGTATGCAGGGGATCCGGAATCTGGAAGAGATCCTGTCAGTGTCCGACGGCATCATGGTAGCAAGAGGGGATATGGGAGTGGAGCTTCCGATGGAGGAAGTACCGGTGATTCAGAAGAAGATGATTAAAATGGCTGTGGCAGCGGGCAAGCATGTGATCACTGCCACACAGATGCTGGAATCCATGATTCACAATCCCCGTCCCACCAGAGCGGAAACCAATGATGTGGCCAATGCAATCTATGACGGTACGACCGCGATTATGCTGTCCGGTGAGAGTGCGGCCGGAAAATATCCGGTGGAGGCTGTGGAAACGATGGCAAGAATCGCGGAGCGGACCGAACAGGACATTGATTATAACGGCAGGATGCTGCGGGATACGGCCAGGGATCTGCAGGATGTGACCACAGCCATTTCCTATGCTACCTGTACGACTGCTATGCATCTGCATGCAGAGGCCATTATTACGGTTACCATGTCAGGCTTTACAGCGGGTATGATTTCCCGTTATAAGCCGGGCAGCCAGATCATCGGATGCAGCGTGAATCCCAGGGTATGCAGACAGATGGCACTTTTATGGGGCGTAACGCCGGTGCTGATGAGCAAAGAAGACAATACAAAAGATTTGTTTGATGAAGCAATTCATGTTGCGAAAACAAAAGATCTCATTCATAATAAAGGAAAGGTAGTGCTGACGGCGGGTGTTCCCCTGGGAGTATCCGGCAGCACCAATATGATACAGGTGCTGGAAGTTTAGAGAAACGGGATGGGCAGGATTTTTTATATTATGGGAAAAAGCTCCACAGGAAAAGATACCATCTATAAAAGGCTTCTGGCATGTGAGAATAACACACTGCGGACACTTGTTATGTATACCACCCGTCCTGCCAGAGAAGGAGAGCAGGACGGAAGGGAATACTTTTTTGTGGATGATGCCCGGATGAGGGAACTGGAGTCGGAAGGCCGTATCATAGAACGGCGCTCTTATCATACGGTGCATGGCATATGGCATTATTTTACAGTGAAAGATGACCAGATTGATCTGGAACACTATGATTATCTGGTGATCGGTACACTGGAATCTTATGTGGAGATGCGCAGATATTTTGGCAGGGACAGACTGATCCCGCTGTTGATTGAGCTGGATGACGGAGTGAGATTGCAGCGGGCGCTGGATCGGGAAAAGCTGCAGACGCCTCCGTGTTTTCAGGAGCTTTGCCGGCGTTATCTGGCGGATGAGGTGGACTTTGCAGAGGAAAAGCTGTCGGAGGCAGGTGTGGAAAAGCGTTTTTACAATGACAATCTGGAACAGTGTCTTTTGGAAATCCAGCGTTACATAGAGGACTGGAGGTAGCTGTATGGATATGAAAATCAATCCGCTCTCTGCACCTATGCCGGTGGAGCAGGAGCAGCAAGCACAGGAAAGCGATGGCAGTTTTAAATTTACGCTGGCCAGCCATATTGAAGAAGCCGGTCTGCAGGAACGGCTTAATACGATGATGCAGGAGATCACCATGCAGGGCAATAAAATCGCCAAGCGTATGGATGTAAGGGATATGAAGCGTTATCGAAGTATGATCAAGGAGTTTATGAATGAGATTGTAAGCCGTTCTCATTCTTTTTCCAGAGAAAATTTCCTGGACAGACGGGGCAGGCACCGGGTGTATGGTATCATACGGCTGGTGGATGAAACTCTGGATGAACTGGCACAGGAACTTGTAAAGGACGAGAAGGATCATATATCGATCCTGGGAAAAATAGGGGAAATCAGGGGTCTGCTATTGGACATTTTTACATAAGAGCAGCGGAAAGGAAAAATTCGTGGCAAAATTTACAGATATCATCGGACAGGAGCAGTTGAAAGAGCACCTGCAGAATGCAATCAGGACAGATAAGGTAAGTCACGCCTATATCATTGATGGGGAGAAGCATGCCGGGAAGGAATTTATTGCCGGGGTGTTCGCAATGGCGCTGCAATGCGAAGCAGGCCAGACGGAACCGTGCCAGGTGTGTCATTCCTGCAGACAGGCATTGTCCAGAAACCATCCGGATATCATTCGGGTCACTCACGAAAAACCCAATACCATTGGAGTGGAAGACATCAGAAGGCAGATCAACAGTGATATGGGGATCAAACCTTACAGCAGCCCCTATAAAATATACATCATCGGAGAAGGGGAAAAGATGACCACAGCGGCGCAGAACGCTCTGCTGAAAACACTGGAAGAGCCGCCGGAATATGGTGTGATTATGATTCTGACAGACCAGCCCAGCGCATTGCTTCCCACAATCCAGAGCCGCTGTGTGCTGTTGCATATGAAACCGGTGGATGACGGCAGTATCAGGAAGTATCTGATGGAGAGTATGCAGGTACCCGATTACAAAGCCGATCTTTGTGTGGCGTTTGCCAGAGGTAACATCGGGCGGGCAAGGCTGCTGGCAGGCAGTGAAGAATTCGAAAATATCAGAGAAGATGCCGTGATGCTGATGAAATATATTGGTGAGATGGAACTGCATGAAATTGTGGCAGCCATTAAAAAGATCACGGAATATAAACTGGAAATTGGCGATTATCTGGATATTATCGCCATCTGGTATCGGGATGTGTTGTTGTTCAAAGCCACAAAGGATGTGAACCACCTGATTTTTAAAGAGGAAATCCAGTATATTAAAAAAGCGGCAGGGAAAAGTGATTATGAAGGAATTGAAACGATTTTGAAGGCATTGGAAAAGGCAAAGAGTCGTCTGCGTGCAAATGTAAATTTTGACCTGACAATGGAGCTTTTGCTGATGACAATCCGGGAAAATTAAAGGCAGGGTAAGTTTGCTGCCGGTATGAGGTAGATAGAGTATGACAAAAGTAATAGGTGTAAGATTCCGCACAGCGGGAAAGATATATTATTTTGATCCGGTAAAATTCCGGGTGGGAAAGGGCGATCATGTGATCGTGGAAACCGCAAGAGGTGTGGAATTCGGAACCGTAGTCAGTGAAATCAAAGAGGTGGAGGATGATAAAGTAGTCCAGCCGCTGAAGCCTGTACTCAGAGTGGCGTCACCGCGGGACGAGGAGCAGGAGGCGGCAAATAAAAGAAAAGAGAAGGAAGCCTTCCGGATTTGCCTGGAAAAAATCAAAAAACATAAGCTGGAAATGAAGCTGATTGATGCAGAATATACGTTTGACAATAACAAGGTACTGTTTTACTTTACAGCAGACGGAAGGATTGATTTCCGTGAGCTGGTAAAGGATCTGGCTTCGGTGTTCAAGACCAGGATTGAACTGCGTCAGATCGGTGTGAGGGATGAAACAAAAATTATCGGCGGTATGGGGATCTGTGGCAGAGTACTCTGCTGTCATGCACATTTGTCTGAATTTGTGCCGGTTTCCATCAAAATGGCCAAAGAGCAGAACCTGTCTTTGAATCCCACTAAGATATCCGGGGTCTGCGGCAGGCTGATGTGCTGCCTGAAGCATGAGGAAGAAACTTATGAGGAATTGAACCGGAAGCTGCCTAACATCGGAGATTATGTAACGACGGATGACGGCCTGAAAGGGGAAGTATCCAGTGTGAATGTACTGCGCCAGCTTGTGAAGGTGGTGGTGACAGTAGAAGATGAAAAGGAAATCCATGAATACAGAGTGGATCAGTTACGGTTTAAAAGACGGCATGGCAAACGGGACCGGGTAGAGGTGGATGAAGAACTGAAGGCTCTGGAAAAGCTGGAGAAAAAGGAAGGAAAGTCCAAATTAAATGACAATTGACCTAAAGCCCGGAGAACGTCTGGATGATCTGCAAAGGAATCATTTTCAGATCATCCAGGATCCCGGCCGCTTCTGTTTCGGTATGGATGCGGTACTTCTGTCGGGTTTTGCAAAGATAAAGCCGGGAGAGCGAGTGCTGGATCTGGGAAGCGGCAACGGGATCATACCGATTTTGCTGGCGGCAAAAACAGAGGCGGCGTATCTGGCCGGGCTGGAGATTCAGCCGGAAAATGTGGATATGGCCAAAAGAAGCATTGTTTTCAATGGCCTGCAGGAGCGGGTTTTTATGACAGAGGGAGATATCAAAGAGGCATCCGCCCTGCTCGGCGCATCTTCCTTTGATGCGGTCACCTGTAACCCTCCCTATATGCCCGGCAGACATGGCCTGACCAGTCAGGATATGCCCAGGGCCATTGCAAGGCATGAAATTTTATGCACGTTTGAGGATGTGGCAAGGGAAACGGCGAAACTGCTGCGGCCGGGCGGTAAATTTTATCTGGTGCACAGGCCGTTCCGGCTGGCAGAAATCATGAATACACTGCTGTCATATAAGCTGGAGCCGAAACGGATGCGGCTGGTGTATCCCTTTGTGGATCAGGAACCCAATATGGTGCTGCTGGAAGCCAGCAGGGGCGGCAACCCCCATCTGAGAGTGGAAGCACCGCTGATCGTTTACCGGGAACCCGGAGTGTACATGCCGGAAATCTATGAGGTGTACGGATATTAAGATGAGTGGGAAATTAATGCTGTGTGCGACGCCTATCGGGAATCTGCAGGATATGACGCCCAGAGTAATCGAGGCACTGCAGGAAGCGGATCTGATTGCGGCAGAGGATACGAGAAACAGTATCCGGCTGTTGAATCATTTTGGAATCCATACACCGATGACGAGCTACCATGAGTATAATAAAACAGAAAAAGCGGAATATTTAGTTACGTATATGCAGGAAGGAAGAACGGTGGCGCTGATTACGGATGCGGGCACACCGGGGATTTCTGATCCGGGTGAAGTGCTGGTACAGAAGTGTATGGAGCAGGGAATCTGTGTTACCTCCCTGCCGGGAGCATCGGCCTGTATCACTGCACTGACCCTTTCCGGCCTGCCGGCCCGCCGGTTTTGCTTTGAAGGATTTCTTCCTTCCGACAAAAAGGAAAAGCGGGAGATTTTGCAGGAGCTTTCGGAAGAATCCCGCACGATGATTCTGTATGAGGCGCCCCACCGGTTGGTCCGTACTCTGGGGGAACTGGCAGAAGCCCTGGGAAACAGACGGGTTACACTGTGCAGGGAGCTGACAAAGAAGTTTGAAACGGTGCTTCCCACCACACTGGAGGATGCACGGGCCCGCTACGAAAAGGAAACGCCTCGGGGAGAATATGTACTGGTCATAGAGGGTAAGAGCCTGGCCGACAAAAAGGAGGAATCCATCCGGGACTGGCAGCAGATTACCATTGGAGAGCATATGAAGCTCTGCGAGGAAAAGGGGGTTACCGGCAAAGAAGCCATGAAGCTGGTGGCTCTGCAGCGGGGGATATCCAAACGGGATGTCTACCGGTATTTGCTGGATGAAAAACAGTAAAAAAATAGTTGACAAATACGGGTATGCAACATATACTTTGAATGTCAAACTATTTAAAATAAAAAAGAAATAAAAGGAGATAAAACTATGCTGGAAAGAGTAAAAGAAATCATTCAGGAACAGTTAAATTTGGACGGTGTGGAGATTACGGAAGATTCCTCCTTCAAGGATGATCTGGGTGCGGATTCTCTGGATCTGTTTGAGTTGGTTATGGCATTTGAAGAGGAATATGGCATCGAAATCCCTTCCGAGGATCTGGAGCAGATCACAACAGTGGGTGCTGTCATTGAGTATATGAAGAATAAGGGCGTTGAAGCATAAATGAAAACAAGAATAACGGAGTTACTGGGAATCGAATATCCCATTATTCAGGGCGGTATGGCCTGGGTGGCAGAACACAATCTGGCAGCAGCCGTATCCGAAGCAGGCGGCCTGGGCCTGATCGGTGCAGGCGGAGCGCCGGCTGAATTTATCAGGGAACAGATTCAGAAAGTAAAAGAAGTGACCGATAAACCTTTCGGCGTGAACCTGATGCTGATGAATCCGGAGGCGGATGCCATTGCACAGATTATCGTGGAAGAAGGCGTTAAGGTCGTTACCACAGGGGCAGGTAATCCGGGCAAGTATATGGCTATGTGGAAAGAGGCCGGTGTAAAGGTGATCCCTGTGGTTGCCAGTGTGGCGATGGCAAAGATGATGGAGCGGGCCGGTGCGGATGCGGTAGTGGCTGAAGGCATGGAATCCGGAGGGCATATCGGTTCGGCTACTACGATGACACTGGTACCTCAGGTAGTAGATGCGGTAAAGATTCCCGTGATTGCGGCAGGCGGAATCGGCGATGGAAGAGGATTTGCAGCATCCATGATGCTGGGTGCGGAAGCGGTACAGATGGGAACCCGGTTTGTGGTGGCAAAAGAATCCATTGTGCATGATAACTATAAGAAAAAGGTGATTGCTGCCAAAGACATTGATTCGGAAGTGACGGGGACAAGCCACGGGCATCCGGTACGCCAGATCCGCAACAATATGACAAGAGAATATGTGAAGCTGGAAAAAGAGGGCGCCCCTTTTGAAGAGCTGGAAAAACTTACGCTGGGCGCACTGCGGAAAGCAGTGGTGGAAGGCGATACGGTGAACGGCACGCTGATGGCCGGACAGATTGCAGGACTTGTAAAAAAGGAACAGACCTGTGCAGAGATGATCCAGGAAATCATGACAGAGGCAAACGCGCTGTTAAAGCAGTAAGATTCGGCAAACATGTGAAATACATAGGAGGTCATAACAGACCTCCCATTTCACATTTCAATACTTTGAATATCAAACTAAACATGCAGGCGCTGCATGGCTAAATTAAAGGAGTAGGGTATGGGTAAAACAGCATTTATGTTCCCCGGACAGGGAGCGCAGTATGTAGGAATGGGGAAGGATTTTTATGATGCACTTCCCATCTGCAGAGAGATGTTTACACTGGCAGGTGAGGCAAGCGGTCTGGATGTGGCAGGTCTGTGCTTTGAAGAAAATGAGAAGATCAATATTACAGAATATACACAGATTGCCATGCTGGCAGTGGAAGTGGCCATACTGAAGGCTGTGGAGGAAAAAGGCATCAAAGCGGATGTAACGGCAGGACTCAGCCTGGGTGAGTACGGTGCGCTGGCAGCCAGCGGAGTCATGAGCCCGGCGGATGTATTCAAAGTAGTGAGACAGAGAGGGATTTATATGCAGGAAGCCGTACCGACAGGCGGCGCCATGACGGCAGTGCTGGGGCTGGATGCGGAGAAGATAGAGAAGATTTGCGAAGAAACAGAAGGAATCGTATCCATAGCCAATTATAACTGTCCCGGACAGATCGTAATCACAGGCGAGGAGGCGGCTGTTCATGCAGCGGCAGAGAAGCTGGCGGCAGCAGGAGCCAAGCGGTGTGTACCGCTGAAGGTAAGCGGCCCGTTCCATTCCCGGATGCTGACCGGCGCAGGAGAAAAGCTGGGCAGTGTGCTGGAAGAGGTTACCATCGGTGACATTCAGATTCCGTATATTGCCAATGTGACAGCAGATTATGTGACGGAGAAAGCACAGGTCAAAGAGCTGCTTCAGAAGCAGGTTTCTTCTTCTGTAAGATGGCAGCAGACGATTGAACGGATGATTGCAGACGGTGTGGATACATTTATCGAGATCGGGCCGGGCAAAACGCTGTCCGGATTTATGAGGAAAATAAGCAGGGATGTAAAGACCATAAATATAGAGAAGCTGGAAGATCTGGAAAAGCTGTCTGAGATATAACAGCAGTATTGGAGCTTTGGCGGAAAATACAGACTGTTGTCATGGCGGATGGCCATACAGGAGAGAAAGGGAATCAGATGATGTTGGACGGAAAGGTAGCGCTGGTAACAGGAGCCAGCAGGGGAATCGGAAGGCAGATTGCACTGACACTGGCGGATTACGGCGCTGCAGTAATTGTAAATTACAATGGATCAAAGGAAAAGGCGGAAGCAGTTGTGTCCGAGATTGCAGCAAAGGGTGGCAAGGCAGAAGCAGTGCAGTGCTCGGTGGCGGATTTTGAGGCATGCGGCAATATGATCACACAAATGCTGGCTAAGTATGGGCATATTGATATTCTGGTAAACAATGCAGGCATTACAAAAGACAATCTTGTGATGAAGATGACAGAAGCGGATTTTGACGCAGTGGTTGCCACCAATTTAAAAGGAACATTTAATACCATTAAGCATATGTATCGTGCTTTTTTAAAGCAGCGCGGCGGCAGGATTATAAATATGACAAGTGTGTCAGGCGTGCTGGGAAATGCAGGACAGGCCAATTATGCGGCTTCCAAAGCAGGGGTAATCGGTCTGACCAAGACAATGGCCAGAGAGCTGGCCAGCCGGAATATTACAGTGAATGCAGTTGCCCCCGGATTTATTGATACGGATATGACACAGGCGATGACAGAGAGCGCAAAGGAAGCCACGCTGGCTCAGATTCCGCTGAAACGGATGGGACAGCCGGAGGATATCGCGGAGACAGTGGCGTTTCTGGCGAGTGATAAGGCATCTTATATTACAGGACAGGTGATCAGTGTAGACGGCGGTATGGCCATATAACATGCGGGACGGGGTATGCCCGGAAAGTGAGGAAAAAATATGAGCAGACGAGTAGTTGTAACGGGTATGGGCGCGATTACGCCGATCGGACTCAGTGTGGATGAGTTTTGGCAGAGTATCAAAGAACAGAAAATCGGGTTTGCTCCGATTACCAAATTTGATACCACAGATTATAAATGTAAGCTGGCTGCTGAAGTAAAGGGATTTGAGGCCAAAAACTTTATGGATTTCAAGTCGGCCAAGAGAATGGAGGCATTCTGTCAGTTTGCAGTAGCGGCTGCAAAGGAAGCGTTGGAGGACTCCGGTCTGGATATGGCCCAGGAAGACCCTTATAAAGTGGGTGTGGCGGTAGGTTCCGGTATCGGCGCACTGCAGGCGATGGAGCGGGAGCATAAAAAACTTCTGGAAAAAGGACCTTCCAGAGTGAATCCTCTGCTGGTTCCCCTGATGATTTCCAATATGGCAGCAGGCAATGTATCTATTTATTTCGGACTGAAGGGCAAGAGTATCAATGTGGTAACGGCATGTGCAACAGGGACCCATTCTATCGGGGAGGCGTTCCGTTCCATCCAGTATGGCGAGGCGGATGTGATGGTGGCAGGCGGCACGGAGAGCAGCGTGACACCTATCGGCATTGCCGGATTTTCGGCATTGACAGCATTGTCTACCAGTGAGGATCCTACGCGCTGTTCCATTCCTTTTGATAAGGAGAGAAGCGGCTTTGTAATGGGAGAAGGGGCTGCCATTGTGGTTCTGGAAGAGCTGGAGCATGCAAAGAAACGGGGCGCAAAAATTTATGCTGAGGTTGTGGGATATGGTTCTACCAGTGATGCATATCATATTACATCTCCTGCCGAGGACGGGTCAGGAGCTGCCAAAGCAATGGAATTTGCCATCCAGGATGCGGGAATCGCCAAAGAGGATGTGACATATATCAATGCACATGGTACTGCCACACATCATAATGATTTGTTTGAAACACGTGCTATCAAGTATTTATTCGGTGAACACGCCAAGAAGATTAAAATCAATTCCACAAAGTCCATGATCGGGCATTTACTGGGTGCTGCCGGTGCAGCAGAGTTCATTACCTGTGTGAAGGAGTTGGAGGAAGGCTATCTTCATGCCACAGTGGGTTACCAGGTAAAGGATGAGGAATGTGATCTGGATTACTGTATCGAACCGTCGGAAGAAGCTGTTATGTATGCCCTTTCCAATTCTCTTGGGTTTGGCGGGCACAATGCAAGCCTTCTTGTAAAACGGTATGAAGAGGACTGAAGAAGCCCATGTTGGCGTTAGGAAGGGGACAAGGTATGTCGGTATTAACTGCAAAGGAAATTATGGAAATCATACCGCACAGACAACCGTTTATGCTGGTGGATACGATCGAAGAGCTGGAAGCGGGGAAACGGGCGCTGGGAAAAAAGTGTGTATCATATAATGAACCGTTTTTTGCAGGCCATTTTCCGAGCGAACCTGTTATGCCGGGTGTGCTGATCGTGGAGGCGCTGGCACAGGTGGGGGCGGTAGCTATCTTAAGTCTGCCGGAAAACAAGGGCAAGACCGCTTATTTTGGCGCGATCAATTCAGCAAAATTCAAAGGCAAAGTGGTACCGGGGGATGTGCTTTTGCTGGAGACAGAAATTATCAAATCAAAGGGGCCTATCGGAGTCGGCAGTGCAAAAGCCAGTGTGGACGGAAAAATAGTGGCACAGGCAGAGCTTACTTTCGCCCTGGGAAAAGCGGAGTAGGAAGATGGAGGATAAGAAAAGCAGAGCGCTTGTGATCGGAGAATTAAGAGCAGAGGTTCCTGTGATACAGGGTGGTATGGGCGTGGGAATCAGCCTGTCCGGGCTGGCAGGCGCCGTAGCTGCCCAGGGGGGTATCGGCATTATTTCCACAGCGCAGATCGGCTATCGGGAAGCGGATTTTGATGAGCATCCGATCGAGACAAATCTGCGTGCAATGAAGCAGGAGATTAAAAAAGCACGGGAAATTGCTGACGGCGGTATTATCGGTGTTAACATTATGGTAGCGACAAGGGAGTATGAACGTTATGTAAGAGCTGCCATAGAAGGGGGAGCGGATCTGATTATTTCAGGCGCCGGTCTGCCGATGAAGCTGCCGGAGATAGCGGGGGAGGCCAAAACGAAGCTGGCTCCCATCGTATCCAGCCTGAAATCTGCAGAGGTGATTTTTAAATACTGGTTGAAAAAATATAACAGGCTGCCGGATCTGGTGGTGATTGAGGGGCCCCGTGCAGGGGGACATCTGGGTTTTCGTATGGAAGAGCTGGAAGAGATTGATGATGCGGCTTATGATGAGGAGATCAAACGTATCCTTACCCGCGTCCGGGAATATGGTCAGCAGCACGGGAAAGAGATTCCCGTGGTGGTGGCGGGTGGTATCTATGAGAGAAAAGATATGGAGCATTATCTGGAAATGGGGGCTGCCGGAGTACAGGTGGCAACCCGTTTTGTAACCACTTATGAGTGTGATGCTTCTCCCGCTTATAAACAGGCTTATATCGATGCGAAAAAAGAGGATATTATCATCGTGAAAAGCCCGGTGGGAATGCCGGGCCGGGCGATTCGGAACGCTTTTATGGAAAGGGCAAAAGAAGGACAGATTCCACATGGAAAATGTCATCTCTGCATCAGTACATGCAAACCGGCAGAAACACCGTACTGTATTACGGAAGCGCTGGTCAATGCGGCGACAGGGAATGTGGAGCAGGCGCTTTTGTTCTGCGGCAGCAATGCCTGGCGGGCGGAAAAACTGGAGCATGTTAAAGATATTATGGATGAATTCAGATAATCGGAAGGTTATCCGGATGGATGGAGACAGATCATGACAAGTAAAATTATAGGAACAGGAAGCTGCTTGCCGAAAACTACGGTGACCAATGATTTTTTATCCACAATTATGGATACTTCTGATGAGTGGATTTCTTCCAGGACAGGAATCCGGGAACGGCATCTGGTGAAAGATGAAACAACGGCAGGGCTCTCCCTGGAGGCGGCCCGGCAGGCACTGGCTGCCGCGGGTGTGGAGCCGGAAGAACTGGATATGATTGTGGTGGGGACACTGACAGGAGATTATGTGACGCCGTCCACTGCCTGTGAAGTACAGGCGGGGCTGGGGGCGGTCAATGCGGTGGCATTTGACATCAACGCAGCCTGTGCCGGATTTATATTCGGTCTGCATACGGTCAATGCCTATATCCGCAGCGGTATGTGCCGTCTGGCTCTTGTGATCGGTGCGGAGAGTCTTTCCAGGATTATGGACTGGACAGACAGAAGTACCTGCGTCCTCTTTGGGGACGGCGCCGGTGCAGCAGTGGTACGCGCCAATGATACGGGACTGGTGGCATACGATCAGGGCAGTGACGGAAAAAAAGGAAAATATCTTGCCTGTCCCGGAAGGACCAATAACAATCCTCTGATTCAGACAGACAAGATTCTGGCTTATACCCGGATGGACGGACAGGAAGTATATAAATTTGCGGTTTCTTATGTACCCGCTTCGATTCAAAAAGTGTTGGATGAAGCAGGGCTTGTGCCGGAGGATGTGAAATATTATCTGCTGCATCAGGCTAACCTGCGGATCATTCAGTCTGTGGCCAAACGCCTGAAACTGAGCCAGGATAAGTTTCCCATCAGCCTGGATCACTGCGGCAATGTGTCGGCAGCCAGCGTGCCGATCCTGTTGGATGAGGTAAACCGGAAAGGATTGCTGCAGAAGGGCGATAAGATCATTATGTCCGGATTTGGCGGGGGGCTGACCTGGGGTAGCTGCCTGATGGAATGGTAATCAAATAAGGGAAAATGTATGGCGGCTTGGAAACGTGGATTTCGAAGCCGCTTTTCAGATTTCCGGTATGAGAAAGACATACGAAAGAGGGGAAGGAGAACGTGTTAAGAGATTTGTGGCTGAAATCACTGAAAAGGGCACTCAGGCCGGTATTGGTGTTGATTGGGGCAGCAGCATTTTTACTGGTATGTGGACGTGATATTTTTCAGTATGCCCGGGGACCGCAGCCATTTGAAAGTCTGACTATGGAAGAGCTGAACGGTAAATATGTACAGATTCATATGGATTTTACTTTTGGCTGTTTTGCGGAAGAGATTACCAGCTATGGGATAAATGAAAGGATACCAGAGTATTATAAGCATACAAGCTCTACAGAATATCATGTGGTACCGGTGGGCGGCCTGGCCTCTTATATGTCCGAAGCGGACCGGCCGTTTCAGTTTGCAGCGATTGAGATTGGCGCGAAAACGGCAGCACCTGTGACAGAAAACAGCGAGAAGTTTTTTAAAGAGCATGATCCGGCTGTATTGGATGAATCAGCGGATCTGATCGGGTTTATCCGGCCGCTGAAGGGGGAACTGCTGGAATACTACAAAGAATTTTTTCTGGAAGCAGGATATTCAGAAGAAGAGTATGAAACATATTGTGCTCCCTATTATCTGAAAATCAGTTCCAGGACAGAAGATGAACTTCGGGCGCATTTGCTGGGGAGTATCAGTTTCCTGCTGCTGTCCTGTGCCGCATTGATTCTGCTTGCGGCTTTGTCCGGTGTTTTCCAGTGGAAAGCACGCAGGATACTCCGGGCGGAAGGCCCTGTGGGACGGCAGGTCGCGGAGAGCGATTACAATATGGCCGGAGAACTATGTAAAGGGGTCAGGGGCGGCCGGCATTATCTGTTTTGTTACAGACGTATGCAGCCTCAGATTTTGAAACTGAACCGGATTGTATGGGCCTATCCCTGGAGCGTTACTTACAGAAATGAAAGTGCGGATGTGACATACAAAACCATTTATAAAGTGATGCTTTATACGGATTATCGGAAAATAGAAATGATCCGGTGCAAAGACGGAAAAATGTGCGATGCCATCATGGAATATCTGGCGGATGCGGTGCCTTTGGCCATGCTGGGATACAGAAGTGAATGGAAGTATTTATATCAGAATGCCTATGAAGAATTTATGCAGATGTATCAGGAGAAAAAAATGACGGCCGGAATGAGGTCGTAGGGGAGGGGCAGCGGATGGATGAAAAAAAGAAAAAATGGCTGGCAGCTGCAATAGGGACAGGGGCAATCCTGATTTTGCTGTTAACAGGAACTGTCATGGTGAGCTGGCACATGATTTCAGAAAAAATAACAGAGACAGAGCAGGCTCAGACAGCCGGTATGCCGGCAGAAGGGGAAGAAGAGGCAGGCGGAGAGGATGCGGAGCAGGCAGAAGCCGGGAATCATGAGCCGGTGCGCTGTGAGACCAAAGGGCTTTCTTTTGAAGTATATGGGGACTGGGAAAGTGCGGAAAACGGTGAATATGCGTATATGATACAGGGGGAGTCAGGCGTGTATTATATATGGCTGAACGGAGTATCCATGCTTGGCGGCGGTGCGGTACAGGAGATGTATGAGGATTTGGCTCTGTATTATCAGGATGAAGTGGAGGAGTATCAGGTTTCTCATTATGATAAAGAGATGACGGAAGTGATGCTGGCAGAAGGTGTGGCATGTCAGTGGGGTGTTGTCCACGGCAGCAATGGAATGGGAATCTATGATACGATGGTGGTAACGGTACCCGACAGAAATTATATGATTACCTTTGGTGGATACACAGAAGATGGAAAAGAGGAAGAACTGCTGGATATTCTGGTGTCTCTGTGTAAAAGCCTGCAGTTTGAAATCGGCAGCCGGGATGAGATCAGCGGCAATACATTTCTGACGGAAACAGGAGGGAAACTCTGTCTGCACCAGGATGGGACATTTGCGCTTTATGATGCAGGGGGCAGTGCCGGAAGCGGGGATTACGGCGGTACTTATGAGGTATATTACGGGGAAGCAGCGGTGGATGAGGCAGTGCGCTCCCTGTATCTGCCGTTGGAGATTGTGGAGAAGATCATATCCTATAATATGAACGGGTATGCGCCCGGGGGAATCTTTCCGGATTCTGTACCGGAGGGACGGATGCGCTATCGGATCTGCAGGGACACTTTTTATGTCGTATCACTGCATATTGACAGGCGGTTTTCAGAAACAGGAGAGGAAGAGACAATAGAAGAGCGGGATGCCAATTATTTCGGATTTTATATTCCGGAACTGGAAAGTGCCGATTTTGTGGATGAAACCACCTACGAGTATGCAGTATGGGAGTTTCAGTGCGTTACAGAAGGGTAGCATATCCGGGGAGAAGGAATCGGGATGATCAGGGAGAAAAAGTATCCGTATAAAGCAGGGATTGGAGCAGTGATTTTGCTGTTGTTTCTGTGGGGAATGCGGGTAAATGAGGGAGAAAAAATAAACCGGGAGCCGGGAAGGGAACCGCAGCAGAGCCGGGAAGCGGCAAAAGAGGACCCGGAGGAAGAGACGCAGCCGGAGCTGGATTTTGATGCCAGTCTGGCGGTGCAGGAAGAGCTGCATGAGATCCCGGCGCTGGGATATGGAAGTATGTCCATGCATGGGGGCGGTGATTATGCATGCTGGGAAGATATGCTGATATTGAAAGACCGGGTTTACAGACGGGGAAAGGACGGATTCCGGAGACAGGAGGAAACGATATACGATCTCTTTGGCCTGTATGAACCGGAGAATCCGCAGGTATATGGGAAAGTCCGCCAGTATCAGAACCTGCTTGTGATCAAAAAGGTCAATACGTTTCTGCTGTATGATATGGAGAGCGGCAATGTGGAAACGTATTCATGCAGGCAAAAAGAAGGGACTGAAAAAATCAGTGTAGAGTCGGATTGGTATATTTATGAGGGCGGCCTGTATTTTATGGTAACGGAGCAGGCAGAATCACCGGTCAGGAGCATCCGGCGGCTGGATTTGTCAGACAGGAGTGAACAGATATTTTATGCGTCGGCCGGGAATAAATGGGAAATGCTGGACCGGTTTATGATGGGCGGGGACGGTTCTGTGATCACGCAGTTTTGTGATACGGAAGAGGGGAGAGCGGCAGAGTTTCGGTATCTGGACAGCAGCGGACAGGTAACAGAGCGGATACACCTGGAGTATCCATATGATATCCGAAGCAGACAGGGGGAAAACTGGCTTGCATATAACGGATGCGGATTGTTTCTGAAAGAAAAAGACGGACGGATTTGGGGAAGCAGCGGGGTATTCTGTCAGGAAACGGAAGGGATGCGCCGGGCAGTGGGACTGAATCCCGAAGAGGATGTCATCTTTACCGAACATGGATATGTTTCCTGTGACAAAGGCTCTTTTTATGATTTTCAGGGAAATCTGCTGGCAGAATGTTTTTCAAATAAAGAGGCCGGTGAAGCCGGATACGTGTTGCAGACTGTGGTGTATGAGGCGGGGACACTTACAGCTTTTTATGAAAAAAAAGAGGCGGGGACATTATATGTTTCCAGAGCCCGCATCGGGAATGCGGAGGCTGTGGCTGACCGGGCAGATCTGCAGTATTGGATCGAAGAGAAGAAAGCGCCCCGCATCCTGGTAACGCCGGATGGGGAAGTGGGAAACATCACGGGGTATGTACTGGAACGGACGAAATATGAAATGGCATATGTGAAGAAGGCGGATGTGCTGACGGAGCCGGAGCTGGTTGGAAATGGGATTTTTGTTTCGGAACACATGGAAGATACAGAGCGTTTTCTGGCAGATGTGCTGCAGGAGCTGTTAGAGAGCCAGGGGGAGGCCGGGGAGGAAAACCGTGAGCTTGTTTCGGACTGGGCCATACAGCAGATGCAGGAGACAGACTGGACAGAACTGGCAGACTGGCGGATGAATGCAGACCGGTATGACTGTTCCTGGGAGGCGAACAGGATGTATGCCGGAAATGGGTACGATTTTTTTTATGTATTTCATCAGGACAGGGAAGCATTGGGTGGAAACTGTCAGGAGGAGACTTATGAAATCGAGGTTCGTGTCCTGGTCAGCGTGGATGGCTGCGGCGTGCTCCGGGGAATCCGGATATGGCCGGATGCGAGGTATTACGGCCATACTATGGAGGACTGTACTTATGGAAACGAAGGAAACCGGTTGGAAGTATATGGCCACAGCGTGCAGGTGATCCGGGCAGGAAGGGGCAGCAGCAACGCGGTACTGCCGGGTTTTGACGCCTATTGGGATAAGGAGGCGGAAAAAGCCACCATACAGCCCTGCGGTCTGTTTGCGGAGGGAAAGGAAGATGCGGCAGGCTGTGCGGGAAAAATAGAGACAATACTGCGGGATGTGCTGGAAAGCCGGGGTGAATATGCGCCGGTATATCAGGAACTGTTCAGTACAGGTCAATGGGCTGCACGGTTTGCGCAGCAGGGCTGGGAACAGCTTGAAACGGACTGGAAAGCAGGGCCTGATTATGACTGCTATTTTCTGGATCTGGCCAGAGAGCGGGACTATGTGCGGTTTTGCTATTATTTTTATCCTGATTTTGGCCGGATGGGCGTGGATGAGGCAAAGGCGGCTGTGGTTTCCTGTTGTGTGGATCAGGAAGGGAAACTGTGCGATACAAAGCTGCAGATCGTATCCATGACAAAGGCAGAGTATATGGCAGTCAGAGCCAAAGGGGCATATGAGACAACAAAAGGTCAGATCTGGCTGATTGGAAACGGAGAACCCCAAAAGGGAATCTGTGAGCTTACATTTCCTCTGTGGGGAATGGAGGATGCCGGGGAAGCGGCCGGCTATATCGGAGACCGGATACTGGAAGATCTGAACGGACATCGGGTGGAAGAAGGCAGGATAAGAGACCTTTTGTCAGACAAAGAGGATGCCGGGAAAAATCTGGAGACTTTGGCGAAATGTCTTTCGGATGCCGGCCAAAAGTGGAAAGGCCGGGAAACATATGCCTGCTGGGAGATCACGGAGCAGGCAAGAAGCGGCTGCGTCTGCTTCCGATATGTATTTGAGCGATACCGTCCATTTCAGGGAAAACGGCGCAATCTGTGGATGGATGTGTATGTGTCAGAAGAGGGGATAGAGGAAATCCGGCCTTATATCATGATCAGCGGAGAAAACGTGACATGGACAGATGTACCGGAAGGAGCATTGAAATGGGACGGCGCCCCGGAGTATGGTGTATCTGAAGCAGAAAAGGCACTGCTGGGATTCTTAAAGGATAAAGAGGAAGCTCTTGTAAAAGAAGAGGCACTGGATGAACGGGTACTGTATTATTATGAGGCGTTTGCCTCGGATATGAGGAAACGAAGCAGAGCCGGTTTTGCGGATTTACAGAAGTCTGTTATGGAACACTGTGGTTTTGAAGAGCAGATGCCTGTCAGGACAGAATATGCTTTTCTGGACTGTGGCGGTGACGGCTGTCTGGATTTGATTTTCAGATTTGTTCTGCGGGAAACAGAATATGAACGTGAGAATATGAATTTTGTGGTGACGGCAGGAGAGAACGGTTTGAGCCTGAGCCGGGTGTTTACGACATGGAACCGATATCAGGAAACTTTGTACTATTACGGGTATGGGCAGACGTATGGAAGCGGCGGGACCGTAAATTGCTGGAGTGAGTATTACATCGGCAGTGACGGTTCTGTAGAAGAACTGTTTCGGGGAGAAAGTAAACCGGCAGAAGAGCTGATCCGGCAGCGGAAAAAAGAACTGGGGCTTCCGGAATCCTGTCTGGAGAAAAAAGAGCTGAAATGGATGGTATATGAATCCTGACAGGGAAAAAAATAAAAAACAGGCTTGTATTTTGTTCAAAACGTGTTAATATAATTACTTGATGAATAAATATGCATGTTTTATGAATGGAGGAGAAAGTTATGAAAAAATTTGCAGCGTTATGTATGGCGCTTTGCCTGTCGGCAATGCTGACGGCATGCGGTGATGCGGCGCAGGGGGATGCACCGGCAGCAGACAACGGGGCAGCCGAGAGCGGCGCAGCAGAGGGCACAGAGGCAGAAGGGGGAGCAGAGGAGGCATCCGATGCGATTCCCAATACGGTAAATTCTCTGGATGATCTGCCGGGCAAGACCATCGGTGTACAGCTTGGTACGACAGGGGATATTTTTGCCAGCGATTATGAGACAGAAGGGTCTACCATTGAGCGTTATAACAAGGGTGCAGATGCGGTACAGGCTCTGAAACAGGGCAAGATTGACTGTGTAATCATTGATGCGCAGCCGGCACAGGCATTTGTGGAAAAAAATGATGATCTGACAATTCTGGAAGAGGATTTCGCAGTGGAAGACTATGCCATTTGTGTATCTAAAGATAAAAAAGATCTGACAGAGGCAATGAACGGCGCTCTGAAGGAATTGAAAGAAGAAGGGGTTCTGGATCAGATTGTGTCAAATTACATCGGAGATGAGACAAAGGGAACCTGCCCTTACGAATCTCCTGCAGATGCTGAGTATCCCAACGGCAAGCTGATTATGGCAACCAACGCTGCATTTGAGCCTTATGAATACTATGAAGGACAGGACATTGTGGGAATCGATGCGGAAATCGCAAGAGCGGTATGTGATAAGCTGGGATATGAACTGCAGATTGATGATATGGAATTTGATGCTATCATCAATGCAGTACAGTCCGGTAAGGCAGATTTTGGCGCTGCCGGTATGACAGTGACAGAAGACCGTCTGACAAGCATTGATTTTACAGATTCTTATGCTACTTCCACACAGGTTGTTATTGTCAGAAAATAATTTGTGGATTATAATAGAGCCAGAGCAGAGGCAGGTATGTCTTGCCTGGCTCTTTGTTCGCAGATATAAATGTTGCAGACAGGCGGACTGTTACGAGGTAACGGCCCGCTTTTACACTACATAGAGAAGGATGTGGAAACGTGGAGGATTTTAAGTTACGCTTTTATACCAATTTTATCAAAGATGACAGGTATATGTATCTGGTAACCGGTCTGGGCAATACCCTGGCCATTACGTTTCTGGCAGTGCTGCTGGGGATTGTACTGGGTTTTCTGGTGGCAATCATACGGTCAACTTATGATAAGACGGGGAAGGGCAGGATACTCAATGCTTTGTGCAGAGTTTATCTTACGGTGATCCGGGGCACACCGATGATGGTGCAGCTTATGATTATGTGTTATGTGGTATTCGGAAACTATAATATGAGCAAGCTGATTGTGGCAACACTGGCTTTCGGCATCAATTCCGGGGCTTATGTGGCGGAAATTGTCCGTTCCGGTATTATGTCCATTGATCCGGGGCAGTTGGAGGCAGGCAGGAGCCTGGGATTTGGTTATACGCAGACCATGTGGTATATCATTATGCCTCAGGCTTTTAAAAATGTGCTCCCGGCCCTTGCCAATGAATTTATTGTATTGCTGAAGGAGACATCGGTTTGCGGATATATCGGTATGATGGACCTGACCAGAGGAGGGGATATCATCAGAAGCCGTACCTATGAGGCATTTATGCCGTTGATTGCGGTGGCGATTATTTATCTGGTCATGGTGATTGTGCTTTCGTGGCTGGTTGGAAAACTGGAAAGGAGGCTGCGTACAAGTGAGCGGTAAGGGAGAAGTATTGTTTGAAATACAGGATTTGTGCAAGGCTTTCGGAAGCAATCTGGTATTGGATCATATCAGCACACAGATAAAGAGCGGGGAGGTCGTGGTGATCGTAGGTCCTTCGGGTTCGGGCAAGTCTACTTTTCTGCGTTCGCTGAACCTGCTGGAAATCCCGACTTCGGGGACAATTTCATTTGAAGGACAACATATTACAGATAAGAAAACAGATCTGAACCGATATCGACAGAAGATTGGTATGGTATTTCAGCATTTTAATCTGTTCCCTCATAAGACCATACTGGAAAACCTGACGCTGGCGCCGATAAAGCTGTTAAAAAAGTCCAGAGAAGAGGCGGAAAAAGAGGCCAGAGGGCTGCTGGCACGTGTAGGGCTGGAGGAAAAGGCGGGGGCATATCCGGCCCAGCTTTCAGGCGGCCAGAAGCAGAGAATTGCCATTGTCCGTTCTCTTGCCATGCATCCGGAAGTGATGCTGTTTGATGAACCCACATCTGCACTGGACCCGGAGATGGTGGGAGAAGTGTTGAATGTTATGACAGACCTGGCCCGGGACGGTATGACGATGGTGATTGTGACACACGAGATGGGATTTGCCAGAGAAGTGGGGACCAGAGTGATCTTTATTGATGAGGGGGTCATCAAGGAGGAGAACAACCCAAAAGACTTTTTTGAGCATCCGCAGAATCCCAGGCTGCAGGAGTTTTTGTCCAAGATTATATAAAGGCCGGCATATGGGTATGCTACCTATTGCCCGGTCAGGGGAGGTTGGCTTTACAGATCTGGCAGGTAGCTTCTGATACCTGTAAAGATAAAAAAAGAGAGTAAGAGAAGGTAAAGGAGGATGTGTATGGTAATCAAAAACGGGCTGGTGTTTCAGCCGGACGGCAGTTTTGCCCAGCAGGATGTGTGTATTACAGGGGAAAGGATTTCGGAAGGATGCAGTGATTCTGAAGTAATCGATGCAAAAGGGTGTTATGTGATTCCCGGTCTGATTGATGTCCATTTTCATGGCTGTGTAGGACATGATTTTTGTGATGGTTCTCAGGAGTCTGTCGGGGCAATGGCCCGGTATGAGCTGGAAAACGGAATTACAAGTATCTGTCCTGCCACAATGACGCTGGGAGAGGATGTACTGACAAAAATTATGACTGCTGCTGCCGAGTATAAAGCGGCAGGACATACGGAAGGTGCAGAGCTGGTAGGTATCAATATGGAAGGGCCGTTTATTTCCCTGGGTAAGAAAGGGGCGCAGAATCCGGACTATATTGCCAGGGCAGATGCGGAAATGCTGCGAAGGCTCCAGAATGCATCAGGTGGTCTGATCCGGCTGTGTGCTCTGGCACCGGAAGAGAACGGTGCAATGGAGTTTATTGATGCCTGCAAAGATGAAGTGGTGATTTCGGTTGCCCACACGATGGCAGATTATGATACGGCAAAAGAAGCCTTCGACCGGGGAGCCAGACAGGTGACCCATTTGTACAATGCCATGCCTCCGTTTTCCCACAGGGCGCCGGGGGTGATCGGAGCTGCCTGCGACAGTGACTGTAATGTGGAGATGATCTGTGACGGTATTCATGTACATCCGTCTGTAATCCGGACCACATTTAAAATGTTCGGGAAAGAACGGATCATTATGATCAGTGACAGTATGGAAGCCACCGGGATGGCAGACGGGGAATATTCCCTGGGGGGCCAGGCGGTGACGGTACGGGGAAATCTGGCGACTCTGACAGAGGGCGGCGCCATTGCAGGTTCGGCAACGAATCTGATGAACTGCCTGCGGTATGCAGTCAGGACAGCAGGGATACCTCTTGCGGATGCAGTATGGTGTACCACTCACAATCCGGCAAAGGCCATTGGCCTGTTGGAAGAATACGGAAGTATTGAAACCGGCAAATATGCGGATCTTGTGATTTTGGATCAGGATCTGGAGATCAGACAGGTATTGAAAAAGGGCCGGTCATAAATGATTAAGATTATATGAAAACTCTTAAGATTTAAAAAAATTTTGATTCAGACTCCGCAGACGGAACAATTTGTGCTATACTTTATCTGATATCTGCATATGGATAGAGGTACAGAAGTTTTGGATATTTACAGGAAAGGCGTCTGATAGCATTGTTGCTCAACGGATCAAAATTTAAAGAAAAACTGAATGAAACAATTAAGGCAGTGTTCCCGATTATTGCCATCGTATTACTTTTATGCTTTACGATTGCACCGATTTCACCCAGTATCCTGATGGCATTTCTGATAGGTGCGGTGTTATTAACTGTGGGAATGCTGCTTTTTTCTATCGGGGCGGAGCTGTCCATGACACCTATTGGCGGGCGGGTCGGTACTACGATGACAAAGAGCCGGAAACTGTCTGTTATGATATTGGTCAGTTTTACGCTTGGATTCATTATTACGATTTCGGAGCCGGATCTGCAGGTGCTGGCAGGGCAGGTGCCTTCCATACCCAATATAGTGCTGATTCTGGCAGTGGCAGTGGGCGTGGGCTGCTTTCTGGTGATTGCTCTTTTGCGTATGCTGTTCGGGATCGGGCTTTCCTATATGCTGCTGGCTTTTTACGGGCTGGTGTTTCTACTGGCGTATTTTGTACCCAGAGACTTTCTTTCTGTGGCATTTGACTCTGGCGGTGTTACCACCGGGCCGATGACAGTACCCTTTATTATGGCGCTGGGTGTGGGGATTTCTGCCATCCGAAGTGATGAACATGCGTCGGATGACAGTTTCGGTCTGGTTTCCCTCTGCTCTGTGGGGCCTGTGATCGCAGTGCTGATTCTGGGAATGATCTATCATCCCGGAAGCGCGGATTATGTGCCGGCATCCATCCCGGATATAGACAATTCTGTGGAGCTGTGGCGGCTGTTTACGGTGGGATTTCCGCTTTACATAAAGGAGATGGCACTTTCCCTTCTGCCGATTATCCTGTTTTTTGGCCTGTTTCAGGTGATTTCCAGAGACATTGAAAAAAAGGGGCTGATTAAAATTATCATTGGCCTGGTTTATACCTATGTGGGGCTTGTCCTGTTCCTGACAGGGGTGAATGTGGGCTTTATGCCTGCCGGTAATTATCTGGGACAGGTGATTGCGGGACTGCCGTATGCCTGGATCATTATCCCCATTGGTATGGTGATCGGTTATTTTATCGTGTTGGCGGAGCCGGCAGTATTTGTGCTTACCAGGCAGGTGGAGGATATCACTTCCGGAGCGATTTCGGCCAAATCTATGGAGCTGAGCCTGTCAATCGGGGTGGCGGTTTCCATTGGGATTGCCATGCTGCGGGTTCTGACAGGAATTTCGATTATGTGGTTTATCATTCCGGGATATGCGGCTGCTCTGGTTCTGACGTTTCTGGTGCCCCGTATTTTTACGGCCATTGCCTTTGATTCCGGAGGAGTGGCATCAGGGCCTATGACGGCTACGTTTCTGCTTCCGCTGGCTATGGGGGCCTGCAGTGTACTGGGCGGCAATATTGTGACGGATGCTTTTGGGGTGGTATCAATGGTAGCGATGACTCCATTGATTACCATACAGGGACTGGGGCTGCTTTACCGCCTGAAAGCAGGACACCTGGAAAAAGAGGCGGCTGGAAGTCCTGCATCTCTGGATACCTATGGGGATATGGAAATTATTGAATTGTAATGCCCGGTAACAGACGGGAAAACAGCGGGGGTTTGCATGGGCAAATTGTACTTGATGACTACGATTATCAACAGGAAGCAGATCAAAAAATATATGGGATTGTACCAGGAGGAAGGGCTTCTGGTTACCTTTATTACGCTGGGGTCCGGTACGGCTTCCGGGGCCATGCTGGATTATCTCGGGCTGGAAGCAACCGAAAAAGCGGTTATTTTTACGGTTCTGGAGGAAAGCAGATGGAAAAAGACCCAGAAAGATCTGCGGCAGAGATTCCACATTGATGCGCCCGGTGAAGGGGTGGCTTTTATCGTTCCCCTGAGCAGCATCGGCGGAAAGAAAGCCCTGCAGTTTCTGACAGCAGATCAGGAATATCAGAAAGAGGAGGAGTCGGCTTTGAAGGATACGGTATATGAGCTTATTATGATCATTGCCAATCAGGGAAATATAGAGCTTGTGATGGATGCGGCCAGAAGCGCAGGCGCTTACGGCGGCACTGTACTCCACGCCAAGGGGACAGGAACGGAGCAGGCGGAGCGGTTTATGGGGGTTTCTCTTGCCGCAGAAAAGGAAATGATCTTTATCGTGGCTAAAAAAGAACAGAAAAATGAAATTATGAAAGCCGTGATGGAAAAGGCCGGACTGAAATCCAAAGCCAAAGCAGTTGTCTTTTCTCTGCCGGTGACAGATACTGCCGGACTGAGGCTTTTGGAAGAGGATTAGAGGGAGCTGATCTGACCGGCGTCCATATCCAGATGCAGAAGGCTGTCGTAGTTCTGTAAGACGAAATCCGGGCATATACTGTTGAAAAACGGGGAATATCAGGTATATGTTAAATGTAATCTGGGGGAGTATGATTATCATAGGAATCGTCTATGGTGCATTGACCGGGCATATGGCGGAAGTGACCAATGCGGCGCTGGATTCGTCCAGGGAGGCGGTCAATCTCTGCATTACCATGATCGGCGTGATGGCACTCTGGATGGGGCTGATGGAAATAGCAGAAAAAGCGGGACTGATTGACAAGTGGACAAAGGCAATCAGTCCTTTTGTTTCGTTTATGTTTCCGGATATTCCGAAAGACCATATGGCCCGAAAATACATTTCCACCAACATCATTGCCAATGTGCTGGGACTGGGCTGGGCCTGTACCCCTGCCGGATTAAAGGCGATGGAGGAGCTGGCCAGACTGGAGGCGGAGCGGGGAAATCCGGAATACCGGATGCCGGACAGCGGCAGAAAGCGGGCGGCCAGCAATGAGATGTGTGTATTTTTGATTTTGAATATCTCGTCCCTGCAGCTTATTCCGGTCAATATGATCGCTTACAGAAGCCAGTATGGCAGTGTAAACCCGGCAGTGATTATCGCGCCGGCAATATTGGCGACGGCGGTGAGCACGGTGGCGGCGGTGATATTTTGTAAGGCGAAAGACAGGAGGCGGAGAGCGTAGGGCTTTTCGTCTTTATAAATGTGGCGTTTTCAAATATTAACGAAGAAATTTTTTACTTGTCGGTATCAATTTATGAAAAGAAAAGCAAAAAACATGAGTGGAAAAATAGAAAAATTTGAAATGTAATTTGGGAACCTGGCAGTATTCCCTGTTTAAACCTGTAAAAATACGGTAAAATTGCTGTGAAAATCTTCATTTTTTTGTAACAAAAACCAGATTGACAGAAAGCAATTATGTAGTATGATAAGGAAAGGGAAAAAATGCCCGAATAAGTGACGAAAGGAATTTGGTGAACCAATGAAAAGGAAATCAGTATTACTTTTAACTTCAGTGGTGCTGTCTGCGATGCTTCTTGGCGGCTGCGGCGGTAAGGAAGAAAGCACTTCCGTACTGGATGATATTCAGGAAGAAACTGTGGAAGCAGAGGAACCGGAGGTTGTAGAGGAAGAAACGGAGGCAGAGACAGAAGAGGAAGAGGAAAGCCGTGAGGGTATGTACCGGAGCGAGCTGACCAATGAATGGATCGATGAAAGCCTGAAAAACCAGAGGCCCATTGCCGCGATGGTGGACAATGAAAAAACAGCGCTGCCTCATTTCGGCCTGTCTGATGCAGATGTGGTTTATGAAATGATGAACAGCACGAAAAACGGAAGAATCACCCGGTTGATGGCAGTGGTAAAGGACTGGGAGAAGATTGAGCAGTTGGGCAGTGTGCGTAGTACCCGTCCCACCAATATCCTGCTTGCGGCAGAGTGGAATGCAGTTCTTTGCCATGACGGCGGGCCGTTCTACATTGATCCGTATCTTGCAAATGACTATGCGGCACATTTCAGTGGCGGATTTGACAGAGTGAATAACGGCAAGGCAAGAGAATTTACGGAATATATCTGCACCGGAAACCTGGACAGCAAGTTCGGCGCTTCCAACTATTCCAAAGAGTATGATGAGTTTTATGCAGGCAAGGATGTGGAAAATTATCAGCATTTTAATTTTTCCAATGAAGAACTGACATTGGATGGCAGTGACGCAATGGATGCAACTGAGATTTCCCTTCCGTTCAGCCATAATCAGTCTACTCTGAAATACAATGCGGATACACAGACATATGATTATTATGAGTATGGCAATGCTCACGTGGATGCAGGCAATGACAATAAAGTACTGACATTCAAAAATGTGATTATTCAGAACTGCACCTTCCATCAGTATGATGAGAATGGTTATATGATCTATAACTGTATTGATGCCAGCAATCGGGATGGTTATTATGTAACCAACGGCAAGGCTGTGCCGATTACCTGGGCAAAGACCGGGGATACAGAGCCGACACGTTACTTTGACATGGATGGCAATGAAATCAGCATCAACACAGGCAAGACCTATATTACACTGGTTCCGGATGACGGCTGGAAAGATCTGTCTATCAAATAAGAATTTCCGGAACGGGCGGAGGTATCTGCCATAAAATAAAACAGGTTTTCTATTTCCGGGCAGGATTGCATATATATGTAATAAAACTGCCCGGAAATTTTATGCTTTCAGTCTTATCAAATCTATCCAACATCATCATCCCTCTTGTGATCTTTTATATTGTGGCAGAGGGACTTCTCATGAAAACCAATATTTATGAAAACTTTATCAAAGGAGCAAAAGACGGCTTTCTGGTGGTCATCCGGATTATGCCCACGCTGATTGGCCTGATGATGGCAGTGGGTGTCCTGCGGGCTTCCGGCTTTCTGGATTTTATAGGAAAGCTCACCGGGGGACTGACAGATTCCATTGGGTTTCCGTCAGAGCTGATTCCGTTGACTATGATTAAAATGTTTTCCTCCTCTGCGGCAACCGGACTGGTCCTGGATATTTTTAAAGAGTTCGGACCGGATTCCTACACAGGGCTTGTTACGTCTATCATGATGAGCTGCACGGAAACGGTGTTTTATACGATGTCAGTCTATTTTATGGCTGCCAGGGTGACCAAGACAAGATTTACGCTGCCGGGGGCAATCCTCTGTACGTTGGCAGGGATCATCGCCAGTGTAATCATAGCGGCAGGCATGGGATAACAGGGGGCTGCAGGACAGAAGGAAGAAGGGAAAAAATCCTTGCGAACTTGCTCCGCCTGCGGTAAACTGAAAATATTGAAAAGACGAAAAGACAAATGTCTTTTATCTGCGGACAGAAGCCACAGAGACAAAAGAAGAGAGGATACTGTACTTGACGATGAAACTGGGAATCATACTTTTTTGTGTATTGCTGGCAGCGGCGCTTCTGGTGATCTGGCTGATCCGCAGGAAGGGCCGGGGCCTTCTGCCGGATGATATGGAAGGACATGAGTTTGAGCGGTTCTGCGGGGAGCTGTTGGAAGGAAACGGCTTTCAGGAGGTGGAAGTAACCAGAGGCAGCGGAGATTATGGCGTGGATATACTGGCGGAGAAAGACGGTGTTACTTATGCTATACAGTGCAAGCGTTACACGGGCCCGGTGGGTGTGGCTGCCATACAGCAGGCCTATGCCGGCCGGGATTATTATGAGAGAATGGTGGGCGTGGTGCTGACCAACCAGTATTTTACGGCGCCGGCTGTGGAGATGGCGCGTAAGTTAAAGATTCTCCTCTGGGACAGAGGGTATCTGGAAGGAATGATGGAGGAAGGGCATGATCTGCTATCATGAATGGGAATCTGCATTTGGGATACTTACACTGGCGCAGCAGGAGGATGCTGTCTGTGAATTGCGGTTCGGTGCGGATCACGAAACGGACTGGATACCGGAGAAAACAGAGCTGCTGACCTGGGCAGAGCAGGAACTTGCCGTCTATTTTGCAGGAAAAAGAAAGAACTTTACGTTTCCTTATGAGGCAAGGGGGACACCTTTTCAGAAGCGGGTGTGGGAAGCATTGACAAAGATACCCTATGGGGAAGTGCGGAGCTATCAGGAGATTGCCAGGGCAGTGGGGAATCCCAAAGCCTGCCGGGCAGTGGGGATGGCCAATCACGCCAATCCCCTTCCCATTCTGGTACCCTGTCACAGAGTCATCGGCAAAAACGGAACGCTGACCGGCTACGGCGGCGGGCTGGACATGAAGAAGCGCCTGCTGGCACTGGAAGGATGGAAAGGATTTCTTTAAAAGCGCAGGTTCTATTGTTTGCGCTGGGAGAAAATATGTGATATAATACTTTGACTCTCAAAGGAAAAGAAAGGATACGGACGCAGGTGGATATCAATGCTGCTTTGAATGAAGTATTCGTCAAAGTATTTAAGAACATTACCGGAATTGAAGAACGGGTCATCCGGACAGAAGAATATCAGAATGCCACCACAAATGACATGCATGTCATAGAAGCCATTGGGATGGGACAGCCTAAGAATATGACTTCTGTGGCCAGGGCGTTGTCCGTAACCACAGGGACCCTGACGATTTCTGTTAACAGCCTTGTGAAAAAAGGATTTGTGGAGCGGGTGCGCAGTGAAGAGGACCGGCGGGTGGTACTGGTTTCCCTGACGGAAAAGGGGAAACTGGTGTATACAAGGCACAGGGAGTTTCATGAAGAACTGGTACAGAATATTGTGAACAGGCTGGACGATCAGGAAAAGATACTGTTGGAAAAAGTGTTATCCAATCTGAACCAGTACTTCAGAGAGATGCAAAAATAAGCACGGATTTGCGGAAGGCAAATCCGTGTTTTAAGTTTTCCGGATTTTATGATAGTTATTCCAGCCGTTTCCATAAGACGGCGAAAGGACAGGGGCCGGTTTCCAATACCATCTGATGAAATCTCAGATCGCTGTATGCCTCTCCCCATTTGGCTTTTGCGGCTTCTTTTAACAGCTCAAATTCCAGATAGCCCACATAGTATTTGGGATAGTTGGCCGGCTCTTCTACAATGTATTCATAAATATTGCGGGTAATCTCCGGCTGTGAAATACCGAATTTGCTCAACAGGGTGTGTACTTTGTCATAGTCGGCGCCTTTATAGTGTATTTCCAGATCCAGCAGAGAATACAGGCAGAGCTGAATGCTACGGTTGATGCGCATGGCATCTGCCAGAAGCAGAACATCTTCGGAGCAGTCCGGATTCTGTTCCCGGATCCATTCTTTTCCGTATTCATAGGAGAGCATTTCCACATAGAGCGCCCAGCCTTCGGTGTAGCCTCCATAGTGCAGCAGATTCCGGGCCGGATTTACATGGGCTTTCTGCTGATAGAGATGATAGTAAATGGTCTGATAGAGATGGCCGGGATAGCCTTCGTGGGCCAGTGTGGTGTACAATTCCAGACCTGCCGGATGGTCTTTTTCGTTTATGTAAATGGAGTTTTCCGAACAGTCATCAATGGGCGGTGTCAGATAAAAGGCCGGACTGGAATAGTCCTCCAGACTGGCGGAAACCGGTTTGACAGTGCAGGAGAGGGTAGTATCCTGGGGAATGGCAGGAAAAGAGCCGTCCATCCGGTTTTGCAGATCGTTTAAATACACAGTCGGATCGGCCTGAGGAAATTCTTCTTCGGGGGAGATGGCCAGCAGGGCAGGGGATTTCTGGACGAGCTGGGCCAGTGCACGGGTATCGTCCTGCAACCGGGCAGCCAGCAGCTGTTCCACCTCTTCCAGAGGCCGGCTGCATCCGGTAGTCTGTGAAAAAAGAAAGGCATAGTATGCTTTTCCGTCCGGCAGACCGGCCAGGCCGCCCTCGTTGGTTCCGCTGCCTTTCAGCAGAAGTATGGCATCGCCCAGGGTTTCATAGGCAGGCATGACACTGTTTAACAGAAGCGCCTGATTCTGCTGCAGATAGTTTTTCTGTTCGGCCGGGGTAAGAAGCTGCCGGTCAAGCAGGCTTTGCAGACGTTCTGCAAAAGTAGTATGAAGGAAGTGGGTGCCATTGACAAGCTGCCTGGCATCCATAATCTGATAACACTGTTCAATGATTTTATCTGCGGCGGAATCGGACATAAACAGCCCGGCCTCCGCTTTTTCTTTTTCATAGGCAGCGATACCTTCCAGATAGGCAGGTATCTGCGCCAGCAGAGCCAGGTAATTTTCCACATCCTGTTTGCTGCGGAATGTGTATTCTGCCAGCAGAATCGGAAGGCTGGACTGGATGCCGGAGGCCGGAGAAAGAGGCTCGGCATAATAGGGCCAGTTTTGTTCCTGACTCTGATTTTTCAGATGCTGTGCCAGCAGGAGATAGAGAAGGCGGGATTCCGTTCTGAAAAACAGAGGTTTTATGCTGTCTGCTGTCTGTTCGTAGCGGGCCAGTTGCAGATAAGCCTGTTCCTGTGCTTCTTTGCTGTAGACAGAGAGCTGGGCCGTATCTTCCGATATCCCGTATTGCTCCGGCCATGCCAGAATGTAGTGCATGCTCAGTGTATCGCTTTCCAGCTCCCGGCGAAAGAGCGTATCCGTAAAACGATAAAAGCGGAATGTCTGAATGCCTGCGAATAAGGGGACGGTTAAGAGAGCGGCCAGAAGCAGGGCAGCCGCTTTAAGAATGGGTCGTTTTTTCATGAATTGTTTCATAGATCATATGCCTTGTGATTCTTTAGAAAGAATATATGAAAAAAGAACAGACAATAGCACGTTGACGGAATGGTATTTTTGTTGGAAAATAAGAGAGATCAAAGAAAAAAGAGGGGTATTATGACTGACAGGCAGAACAATGAAAAAGTAAAATTTCCGTTAAGGCTGAAAATAGTACTGCTTGTGCTGGTTGCAATCATTCCGCTTCTGGGTATTGCGGTATATCTGATTACGGCACTGGACAATTATCGGAGCGCTTATGAAGACATTGTCAGCAATATGACGGTTGCCAACAATTATAATCTGGATTTTAAGGAAGAGCTGGATGAAAGCATCTACAAGCTGGCAGTGGGCTATACTTCCTTTGACAGCATTCAGGATGACGGATCTCTGGAGGATCCTTATGTGCTGATAGAAGAACTGCGGACTGATTTTACGGATCTGATGGAGATTACCACAGACCGGCAGAGCCGGGTATGGCTGGAAAGTCTGATGCGGAATCTGGATACACTGGAAGAGCGGATTAATGATGTGAGAGCCAATGTGGAGCAGGGCGGCAGATATGATGAAAATATGGAAATGCTGGATAACAATGTGTATATTCTGACAGAGCTGATTCAGGATGATATTCAGTATTACATCTATTACCAGACCAGAAGTATCGGCAGCCTGACAACACAACTGAATGAACAGGCCAGCAGGTTTATACAGCTCTGTATCGGGTTGATAGCCGGCGTGGTGGTATTGGCGATCGTAATCAGTTCCCTGATCCTGAAAAGCATTACCAATCCACTGGAACGGCTGTGCAGAGTGACAGAACGGATTGCCCGGGGAGAATTTACAGTCAGGGCGCGGATTGATACCAGGGATGAGATCCGGGTGTTGTCTGACAGTGTGGACAATATGGCGGAAAAGCTGAAAATTATGATCAGCCAGATCAAAGAGGATGAAAGAAAGATGCGGCATGCGGAACTGCGGCTTCTGCAGGAGCAGATCAATCCTCATTTTCTGTATAATACATTGGATACAGTGGTGTGGCTGATCGAAGGGAATGAGCTGGAAAAAGCGGTTAACATTGTGGTTTCCCTGTCTGAATTTTTCCGCCTGGTACTGAGCCGGGGCCAGGAGTTTATTACGATACAGGAAGAGGAAATGCATATTCGGAGTTACCTGGAGATACAGCAGGTGCGCTACAGTGATATCCTGAAATTTGACATTTCCATTGAGCCGGAGCTGTACCGCTACCGGATTCTGAAACTGACACTGCAGCCTCTGGTGGAAAATTCCCTTTATCATGGCATCAAATACAAACGGGCTGAAGGAAGGATCGAAGTGATCGGGAAAAAAGACGGAAACCTGATTCGCTTTCAGGTCAGAGACAACGGCGTGGGGATGGAAGAAGCGGAGCTTTTAAAGCTGCGGGAGGAGATCAGAAAGCCGTGTAAGGAAACGGAAAAAGGGTTCGGGCTGGCCAATGTCAATGAACGGATTCGTATGAATTTCGGTTCTCAGTACGGGATGGAGATTGATTCGGTGAGACATCAGGGGACCTGTGTCAGGATTACGATTCCGATGGAATGCATGGAGCATTCCGGAGAGGCAGGGTAAATATGGGCAGAAAAGGATGGAAACAGGCGGTGCTGGCAATGGGGGCGGCGCTGCTGCTGTCAGTGCAGTGCGGCTGCGGAGCATTTGGGGATACGGTACCGGAAGAGACAGCAGAATCGGACGCACACACTTATATACAGGGCAGTGAAGAACTGATCATTGTGGGATTTTCTCAGATTGGCAGTGAGTCTATCTGGAGGACCGCCAATACCAATTCCATGCATCGGGCACTGAGTGAGGAGAAGGGATATTTCCTGATCAGCGACAATGCCAGGCAGAAACAGGAAAATCAGATCAAGGCCATTCGCAGTTATATTTCGCAGCGGGTGGATTATATTGTGTTCGCCCCGGTTACGGAGAGCGGATGGGATACGGTGCTGAGGGAGGCTCAGGATGCAGGGATACCTGTCATCCTGATGGACCGGAAAGCGGATGTGGACGAATCTCTGTATACCACCCGGATCGGAGCGGATCTGACAAGAGAGGGAGAAAAGGCAGCCCAGTGGCTGGAGGGAGACCTGAAGGAGAAGAACAGGCTGTACGACGATATTAATATTGTGATCCTGCAGGGTACGCTCGGTTCTTCACCAGAGCTGGAGCGGACAGCAGGGTTTGAATCCATTGCTTCCAGGTATGGGAACTGGCATATTCTGGACCGTCAGACAGGGGAGTTTACCACGGCTAAGGGAAAAGAGGTGATGGCGCAGTTTCTGCAGATGTATCCGGATATCGATGTGGTGGTGTCGCAGAATGATGATATGACTTTTGGGGCTATCGAAGCCATTGAGGAGGCGGGTATGACCACGGGAATAGGCGGGGATATTATCATCATTTCCTTTGACGCGGTCAGAGAGGCGCTGGAACTGGTACAGGCCGGAAAAATCAATGTGGACATTGAATGCAACCCGGAGCAGGGAGAGTATGTGGATATGGTGATACAGATGCTGGAGAAGGGGGAACCGGTGGAAAAGCTCTATATAGTGGAAGAGCGGGTGTTTACCCACAGAAACGTGGGAAAATATCTGGAAAGCCGGACCTACTGACGAAAGGAGCAGGCATGTTAAAAGTATTTCTGGTAGAGGATGAGAGCATTGTCAGAGAAGGGCTGCGGGATAACATTATGTGGCAGCAGTATGGGTATCAGTTTGCGGGAGAAGCAGGAGACGGGGAGATGGCGCTGCCTCTGATCCGGAAGGTGAAACCGGATTTGCTGATTACAGATATCAGGATGCCCTTTATGGACGGCCTGGCATTGTCCAGAATCGTCAGCGCAGAGTTCCCGCAGATGAAGATTCTGATTATCAGCGGCTATGATGAATTTGAATATGCCAGACAGGCGATTTCGGTTGGCGTGGAGCAGTATCTGTTGAAACCGATTACCCGGCATGCATTGCAGAAAGTGCTGGCAGAGATCAGGGAAAAAATTGAAAATGAGCGGGCGCAGGAGGATTATCTGGACAAGTTCAAAGAAGAAATGCTGGAGTATGAGCAGTTTTCCAGAAGGAATTTTTTTGAAAAAGTGTTTGAAGGCCACCTTTCTGTACAGGAAATATATGAACAGGCCCAGCGGCTTTCCCTGGAGATGGACGCGGAAGGGTACAATCTGGCAATGGTCAGTCTGTGGGAAAAACGCAATATCCAGGAGCGGAGCCAGGATTCCCGGCTGACAGCGGGGAAAAGAGAAGAACTGACCCGGTATTTTCTCCGGTATCCGGAATACCTGATGTTCCGGTGGAATATCAATACGTATGGGATTTTGATGAAGGGCGAAGAGGAGCAGATGGAGGAGCTGAAGAAAAAATGTCAGGAAAATATAGTCCGTATCTGCTCCGGACATGACGGGGAAATGGAATGGTACCTGGCGATTGGGGAACCGGTGGCACGTCTGAGCCTTCTTCCCCAGGTATACAGCAAGGTAAATCATATGATGAGTTACCGCTTTTTAAAGCCGGGACAGCATATTCTGACAATGGAAGCGGATGAAATGCCTGTTTTCCGAAAAGAAACAGAAGGAAGTTCTCTGGGCGGGGTTGACATTGCCAAAGTGGATCCGGAAATCATCAAAAATTTTCTGATGCGGGGACAGCTTGAAGAAATTGAAGATTTTGTGGACGGTTACCTGGAAAGCCAGAAAACGGCGCTGCAATCCAGGATGTTCCGGGACTATCTGGTACTGAACATTCGTTTTACCACCATAGCATTTGTGGAAAAACTGGGGTATACACAGCAGGAGCTGCTGGAGCATACCTGCACGGATAATATGCAGAGCATCAGCCTGAGCATGGAGGAAATGAAGCCCTACATGGCAGAATTGATGCGCCGTGCCATTGAACTGAGCAACCGGGCGATGGACAGTCAGGGGAAAAAGCTGATTCAAAAGGCAATGGAGTATATTGAAGAGCATTATACAAAAGAATCCATATCCCTGAACGAGGTGGCAGGAGCGGTGGAAGTCAGCGCCAATTATTTCAGCACCATGTTCAGCCAGGAGATGGAAATGACATTTACGGAATATGTGACACAGAAACGGATGGAGCAGGCCAAACTGCTGCTTCGTCAGACAGAAAAGCATACCGGCGACATCGCTCTGGAGGTGGGATTCCGGGATCCCCATTATTTCAGTTTTGTCTTTAAAAAGACACAGGGCTGTACACCCCGTGAATACCGCAGCGGCGCAAAGGCATAAGCCGGGACCGCGTGCTTTTTATTGTTCAGGGGAGGAGTCTGCCGGCGCAGGGGGCGTCGCTTCCTTTGGAAACAAGGCGCCAGGACAGTTCTTCCGGCCAGACGGTTTCTCCATGTATCATGCGCAGCAGGGCGGAAGCGGCGGCAGTCCCCATTTCATGTTCCCGATGTGTCAGAGAGGTGATTCTGACAGGGCCCAGTTCGCTCATATAGCTGTTGTCAAACGAAACTACAGAAATATCTTCCGGCACCCGGATTTGTGCATACCCCAGTTCCCGGATCAGCCAATAGGCAATTTCATCATTCTGGCAGATCATGGCAGAACAGAGGCGGGCATTTCTGCGCAGGTAGGCTGTAAGGAAGCCGGTGTCAGATTTGTGCTCCAGCGCTTCCAGATCCCCGGCGTCATACCAGGCGATCAGATCATCGGAAACGGGAATGCTGAAATCCCGCAGCGCTGCGATAAAGCCGTGGTAGCGTTCCGGTCCCTGGAGCTCGTCTATCTGAAAGATTCCTCCGATCCGGCTGTGGCCTCTCTGGATCAGATGCTTTTCCAACAGATAACCGCCATAATAATTATCATCCCTGATATAGACAGAAGTGGGAAAGGATGGATAATATCCGCCTATAAACAGGATAGAGACTCCTTTTTTCCGCATTCGTTCATACAGATCCAGATTGGGATTGGGCAGTGTGGTTTTTGTCCCCTGTACCAGCAGGCCGCGGACAGAGGAATCTGTCAGCTCTTCCAGTATCCTGCGTTCCCGGGAGATCTGGAAGCCGGTGGAATAAACATCGGTGCGATATCCTTTTTCACGCAGTACCGATTTGATATCTGCCAATAGGGCAGGAGTTGTATATTCTTCTGCATTGCCGACGATGATGGCAATGCGGTTTTTCATAGTTCCCAGGCCGGTGGAAAAAGAACCGCTGCCGCACCGCTTTTCAATCAGGCCTTCTTCGGCCAGAAGCCGGAGGGCAGAGCGGACTGTCTGACGACTGACCTGGTACTGCTCACAGAGGCTGTTTTCTGAAGGAAGTTTGTAAACATGTCCGGTATGTTCCAGAATCTGCTCCCGCAGCCGGTCGGCAAGACGAATGTATTTTGCAGGCATATCGGCAGTCCTCCTTTCGACGGGATGAAGGCATCATACCATATCGCTATCAGAGGTTCAACCATTTTGCAGGGAGCATAAAAATTTCCTGTCACTTCCATACGGCTTACAGGGAGTACGTACCGGTTTTGTTTTTCAGAGTAAAATAATGACCGGGAACAGGATGAAAAATGAACAAAATATGAACAAATAAGAAAAATGACAGGGATGAAAAATGGAAAAACAGGTAAAATTTTAAGAGTATCTGGAAGAAAAGAGAGCAAAATTCATAAAAAATCCTACTTACTTAAAATAAAAATGAACAAAAAAACAAACCTGTACTATTTTTAAAAGAAAAAACAAAAACCTGTATTGGATATAGTGACAAACATAAAAAAACAGAGGAATCTTTCATTGACTCCGGAAAGAGTTTATGAAAAAATAGAATTACAAACGGCGGCTACGCCGGAAAAGAAAGGGAGGATATTTACATGTTAAGAAAGAAGTTGGCAGTATTACTTGCTACAGCCATGGTTGCAGCATCTATCGTTGGATGCGGCGGCGCAGATCAGGCAGCAGCGCCTGCAGATGGAGCTCCTGCAGCAGCAGACGATGCGGCAGCAGAGGACGCAGCACCTGCAGAGGATGCAGCAGATGACGCAGCGGCAGATGACGCAGCAGAGGCTCCTGCAGCAAGCGGTGACGTAATTACAGTTGGTTATGCACAGGTTGGACATGAGTCTGACTGGCGTACAGCCAATACCCAGAACTATCAGGATGTATTCAGCGCAGAGAACGGTTATGAACTCAGCCTGATCGACTGCGACAATGACAATGCTGTTCAGTTGGAAGCAGTTCGTAACTTTATTACACAGCAGCTTGACTATATCGTAATCGCTCCGATCGAGACAGCAGGCTGGGATACAGTTCTTCAGGAAGCACAGGATGCAGGCATCCCGGTTATCATCGCTGACCGTGAGATCGATGCAGACGCTTCTCTGTATGACGCATGGGTAGGAACCAATACCAAGAACGAAGGCGTTACAGCAGGTAACTGGCTGGCAGAGTATCTGGATGGCAAGGAAGCTAACATCCTGATTATCGAAGGTTCTGTAGGTGCATCCGCAGCACTTGGCCGTTCCGAAGGTTTTGACGAAGTAGCAGCACAGCACAGCGAGTGGAAGATTCTGGATCATCAGTCCGGTGACTTTACACAGGATGGCGGACAGGAAGTTATGGAATCCTTCATCAAGTCTTACGAAGGACAGTTCAACGTAGTTGTATGCCACAATGATAATGAAGCATATGGTGCAATGGACGCAATGGATGCAGCAGGTATTACATATGGTGTTGACGGCGACGTAATCATCATCTCCTTTGATGCTACACATGACGGATTACAGTACACTCTGGATGGCAAGATCAACTGCAACGTAGAGTGCAACCCGATTCAGGCAGCAGTTGTTGCAGAAGTAATTCAGAAGATGCAGAACGGCGAGAGCTTCGAAGCTACCACACTGGTAAATGATGAAGCATTCGTTGCACCTGGAATTGAAAGCCAGTACGCTACAACAATGACAGAAGAGATATTAGCAGGCCGCGCTTACTAAGATTTAGCGTATTCTGACAGGTAGGGAGGGATTCCTGATGGGTTCCCTCCTTATTTTATAAGTACCATACAAAAGCTGCAGCGCAGGTATGATGGGGAAACAGGAGGTAGAAGGATGGATAGTAATATCGCTTTGACGATGCGGGGGATCTGTATGACATTCCCGGGGGTAAAAGCCCTGGACAATGTGGATTTCACATTGCGCAAGGGTGAGATTCGGGCGCTGATGGGGGAAAACGGCGCGGGCAAATCGACCCTGATCAAATGTCTGACAGGGGTTAACAAGTTTGAAGCGGGGGAGATTCATGTAGACGGAATCGAAGGCGCCATTGTGAACAAAGATACGATGGATGCCCAGAATAAGGGGATTTCCACAGTGTATCAGGAGGTTAACTTATGTCCTAACTTATCGGTGGCAGAAAACCTGTATATCGGACGGGAGCCTCTGACGAAGATCAAAACCGTAGACCGCCGCAAGATGAACCAGATGGCGGCGCAGTTGATGAAAGATCTGGACCTGGACATTGAAGTGACACAGAATCTGGAAAATTATTCACTGGCATTGCAGCAGAT
>CANDNA010000025.1 GCA_947385955.1 uncultured Clostridia bacterium
GATGGATGCGGTGAAGGCAGGCGGGGACAGGCAGGAACTGCATGAAAAAATCCGTATCCTTTCTATGGAAGCAGGCAGGAATGTGAAAGAAGAAGGCAGGGAAAACAATCTGTTGGAGCTGATAGCAGCAGATCCGGCCTTCAACATGACACTGGAAGAATTGCAGGAGACAATGGAGCCTTCCCGGTATGTGGGACGGGCAAGAGAGCAGGTGGAGGCGTTTCTGCATCAGGTGATTGCCCCCATTCTGGAAGAAAAAAAAGAACTGCTGGGATTACAGGCAGAAATCAACGTGTAAAAAAGAATCCTGTCCGCAGGCGTAAGATCCTGCAGGCAGGATTTTTCTGACTGAAAAACAGCAAAGGGATGATTTGATACAAAATGGTACACACTAATCGTAAAAATATCAGGAAAGTGAGTATCCAATATGAATCAGAATCAAATCAGTCAGGCGAAAGGGGAAAGGTCCCCTGTAAATCCGGCACATACGGCGAAAAAAAGAAGCATGAAAACGATGGACGGCAATCAGGCTGCGGCGCTGGCGGCGTATGCCTACAGTGAAGTGGCTGCCATCTATCCGATTACCCCTTCTTCCACAATGGCAGAGTGGATGGATGAGTGGTCGGCCAGAGGGGAGAAAAACCTGTTCGGCAAACCGGTAACGGTATCCACCATGCAATCGGAGGCCGGTGCGGCCGGTGCGGTACATGGCTCGTTGATTGCAGGGGCGCTGACTTCTACATTTACCGCGTCCCAGGGCCTTCTTTTGATGATCCCCAATTTATATAAAATAGCAGGAGAGGGCCTGCCCGGAGTTTTTCATGTGGCAGCCAGGTCCATTGCCACCCATGCCCTGTCTATTTTCGGAGATCATTCCGATGTGTATGCCTGCAGGCAGACCGGCGTGGCGATGCTGGCAAGCAGCAGCGTACAGGAGGTCATGGATCTGGCGCCGGTGGCTCATATTGCCGCATTGCAGGGAAGCACTCCCTTTCTGCATTTTTTTGACGGGTTTCGGACTTCCCATGAGGTACAGAAAATTGAGGTCTGGGACAGGTCGGACTATGAAGAGCTGTTGGACCGGGAGGCGCTTGCCGCATTCCGGGCAAGGGCGCTGAATCCCACCCACGGCAGACAGATGGGATCGGCCCAGAACCCGGATGTATTTTTCCAGTACCGGGAGGCGGCCAATCCCCGCTATGAAAAGCTGCCGGAAATTGTGGAAGCTCTTTTCAGAAAGATTACAGAAAAGACAGGCACTCCCTATGAACTGTTCCAATATTACGGCGATCCGGAAGCGGAGCACATTATCATCGCTATGGGAAGCGTCTGCCAGACCATTGAAGAAGTGGTGGATGTGGAAAATAAAAACGGGAAAAAGACAGGGCTGATCAAAGTGCGCCTTTACCGCCCGTTTGACCAAAAGCGCCTTTTGGCGGCAATTCCCAAGACGGTGGAAAAGATTACAGTACTGGACCGGACGAAGGAGGCAGGAAGCATAGGGGAACCTCTGTATCTGGATGTGCTGGGAGCGCTTCGCGGCAGCTATTATCAGGATATCCCTGTCTATACAGGCCGGTACGGGCTGGGTTCCAAAGATACCACGCCGCAGCAGATCCATGCGGTATTTGCCAATGAAAACAAACAGCGTTTTACCATTGGCATTGAGGATGATGTGACGCATATGTCACTTCCTGTCAAACCGTTTCCTATTGAAAAGAAGGGGGAAATCTGCTGCAAGTTCTGGGGACTGGGCGGAGATGGTACGGTTGGGGGCAACAAATCCTCTGTAAAGATCATAGGCAATCATACAGATCTGTATGCACAGGCTTATTTTGCCTATGATTCCAAAAAGTCCAGAGGGCTGACCGTGTCCCATCTGCGGTTTTCCCCCGCCCCCATCCGCTCGGCCTATCTGATTGACCGCTCGGATTTTACGGCCTGCCATAACCATGTTTATCTGCATAAATTCAATATCGTGCAGGAAATCAAAGACGGAGGTACGTTCCTCTTAAACTGCCCTTATGAAGGAAAGGAATTGGAACATTTCCTGCCGGGGCAGGTGAAACGCTGTCTGGCAGAGCATGGGATTCGGTTTTTTATCATAGACGGTATCCGGATCGGGAAGGAAATCGGCCTGAACAATAAAATCAATACCATACTGCAGGCGGCCTTTTTCAAACTGTCCGGTATTATCCCGGCAGATGAGGCGCTTTCTCTGATGAAGCAGGCTGCCAAAGCCGCTTATGAACGGAAGGGCGATAAAATCGTAAGCATGAACTATGAAGCCATTGAGCGGGGCATGCAGGAAGTGAAGGAGGTAAAGATCCCGGAGGCGTGGAAGCAGGAGGCGGATGAGCCGCTGGATGATACGCTGCTGCCGGACCGGGAAGAGGTGGAACGGTTTATCTGCCGGATTCAGAAACCTGTGATCGGCCAGGAAGGAGACCGCCTGCCGGTCTCTGTGTTTGCGGAAATTGCGGACGGGTCCGTGCCTTCCGGAACGGCAGCCCACGAAAGACGGAATGTGGCAACGGAAATCCCTGTGTGGAAACCGGAAAACTGTATTCAGTGCAACCGCTGTTCCTTTGTCTGTCCCCATGCGGTCATCCGTCCTGCCGTAATGGATGAAAAGGAAGCGGCTGCAGCTCCGGAAGGGATGGCAATGCTGCCGGTGACCGGTGCAGAACAATATCAGGTTTCCATGATTATTTCTGAAGAGGACTGTACCGGCTGCGGTTCCTGTGCGGCCGTCTGCCCCGGAAAACAGGGAGAGAAGGCGCTGGAAATGTGTCCGGTTCATGAACACAGGGAACATCAGGAGTACTTTGACTACGGTAAGAGCCTGCCGGAAAAGAAGGACCTGGTGGAACGCTTCGGCATCGGGACAGTAAAAGGGAGCCAGTACAAAAAGCCGTATCTGGAATTTCACGGAGCCTGCGCAGGGTGCGGGGAGACTACCTATCCCAGGCTGGTCACGCAGTTGTTCGGAGAAAGGATGTATATTGCCAATGCCACGGGCTGTTCTTCTATCTGGGGCAATTCCTATCCCACCACCCCTTATACGGTGAACCGGAAAGGACAGGGGCCGGCCTGGTCCAACTCGCTGTTTGAGGATGCGGCAGAGTTCGGGTACGGGATGCTGCTGGCTGAGGAAACGATACGGGAAAGGCTGCGGGAACAGGTGGATGCGCTGAGAGAGAATGCCGGAGAAGAAGCGGTGAAAAAAGCGTGCGGAGAATGGCTGTCCACCTACAATGATTTTTATAAAAACGGACCGGCATCGGAAACTCTGATACAGGCCCTTTCCGGGAGTAAATCTCCTGCGGCAGGGGCAATCCTTTCCGACCGGGATTTCCTGTCCAAAAAGTCCAAATGGGTGTTCGGCGGTGACGGCTGGGCGTATGACATCGGTTTCGGCGGCCTGGATCATGTGCTGGCAAGCAGAAGAAATATCAACGTGCTTGTGTTTGATACGGAAATCTATTCCAATACGGGAGGACAGGCGTCCAAAGCCACGCCGCTGGGGGCTACAGCGCTGTTTGCCGCAGGAGGCAAGCGGACAAGGAAAAAGGATCTGGCCGGCATGGCCATCAGTTATGGCTATGTGTATGTGGCACAGATTGCTATGGGAGCCGATTATAACCAGACAGTAAAAGCCATACAGGAGGCAGAGAGCTATGACGGGCCTTCCCTGCTGATTGCCTATGCGCCCTGTATCAGTCATGGCATCCGGGCAGGGATGGGCAGTTCCCAGCATGAAGAGGATAAAGCGGTAAAGGCAGGGTATTTCTCCCTGTTCCGTTACAATCCTGCGCTGCGGGAAAAAGGGGAAAATCCTTTCTGCCTGGACAGCGGGGAACCGTCCGTTCCCTACAGAGAATTTCTGGAGGGAGAAATCCGGTATACGGCGCTGGAGCGGACCAAACCGGAAGTGGCAAAGCGGCTGTTTGCAGATGCCGAAGAGCATTCCAGAAACCGGTACCGGTACTGGAAACGGGTGTCGGAGATGTATGGAAAGCTGTAGATAAAAGAGAAGCCGGCAAAGCCCTGGAATAGGTGTTCTTAGTCATTGACAATCCGGTACCGGGAGAATATACTGTGAAGCAGGTAAAAGATGGCTTTTCAACGGCAGGAAACGGTGCGGAGGAACGGATATGGCATTGAAAGATTATGCGGCGGCATTGAAGCAGGGAAGAAGGCGGTATCAGTCCGCGGTGACAAAGGGGCAGTATCCGTATCTTCCGGTACTGGATGACATTTTATCTTATACAGAGGTGGTACAGACCGTCAGTCTGGGCCTGATGGATATTCCTCTTTCCAAGGTGGTGGGGACGAAAACGGCGGGACGGACCAATGCCTTTGCGGATAATTTCATGCCGCTTCTGGCAGAGAAGTCCGAGTTCGGCGCCAAATGGGCCTCATTGTATGACCATCAGGTCAGTGAGGGCATCCGGGACCCGATCGTGGCATATGAGTTTATGAACCAGTTTTATGTCCAGGAAGGCAATAAGCGTGTCAGTGTGATGAAATACCTGGGCGCTTACAGCATTTCCGGTACGGTGACCCGCCTGATCCCCAGACGGACAGAGGAGAAGGAAAACCGTCTGTATTATGAATTTCTGGATTTTCACCAGGTATCGGGAAACTGTGATCTGTGGTTTACCAAAGAAGGAAGCTATAAGAAGCTGCTGAAACTGATGGGAAAAAAGCCGGGCGAGGTATGGGAAGAAGAGGAACGCCGCCTGCTGCGCAGCGTTTATGGCAGGTTTGTGGATGCATTTAAAATGGCTCACGGAGAAAAACTGGAGCTGACGGTTTCGGATGCGTTTCTGGTTTATGTGGAAATTTACGGATATGACCAGATCAGAAAAGAAACGGAACTGGAAATGCACAAGGCTCTTCAGAATATGTGGGAAGAGATCACACTGGCAGAAAAAGGAAGCCAGGTGGAGCTGGTGCAGAATCCAAAAGAAGAAAAGACTTCTCTTTTAAACCGTCTGCTGCCTGCTGCGTCACTGACACCGGATATGCTGAAGATTGCTTTTATTTATTCAAAAACGCCGGAAACTTCCAGTTGGACCTATGCCCATGAGCTGGGCAGGCTGTATCTGGAACAGGCGTTTGAAGGCAGGGTGAAAACGATGGCCTTTGATCAGGCCGGGACAGACGGGGAAGTGGAAAATGCCATAGATCTGGCGGTTGCGGCAGGATGTAATCTGATCTTTACCATTGCCATCCAGATGGTAAATGCCAGCGTCCGCTGTGCCATCCGCCATCCGAAGGTACGGATTTTCAACTGCTCGGTGAAGATGCCTTATTCCTCTATTCATACCTACTATGCCCGTATGTATGAGTCCAAGTTTTTGATCGGCGCCATTGCGGCCGCACTGTCAAGGACAGAACATCTGGGATATGTGGCAGATTACCCCATTTATGGCGAGATGGCCAATATCAATGCTTTTGCACTGGGGGCCAGGATGGTCAATCCCTATGCAAAGGTGCATCTGGAATGGTCCAAAACGGAGGGGCAAAATGCCAGAGAGCGGCTGAAGCAGGAGGGCGTGGTGTTTATTTCCGATCATGATATGATCACGCCCCGGTCTGCGTCCAGAGAGTACGGACTGTACAGGAAAAAAGAGGACGGCAGTCTGGAGAACCTTGCCACACCCATCTGGGACTGGGGAAAGTTTTATGAACGGATTATCAGAAATTTATGCGCCGGCAGCAGTGAAACCAATGCCCAGAAAGGGAAAAAGGCGGTGAATTACTGGTGGGGACTGTCCGCTGACGTGATCGATGTGATCTGTGCCAAGAGCATGCCCTGCGAAACCCGCAGGCTGATTGAGTTTTTAAAGCACTCAATTCGTACCGGCGCGTTTCATCCCTTTGACGGACTGCTCCGTTCCCAGGACGGAGAAGTCCGCTGCAAAGAGGGTGAGACTCTGGAGCCGGATGAAATCATTACGATGGACTGGCTGGCAGAGGGGATTCTGGGACGGATTCCTGAATTTGAAGAATTGACAAAGGAGGCCCAGGCGCTGGTACAGCTGCAGGGCATAAAGACAGATGAAACCAGTGAAGAAGCATAAGCATACCGGCATGGGCGTGATGAATATTATGATACTGACCGATCATGAATCCAGACTGCTGTATGATTATTATGAACCGGAGCGGATGAAAGACATTGATCTGATCATATCCTGCGGCGATCTCTCTCCCGAATATCTGACTTTTTTTGCCACTCTCTGTCATGTGCCGGTGCTGTACGTAAGAGGCAATCATGACGGCAGGTATGCGGAAAACCCGCCGGAAGGCTGTATCTGCATTGAGGATGATATTTTTGTGTATCAGGGAGTGCGTATCCTGGGACTGGGCGGTTCCATGCAATACATTCCGGGAGCTGCAAACCAGTATACGGAACAACAGATGAAGCGGCGGGTACGCCACCTGGGCTTTAAACTGTGGCGCCGCCGGGGATTTGATATTCTGGTGGCCCATGCGCCTGCCTGGCAGGTGAATGATCTGGAGGATCTTCCGCATCGCGGATTTGCGGTATTCCGTACTCTGATGGAGAAATATAAGCCAAAATTTTTCTTTCACGGGCATGTTCATGCCAACTACAGCAGCAATTTTAAAAGGAAAGATACATTTGGTCATACCACTGTGATCAATGCCTATGATTTTTATGTGGTGGAATATCCTCTGGAAGGATAGGCCACAGAAGTGATGATAATCTATACAAGGAGTCGCATTATGTCATGAAAAAACAGAATACATTAAAGCACAAGATTATTTTTTATGTAATGTCTGTGGCAATTTTGCTGGCCGTTCTGATTACGGCCAATATGTCTGTGGGCAGCGTGATTTCCACCAACCGGGTGCTGCTGGAAAACATGCAGATTACCACGAGGATTGCTTCCCAGAGTATCAGTTCCAATCTGCATCTTCTGACAGAACGTATGTACAATCTGTCTGCGGAAACAGTATTTGCCGATCCGCTGGCATCCGAAGCGCAGAAGGTTGCCAGGATGGAGGAAATGAAGCAGCAGATCGAATTTGTCTGGCTTGCGGCTTATGATACTTCAGGACAGAAACTGTATGGAGATGAAACGGCGCCTGACAGCATCAGGGACACCGGATATTTTGAATATCTCCTGCAGACAGGCAGTATCGCCATCGGAGATCCTTATCAGGCAGACGGCATCTTGCAGTTGTGTGTGGGTACCACACTGAAAAATGAAGATACAGACGGCGGGGCGGCAGGCTATCTGGTGGGCAGTTACAAATATGATCTGTTAAATGATGTGCTCAGCCTTCTGATTCTGGGAGATACCGGAAGCGCCTGCATCTTAAACAAAGAGGGGCTGATTATCGGGGATAATAACCGGCAGAATATTGTAGACCAGAAAAATATTTATGAAATGTATTCCTCTGCAAAAAACAAAGAGATCTTTGATAAGGCATTGTCTTTTCAGACAGGTTCGGCACTGACACGGATGGGCTATGTCAGACAGTATGTGGGGTATGCGCCGATACCGGGGACCAACTGGGCGCTGTTAGTACATGTGCCCCAGTATGAATATATGGATCATATGGTGCTCTCTATCTGTGTTTCCGCTGTCCTGTCCCTCGCTTTACTGTTCGCGGCCGCTGCAGTGATTGTAAAGCTGTCCAGGAAGATTTCTGACCCGCTTTCGGAAGCTACCAGACGTCTGCAGGCGCTGGCGGAGGGGGATCTGACACAGGAGGTATTTCAGTCGGACAGCGATGATGAAACGGGTATTCTGACCAGTGCGCTGGCACGGACCATTGCCAGCTTAAAGAGTTACATACAAAGCATCCAGGACTGTCTGGGGACTCTGGCAGAGGGAGATTATACGCTGGAAGTACCGGAAATGTTTCACGGAGATTTTTCGTCTATCCACAGTTCTCTCTGTCATATTACAGATGCGTTGAATCAGACGATGATCCGTATGCGCCAGTCCGCCGGGGAGGTTACGGATAATTCCGGCAGTGTATCCGGATGTGCAAAACAGCTCAGTGAAGGTTCTCTGCATCAGAATGTACTTTTAAGTGAGTTAAAAGAGAGCGCAGCAGAGATTGCCGCCGCCATTGAGAAAAACAGGGACAATGCCGCCCGGATAGAGGAGTTTTCTGTACATGCGGCACAAAAGACCGCCCAGGGCAGCGGTTATATGCAGAGTATGCTGGATACGATGGGGCAGGTGCATGAGGCTGTGGAAGAGATTTCCAAGATCAGCCTGATGATTGAGGAAATTTCAGATCAGACCAATCTGCTCTCACTAAATGCCTCTATTGAGGCGGCGCGGGCCGGGGAGGCAGGCCGGGGATTTGCAGTGGTTGCTTCCGAAATCGGCCAGTTGGCAGGCCAGACTGCCGATGCGCTGAAACAGACCATGGAAATGATAGCCCATTCTACAGAAACCATCCGAAAGGGACAGGAAACGGCTGACCGGACTGCAGAGGCTTTCCGGCAGATTGAGCAGGTGACGGATCATTACCATGCCATTTCTGACCGGCTGGCGGCTACGGTAAATGAGCAGACAGCGGCAGTGGAGCAGATTCTGACACAGCTCGCATCGTTGCAGGAGATTGCAGATGCCAACAGAGAACTGGCGGAAGAAACAGAGCAGAAGGCGGCAGATTCCCTGGCCCAGTCGGAAAGCCTGATGGACTATGTGGACCGGGTTAAGATCAGAGAAACCGTGTAGGAGGAGGGCGGAAATGAAAAAAAGGATTTGTGTATGGCTGCTGTTTCCCATGCTCCTGCTGATTTTGAGCGGATGCAGCCTGCATACGGAAATGAAAGACGGTTTTTATACGGCTGAAATGGCAGAGTACTCTCATGGATGGAAGGAATATCTGTGTATCTTTGTAAAGAATGACAAAATCGTGTATGCGGAGTTCAATGCCAAAGACCCCAGCGGTTACATCAAAGCCTGGGACAATGCCTATATGAATAATATGTACAGCCAGACTGGTACCTATCCCAATGCCTATACCAGAGATTATGTGGCCCAGCTCATTGAGACACAGGACCCGGATCAGGTGGATGCGGTAAGCGGCGCCAGCCATTCCGGAAGCAATTTTGAAAAACTTTCCCGTGCTGTTGTGGAACAGGCAAAGAACGGAGATTCCACCATTGTGGTTGTGGAAGCGGAAGAATAGGAAATGAAAACAGGAAGCAGATCCATCTGTTAGTGGGAGGGAGGAACCCGGCAGTGGCAGTACAGGCAGTAAAAAAAGGAATCCTTGCAGTCAGTTTCGGCACCACATATGATCTGGCAAGAGAAGAAGCAATCGAAGCATTGGAGCGGGACTGGGAAGAGGCGTTCCCGGACTATACCCTGCGCCGTGCTTTTACCAGCAGCATTGTCAGGCAAAAGCTGGCCGGGCGGGGAATCAGGGTGCCGGGGGTATCCCAGGCTCTGGAGGAATTGAAACGGGACGGCTATACCCATATTTGGATTCAGCCCACCCACCTGATACCGGGAGAGGAGTATGACAGGCTGCGGGCAGAAGCGGCCCGGTGGCAGGAGCAGTTTCCTTTTCTGAAGACAGGGGAACCGCTGCTGCTTGAAGAAGAGGACTATGACATGGTGGTCGGCCTGATGCAGGACAGGTTCCGGCCCGGAGAAGGAGAAGCCTGTATCTTTATGGGCCACGGTACTTACCATCAGGCCAACCGGGTCTATGAGAAAATAGAAAAGCGGCTGGAAACAGAAGGCGGGAACCGCTTTTTTATGGCGACGGTGGAGGGGGTCCCCTCTCTGGAGGAGATATTGGATGGGCTGGAAAGCGATCCGTCCATACAGAAGATCAGACTGGTGCCGTTTATGCTGGTGGCAGGGGAGCATGCCCTGCACGATATGGCAGGCGGGGAAAAAGGGAGCTGGAAAAACAGATGCCGTGCGAGAGGGTATGAGGTGGACTGTGTGCTGCATGGCATGGGCGCCTGGCCGGAAATCCGGGAGCTCTATCAGAGAAAATGCCGGAAGTGTCTCAGCGGTATCTTTTATGGTATCAGTGTGGGGCCGGGGGCGGGAGGCAGCCTGACACTGGATGGTGCGGACTGTATCCGCCGCTGTGAGGTGCTGGCAGTGCCCCGGACCGGTATGGATCACACCATCGCCCTGTCAATTGTCAGAAAGGCCGGCGAACGGATCAGAGAGATATTTGGCGGCAGCCGGGAAGATTTTCTGGGACTGGATGAAAAAGAACTGCTCTATATGGATATCCTGATGACAAGGGATGAAACAAAGCGCAGTCAGGTATATGAAGAACTGGCGGAAAAAATTGCATTCTGCCTGCAGGCGGGGAAAAACGTGGGGATGATCGTGCTGGGGGATGTAAGCGTGTATGCCACAGTATCCTATCTGACCGCTCCTTTGAAAAGGCGGGGATATGGGGTAAAGCTGCTGCCCGGTGTCAGCAGCTTCTGTGCCTGTGCGGCTGCTCTGGGACGGAGCCTGACGTCTATGTCCTCACCTCTCCATATCCTTCCGGCAGGCTATGAGGGACTGAAGGAAAGCCTGGAGCTGCCCGGCAGTAAGGTACTGATGAAGAGCGGGAAATATCTGCCGGAGGCAAAAAGGATGCTGCGGGAAGCCGGATTGTATGAAACGGCGGCTATGGTCAAAGACTGTGGTATGGATACAGAGGAAATCTGCTGGAGTCTGGATGAGGATACGCAGCGGGCCTCTTATTTTACCACGATCCTGGTACCCGGCCAGGATCCGGAAACAGGGCAGGAATAAGAGAGAAAGCGTTTGGGCAGTAAATTATGTATATAATCAGTATCAATTATAAAAAAGCGCCGCTGCAGATACGGGACAGGTTTGCATTCCGGGAGGAAGAACAGTCTGCTTTTCTGCAGAAATGCCGGGAGAGCGGGGATCTGGCCAGAAGTGTTATCCTTTCCACCTGCAACCGGATGGAGCTGTATACCCAGTTCCCGGAAGAGGAGTGGGAGGAAGAAACAGAGTCGGAGGCAGTGCAGCACAGATGGGAACGGATGGAAACAGTCGTCTGTGAGGCAAAGAAAATCCCGGTGGAACTGTACCGGGAATATGGGAGCTGTTACTATGGCACAGGAGCGCTCCGTCATCTGCACCGGGTGGCATGCGGCGTGGACTCTATGGTGATGGGAGAGGACGAAATACTGGGGCAGGTGAAACAGGCTTATTATCTGGCCATGCAGAAGCAGTGCACCGATTTTTATCTGAATACCATATTTAAGAGTGCCATTACCTGTGCCAAAAAGATCAAGACAGATACCAGCCTGTCAAAATCTTCGGTGTCCGTGGCCACACTGGCCGCAGGCAGGATACTGGGCTTTGTAAAGGAGCATTATCCTCAGGGCGCCAGGGTTATGATCATCGGGATCACCGGAGCGACCGGAAGTACCGTGATGAAAAATATAAAAGGGCATCCGGGGATCTCCATTGTCGGCACCAGCCGGCGGCATGGAGCGGACGGACAGGTGATCGGGATAGAAGGCGTGGATATGATACCTTACGAGGAGCGATATGGGCATATGGGAAGCTGTGCTGTCATTGTCAGCGCCACGAAAAGCCCTCATTATACAGTGTCCAGCCAGGAATGGCACAGGGCCAGAAAGCTGGCAGAGCAGGCCGGGAAGGCGCCGGAGAGGTTCCTTTTTCTGGATCTGTCTGTACCGGCGGATATGGACCGTATGATATCCCGCTATGGGATGCTGTATCAGATGGATTATTTCAATGAACTGGCCCGCAGCAACAATGAAAAAAAAGAACAGGCCAGGAAAAGTGCGGAACATATGATTGAGGAGCAGATCGACAGTCTGAAAAAGGAGCTGCTGTTTCATCGCATCCTGCCAAGGCTGCCGGAGATGAAAGCGGCGGCAGAGCAGTTTACGTTTGAACAGATTCTGTACCGGGTGAGGGACGGGGCGGGATATGAAGAGATGAAGAGCTTTTTCGGCGCACTTAAAAAAGCTCTGGAAGAGGGATGAAAATGGCGTATTTTCCCATGTTTGTTTCACTGGAGCAAAAACCCTGTCTGATTATAGGCGGAGGAAGGGTGGCCGTCAGGAAATGCAGAGGGCTGCTGGCGTTCGGCGCGGAAGTGACTATGGTGGCAGAGGAGTTTGCAGAAGAGGCCAAAGGGCCATACCTGGGGCGGCTGCACCGGATACGGCGCAGCTTTCGGGAAACGGATCTGACCATGCAGGACTGGGCCGTGGTAATCGGGGCCACAGACAGCCGGAGTGTCAATCATACGGTGGCAGTCTATTGTCAGAGGGCAGGGATTCCTGTGAATATAGCCGACTGCCAGGAAGAATGCAGCTTTTTCTTTCCTGCCTATTGTATGGAAGGAAAAATTACGGCAGGGATCAGTACATCAGGGGTTTCTCCCGGAATGGCTTCGGCTCTCCGGAAACGTCTGGAGAAGGCCCTGCCGGAATGGCTGGCAGATATGGAAGAGGAAGGAGCCAGAGATGGATAAAGAATCTTCGGTGATGCGGATTGGAACGAGAGGCAGCGCTCTGGCGCTGGCCCAGACCAGACTGTTTACAGAAGCATGCAGAGCAGTGGATCAGACCTTCCGGTATGAGATCGTGGAGATGCATACGATGGGAGATGCTATACAGGACAGGCCGCTGTACGAATTTGCAGGAAAGGGCATGTTTGTTTCTGCTTTTGAGGAAGCCCTGGCTGACGGTAAGATCGATGTGGCCGTACACAGCGGAAAGGATATGCCGGTCTGTATGGCGCCGGGGCTTGTGACGGGCGCTGTGCTGAAAAGAGGCAATCCGGGCGATGTGCTGGTGACGGTGCGGGGCAGGGAGCCGGGTGATGATGCGGTAATCGGCACCACGAGCCTGCGGCGCAGGCAGCAGGTGAAGCGGTATCTGGGATATGAAACCATTCCCATCCGGGGCAATGTGATTACGAGACTGCAAAAGCTATGGGACGGCGAGGTGGACGGACTGGTGCTGGCCGCAGCAGGTCTGGAACGGCTTTCCCTGCTGCCACGGGAAGAACAGGGCCGCGGTAAAACAGATTCTGACAGGGATTTTCTGCAGGGAAAATACGGAGACTGGTCGGTGGCAGAGATACGGGAACGGTTTGTGTTCCGGTTTCTGCACAGGGAGGAGTTTCTCCCGGCGGCGGCGCAGGGGATTGTGGCGGTTCAGTGCAGAAAAGACAGCCGGTTTCTGGGCCTGCTGATGCAGGTCAATGATCCGGATACGATGGCCTGTTTTCTGGCAGAGCGGGCGTATTTATCGGCTGTGGGGGCAGACTGCCAGCAGCCTGTGGCGGCGTATGCCGTATGCAGAAACGGCATATTGCATATGGATGCGGCATATTGGGACAAAGGCGGATGCTTTCGGATGCATGGCGTATCGGCAGTGGATGAGGGGACAAAACTGGGAACCGGACTGGCGGAAAAAATATTGCGGGAAAGGAAGAAAAAAGAAGCAGACAGCAGGCCGGCGGGCCATGTATATCTGGTAGGCGCAGGCCCGGGCCGACGGGATCTGATTACCGTAAGAGGACTGGAACTTTTACGCCGATGTGATGTGGTAGTGTATGACAGGCTTTCCGGGGGAGAACTGCTGGCAGAGGTCAGATCAGACTGCGAACAGATTGATGTGGGCAAGCAGACCGGGCATGGGAAAAAGCAGGAGGAAATCAATCGGATTCTGATTGAGAAGGCGGCGGAAGGCAGGCAGGTGGTGCGCTTAAAGGGCGGTGATCCGTTTGTATTCGGCAGAGGCGGTGAAGAAGCAGAGTCTCTGAAGGAGGCAGGGATTCCCTTTACACTGGTGCCGGGAGTGACCAGCGCCATAGCGGTGCCGGAGCTGGCTGGCATACCGGTGACACACAGGCAGATAAGCCGTTCTTTTCATGTGATTACCGGGCATACGATGGAAGGAGAACAGGCAGACTATCTGAGAAAAGAGATAGCGGGCCTGAAGGATACGGAAGGTACCCTGGTATTTCTGATGGGGATTTCTTCTCTGCCCCGGATCTGTGAACTGCTGTTGGAATATGGGAGGCCGCCGGGACTTCCGGCGGCTGTGATCGGCAGCGGTACCAGATATGGAGAACGGGTGATCCTGGGTACACTTTCAGATATTGAAGAAAAAGTCAGAAAAGAAAAGCTGGGGCCGCCTGCGGTGATCCTGATCGGGGAAACGGCAGCGCTTTCCCTGAAAATGACGACAGCCCTGCCGCTGTCCGGTGTCCGTGTAGGAATGGTGGGAACCAGGCATCTGGCGGAAAAGCTGGGCTGCCTGCTGCAAAAAGCCGGCGGAGAGACTCTGTGGATGCAGGAGCTGCTTACCGGGGAGATTACGGATCAGGAGATTTTACCGGAAGAGCTGGCAGACTGCACTTGGATGGCATTTACCAGTGTCAGCGGTGTATCCCATTTTTTTGCACAGTGGAGAAAACTGCGCAGGGATGTGCGCAGCCTGGCGGGTATCCGGGTGGCGGCCATTGGAAGCGGTACGGCGCAGGCATTGGAGGAATACGGCATCTGTCCGGATTTTGTGCCAGAGGTGTATACGGCGGCTGCTCTGGCACAAGGGCTGGTGATGCGTCTTGACCGGCAGCGGGACCGGGTGTTTTTGTGGCAGGCCAGAGAAGGCAATCCGGTTCTGGAGCAGACGCTGCGGGAGGCCGGTATTTCGGTGCTGCGTAAACATGCCTATGAAACAACAGCGGGAAAGTGCCGGTGGATGGATGAGGCGCAGGGCCTCTCTTATCTTGTTTTTGGCAGCAGCTTTGGCGTTTCGGCATTTTGCAGGGAAAATCCTCATATTTTTGAGACAGGAGAGTTATCAAAAGTCCGTGTGTTTGCCATAGGGACACAGACGGCGGCGGCGCTTGCGGCAGCAGGATGTGAACACTGCAGGATACCGGAGCGCTTTACCGCAGAGGGGCTGGCAGAAGCGATCATAGCGGACCGGATGGCGTTATCCGGGGAGATGGGGAAAAATCAGAAAGGACAGTGGGGATATGAAGAGGATGAGAAGACTTCGCAGCAGTGAGGCAATCAGAAGTCTGGTACAGGAAACAAGGATTCAGAAAGAAGAGCTTGTGTATCCGATATTTGTAATAGAAGGGGAAAATATCAAAAATCCTGTGGATTCCATGCCGGGAATCTTTCAGCATTCCCTTGACAGGCTGTGGGAAGAATGTGATGCGGTGAGAGCAAGCGGCGTCCGGAATCTTCTGATTTTCGGGATTCCGGCCCATAAAGATGAAAAGGGCAGTCAGGCTTATGACAGCAACGGGATTACCCAGCGGGCAATCCGGTATCTGAAAAAAGCCTATCCGGAATTTCTGATTATTGCGGATGTCTGTCTGTGCGAATATACATCCCATGGCCACTGCGGCCTGGTGGACGGGTACCGTATCCTGAATGATGAAACACTGCCGCTGCTGGTCAGGATGTCAGTAAGCCTGGCAGAGGCGGGAGCGGACATCATTGCCCCGTCCGATATGATGGACGGCAGAGTGGGCGCTATCCGCCGGGGGCTGGACGGGGCCGGGTATCAGGATACGCCGATTATGTCCTACAGCGCCAAGTATGCTTCCGGTTATTATGCGCCATTTCGGGATGCGGCTCATTCCGCCCCGGGATTTGGCGACAGACGGACGTATCAGATGGACCCGCCTAACGGCCGGGAAGCATTGCGTGAAATGGAAGCCGACATCGAGGAAGGAGCGGATATCCTGATGGTAAAGCCGGCGCTGGCCTATCTGGATGTGCTGAAAGAAGCATCCATGCGGTTTCATTATCCGATGGCGGCCTACAATGTGAGCGGTGAGTATGCTATGGTGAAGGCGGCGGCGGAGAAGGGCTATATTGAGGAACGCCGGATTGTTATGGAAAATATGCTGGCAATGAAGCGGGCGGGCGCAGACATTATCATCACATACCATGCCCTCAGTGTGGCAGGATGGTTAGAGGATGAATAAAAAACGGGAAAGAGGGAGCGGCATCAGAAGAAGGTTTCTCTTTTTCCAGATGGCGGTATGGCTTTTCGCGGCAGCCGTCCATCCGCCGGTGCAGGTCTGTGCCAGGGAAGAGGAACTGGGGCCGCTGGTGCAGACCACAACCCCGGAGGATGAATGGATGGGGCTGGTGCATCTTAAACTGCTTGGGGCGCCGGAAAACTATAATGGGGATGTATCCCAGTCCATACGCAACAGCATGCCGACGGTGGTACAAATCCGGACGGGAAACTATCTGGGCAGCGGTATCATACTGGAAATCAGGGAGGATACCCTGTTGATTGCCTCCAATCGTCATCAGCTTGCGGGACAGGAGTTTTCCAGCATCAGGCTCTATAATGGGGCAGAGGTTGCCGGCCGGCGGATTTATCTGTCGGACAGCGTGGATGTGGGATTTGTCCTGGCCGATATCAGCCAGCTTTCTTATGAAAGAAGGGCAAAACTCCGCAGCGTGGCAATACGGGAGGGCTGCAATGAACAGCTTGCCAAAGAGGACCGGATATTTATGATCGGTTCCACCGATGGAGTGGCCAGTAATATTTACGAAGGAATCGTAGCGGATCCCTGGTATTATTTTGACGAATTTGGTTCTCATATGATATATAATTACTGTAAGGCAAAGCCCGGCATGTCCGGTGGAGGCACATACGATGAACATGGACACTGTGTGGGGATGATTACCGGCGGCCATGAAGAAGAAACTGCCAGTCTGCCAATGCAAAGCATTCTGGCAGAATGGGAAAAGATAACAGAATAAAGTCACAGGGAACAGAACTGTGAAGTGGGAAAGAAAGGGTGCTGTATGACAAAAATTGATATTGTATCCGGTTTTCTGGGAGCCGGAAAGACCACATTGATCAGAAAACTGCTGCAGGAAGCGCTGCAGGGGGAAAAGGTGGTGCTGATCGAAAATGAATTTGGAGAAATCGGCATTGACGGAGGATTTTTAAAGGAATCCGGTGTGGAGATGAAAGAGATGAACTCTGGCTGTATCTGCTGTTCTCTGGTGGGCGATTTCGGAACCTCTCTGCAGGAGGTACTGTCTGCCTATGAGCCGGACCGGATTTTAATTGAGCCGTCAGGGGTAGGGAAATTATCCGATGTGATCCGGGCCGTTCAGAATGTAAAAACCGATGCGCAGGCGGCGCTGGGCAGTGCGGTGGCAGTGGTGGATGCTTCCAAATGCAGGATGTATGCCAAAAACTTCGGAGAGTTTTTCCTGAATCAGATTGCCCATGCGGGTCTGATCGTTCTCAGCCGGACAGGCAGCATCAGCAGTGAAAAAACGGCTCAGGCTGTGGAAATCATCCGGGAGCATAATCAAAATGCGACTGTGATTACCACCCCCTGGGAAACTCTGGACGGAATGCAGATCTTAAAGGCGATGGAAGAAAAAAACGACTGGGTGGAAGAATTGCTGGAGGAAACCCGCAGGCAGCAGGAACAGGAAGAGCACTGTCATCACCATGAGGAACAGCATGAGCATCATCATGAGGGAGAACACTGTCATCATCATGAGGAAGGGCATGACCATCATGACCACGGGCCGGACTGTACCTGCGGCTGTCATGACCATGACCATCATCACCATCACCATCATGCGGATGAAGTGTTTACAAGCTGGGGAAAGGAAACCGCCGCTTTCTATTCAAGAGAGGAAATTGTATCTGCCCTCAGTGCCCTGGAGGACGAAAAGACGTATGGGCTGATTCTGCGTGCCAAAGGGATGCTGCCTGACGGAAACGGAAACTGGACCTATTTTGATTATGTGCCGGGAGAGATGGACATCAGGGAGGGCAGTGCTGATCTGACAGGCAAGATCTGTGTGATCGGTGCGCAGATGAAGGAGGATAAGCTGCAGGAGCTGTTTGACAGATAACGGACAGTATGCCGGAGAAGAAAGCAGATGCGGCCTTACGTCTTAAAAAAGGAGTCGATATGAAAACTGTTTATATGATAAATGGCTTTCTGGAAAGCGGAAAGTCGGAATTTATCCGTTATACACTGGAGCAGCCCTATTTCCGGATCCGGGAAAAGACACTTCTGATTCTCTGTGAGGAAGGCGAGGTGGAATTTGACGAAAAACTGTTGAAGAGCAGCCGGACAGCACTGGAGCTGATTGAGGAAGAGGCGGATTTTGTACCGGATAAGCTGATGGAGCTGGAAAAAAAGCACAAACCGGAACGGATTATCATTGAATACAACGGAATGTGGAATTTCAAAGAGATGAAACTGCCCCGGCACTGGCAGATAGAACAGCAGATTACTACCATCGATGCTTCCACATTTCCCATGTATTATACCAATATGCGTTCCCTGCTGGCAGAGATGCTCCGTAACTCAGAGCTGATTATTTTTAACCGCTGCGACGGTATCGGGGATTTAAGCAGCTATAAACGGAATGTGAAGGCGATCAATCAGAAGGCGGAAATTGTTTTTGAAGATGAAAATGGGGAGGTCAATGCCATTATGGAGGATGAACTGCCCTATGATCTGAAGCAGGATATATTGGAACTGGACAATACCGGATATGGGGTATGGTATCTGGATGCGCTGGACCATGCAGAGCGGTATACGGACAAACAGATGGTTTTTACGGCTATGGTACTGAAACCGAAGGGGTTCCCGGAAGATTATTTCGTACCGGGCAGGATGGCCATGACCTGCTGTGCGGATGATATGGCATTTCTGGGCTTTGCCTGTGAATATGAGGGGGCCGGAGGGCTGCGTGAGCGGGACTGGGTCCGTGTCCGGGCTGTAATGCGCTGGGAGTACTGGGCGGATTATGACGGAGAAGGGCCGGTACTCCATGCGGTTTCCGTGGAGCCGTGTGAGGCGCCGGAGAAGGAGATTATTGATTTTTCATAAGAGGATTCTGGCGTCAGAATCGCGGGAGAAAAGATGGCAACGGAGAAAGAGCTGGAGCAGGCAGGGAAGCGTTTTCTTGAGCTGGCTGATAAGTGTTACCGGCAGAACATATACTGTTTTACCGGTTTTCTGGATATGGCGGAACTGAATGTCTTTTATAGGATAAGGCGGGAGACTGCCCATGTGCCCTGTACGGTATTTGGCGGAAATGCAGGATGTGAAAGGCAGATGGTCCGGTTTGGCAGTGAGGAAATGCTGGGATATGAAGTCCCTTTTCCGATTATGTGCCTGGAGATCGTTCCCCGGTCGGAGAAGTTTGCGGACCGGCTGACACACAGGGATTTTCTGGGAGCCTGCATGAATCTGGGAATTGAGCGGAGGACTTTGGGGGATATTATCGTAAAGGACTTTGGCGCGTATCTGTACTGTACGGAAGAGATCGGTCCCTATATCATGGAAAATCTGAACAGAATCCGGCATACCAGTGTTGTCTGCAGGCAGTATACGGGGGAAGCGGACAGGCTGCAGCCGGTGCTGGAGGAGCGTTCCTGTCAGGTGTCCTCGGAACGTCTGGATGCGGTGATTGCCAAATCCCTGGGCCTGTCCAGAGAAAAAAGCACGCTTTTGTTCCGGGAGAAAAAAGTGTTTGTAAATGGGAGGCAGCAGGAGAGTGGAAGTTACGTACCCATGAAGGGAGATGCGGTTACAGTACGGGGATATGGAAAATTTGTCTATCGCGGCCTGAGCCATATGACCAGAAAGGGTAAATGCAATATTGTGGTAGCGTTTTATGTGTAAGTGGCTTTTCTTTTTTTATCTGTACTGTTTTTTAGGCTGGTGCTTTGAATCTGCCTGGGTATCTGTAAGGACCGGCCATCCGGTGAACCGGGGATTTATGAGGGGGCCTTTTCTGCCGATCTATGGCAGCGGGGCATTGATGATGCTGGTGGTTTCCGCCCCGTTTCAGGAGAATATGGCGCTGACCTGGCTGGCAGGCTGTGTGGGGGCCACGTTACTGGAATATGTGACCGGTACGGTAACAGAACATTTATTCCGGGTCCGCTACTGGGATTATTCAGGCAAATTTATGAATTTTCAGGGGCAGATCTGTCTCAGCTCCACCATTGCCTGGGGATTTCTGACGATTTTGATGACAGAGGTGATCCACAGGCCCATTGCGGAGCTGGCCGAAAGGATGCCTGTCGGGCTGCTGAACGGAGTGACGGCAGCCTTGAGTGTTTATGTGGCAGTGGATTTCGGCCTGTCTTTCCGGGCGGCCCTGGATATGCGGGATGTACTGGACGGACTGGAGAGTGCGAAGCTGGAAATGGAACGGATGCAGGAACGGATGGATGCACTGCGCAGCGCTGCCGACAAAGTGCTGGCAGAAGAGCGGGAGGAGCTGCACAGGAAATTTCATCTGCTGCATGAGCGCCGCCTGCAGCTTCGGAATCTGAGTGATTTTTTCAGGCGCCGGCTGCTGTTTGACAATCCCGGCATGATTTCCGCCAGATTCAAAAATGGGATGGAAGAATTGAAAGAGTCTGCCAGAGAGTACAGAAAAGAGTATATGGAACGATACAGAAATAAAGGCCGGAAGGGTTAGATCCCGTTCCGGCTTTCTTCGTATCGCTGTAAGGTGGTTTCGTCGTCTGCCCGGAGGGCTGCGGTCCGTTTGTGTCTGCGCAGCAGCTCAGAGCCTTTGTTATAAAACCAGAAAGAAAACACAAGTACCTGATTCATCTTTCCGATCTTTTCTCTGGTGGTCCCGTGATAGTAATAGCCGCCGGTTTCAGTGGTATTTCCTGAAAGGATGTAATTGATCAGATCCGTTTCCGAGCGGATGTCATCGGAAAAACAGGTATAGGCAGTTCCCACACAATCCGGACGGTGAGAATCGCTGCCGCCGAATCCGGGTTTCCCATAGGCCTGTGCCAGTATGGAAGCGCCCTCATTGCTGGCTTCCGGCTCACAGGAATTAAACGTTTCCACAAAATCAAAGCGTTCCAGTACTGATTTCTGTTTCCGGAAGCGGCGGTTATTGGTCAGACTCAGAAACCGTTCCCCGCAGGGATGGGCCGGTCCCAGGATGCCGCCGTGCCGGTGTACGATATCGATCAGCACATTGACAGGCATGCCCCGCAGCTCAATCAGCGGTACCTTTACACCAGTAGGAAGGATTACCAGAATATGTCCGGCGTCAATGGTGTCATATTCAATTCCTTTCAGCACCACAAAATCTGACGGCATTTCGTCACGGTGATTTTTCCAGTAACGGTATCCGTTGTAGGAATTGTGGTCTGATACCAGCATACCATGAATGCCCTGCTCCTTCAGCAGTTCGATGTATTTTGCAATGGGCACCTTGCCGTCCAGGGAGCCCTCTTTCGTATGACAATGCATGTCTATTTTCATAATTTGTTTTTTCCCTTATATCAGTTCCGGTATACAAACCGAATATTTATAAAAATATTATAAATTATCCGAAAAAAGAATACAATGCATCATTTGGACAAATTTGCGTTATTTTTGCTTTTCGGAGGGTTATCTGACTGGTTTTCCGCCTGCGTGTTCATTTCTCCACTGTCTGGGGGAAATGTTGTAAACATTTTTGAAGGCTCTGGAAAAGTGGAGCTGATTGGGATATCCTACCGCATTGCCGATGTCGGCAATGGACAATTCTGTCAGCTTGAGCAGTTCGGTGGCTTTTGTCATACGGTAAGCGATCAGAAATTCCTGAGGGGATTTTCCCATAGCTTCCCGGAAGATTTTACCGAAATAGCTGCGGTTTAAGCAGCAGGATGCGGCAATATCCTCTACCGTAATATCATTTTGAAAATTTTGTTCAATAAAGGAAAAGGCTTCTTTGATATAAAAATCCCGCAGACGGGTTCCTCTGTGTACATGTGCGGAGGTAGAAGAACGAATCAGGCTGTCAATGAAAAGATAGAGGTGCCCGATCAGATGGAAGGAAGATTCCTCACTGTGATTGACGATGTAGAGCATTTCGTTTTTCATGGTTTCCGCAATGTCTTTATAGTTTGCATGGTATACCGGATTGTCAGGGCAAAGGCCGGTCAGATCCAGGGTTTCCTTTGCACGCAGCCCGTCAAATTCGATCCACACGTATTCCCAGGGAATTTCCTGATCTGCAATATAGGTGCTGACCTGATTGGGAAACAGCATAAAGCCCTGTCCGCTTTTGATCTGGTAGGCTATGGAGTCACCCTTTGCATTGTTTGCAAACAATCTGCCTGTACCGGAAATGCAGTAGTGGAACAGATAGTGGTTCCGGGCTGCCGGACCGAAGGAGTGGGAGGGATCGCACTGCTCCCAGCCGAATTGATACAGTCCCATGTCAATAAAGTTTTCACTGGGAAAAACAGAAAAAATGACTTCACTCATACACAACCTCTTCTTTCAAAATAGAAAAATCTGCCGGTGTCAAATTGTCTTTCGACCGAGGCTGAAAATGGTGCTTTACAGGCCGTATATATCCATGTAATAAGACAATACAGTTATTATATACCAAAATGCCGTACGACTTCAATCTAAATGAAAAAAAGCAGCATAAAGGAATAAAATGTCCGATATGGAGCTATTTATCGATGGTATATTGGTATATTATAATGTTTTTATCAAAGAAAGGAGAAGAGAAAATGCTATGAAAAGAAAAACAATAACATTTTTAAAGCTGGCATTGTGCGGTATGATGACTTCGTTCGCTGTGACGGGATGCGGATCTTCGGCAGATACCGGAAAAACGGAAATTGAGATCGTGCAGTATAAACCGGAAGCGGCAAATTATTTTGCCACAGTGGAAGAAGAATTCAATGCGACCCATGATGACATCCATCTGACAATCAGTTCTCCCAACGATGCAATGACGATTTTGAGAACCAGATTCATCAGAGAAGACTATCCGGATATCATCGGGATAGGAGGGGATATTAACTATTCCTATTTTGTGGACGCTGACATCTTATCTGACGTTTCAGACTATCCGGGCCTTCAGAATATCAAGCAGGCTTATATTGATATTGATGAAGCACTGGAGTTTGTTCCCAAGGACGGTACCTTTGCAGTGCCTTATGTAGCCAATGCAGCCGGTGTCCTTTACAATCGGGACATGTTCCAGGAACATGGATGGGAAATCCCGGAAACCTGGGAGGAACTGAATGCGCTCTGTGATGCGATTCAGGCAGAAGGCATTCTTCCTTTTTATTTTGGTTTCAAGGATACATGGACCTGTCTGGCTCCCTGGAATGCTATGGCAGTAGACCTTTCCCCGTCAGATACGACCAAGCAGGTCAACCGGGGACAGACTACATTTTCCGCAGAGTACAGAGAACTGTCGGAGCGGTACCTGTCTCTGCTTCAGTATGGACCCAAGGATCCCTTTGCTTACAATTATAATGATGCCTGCACCGCCTTTGCAAGAGGCGAATCTGCCATGTATCCCATCGGCAGTTATGCAGTGCCGCAGATCCTGTCAGTCAATCCGGATCTGAATGTAGACTCTTTTGTGATGCCTGCAAGTGATACAAAGGACGGCAATACACTGAACTCCGGTATTGACCTGCAGTTTTGTGTGACGGCAGACTGTCCCAATAAGGAAGCTGCTTATGAAGTACTGGACTTTTTGCTGGCAGATGAGAATCTTCAGAAATATATTGATGCACAGAATGCGGTTCCCTGCAAAGAGGGAGCATTTAAACTGGCTCCCATGCTGGATGGTATGTCAGAATATATTGCGGCAGGCAATATGACAGACTATCAGGATCACTATTATCCGTCAGAAATGGCAGTGGATGCACAGCTTCAGACCTTCCTGTTGAACAAAGATGTGGACGCTTTCCTGACCAAATTTGATACAGACTGGCTGCGGTATAACAGAGACATTATCCGTATGGTGCAGGAGTATGAAAAAGAACACGGATCGACAGGTGCACAGTAGGAAAGGAGAAGAGAAACAATGAAAAATGACAGACAACGAACATTTTTAATGATTACGATTCCCATTCTGGCGCTGTTTATCTGCTTCAATACGATTCCGCTGATTCGGGGTGTAATCTACAGCTTTACCAATTTCAAGGGATTCGGCAGCTATAGCTGGGTGGGTATCCGCAACTATATTGATCTGTTTTCGGACGGACGTGTGGGGAAATCTTATCTGTTTACCTTTAAACTTGCTATCGTAACCACCATCGTAGTCAATGTGCTGAGCCTGGTTCTGGCGCTGGCGCTGAACAGCAAGATCCGTGCCAAGAGCTTTTTCCGCGGCGCATACTTCCTTCCCAATATTCTGGGTGCGCTGGTAGTGGGTTATATTTTTAACTATTTCTTTACATATATCCTTCCGGCAGTGGCAGAAATGATGGGAATGAATTCCACCAGTATCCTGTCGGATCCGAAATCTGCCTGGATCGGTATTGTGGTGGTATGCGCATGGCAGGCGATTGCAATGAATACGATTATTTATATTTCCGGTCTGCAGACTGTGCCGGAGGATGTATATGAAGCAGGCGGCCTGGATGGGGCAACCGGCTGGAAGCAGTTCAAATATCTGACGTTCCCGCTGATCATTCCGTTCTTTTCCATCAATATGGTGCTTTGCGTGAAAAACTTCCTGATGGTATTTGATCAGATCATGGCATTGACAAAGGGCGGCCCTGCACAGAGTACAGAATCCGTTTCCTACCTGATTTACAACAATGGTATGTCCGGCGGACAGTTTGGTTTCCAGAGTGCCAATGCAGTGGTATTCTTTATTCTGATTGTATGTGTATCGGTTGCACAGATGAAATTTGCAAACAGTAAGGAGGAACAGTTATGACGGAGAAAAAATCGCTTAAAGTGTCCGTATACGGTCCGATGGTGTTTTTGATTCTCGGCCTTTCCACGATCATATTTCCGCTTTATATGACAGTGATGATCGCATTCAAGCAGCCTTCGGAAATGACCAACAGCATCAGCGGCATCCTGTCCCTGCCTAAGACATGGAGCCTTTCCAACTTCAGAGAAGCGATGGTAGTGACTGACTTCTGGCGTTCTCTTGGCAACAGCCTTTTGATTACAGCCGTTACCGTGGCATTGTCTCTGGCGCTGCATTCCCTGATGGGTTATGCGCTGGGCAGAAACAAAGCCCACAGCAAATTTTACAGCTTTGTATATCTGTTTATTGTCAGCGGTATGTTTGTTCCGTTTGCAATTCTGATGATGCCGCTGGCAAAACAGACGGCGGAACTGCATCTTGCAAATTGGGCTGGCGTTATTATCCTGTATGTGGTATTCTATATGCCAATGAATATACTTTTGTATTCCGGCTATCTGGTAAACATTCCGATTGCACTGGAAGAGGCAGCGCGGGTGGACGGCGCTTCCACCTGGACCACCTACTGGAAAATTATTTTCCCGATCATGAAACCGATGCATGCAACCGTTGCCGTACTGACAGCACTGGCTGTATGGAACGACGTAATGACACCGCTGGTCATTATGGCAGGTTCCGGCAAGAACACACTGCCTCTGGCACAGCTTAATTTCCAGTCTCAGTTCGGAACCAATTACAATCTGGCGTTTGCTTCTTATTTGCTGTCACTGATTCCGATTCTGATTTTCTATGTAATCTGCCAGAAACAGATTCTGAACGGTGTGGTAAACGGAGCGGTAAAATAAAGCAGCACAATTTATGTTATTTACAGTTTTACAGGTATCTGTGGGATGCTTTTGCGGCATCCTTTACAGATAAAGTCACAGGAATATGGCTCCGCCGGCTTCGGCGGAGCTGTCTGTGCAAAATCTGATTGAAAGAAGGAGAACATGCATGGCAATAAACTATCATAGGACAAGTCATATTTTCACATTGGATACAAAGAATACAACTTATCAGATGAAGGTGGATGATTTTGGGTTCCTGCTGCATTTGTATTACGGCGCCAGGATATCCGGCAGCATGGAATATCTCCTGACTTATTTTGACAGAGGATTTTCGGGGAACCCGGCGGATGTAGGTACGGACAGGACCTATTCGATGGATGCGCTGCCACAGGAATATCCGGCTATGGGAACGGGAGATTACCGCAGCAGTGCCCTTGTGATTCACAATGGGGACGGTTCTGACTGCTGTGACCTGCGGTATGTCAGCCATGAGATCAGGCAGGGGAAATATGGCCTGGTGGGACTTCCGGCAGTGTATGCCGGAGAGGATGAGGCGCAGACACTGGAGATCCTGCTGGAGGACAGTGTCAGCATGGTGCGGGTCAGCCTGTTATATGGTGTACTGGAAGAAGAGGATATCATTACAAGAAGTGTGAAGATTTCCAATCTGGGCAGAGAGGATGTTATTGTGGAAAAGGCAGCCTGTGCCTGTCTGGATTTTCTTTCCGGCAATTATGATCTGATCAGTTTTTACGGCAGACATGTGATGGAACGCAGTTTTCAGCGAAAAGAGATTGCTCACGGCAGCTTTTCCATCGGCAGCAGGCGTGGGACTTCCAGCCACCAGTACAATCCGGCAGTGATTATTGCACAAAAGGATGCCACCGAGGATGTGGGAGGCTGCTATGGCATGATGTTTGTTTACAGCGGCAGTTTTCTGTGCGAGGCGGAGAAGGATCAGTTTGACCAGACCAGAGTGATGATGGGGCTGCAGAGGGATCTCTTCCATTATACGCTGGAGCGGGGCGAAGTGCTGACCGTGCCGGAAACGGTTCTGATTTATTCGGATGAAGGATTTGGAAAACTGTCCAATCTGTACCACCGGTGTATCAGGAAGCATTTGTACAGGGGAAAATACGCGCAGATGCCAAGACCGGTGCTGCTGAACAGTTGGGAAGCCTTTTATTTTGATTTTACCGGGGAAGATATCTGCAGGCTGGCAGAAGATGCGGCGGCCCTTGGCATGGATATGGTGGTGATGGACGACGGCTGGTTCGGAAAACGTGAGGATGACAACAGCGGTCTGGGTGACTGGCAGGTCAATGAGGAAAAGCTGGGATGTACCCTGGGCGAGCTGATTGAGAGGATCAATCAGCTGGGTGTAAAATTCGGCATCTGGATCGAGCCGGAAATGGTATCGGAGGACAGTGACCTTTACCGGGCCCATCCCGACTGGGTGATGCGGATACCGGGCAGAAAGCCGGTTCATGGCAGAAACCAGCTGGTGCTGGATTTTTCCAGGTCGGAGGTCCGGGATTATATTTTCGAACAGATTTGCGGCGTTTTGGATCAGGGCAATGTGGAGTACGTGAAATGGGATATGAACCGGAGTATTTCCGATATTTATTCTGAGGAGAGAAGTCCGGGAAAGGTTGCCCATGATTATATGCTGGGTGTGTATGAATTTCTGGAAAAGCTGATGAAGCGGTATCCGGATATGCTGATCGAGGGCTGCAGCGGGGGCGGCGGACGGTTTGATGCAGGAATGCTGTATTATACGCCCCAGATCTGGTGCAGCGACAATACGGATGCACTGGACCGGCTGAAGATCCAGTACGGTACCTCATTCTTTTATCCGCCTTCTGCAGTGGGCGCCCATGTATCGGCTGTGCCCAACCACCAGACAGGGCGGAGCATCGGTCTGCAGACGAGAGGCGTCGTGGCGATGGCCGGCAGCGGCTTTGGCTATGAACTGAATCCGGCTCAGATGACCGCAGAGGAAAAAGAAGCGGTCAAAGAGCAGATTACAGTGTATAAAAAATATGAACAACTGGTGCTTACAGGCGATTATTACCGTCTTTCCAGCCCTTTTGAGGATGTGTATACGGCATGGATGTTTGTGTCCGGGGACGGAGAGCAGGCGCTGGTAAGCGCAGTGATGACCATACAGAACGGAAACCTCAATATGCCTACCAGCTATGTGAAGCTGAAAGGCCTGCAGAGAGATGCGCTGTATGAGGACGGCACAGGCAGCAGATGCTATTATGGCTCTGCGCTGATGGAAGCAGGACTGCCGCTGCCTGTAGAGCTGGGAGAATACCTGTCATATCAGATTGAACTGCATAGAAAACAGTGACAAAAGCATAGGGGAGAATGAGTAAAACAAATAGAAACGGGCCGGGATTTCCGGCCTGTTTTGGTTATGGGCTTTAGCATGTTGAGTATGATGTAGTTTTTCGTGTTCCGAAAAACGGAATCATGCGAAACACAAAACCACCTGCCAGATATGCCCCTCATCAAGTAGATGGGTGAAATATCATTAACAGGTGGTCATGATTTTAAAGAGAAAAGTGGGAAAAGAGAAAATATTGTCAGAAACTGTTTGGTTGTGTTGTGATAATAAATATATTTTGTTAAAATGCATATATTGGGTAGATAAAAAAGTAATTACTCCAGTTAAGGATATGTTTTTTTATTGAGTGATTTAATACGGGCTGATTGTCTGTCATTCATATTTTATCATGTTTTGTCGTAGTAGATTTTTATGATGAAGTTAAATCAGGGAATGAGAGCGGAGCAACATAGATTTACTGAAGAAAATGAAAACGGCTTACTTATTGTTGGGTAAAAAATTGGTTAATTTTTATAATTGATTATATATGGTTTTCCAACTGTTAAACGGAGGAGTACGTTATGAATAGATTTGATATTATAAATAGGATTGGGGATAAATATCGTGTCGGGAATATGGAAACAGGTGAATTTAGCTATGTGCAGGCGTTAAAATCAGTAGGTAAGGATATAAAGGATTATCAAAAAGCTACATCGGGTATACAACATCAATTTTTGGATATCAGATTTGAGAATGAACGGTTAGCAGTTCTTGTTGAATGCAAAAATAAATTTAGCAGGTGGGATAAAGTAAAAATTCAAGCGCAATTACAAGATTATGTCCGTTTTGAAAAGGCATATTCTGAGAAAAAAATTGTTGCCATTCTTGCTGAAACGGATGGCGATGAAATTTGGGTCTGGCATGGCCAATCTGTAATTATTGATGAAGAGCACCGGGCTGAAGATGAAGTTACGCTTCGTACGTTTGAAGAATATGAAAATTTATGCTTTGGCAGGGTAAATGATAAAATTAAAGTTGTTGATTCTATTAAGACTCTCAATGAAAAATTGCATTCTGATGGTATAAATGAAAAGTTACGTAGCCAATTTGTTGGCACTTGCCTTCTTGCGCTTAAGAACGGTCTTGTATATAAGGCGGTAAAAGAGACTCTTGATCCTAAAACCGGAAAGAAAGTTGAACCTGAAAAAGTCGTACTTAAGAGTATCAAAGATATTTTGGAAGGTTTATTAGCGCGTAGCGGCAGTTTGAATAAAGCGGGAAAACTTGCTGTTTTAAATAGTAAAGTTCTTGACGACCAGGATGTAAAGAGCCTGACATATAGGGAATTAGAAGATATTTTGCAGTTTATAGATGATAATGTTGTGCCTTACATAAACGATAAAAGTACAGCGGGGCAGGATTTGTTAAATCTGTTTTTCACAACTTTTAATAAATATGTTGGGAAATCGGATAAGAATCAAGCGTTTACCCCTGATCATATCTGTGATTTTATGAGTAAAGCGGTTGGCGTGAATAAAAAGTCAAGGGTACTGGATCCCTGTTGTGGAAGCGGAGCTTTTCTTGTCCGTGCAATGACAGATGCAATGGATGATTGCGACACTGAAGATGAGCGTGAGGAGGTTAAAAGAAATCAGATTTTTGGAATTGAGTATGAAGAAGGCGCTTTTGGTCTTTCTTCAACAAATATGTTGATTCATGGTGATGGCAACTCTAATGTTGTACAAGATTCCATGTTTAAACGAAGTAAGTGGATAGAGGAAAGCAATATTAGTATTGTGTTAATGAATCCTCCCTACAATGCTACCAAAAAATGCTGTGATCCTGACTACACTAAAAACTGGAATGCAAAGAAAAAGGAAGATCCCTCAAAAGGGTTACATTTTGTTGAGTGGGTAGCCAGGCATGTTCCTTCTACTTGTAAAATGGCGGTTCTTCTTCCGATGCAGGCGGCTATTGGGAATAGTGGTGATGTTAAAATATTCAAAAAGAAAATGTTAGATAATTATACTCTTGATGCTGTTTTCTCACTTCCTGTAGAAATGTTTTACCCTGGGGCTGCTGCTGTTGCTTGTTGTATGATATTTGATCTTTCTCAAAAACATGAAAAAGCAAATAAAGATACATTTTTTGGTTATTTTAAAGAGGATAAGTTTATAAAACGAAAAGGATTGGGACGTATTGAAAGAACAGATTCAGATGGGAGTAGTTTATGGATAAAAACGAAAGAATTGTGGCTGGATTTATATAAAAATAAACGAGAGGTTCCAGGTTTATCAGTAATGCATAAAGTTACCTGGAGGGACGAATGGCTTGCAGAAGCCTATATGGAAACAGATTATAGCACACTAAAGGAGGAGGATTTTAAGAAAGTTTTAAATGATTATTTATCATATCTTGTAAAAACCGGAGGTGTAATGAATGATTGATACATCTCATTGGAAATTCTTTAATTTATCAGGTGATAATGGTATTTTTAAAATTGAACCATGCAAATGCAATAATGCTGGTGAATTGCTTGAGCAAGGGGATGACATTGAATATATTGGTGCTAAGAAAGAGGATAATGGCGTAATGAATCTTGTAAAATATAATGAGTTGCTTGTTACTAAAGGAAATTGCATTATATTTATTTGTGATGGGCAAGGTTCTGTTGGATATACAAACTATATTGATCATGACTTTATTGGTTCAACAACATTATCTGCTGGTTATAATAGTAATTTAAATGAAAAAAACGGTTTGTTTCTTGTTACAGTGCTTGATTTGGAACGATATAGATATTCATTTGGCAGAAAATACAGACCAAATCTGTCAAAAGTAAAAATAAAATTGCCTGCAACTGTTGCAGGTGAACCGGACTGGGAATATATGGAGAAATATATTGAGTCTTTAAATTATAGACCAATTACTACGAATGTTCCTCAATTATCTGGTAAGCCATTAAAAACAGATGAATGGAAAGAATTCTATTTGCATCGTATTATGATTGTTGATATGGGTAATGGAATTGATGCAATAATGACTACAAATGATAATCCAAAGTATAATTATGTTTCTCGTGATAGTAATGGTAATGGTGTTGTCGGTTTTGTTGACGAGATTAGTGGTGAAGAACCGTTTCCTGCGGGTGCAATGTCTTTGGCTTTGGGTGGAAGTTTTTTAGGTTCGTGCTTTATTCAGAGAAAACCTTTTTATACGGCACAAAATGTTGCTGTATTACAGGAAAAGGTATCATTATCCGATCACACAAAATTATTTATTGCTACACTTATAAGAAATGAATGCAAAATAAAATATCAGGCTTTTGGGCGCGAATTGAATGCACATTTCAGAAAAGATTTTACGATCAAACTTCCTGTCAAACATGATAACAGAGGTAAAATAAGTATTGATGAAACACATAGATTTTCGGATGATGGCTATATTCCCGATTGGGATTGGATGGATAGTTATATGAAATCTCTGCCCTATAGTGATAGAATTTAAGAGGAAATATACAGATGATGCAATTATGATGCATAGGCATGTTAAAATATACCATATGCATGTTTCTAATGATTTACAACGGCAGAAAGTCCGGGAAGGGTACGTTCTGTTGTGTACACAATGGGGAAGGAGGGGCAGAGGATGAAGGAGCAGAAAGGAAAGAAAAGGCGCAGGATATTATCGGGGCGTCAGGCCGGCGGCATATTGTTATGTGTATTGCTGATATGCCTTACAACACAGTCACTGACAGTAGCGGGAAAGGAAAAGAGCGCCGCACCCAAAGATAAAATCCGGTTCGGGAATCAGACACAGAGGTATCCGGTTGTCAGTCAGTGTGCAAAGGGAAGGCAGGAAGATTATATTAAGCTGACACTTTCGGGAATTACCGGGGAGAGGGATGAAGCGGCGCCGGAAATGGAAGGGAAAAAGTCGGGGACCTGCTATATCAGAAAGCAGAGGAACAGCCAGGGGGGATTTTCTTCTGCGGCCTGTTCCTATGACGTACCGGTGGGATGGAAATTTGGCTCAAACAGCTGGGAACCCTGCCTGGAAGCTGTCTGGCCTGATGGTTCGGATGCGGAGGTCTATATCCACATTACGGAAAACCGGATGTTTCCGGGCGGTGTGGGGAAAAACTGGGCAGTGATGCAGAAGAAGATCAAAGAAAGCGCCCAAAAGACAAAAGGAGTCAGCTTTTCCGGGTTCCGGTTTGAACGGTATCTCAGAGAAGATGAAAGGGAATTGTTGTTTTACAGTTTTTGCTGTACGGTAAACGGGGAAAAAGTACAGTATGCCATAGCCTATGTAATGGGTGAGACCTATCTGGCAGAGTTTATCGGGAGCTGTCCTGTGGATAAAGGTATAGGAGAAACCGAATCTGCGGATTATGCCATTGAGGAGATTACCCGTTATATGGCCGCTTCCTTTGTGGAAACCAAAGAGGAAAAAAATTTTGACCAGTTAAAATACCGACAGTATATGGGGTATGAAAACTGGGCCTATGAGGATCTGCACAATCCGTTTGCGATGGCTGCGTATCTGTATGCGCCGGAAAAGGAACCGCGCTTTACGGGTGAAAACAAAGAGCTTACCTTTGCTTCGGAGGAATGGGAGGATTTGCTGCGCACTGCCACCGGATATTACCGTGACATGTCGGATGCGGAGTGGGAGAGTTTTTGCGACAGGCCTTTATGTGCCGCTGATGTGGCATGGATTACGGAGGTGACTATGACGGAAAGCCCCATACCCGGAAGAGATGAAATATCTGTGGGCGGGCTGAGGTTGAAAGATGCGGATTGTGCCGAATATTCCCTGAGTACATTACAGGATATTGCCGTACTGCCCAATCTGCAAAAGCTGACACTGGAAATCGGCGGTGTGTCCGACTATGAGGTTTTAAAAGAATGCAGATCGCTGACAGAACTGACACTGGTCACTCCGACGGAACTGCAGGATGCGGACTGGCTGTGTGAGCTTCCGAACCTGAAATCTCTGACACTGCGGATCAGCATGTTTTCTTATCTGAATGAGATGGGATATGAAAAGGACGGAGGAAGTACATTCCAGAAGGATAAAAATGGCGAAACGGGTTCAGGCGGTGAGAAAGAAGCGGGCCCGGTTTCAGACGGGACATGGGAGCGTATTTTAAAGAAGTGTACCAAACTGGAATATCTGGAACTGGAGCATCCCGGTATGATGGAGTTTGACTTTTTAAATGCACTTCCGAATCTGTATACTTTCTGCCTTTATGGAGAAGAGCGGGACAGCCAGGCGGCAGAGGTACGGAGGGCGGTGTTTGGTGAAAGCGCCTGTCCGCAGGTGAAATGTCTGGTGGTGGACGAATCCTGGATTCGCAATCCGGGCTGATGATTTTATGTGTTTACTGTGGACGGATTGTCTGATATAATAAAGCGGTAAATATCATAGATAAAGTAGAGGCAGAGCGATTTACGGCATAGTCAGATATGGCTATGCCGTTTTTCCTGAAAAATGATATAGGGATGAGAGGAAAGGAGACTGTTATGGGGAAATCCTTATCTGAAATGACGCTGGAAGAATTGTGGAGACTGTTCCCCATCATTTTGTCTGCGCATAAAACCTGTTGGAAGGACTGGTATGAGGAAGAAAGGCAAAGGATAACGGCTCTTTTGCAGAGCAGAGAGTTCAGAATCCATCATATCGGGAGTACGGCCATCCGTGGTATATGGGCAAAACCGATTGTTGATATGTTGATGGAAATTCCCCCGGATGTTTCTATGGAACAGATCAAAGAGGAGCTCGTGAGAATCGGTTATGTATGTATGTCAGAAGGAGAAAACAGAAAATCCCTGAACAGAGGATACACGGATACAGGATTTGCAGAGAAAGTGTTTCACCTGCATTTACGTTATTACGGCGACCATGATGAATTGTATTTCCGGGATTATATGAATGACCACCCTGCTCTGGCAAAGGAATATGAAACTTTAAAAATTTCCCTGTGGGAAAAGTATGCCTGTAACAGAGATGCCTATACAGACGAAAAAGGCGGGTTTGTAAGGAAATATACAGAGTGCGCCAGAAAGCAGTATCATAACAGACCGGGCAGGCTATGACAGTTTGACAGGAATCAGCAGGAAATGGAACATTTCCATAACAGAGGAACTATGTTTGAGAAAGGGGATGGAACAGAAGTATGGAAGCAGATCAGAAGTGGATGCCGCCGCCGTGGCTGGCATATCCGGAGATTGAACGGTATTCCATTGGCTGGCGTATGGGATACGGAGAGGATTATATGTGGCGTTTTTCGGATTGGCTGGACAGCCTTTCCCCAGAGGAACAAAAGGAATATCAGGACCTGTTTCCGGAACCGGTCACATGGAAAGGCTGGTGGGAGGATGAGGATTACTGTGAGGTATTTACGTATGGGGATTTCTGCATTCCTTTGTGGCAGCCGTCCGGGGTGCCGGCCTGTACACGCGCCCGGCTTATGCAGGAGGCAGCAGACGGGAAACAGCATACATTCTGTCTGTTCTGGGGTCACCAGCCCTCCAAAGACGGGAGGATTACCAAAAGCTGTTTCAGCCAGTGGTGGTTTCTACAGGAGCAGTTTTGGGCGGTTGCCCATCATTATTGCTGTATGGAACAGTTTATGATGGAACAGAAAGCGGAACTGTTTGGAGATGAAAAAATCCGGCAGCAGATTCTGGAGTGTCAGACTCCCAAACAGATGAAGGCGCTGGGAAGAAAGGTGCAGGGATTTGATCAGACTGTGTGGGATCAGGTCAAATATTCCATTGCACTGAACGGAAACTGGTATAAATTCAGCCAGAACCGGAAGCTGAGAGACTTTCTGCTTTCCACAGGTGACAGCATTCTGGCAGAGGCCAGCCCCTATGACGGGATTTGGGGCATCCGGCTTTCCGCTGATTCGCCGGATGCACAGGACCCGGAAAAGTGGAGAGGGCAGAATCTGCTGGGATTTGCCCTGATGGAGGTGAGGGAGGAACTTCGGCGGGTGACTCAAAATGAAGCGCTCTGTGACTTCAGCATGCTGGAAGAAAGATAGATACCTGTCAGAAAAAGAAGAGAGGGGCTGTTCCGGTAAAGGGACAGCCTTTTTTCTTTTTTACGGAGAGTTGTAAATGGAAATGTGTGCGAACCAAATAAAATACTTCTGCGTCTAATGATTGTAGTACCCAAGTCCGGACAGGGGAAACAGGATTGACAGACGAAAGCAGATGCCGGAGCTGTCAGGTTACAGGGAGAAAATATATGAACACATTACTGAAAAGGGCAAAGCGTCGGGATGGGGAGGCGTTTGTGGCTTTGATGCAGGAGAATATGAAAGGAATGTATAAAGTGGCGTTTGCCATTCTTTCCAATGATGAAGATGCGGCGGATGCCATCCAGGATACGATTCTGACATGCTGGGAAAAGCTGTACACACTGAAACGGGAAGAATATTTCAAATCCTGGCTTACAAGAATCCTGATCAATAAATGTAACGATATCCTCAGAAAAGGACGAAAACTGGTGTACACTGACAGTATGATGGACATACAGGCCGGAACGGAGTGCGCAGAGTATGAAACAGTAGAGTGGCGTGAAATGCTCCGGTGCGTGGATGAGAAATACCGTGTCATTCTTGTTCTGTATTATGCGGAAGGTTTCAAAGTGAAGGAAATCAGTGAAATGCTGGGGGAAAGCGAGAGCGCTGTGAAACGGCGCCTGTCTGCTGCCCGCAGAGAGATAGAACAGATGTATGGTCCTGAAATGGGGAGGAAACATAAATGAATCAAAACGAAAAAATCATTTCAGCTTTCCGACAGGATATGGAACTCCCTGCGATTGTAACACAGAAAGCAGATGCGGCCTTTGCACAGATTCTGGCAGAGGAGCAAAAGGAGACAGGTAAGATGAAAGAAACGAAAAAGAAATCTCATAAAAAGAAAATGCCCCTGTGGGCAAAGAGTGCAGCGGCGGTGGCAGCAGTGCTTTTGCTGGTGATTGGCGTTTGTTCCGCCAATCCGGTACTGGCAGCCAGGATTCCGGTGCTTGGACGCATTTTTTCCATGCTGGGGAAAACCGCAGAGTATCCGGGCGATTATCAGGAGTATGTACAGCCTCTGGAGGAGCCGGATCAGGTACCTGCCAAAGAGGGGGAAGCAGAGGCAGATACGCCGGCTTATTCGCAGACAGTGGACGGGGTTACGGTAACACTGTCGGAAATTTACTGCAATCAGGAAAGCCTGAGCATTTCCATGCTGGTGGAAAGCAGTGAGCCGTTTGCAGATAAAATCATGAAGTGGCAGGATGGAAGCCGCCGCCTGTCTCTGGAGGGAGTGACAGAGTTTTCCTTCCGGCCCCTGCCCTATGTAGGGGACAAAGAGCTGGAAGGGGACTTTCTGGATGAAAAGACATTTGCCGGTATCTGGAGAATCGGGCTGGACGGAGTGCTGGCAGATGAATCGGAAGTGGCAAAAATCCTGGAGGAAGCAGAGGCGGCAGGCGGAGAAATTCCGTCCACGGATGAAGAAATCATGCAGTATATTAAAAAACTGCCTCTTCCGGAAACGTTTACAATGGAAATCAGTCTGGAAAAAATCGTGGGTGATCTGGCAGAGGCTGAACCTGTTGACTGGGGGATGAGTGAAGAGGAGCTGGCGGCCCTGCCGGAAGAGGAGTTTCGTGAGCTGTACAGCCGGATCATGGAGGAGACCGGCAGGGATCAGTATCCCAACAAAGCGGAATATTACTGGTTTGAAGGGCCGTGGCATTTTACGGTTCCGGTAACGGTGAATGTTGCGGACAATCATACGGTTCCGGTAGAGGATTTCAATGAAGCGGGTGTGGGCCTGCATTCGGTAACGGTGACTCCTTTCGAACTTTCCCTGGAGCTGGAAGAGGCAGGAAGGGACTGTATTCCGATTGTATTTGATGCGCAGGGAAACTGGATGGAGCACGGAGAAAATACTTCTGTTTTTCCCATTGCAGATCATGATGTTTCCAGGATTACAATCTGCATCTGTGAGTTTGAGAAATGGAAGGGGGATATCATAGCCCACAGGGATCAGGACGACTATCTGCAATACACCGGGAAACTTGCCCTTTACAGGAAAGAACTGGAACTGCCGGTATCAAAATAACAGAGGATACTGATGACTGTTCATGGGGCGGGAACTAAAGTTTATAAAAATACTTCTTGACTTTTGAACAGAAACGTATTAAAGTGTCTGTAGAATAAAAAGAAACCTGTGAGAAAGAGGAGTAGGCTTACGGATGCCATAACAGAGAGCCGCAGATGGTGGGATTGCGGTATGGGGATGTTTGCTGAATGGGCTTTCGAGGGCAGTCCGAACGGAATATGCCAAGTAGGCGCTGCCGGGAACCGCACCCGTTATCCACGCGGCATGTATGAAGTACATGAAATGAGTGGGTCTTTTGGGAAGGCCAATTTGAGTGGTACCGCGATAATGTAAATTAGCGCCTCAAACATAGTGTATATGTTTGAGGCGTTTTTTTATGATACAGGAAATTCCTCCGGATTTCCTGTATCATAAAAAGCCCTCCGGCGGGATCGTACTGCGGCGGGGAGGAAATATATCGCTGAAGCGATCCACCGCAGGCGGGAATCATTCTTTTTCATGCATACGGGCGCCCGGCGCATGAGTAGGAGAAGATAGCTCTTCTGTATCACAGGCAGCAAAGGGAGGACATGATTATGAAAAGAAAAATGACGGCAATGATAATGACAGCAATGACTGCAGCGGCGGCAGCGCTGGTATTGACAGCCTGTGGGGCACAGTCTGAAGAGGGACAGTATACAATAGGAATTGCCCAGTTTGCGGAGCATGGTTCGCTGGATAACTGCAGAGAGGGATTTCTGCAGGGGCTGGCGGAAGCCGGTATCGAGGAAGGAAAGAATCTGACGGTGGTGTTTGACAATGCACAGGCAGATATGGGGACGGCCAGCACGATTACAGATTCTTATGTATCGCAGAAGGTGGATTTGATCTGTGCCATTGCCACACCCACGGCTATGAGTGCATACAATTCCTGTATGAATACAGAGATTCCTGTGATCTATACGGCAGTTTCCGATCCGGCGGGCGCGGGCCTGGCAGGGGAGGACGGAAGCAGTGTGGGAAATATAACAGGCACCAGTGATGCGCTGCCCGTTACGCAGCAGATGGAGATGATCCGGCGGATGCTGCCCCAGGCAAAGACCATCGGGATTCTCTATACCACCAGTGAGGCCAATTCTGTCAGTACCATTGCAGAATATAAGGCACATGCGGCGGAATATGGCTTTGAGATTGTGGAAACCGGCATCAATACCATCGCGGATGTGCCAATGGCGGCGGCAGATATGGCAGCCAAAGTGGACTGTATCACCAATCTGACGGATAACACAGTGGTTTCGGCACTGCAGACGGTACTGGATGAAGCAGGCAAACAGGGGATTCCCGTGTTTGGTTCTGAGGTGGAGCAGGTAAAAAACGGCTGTGTGGCTTCTATGGGTCTGGATTATGTGGAACTGGGCAGACAGACCGGTGCAATGGCAGCCAAAGTACTGAAGGGAGAAGCAAAGGCTTCAGAAATGCCTTTTGAAGTGATTTCCCAGGCAAGCCTTTATCTGAATACGGCGGCGGCAGACCAGATCGGACTGACCATCCCGGAAGATATGATAAAGGAAGCAGCAGAAAAATTTGAGGAGATTACCGTGGAATAAGAACGGAGCGCGGCAATCCGGTAAGGAGAGAGAACGTTGGCACTATTACTGAGCGTTTTGGAACAGGGCCTGATCTACGCGATTATGGGGCTCGGTGTATACATCACATATAAAATACTGGATTTCCCGGATCTTACGGTGGATGGCAGCTTCCCGATGGGAGCCGCCATTGCCTGCATCCTGATCAGCAGGGGGGCACCTTCCCTGCTGACACTTCCGGTCTGCTTTCTGGCAGGGGCTTTTGTGGGGATGCTGACGGGACTGATTCATGTAAAATTAAAAGTAAGGGATCTTTTGTCCGGCATTATCATGATGACGGCTCTGTATACGGTAAATCTGCGGATTGCCGGGAAAGCCAATCTTCCCATCTATAATATGCAGACGCTGTTTGACAATGAGGCAGTGGACAGTCTGACGGGATGGATACCGGAAAGATTCCGGACCGTTCTGATTATTTTTGTCATTACGATACTGATTAAGTGTTTACTGGACTGGTATCTGTCTACCCAATCCGGTTTCCTGCTCCGGGCAGTGGGAGATAATGACACGATTGTCACTTCCCTTGGCGTGGATAAGGGACTGGTTAAGATCACCGGGCTTTCCATTGCCAATGGCCTGGTAACGGTAAGCGGCTGCCTGTTTGCACAGCAGCAGCGGTTTTTTGATATATCAGTGGGGACGGGTACGGTGGTGATCGGTCTGGCCAGTGTGATCATCGGCACCAGCCTGTTTAGGAGGATCACGGTCTGGAAGGTGACTACCAGCGTGGTAATCGGCTCGCTGATTTATAAAGGCTGTGTGGCGCTGGCCATCAGGATGGGGCTGTCCTCCAGTGATTTAAAGCTGATTACGGCAGTCCTGTTTCTGGGGATACTGGTGCTTGGGATGGAACGGAAAAAGAAGGTGAAAACAGATGCTGACATTAGAGAACATAACAAAACATTATAATCCGGGAAGTGTGAATGAGATGTGCCTGTTTGACGGTTTTCATTTTACCGTACAGGACGGGGAATTTGTTTCGGTGGTGGGAAGCAACGGTTCAGGCAAAACCTCACTGCTCAATCTGATCTGCGGCAGCATAGATACGGACGGAGGCAGCATACAGGTCAACGGACAGGATATGACACGGAAAAAATCGTATCTGCGTCACCGAAAGATCGGGCGGGTTTATCAGGATCCGTCCAAAGGCACCTGCCCGTCCATGACCATTCTGGAAAATATGTCCCTTGCAGACAATAAAGGCAGGCACTACGGACTGCGAAGGGGAGTTAACAAAGCCAGGATGGAATCTTACCGGGAGCTTTTATCACAGCTCAATCTGGGGCTGGAGGATAAGCTGCATACCCGTGTGGGGGATTTATCCGGCGGCCAGAGACAGGCGGTGGCGCTTTTGATGTCTACCATGACGCCCATTGACTTCCTGATCCTGGATGAGCATACGGCGGCTCTGGACCCTAAGACAGCGGAAACCATTATGGAGCTGACAGACCGGATTGTCAGGAAAAAGAAAGTAACCACCATTATGGTAACCCACAATCTGCGCTATGCCCTGGAATATGGGAACCGGCTGGTGATGATGCATGAGGGTAATGTCATACTGGATAAGTCCGGCAGGGAAAAAGAGGAGATGGATACGGAAGAGATCATGGGGATTTTTAACCGGATCAGCGTGGAATGCGGGAACTGATCCCTGAAAACAATTCGCTTTCATGCTTTACAGCAGCAGGGATTTTCCTGTAAAACAATAGAAAACGGGGAATACATCCGGTTCGGAAGTATTCCCTGCTTTTTTGTAAAAGGTGCGGCCTTAGCCGATCAGTTTATCGACATTCAGAATATGCTCCACCAGCCAGTCTGTCAGGAAAGTGAGGATATCACTGATGGCATCGTCGCTGTTTTCATCCAGAGACTGGAGGTCAAGACCTTCCAGTTTGGCAATAAAGGCATCATGCTGTACCTTTTGGGTAAACATGCCTTTGTAACCGATTTCCTTCATATAGCTCTCTTCGTGAGAAAAATGGAATTTGGTGTAGTCCCGCAGATCTTCCAGAATTTTGATGATATGGTCATATTTATCCGGGATAAATTCATTCTGCTGAAGCTGATAGGCTTCTTCTGCGATTTCAAATAATCTTTTGTGCTCTTCATCCACAAAATCAATGCCTGTTTTGTAGCTCTCTTTAAATTCGTACATATGTATGCCTCCTTATATTTGATCTTTTACCATCTCTGCCTGCACTTTTCTTCACAATATTTGCAGCGATAGATTTCCTTTTTCGGATCTGTCAGTACAAAAATATGGGGCAGACCCTGCTCAATGGAAGTGATGCAGCGGGGATTCTTACATTTTATCACATGTTTGATCTCTTTTGGAAGGGAAAGCTGTCTTTTTTCCACGATACGCCCGTCCTTGATTACATTGACGGTAATGTTGTGGTCGATAAAGCCCAGTATGTCCAGATTCAGTGTATCGATGTCGCATTCCACTTTCAGGATATCTTTTCTTTCCATTTTATTGCTGCGGGCATTTTTTATGATTGCCACAGTGCAGTCCAGTTTATCCAATTGTAAATGGTGATAAATAGAAAGGCTTTTGCCGGCTTTGATATGATCCAGTACAAAGCCCTCTTCGATTTTGCCTACATTTAACATGTATTACCTCCTGTATTCCGATACTCGGTCTGTGTGTTATTTTTCCTGCAGCGGCTGATCTGTCAGTCCCAGCAGCGTACAGATCAGAGCCATACGTACATAAACTCCATACTGGGCCTGTTTGAAATAGACAGCTCTGGGGTCCTCGTCCACTTCCACGGAAATCTCATTGACACGGGGAAGGGGATGCAGGATCAGCATGTCCGGGCCTGCCAGCGCCAGTTTCTCTTTGTCCAGAATATAGAAGTCTTTTAAACGGACATAATCTTCTTCATTGAAGAACCGTTCCCGCTGTACCCTGGTCATATAGAGCAGATCCAGCGATCCGATACAGTCCTCCAGACGGATGACTTCTTCATAGCCAATCCCTTTTTCCCGCAGCATTTCAGTCATATAGCTGGGAATCCGCAGTTCTTCCGGAGAAATAAAGAGAAAACGGATGTTTTCATAACGGGTCAGTGCATGGATCAGAGAGTGGACGGTACGTCCGAATTTCAGGTCGCCGCACAGGCCGATGGTGAGATCGGACAACCGGCCTTTCAGGCTGCGGATTGTCAGCAGATCGGTCAGGGTCTGCGTGGGATGCTGGTGCCCGCCGTCGCCGGCATTGATCACCGGAATGGCAGAACGGGTGGCTGCAACCATAGGCGCCCCCTCTTTGGGATGACGCATGGCACAGATATCCGCGTAGCAGGAGATGACCCGGATGGTATCGGAAACGCTTTCTCCTTTGGAAGCGGAAGAGGAACCCGCATCGGAAAATCCAAGTACCTTACCGCCCAGATTGAGCATGGCGGCTTCAAAACTGAGGCGTGTCCGGGTGCTTGGCTCATAAAAGCAGGTTGCCAGCTTTTTGCCTTCGCATATATGGGCATAACGGTCCATATGCTGTTCTATATCATTGGCCAGGGCAAAGAGCTGTTCCAGCTCTCCGGTTGTAAAATCCAGCGGGCTCATAAGATGTCTCATGGTAAATTCTCCTTTTTTCGTTCAGACTGAAATGACAGTGCGCAAAAAAATCGAAGGAATCAAGTCCCTCCGATTTTATGTATTATGCCTGGTAAGAAACCAGTTCTGTCACCGGCTTTCTTCTGGGGGCTGTGGGAGCTTCATCCGGATATCCAATCGGAATCAGGGCAACCAGCTCCCGGTCATCGGGAATCGCCAGCAAAGCGGAAGCGGCATCCCCGTCAAAAATTCCTACAATAACGGAACCGATTCCCTGCTCATAAGCAGCCAGACAAAAGGCTTCGGAAGCCACGCCTGCATCATACATCTGCCATGTGTCTTTCCGCGGGGTGGTAAAAGAACCGTCCCTTTCATAGCCGCATCTGTTTTTGATGACAGTAACGGCAATCAACATGGGAGCATTTTGAATGATAGTCCCGTTGTTGGGAAACATGGATGTGCATTCGCTGCCGATTTTATCCTTCAGCGCACCTTCCACCGCAATATACCGGACGATCTGGGTATGCTTCCAACTGGGGGCATAGGATGCGGTTTCAATGATATCTTCCAGCACCTGATGGTCGATTAAGGTATCCTTGAATTTGCGGATGCTTCTACGGCCTTTGATACATTCTTTTGCAGTCACACTGAATCCTCCTTTTCTTTTTTTCACTGTTTTCATGATATCATATACCCCCTTTTCTTTCAATGAAAATCTGTTATAATATGTTATTGATGCCAAAGGGGATTGATATACAGGAGGTAAGTGTATGGAACTGGATATGACAAAAGGGAAGCCGTTTCAACTGATTATGAAATTCATCGTTCCTCTTGTGATCGGGAATGTGTTTCAGCAGATGTATAATATGGTGGATACGATCATCGTAGGACAGTTTGTGGGCGTGAAGGCACTGGCAGCAGTGGGAGCAACCGGGACGATCATGTTTTTGATACTGGGCTTTATGCAGGGGCTGACGACCGGCTTTACCGTACTGGTCTCCCAGCGTTTCGGGGCCGGTGATACCGAAGGGATGAAAAAGAGCGTGGGAGCGGCCATGCTTTTGTGTATGGCGTTTACCGTATTGATGACATTGGGCAGCACAGCGGGGATGGACGGCCTGCTGCGTCTGATGCAGACACCTGAGGATATATTTGATATGTCCAGAAGTTATATTGTTACCATCTGTATGGGGATGGGCTGTACGGTACTCTATAATCTGATGGCCAGTATTTTGCGCGCAGTGGGTAACAGCAGGATCCCGCTTTATTTTCTGATTCTTTCGGCAGGAGCCAATATTGTACTGGATCTTGTGTTTATTATCAATTTTCAGATGGGTGTGGCCGGAGCGGCCTGGGCAACCGTAATTTCTCAGGGGCTGTCTGGAATCCTCTGTGTTTTATATGTATGGAAGCGGGTAGGGATGCTGCGGCTGGAGCGGCGGCATTTTGAGCCGGATGTACATTTGATGAAAGTACAGCTTTCCATTGCCCTGCCGATGGCGTTTCAGTTTTCCATTACGGCGGTGGGGACGATTATGGTACAGGCAGCGCTGAATATGCTGGGTTCTCTGGCAGTGGCCGCCTATACGGCAGCTTCCAAAGTGGAACAGCTGGTTACGCAGCCATTTCTGGCGATGGGTATGACAATGGCTACCTATGCAGGACAGAACAGAGGCGTCAATGCTTATGACCGGATCAGGCAGGGCGCCCGGTGTGCCCTGGCGATTTCCACGGTTTATGCAGTGACGGTGTTTGTGGTGATCATAGCGGCCAGACATGGATTGATCGGACTGTTTGTTTCGGAGAATCTGGCACAGATCGAACAGTACGCCACCGTGTACCTGTTTCTGTGCGGCAGTTGTTTTACGCCGCTTGGAATGATTTTTATTTACCGGAATATTCTGCAGGGATGCGGTTTTGCACTGATACCGACTCTGGGCGGTGTGGTGGAGCTGGTAAGCCGGGCCGTGGTTGCGGTGATTGCCGCTCATTCCGGAAGTTTTGCAGGCGTGTGTATGGCGAATATAAGCGCGTGGGTGTCGGCGGGGATTTTTCTCTGGCTTTCTTACTGTATTCTGTTCCGGAAGATTGTCCGGCAGGGTCATTTCTGAGCCGGGCCGCGCAGGGCCAGGCGTTCGAATAAAAGTCCGGTCAGAAACCAGAGCGGTGCATAATCCAGCCGGATCAGCTTTTTAATATGGAATCGGGAATGTTCGTAATTCCAGGGACACAGGTCTTTTTTGGAAAGTATGGTTCCGGCAGTAAATTCGGCGGAAAAGATACAGAGCATATAGACCAGGCCGCGGAAGGGGAGGGAAGCATGCCGGATCAGGAGGTAAACGGGCCTGAGGAATGCTGCCATGCCATAGATGAAGAACATAAAAACAGAGGTATTTCCCATCCCCGTCATTTCCCGTCTTCGGAAGGACTGCAGTGCAGTGAACAATATTTCCAGGCACCAGCCAAGGATGCCGCAGCGGAGAAAGGTAGCAACTAATTTTTTCATGGTAACAGTATTTCCCTTTTCTGGAAAACTATTCCCTCTGACAAAGGAGCTTTTATGTGGAATGAAACGATAGAGAACTATGGACAGGCGCTGGCTTATATGGAGCAGGTGAAACAGGGAGGCATTGTGCTGGGGCTGGATTCCATGCGGCGTCTGGCAGGGCGCCTGGGAAATCCCCAGGATGCGGTGCAGTTTGTCCATATTGCAGGCACCAATGGAAAAGGGTCGGTGCTTGGCTTTGTTTCCACGATATTGAAATGCGCCGGTTACCGGACCGGCAGATACAGTTCCCCTGCGGTTTTTTCCCGCCTGGAACAGATACAGGTGAACGGCAGGCCCATTTCCAGAGCGGATTATGCACGGGGGATGGAAACAGTGCGGCAGGCGGCGGAGGCGCTGGAAGAGGAAGGATATCCCTATCCGACGCCTTTTGAGGTGGAAACTGCGCTGGCATTCTGGTATTTCAGGGAAAGGCAGTGTGAAATCGCTGTACTGGAGGCCGGTATGGGCGGGCTTCTGGATGCCACCAATATCATTCAACATACGGCGGCTGCCGTGCTCACACCCATTGGAATGGATCATAGGGGGATGTTGGGCGGGACACTGGAAGAGATTGCCCGGCAGAAGGCAGGTATTATAAAAAACGAATGTTATGTAATATGCGGCAGGCAGGATCCCAGGGCACTGGAAATCATTAAGACAGTGTGCGGGGAGCAGGGGGCAGAGCTGCGGCAGACGGATGAGGCGAAGGGGGTCCGCTGGGGCATGGAACGGCAGTATTTTTCTTACAGAGACTGTCGGAGGCTTGTGATCTCCCTGGCCGGCAGGTATCAGATTGAAAATGCCGTACTGGCAGTGGAAACAATCAGGGCGCTGGGAGAGCAGGGATTTCCGGTTTCGGAAGCCATGCTCCGGAAGGGGCTTTTGGAAACCCGGTGGCCCGGACGGTTCGCAGTTCTTGCAAAACGACCATATTTTATCATAGACGGGGCACATAATCCGGAGGGGGCGCAAAAATTAAGAGAATCTGTCATATTCTATTTTACAAATAAAAAGATAATTACTATAATGGGGGTAATGAAAGATAAAGAATATGAGAAGATTGCAGAGTTGACGGCGGATCTGGCCAGGCAGGTAATCACTGTGGCCGCGCCGGGAAGCGGCAGGGCTCTGCCGGCATATGAGCTTGCCGGGGTTGTGAGAAACTACAATCCCAATGTGACAGCGGCAGACAGTCTGGAAGAGGCAGTGGAAATGAGCTATCTTCTGGCAGACAAAGACAGTGTGATACTGGCGTTCGGTTCGCTGGCTTATCTGGGGGAATTGTCCGGGATTGTGGCAAACAGAGACAAAATCAGGAGAGATACACATGGTAGATCAAAACAAGATTGAAGAAGCAATAGGACTTTTGCTGGAAGGCATCGGGGAGGATGCCTCCAGGGAAGGGCTGAGGGAAACACCGGCACGGATTGCACGGATGTATGGGGAACTGATGAGCGGTATGGAAGAAGAGCCTGCCGACTATTTATCCAGAAGATTTTCCGTGGAAAGCAATGAAATGGTATTGGAAAAAGATATCGTATTTTATTCCATGTGTGAACATCATCTGATGCCTTTTTACGGAAAGGCACATATTGCATATATACCGGATGGCTATGTGGTGGGGCTGAGCAAACTGGCCAGAACGGTAGAGGTGTTTGCCGGGCGCCTGCAGATACAGGAACGTCTGACAGCACAGGTGGCGGATGCCATTATGAACGAATTGAAACCACAGGGGGTGATGGTAATGGTGGAGGCAGAGCATATGTGCATGACTATGCGCGGGGTCAAAAAGCCGGGCAGTAAGACAGTAACGGTTGCTGTGCGGGGGCTTTTTGAGGAAAAACAGGAGCTGCAGAACCGGTTTCTGGCGTGCCTTGCGAGGCAGGGCATATGAGGCGGATTGACAGAATCCTGAAGCATGCGGTGTTTCTGGCATGTATGGAAAAAAACAGGGAGTGGGAAAAAGACAGGGTGTTTTGCAGGCATGATATGGGGCATTTTCTTTCTGTTGCCAGAATTGCCTATATTTTAAATCTGAAAAAGAAGCTGAGACAGAAAAAAGATGTGATCTATGCGGCGGCACTGCTTCATGACATCGGAAGATTTCAGCAGTATGAGGCGCAGATCCCCCATGAACAGGCGAGCGGGGCGCTGGCGCCGGGGATTTTAAAAGACTGTGGCTTTGGGGACAGAGAGACAGAAAGGATCGTGGACGCCATCCAAAGTCATCGGAATGAAAAGATCCGGAAAGAGAAAAGCCTGCGTGGTATTCTGTATCAGGCAGACAAACTGAGCCGGGACTGTTTTTTCTGTCCGGTGGAAAAGGACTGTAACTGGAAACATGATAAAAAAAATATGCGGCTTCGGTATTAGTCCGCTGACCGTGTTAAGAAAGAGAGGAAAGCATTATGATGAAAATTGGCAACCGTGAATTTCAGGTATCGGATTCTGTTTATGTAATGGGAATTTTGAATATGACACCGGATTCCTTTTCGGACGGGGGACAATACAATGATATGGATAAGGCGCTCCGTCATGTGGAAGAAATGATAGAAGAGGGGGCTGATCTGATCGATGTGGGCGGAGAATCCACCAAACCCGGTTCGGACTATTCTCTGTCAGCAGAAGAGGAAATCGCGAGAGTGATTCCGGTAATCGAAAAAATCAAAGCCAGATTTGATATACCGGTTTCTTTGGATACTTACCATAGTCAGACTGCCCAGGCAGGGATTGCAGCCGGAGCAGACATGATCAATGATATCTGGGGACTTACCTTTGATCCGGAAATGGCAGGCGTGATTGCTCGTTCAGGTGTTGCCTGCTGTCTGGTACACAACAGAAAAGAAGCGGTTTACAAAGATTTTATGAATGAAATAACAAGGGATATGTCAAAGAGCATCCATCTGGCGGAGCAGGCCGGCATTGCCAATGACAGAATCATTCTGGATCCCGGTGTGGGCTTTGGCAAGACGCGGGAGCAGAGCCTGGCAGCGATCAACGGGCTGGAAGAGTTCCATATGTTCGGTTATCCGCTGCTGATGGGAGCTTCCCGCAAATCTGTGATTGGCAATACACTGGATCTGCCGGTTTCGGACCGAGTGGAAGGAACGATTGCCACATCTGTTATTGGAGTTGTGAAGGGATGCACTTTTATCCGTGTTCATGATGTAAAGGAAAATGTACGTGCCATCAGAATGACGGAGGCGATTCTGCGTGCGGGAAGATAGGAACATATGGGGCAGAGCTGTCCCATATTCCGGTGCATATGATGAGATTCGTATCGAAGAGTTGGAAATCTATGCTTATCACGGAGTGTTTCCGGAGGAGACCAGGCTGGGGCAGAAGTTTTTTGTCAATGCGGTATTGTATACCGATACCCATGCCGCAGGGCTGGAGGATGAGCTGACTCTGTCCACCGATTATGGGGCGGTCTGCCAGTTTATGTACCGGTTTCTGACGGAACATACTTACAAACTGCTGGAAGCTGCCGCAGAACATCTGGCCGGCCGGCTGCTGCTTGCTTTTCCCCTGCTTCGGGGGCTGACCCTGGAAATCAGAAAGCCTTCCGCACCGATCCCGCTGCCGGTTTCTTCGGTTTCCGTATCCGTTACGAGAGGATGGAAGCGGGCCGTCATTGCCTGCGGCTCCAATATGGGAGAAAAGGAACAGTATATTGAGTCTGCTGTCCGTAAGGTAGCAGCGGATGAGAAATGCCGTCTGTTGCAGTGTGCGGACCCGATTGTTACAAAGCCTTACGGCGGAGTGGAGCAGGAGGACTTTGTCAATGGGGCGGTGCTGATAGAGACCTTGTATGAACCGGAAGAGCTGCTGGCGCTGCTGAACCGTCTGGAGGCAGAGGCAGGCCGGGAAAGAACGATTCACTGGGGCCCCAGGACCCTGGACCTGGATCTGATCTTTTATGAAGGAGAAGTGATTCGGACAGACAGACTGACCGTCCCTCACCCGGATATGCAGAACCGGGATTTTGTCCTCATCCCCCTGGCACAGATCGTACCGGACTGGATTCATCCCATTTACGGAAAAAGCGTGAGCGTTCTTCTGGAAGAGCTGGAAGGGAAAAACAAGGCGTAAAGCAGGGATGAAAGAGAGAAACAGCGATATAAAAAGAGAATGGAGCGTAAAGCTGCATTCTCTTTTTTCCCTTATATCATAATCAGGTCATTTGGTAACAGCCACGGCCGCAGCCGCCGCAGAGAAGGATTCCACCTGTACCGGTCCGTACAGCGGTGTATGGAATACAGGGGTGGGCGCATCATAGGCATTGAAATATACATATTGGGAAGTGGTCTGTATATGTTCATAAACGCCGGGCGCTACCACCTCTTCTCCGGTACCGTTGGTATGGATGCGTTTCAGTGCAGGTTCATTGGGATCGCTTTTCTGGTAGTAAATAATGTCACCGGCCACATTGAAAAAGTCCAGACGGTCCCCGGTAAGGATTTCCGTAGTCTGTGTGGAAAGGGAGTAGCGGCAGAGTCTGTAGTCGGAAGAGATATCCATATAGTATACATAATCGTCCTGAATGATGGGATTGTAGACATCGCCCATAAAAATGGTGGCGATGGCATTGCTTGACGTATCCATTGTATACAGATAATGGTCTTTCCCGGTGCCTCCGAAATAGATTTTGCCATTCTGGATGCTGGCAGGGTTGATCACATAATTCTGGATTTCTTCAAAATTTTCTTTGTTGGTATCAATCCGGCACAGGGAGGTCCCGGTTTTGGTGCTGTAGGACTGATAAAATATTGTGTTGTCCCACAGGGCAAGGGTGGGGGACGGCACACGTTTCAGACATACGGAGGACTTTCCGTTCTTTTTGGACCGGTAGACGCCGTTGGTCCGGAACATGGAAGAAAACTGGTCGGAAGCAGAAGAAGATGCCTGATAATAATACAAAAAGTTTCCTGCGGCGTTCAGGGAGCTGACCTGTGCATTGGACAGTTTGACTACTTCTGTTTCATCCGGATTCATGGCATAGAGGGCATAGTTATCATAGGCGTTTGCAAAGTAGACGATTCCGTCATCTTCGCAGAACAGCCCTCCGTTATTTAAGTTTCCTGCCGTATTGCCGGTTGTTCCTGCCGGATTTTCCGGGATCCTTTTGGAAAAAAAGGAATAGGTGAACAAAGCGGCAAACAGCAGAAGGGGAATTGTGATAATAAGTATGTTTTTTAAGATTTTCATAAGATAACCTCCTGACAGGGAACATGACCTTTTCCTTACTAACGCTCATTACATCATAAATCTTCGATTTATGATCATCATTCGCCGTTCGT
>CANDNA010000026.1 GCA_947385955.1 uncultured Clostridia bacterium
CGTACTGATCCCGCCGGTCTGTAAATTCACCTCATTGAAAAAATCGCCGTAACTGTAATGTCTTGTATTCATCAGTCCCAGCACCGCCTTATAGACAGCCAGATAAGGGAACCAGGGCTGCGGAATATTGCTCACATCAAATAACAGACGCACATAACCGATCCCGTTTGTAAAAATATCATGATGCAAAATGACAGTACCGTCACATACCTCCTCCCGGTTATGATAGGCTTCTGCCTTCTGTGTCATATCTTCCCGGCGCAGCAGGGGGATGGTCTCCACGGCTTCCCTGGAATCCGGTGTTTCCTGATATGCCTCCAGTTCTCTGGTTTCCCTGACAAGAGCTTCCAGCTCTTCTCTGCTCATGGAAGCCTTCAGCGCTGCCAGTCTCTCTTTCTGCTCTTTTTCTTCTCTGGCCGCCAGATTTCTCACCGGCTCCACCATCACCACCGACCTGTGGGTATTGTCCAGCAGATACCTGGCAATCAGCCCTTCAAAATAGTCTGTCCCGGCCTTTTCTTTCATATCGGAAAAGGTCTGCGCTGCCTCTACATGAAGAAAAGGCGCCCGCTCATCATACAGCCAGCTGTCCAGTGCCTGCAGGCCGTACATCAGTCCCTTTGGATAAGAGCCAAAGTCCGCTTCCCTGTACTTAAATTCATAATAATTAATGGCTGCCCGCAGCGCTTTTTTGTCAATACCGTCCCTGCACAGCCCCTCCAGCGTACTGCGGATCAGGGACAGAAACGCTTCCTTCCTGGAAATATCCGTATGCCTGGATACAATGCTGAAATAAGGCTGTTTGATACCGTTTTCATATATGCTGTAAATTTCCCTGCCAATGCCTGCATCCGTCAGCGCCTGCTTTATCGGCGCTCCCGGTGCGGAGCAGAGCACATAATCCAGTATCTGAAACGCCACATACAGTTCCCGGTCCAGACTGCTGCCAATCACCGTGTTGTATGCCAGATACCCATTGTCCTTCAACGGCTCGCTGTCGGTTATGGGGTATTGCTTTTTTACTTCCACAGGCGTTTTGAAATGCTCCTGGTCCCGGATCCCGGAATCCACGGAAATGGCATCAAAATGAGACAGATAGGCCCGGTCTATAAAATCCAGCCGCTCTGCCATATCCATATTGCCGTACAGATAAATATAGCTGTTGGAAGGATGGTAATATCTGCTGTGGAACGCCAGAAAATCTTCATAGGTCAGATCGGGAATGCAGGCCGGGTCACCGCCGGATTCCACGCCGTATGGCGTGTCCGGAAACAGGGAGTTAAACACTTCCCGGTCCAGCACATCATCGGGAGAAGAAAAGGCGCCCTTCATCTCATTGTATACCACTCCGTTGATTTTCAGCTCCTGCGCTTCATCCTCCAGTTCATAATGCCAGCCCTCCTGCCTGAAAATCTTCTCTTCCCGGCTGATATTGGGATAAAAAACAGCATCCAGATAGACATGCATCAGATTCTTAAAATCCTGATCGTTGCAGCTTGCCACCGGATACACCGTTTTATCCGGATAGGTCATGGCATTGAGAAAGGTATTCAGAGATCCCTGGGCCAGCTCAATAAACGGATCCTTTACCGGAAAGCTGCGGGAACCGCACAACACGGAATGTTCCAGAATATGCGCCACTCCCGTACTGTCTTTGGGAGGCGTGCGGAATCCGATGTAAAATACCTTATTGTCATCCTCATTGGACAACAGCGCCACTCTGGCCCCTGTCTTTTTATGCCGGAGCAGAAAGCTCTCCGAAGCCAGCTCTTCGATCCTGTGTGTCTCTATCACTTCATATGCCGTACATGATTTGATGTCCATATATGCCTCCGTATCCGCCGCCCCGCGTACAGTATATAAAAAGCCATATGCGGAACATCGCCTGTTATTGTTTGTTTTTTAGTATAACACTTCACCGGAAAATTATAAAGAAGATTCTGAGGGAGATGCGGGAAACACACAGGGAATAGTATTCTGAAAGGGATGGCATCTGCCGCTTCTGCTTCAGACTACGGGAATAAGATATTCTAACTGTTGTGGCATATATTGGGAAAAGCATGCAACCGAACTCTATGTGCCATCCAGGCACAAAGAGTTCTTTTCCGGGCATCCATGCCCGGAAATTGCATAGCCAGACACAACAGTAAGAATATCTAATCCCCTCCGTAGGCGCAGGAAGCAGCAGATACCATCCCTTTCAGAATCATATCTTTATGGCAAGACGTTTCTTTAACCATTTCTAACCAATAGTTCCAGAACAATTTAGAAACTTGGGATAAAAATGAGCATTCTATTATTCTATTTGATTAATATTTGTTTTTTATTGGCTTCCATCTTTTCTCTGGTTTAAAGAGACTAAATATGAAAATTATTTTCCAAAAAATAAATATAAATGGAAAAATGAAAACATATCTGATATTTTTACCAATTTCATATCGTATAAATATCAAATTAATAATAAAACTCCACAAATATAATGATATCATAATAAATAAATATATTTTGGGATTGATTAGCGAAATGGTTGCTAAACAAAAAACAGCCATGTTTATATATCCTATCAAAAGAAATATTCTTGCAACTCCTATTAACCTTTTATCCAACATATATGAATGATACTTTTTTATAATTAATATTTGTCCTGAAAGCCATCGCCTTTGTTGAATCCACAAATCCGAAAACTTATATGGATGTTTTGTTTTCACTTTCATTTCATGACAATAATAAATTTTATATCCTTTCAGTAACGCATCAAAAGAAAAGCCAATATCTTCAACCAGCGTTTTTCTATCCCATTTCACTTGTTTAAGTACATCTGGAGATATTAATACTCCTTTTCCACAAATAATTACTGATCTTTCTAATTTATTTTGATAAAACATAAAATTATTTATTATTTGCTGAAAAAAAGTCATAAAATATGATACTGTACTTCTTTTATATTGTATATTACAGATTTGACCTTGTACAATTTTATATCCATTTTCAAAATTATTATGAGCAAATATAAAAAATTTTTCATCAAAAATCGTATCTGCATCAGATATACATAAATAATTATAATCACATATCTTTTCTTTATAATTACTACAAAAAGATTTTAATAATGAACCTTTCGTATTTTCTTTATTATCAATACTATATATTTTTACTTCTCTTGACCTAGCAATTTCAATTGTTTTATCTGTACATCTATCATTTAATAAAATAATATCAATAAAATTTTGTGGATAATCTGCTTTTCTAATGGAATCAATAGCATCCAATATTTGAATTTCTTCATTATGCACTGGAATAATAACTAAAAATTTCGTATTAACATGACTTTCGTATTTTTTATTGTACTGATAATCATGCAAACATTTAGAAATTTTCAAAGAAAATAATATCAAAATCGCTTCACTTATTATAAATAACATTAAAATATATATCAATTTTTATCACCTATACTATATTTTATTTTGAGTATGAAGTAAATTTTCACATTCAATATATACTTCACTTAATTTCTGATAAGTTTCGTTTAACATGTCAGAATTATTTAGACTATTATTTGAAAGCTTTAAATTACTATATAAAATACTGTCTTCCATTTTTATACAACATTCAGAAAATAAATCAACAAATTTTTGCAATGGAAATAATAAATTTATACCATCGCATAACGCCGCAAAAACTAATAAAGCATTTGAAAATTTTGATTTATCAACCAGACTATATATAATAAAAAAAGTTGTTAAAACTCCTAATATTCTTAATCCATAAGATAAAAATGTAAAAAAATATAATATTCTCCTGTAGGCTGCTGTTTTATCTAAGAAAAACCAATACTGTTCATACTTTAATACCTCTATATCTCCCCAATAGTTTATTAATCTTTTTTTCAATGGCCTAAATGGCATGGAAATAAAAAGCAATAAAATACCAATCAAAAAAACGCCTAAAAATAGTATTACATAAAATAGCATATTTCCATCAACTGAAGTACGGCTCATAAAAAGTAACTCCTTAATATTATTAGATATTTTTTATATTATAGCATAAACCATACATAGATTGCATTGCCATTAATAGCACCAACACTGACGTATTCTGTCTCGGTTTACTGGAACTCTTTGAATTCCAGTAAAATACATACAATTAGTACAGCAATCAAAGTGTACACCAACATTCCAATAGCATAAAAAGAAATCGCAAAAATCTGCAATGTCGATATACTTCTGGCAGGGATAAATATTCCTGCACCTGCTCCTACGAAAGGTATTAGACATTCTTACTGTTATCATACCCCAGTAATTTCCGAGCATGAAAACCCGAAAAAGGACTCTATGCGCCCGGACGGCGCATAGAGTCCGGTTGCACGCTTACCAGAACTTATGCCACAACACTCAGAAAATCTTATACCTGTAATCCTGCATAGGCACAGAAATATCCATCCTTGTCGGAGAGTCGCCATTATCATAGCTTTCTAATATCCATCTTCCCGCTTCTGGAAAATTTGACAAAAAACCTCATTTTGTGTATCTTTTTGTAAGCTGATAAAATCCACCCCGTCAACAGAGAGGAGCCCAATATGAAACAACAAAAAAACCTCAAACGAACAGGAATCCTGATCACTCTGGCAGGCGGCTGTCTGTGGGGACTGTCCGGAGCCTGCGGGCAGTTTTTGTTTACGGCAAAAAATGCCTGCTCCGACTGGCTGGTGCCCATCCGTCTGGTTCTGGCAGGCTTTTTACTGACAGCATGGTATCTGCTGCGCAGGCCCGCACTGACCCGGCAGATCTGGAGCAACCGGAAAAGTGCCTTTACGCTGCTTTGTTATGGCATACTGGGTATGATGCTCTGTCAGTATTCCTATTTTAAGGCAATCGAATATTCCAATGCCGGAACGGCAACCGTACTGCAGTACCTTTCTCCTGTGCTGATTATGCTCGTTATGTGCCTCCGGGAAAGACGTCTGCCCGGCATCGTCGATGTGGCTGCCGTACTCCTGGCCCTCTCGGGCATTTATCTTCTGGCAACCCACGGACAGTCCGGCCAGCTGGCAGTGTCCGGTCAGGCTCTGTTCTGGGGACTGTTTTCCGCCGTCACTGTGGTACTTTACAATATGATTCCGGAAGGGCTGATGAAAACCTATCCCACCCCGTTTCTGCTGGGATGGGCCATGCTGATTGGCGGTACTGTCCTGTGCTTTCTGCGCAGACCCTGGCAGTACCATCCGGTCATGGACAGGGAAACGCTTCTGTTTCTTGCCATCATTATCCTGTTTGGCACCATCCTTTCCTTTTCCCTGTATATGCAGGGAGTCAAACTGATCGGGCCGGAAAAAGCCAGCCTGTATGCCTGCGTTGAGCCGGTAGCCGCCACCCTGTTTTCTGCATTCTGGCTGCATGCGTCTTTTCTCTGGATCGATATCCTGGGATTTGCCTGCATCGTATCCACCCTATTTCTGATTACACTGTGGGGAAACCGGAAACAATAAGTCCTGTCCTTTAAAGGAGGCAGTCATGGAAATTCTGTGCGGTGCTGTCACCATAGTATCCCCACAGCCGTCATTACCTGCAGCACAACTTCGCTGAAATATCGGGGACTCACCTTCGAAAGGGGACATGCAGGAGCTTTCTGAAGCGCCGTTTCGTCCACAGCCTCCTCTGAAAACCGGTAAAAACACAGCTCGGATAGCATTACCTCTCCCTCTTCGTATTCCCAGCCTGCCGCACAGCCGGAAACGGTAAGTTCTGCGGCCCTGGTTTTGTCATTGCGAAAAAACCGGGTATAAACCCCCGCGCCCAGGGCAGTCTCCTGTATCCACCCCTCTGCCAGAAGCCTCTCTGACAGTACCCTGCCATTTTTCCTTGTTCCGTAAAACCGGGTAAACGCCGTTTTCTCCTTGTCCTCTTCTGCTGGCCGGTACACAGGACGCTCCAACTGAGGGAAAGGCTGTATCACCTCATAATCGGAAAGCTGCTCCTTCCAGGCGGCGAGCTCCTCATCCGCCAGTTCCAGAGGATGTACCAGCCCTATCATCCCGGCTTCCGGAAGTGTACATTCCTCCCCGTTTGCCGTATTAAAACTGCCGTCCTCCATATAACGGAATGTCCTCTGTAAACTGTTATCCTGATAAACACCCCAGATCAGTTCCGTTGCAAACAGACGCATTATGGGATTTTTCACAAACAACGCCTGCCATTTCTCCACCTGCCAGAATCTGACTTCCACAAATGCCTGTTCCAGACGCTTCTTCTGATCTGCCACCACTGTCTTTACCTGCTGCTTCATCTGTTTCAAAGCACTGACAGCCCGCTCCGGATCGTCCCGCTTTCCAGGGACAGATGGGCCCAGATCCGGTACCAGACGATCTCTCAGCTCTTCCTGATCAATCCCCAGCCTGGCTGCCATACCCGCAAACACCTCTGCTGCCGCATGTTTCACCTGACGGAATCCGGACTTTCGGGACATCTGTTCTATGTAAAACAGGGCATCCTGACTGCCGTTTTCAGCCAGGGCATGTACAGCCTCCATCGCCACCGTACCTCTGGACTGACCTGCCCAGATATCAATCTGGCGATACAAAACAGAAGCGCTTTTCTCACCTCCATGAATGGAAAAGGCATAGAGTATCCACCTTTTTTTCGCTTCCGCCCCCATCTCCAACCAGCCTTCATATACGGCATACATATAATCAGCAAGCATATCCTGAGCCAGGAACCGGGCCAGTCCGGCTGCCGTTTCCTTTATCCCCGGCGTATCCATCTGTGCATAAGCAGCCAGCAGAGAAAGCATGTAGTCCGGCGATACCGTCATGCCGTTTTTCCATCTCACCTCCGGAAGCGCCAGATTTTTCACCCATTCCACTTTCCGCGCAGCCGCGCCCCGTAAAATCCCTGCGGCAATCCGTTCCGTTTCCCTTCCGGGCTGCCACGAACCGTCCTGTGAACCTGCCGTTCCTGCATCCGTTTCCTTTTTCAGCGCTCCTGCCACTTCCTCCATCAGTCTGGCCAGCTTTGCATTTTTCTCTTTTTCCAGTGCTTCCCTGAGCCAGGAAAGATAACAGGGTTCTTCCCATGTTTCCAATACCAGCACTGCCAATTCCCGTTCTCTTACTTTTTTTGATGCCAGAAGTGACAAGATTTCCCCTTCCCACTCTCTGTGGCTTTCGCAAAGAAAAAGCAACAGCTCCCTTACCTGTTTGACCGGATTTCCCGCGCAGGAAAAAAGGAGCGCTCTGTATGACCCGTCAATCCGGGCAAATATGTGCAGACACAGGCAGCAGGCTTCCGTACTTCCCCTCTCCATCGCCTCTTTCAGCCCCGCTTCCCAGGCTTCCCCGTTTTGGCCTTTGAGCTTTTCCTCAACTACCTGTATACATCGTTCCAAAAATGCCGCCTTTTCTTCCTGATCTTTCAGTCCATCCCACATACCGCTCAGCCCTTCCGCCATCAGTCCAACCGGTACCCCTTCCTCCTCCAGGACGCATATCATTGCTCTGACCTGTTCCTGGTCTGTCAGCAAAGACTCCTCTTTGGGTACCCGTCTGCCGGGCTTTTCCTGGTCAGAAAGACGGTAATACTTAAAATAACCGCTTTCTTTTCGCATAATTTCCAGAACCACGGCCCTGCGGTACATGGAAACTGCCCCGATTTCCTTCAACTTTTCTATTTTAAGGCAAATCTGTTCCCGAAAAACATCAAAAGATTTCCACTTTGACATGCAGGGCTCCAATACCTCCAGCGGATTCGTCCCCATCAAATATCCGGCAGCTTCCTCCTGCCACAGATAAGCATTTTCTCTGGCAAGCTCTCCGGCAAGTTTCGCACAAAGCACCTCTTTGCAGGATACCTGCAGCTCCTGATACAAAACCGGATTGATCGTCCGTACCCGCTTTAACAGCTCACAGTAATCTTCCGACTCCAGATTTTCTCCTGCCGCTCTGACAGTCTCCGGCTCTCCGGCAATAACACGATTGATCCCGCCTTCATATTGTTCTTTCATGCACCAGATCAGATACGCCCCATCCGGAGCAGGCAGCATCTTCTCAATCTCCGCCATCTGTTCATCAAACCGCTCCGGTTCCGTGACCTCCATGCAGATTTTCAGCACCGTACTCTCCGGCCCCCTGTACCCGGCATCCACAGCCGACACAATCCGCAGCAACAGTTCCAGACGCACCGAATGTCGGATGGTCAGAAATGCACATATGCCAATCATTACTCCCAGCATCCGGTTCATCCCGCCTTTGCTCAAAACAGACAAAAGGCGCCGGGGAAAGGGCGTACCCCGGTCTGCAGTCCTGAGCCAGGAAAGCAGTTCCCCCTCCTCTGCATTCGGAAGCCGGATGGCAGCAAATACAGCGTCAGTCAGTCTTTTTTCCAGATATCTGACCATCTCCGGAGCAGCTTCCGGCGGCATATGATGCAGATATACAGCAGACAGAAACATTCTGTTCTCCGCCCCTTTTTCTGCAGTCAATTCTCTGCCAAAGTCATAACACATCCCTATCGCATCCGGAAACACCTCCTGATGTTCCCTTCCCCACAGGCACAGCGCCCTTGCTTCCTCCGTATGACCGCATCTCAGCTCTGACACACACAATCCGCCCCGGACAGCCAGTCTCTCTGCCCAGGCATTTTCCCCACCCAGGAGCGGAAGCGTTTCCTCCAGATCTTCTGCCCTGGCTTTGTAAGCATCCTCCAAAAACCAGGGCCATGCCATCGCGCCGCCTACTTTGACAAGAAACCGCAAATACCGCCCCAGCTCCTGTGTCCGTTTCTTTTTCCACAGCATTTCCACATAATCCCCGCTGCCTCTCCGGAAAGGAAAAAAGTCCTGTGGTTCTGCTTCTGCAAGCAATCCCATATCTTCCGGTGTTTCCATATCCAGATACTTTTCCGCAATGTTCTGGTTGGTTGTTGACAATTTTAACTGCTCAAACAGATTCTGCCGCCACTGTTTTTCGGTTCCTTTTTTCTGGATTCCCATACCTGTTTTCTTCCTGTCCTTTCCGGGTCTGCCCCGATATAAAATAAAATGCAAAAAATCTGCCCCGGAATCCCAACGGCAGATTTTCTCTCTTTTCTACAGACTCATCATCATCATATGAAGTTTGGTCAGCACCATTTCCTCCACCACGATCTCGTCCTGCCTGGCCTTCCATTCCCCATTCCCTGCAATCTCTTCAATGGTATGGTATTCGCTCCGGTACTGCCATGTCCCTTTGGAAGAACGCACGGGAAAATCCAGTTTGAATCTGGCTTTCAGTTGTTTGTAAACCAGATAGGACAAATCTGTGTCTTTGATATAGAAGATATGGTTTTCCGGTGTGGTATCTCCCGCCACTTCCTTCAAAATATAATGGCTTAAAATGGCTTTCAGCTTAAACGGAATCTCATCAGTATCCATCATTTCCTGATACGTATACTTGGCCCCGATATATACTTTGGACACATCCTGCATCACATACTTAAAATCACGGTTTTCTTCTGTCATTTCTATCCTCTATCCCATCTATTTTTCCACCGCTGAGCCGCAGCGCTTCCTCTATCTCTTCCACGGTCATTTCCGTTTCCCGGGCCAGCTCCTGTACCGTTATCTTACGCAGCAGCGCATCCGAAAGCTCTTTTGCCGCATCTGCCACCTGATTTACCTTTTGTGCCGCTATTTTTCCGATGTCCCCGTTTCGGGCATGTTCGGCAACCAGTCTGTCCATTGCATCCATAACCTGACGTCCCAGCATGCCCCATGCTTCATGGGGCGACTCCAGAGCGCCCAAAAGTTCCACGCCCAGTACCAGAGCCATATTCCCCTCTCCCACCAGATCCTCCAGATCGGCCCCCTGTCCTGCATACAGTCTGGCCATATCCGCCACCTGGGGCAGAAACAGGCTGATCAGTTCTTGTTTGGCAGATGCCTCCCCTGCCATAGCAGACAGAATCACCGCTTCCTGTATTCCTTCCCCCGGCTGCTCCGGTAGTGCAATCTCCTGCAGATACCATTCCAGATAATTTCTGTCTGCTTCTTCCATATTCCCGAAGACATCCACCGGCTCTCCTATCCCGATACCATGCTTCTGCAAATACTCATGGATCATTGCCAGTTGATCCTGAGCCAGAGAAAAGGAGGCAAACGCCTGTGCGATCTCTTCGGCGCTGATCATGCCTCCCTGCTCCTTCCCCTTTTTCCTGACCTGCTCCAATGTCCGGCCAAAAGCCACTTCTCTGTCCATATAACCTCTCATACCTGCACCGCGGCAAAACTGCCCGCAGCAGACTTTCTAATGCTTCTTTACATGTTCATGGGTAAACAGATGGTCCTGGCAATATTCGTAATTGCCTTCACATTTGGAGCAGAACCTGAACTCCAGATTTCCGTCCAGCTCCGTGCGTCCGCAGACCGCACACTTATGCCTGGTGACACCGGCGCTTTTTTTCACCTCATGCCGGAACACCTGACGCCTGCGCATCTGCTTTGGACTCATCTGCATACTGCTGCGGGTACCCAGGAAAAAAATCACCAGATTCAGAAGGGACGCACCGATGATAATCCGTCCCGCAATCCCGCTCTGGAAAAAAGCCACCAGTGTGACTGCCGCATCCAAAAGCCCCAGCCATTTGATTTTCACAGGAATAATAAGAAACAGATAAATCTGCATCTCCGGGTAGGTCAGCGCAAACGCGAGAAAAATGGACAACTGCACATAGTAGGTACTGAAGGCACTGAAAAAAGATCCTACAATATCCCGGAAAAAGACAGGCGCCCCATATGTGGCAATCTCTGCCGGAAACACCAGATAACAATACCCCAAAAGCAGAAAGCTGCCCAGAATCGTAAATAGAATACCACTGAACAAGTATAGATTATAACGGAATACACCCCAGGTCCGCTCCAGTGTGGTACCCAGCCAGTAATAAAAATACAGCGATATCAGCAAAAACACACTCAGCTCTCCCGGCGGTATAATCAGCCATGTCACCAGCCTCCATACCTGTCCATGCAGGATCAGATACGGGTTCAGTGTCAGATATTCCAAAAATCCCCGGTTGACCAGCTTAATGGCATACCCGAATCCATAGCAGGTCACCAGGATCAGAGAAAGATTCGAAATGGCATACCTGCCGAATTTTCGTTCCAGCTTATCTAAAAATCTCATGTTTCTCTACCTTCATCCTCGTCTTTCCTGCAGACGGCCCCTGAAAAAAGAAAAGGAAAATTCTTCCACATGTTCCGCCGCATATATGAATATATTCTATCATTCGAATATACAAAAGTAAACCGAACTTTTTCTAAACATTTTACTCATACAATTTTAATATTTGAAACGTTGCATTTTGTCAGAAGCTGTCGTATAATAGTCAAGGTTTTCGTGTACGTATAATAAATAAGAAGAAAGAGTGATAATTTTATGGATAACGCTCGTTATTATTTAGGAATTGACATCGGTTCCACCACTGTTAAGATAGCGATTCTGGATGGCAGCCATGCCATTCTTTTTTCCGATTACAAAAGACATTTTGCAAATATAAGGGAAACGCTTTCTGATCTACTGCAGGAGGCATATACCAAACTTGGAAACATTACGCTTCATCCCGTAATCACAGGCTCCGGCGGACTGGCACTGGCCAATTATCTGCAGATCCCTTTTGTGCAGGAGGTCATCGCAGTGGCCGCTTCGCTGGAAACCTTTGCACCCAAAACCGATGTGGCCATCGAACTGGGCGGCGAAGATGCCAAAATCATTTATTTCGAACACGGCAACGTGGAACAGCGCATGAACGGAATCTGTGCAGGAGGCACAGGCTCTTTTATTGATCAGATGGCATCCCTGCTGCAGACCGATGCATCCGGTTTAAATGAGTATGCCAGAAATTACCAGTCTTTATACACCATTGCAGCCCGCTGCGGCGTATTTGCCAAGTCGGATATACAGCCGCTGATCAATGACGGCGCTACAAAAGAAGATCTGGCTGCTTCCATTTTTCAGGCGGTGGTCAATCAGACCATCAGCGGACTGGCCTGCGGCAAGCCTATCCGGGGACATGTGGCTTTTCTGGGCGGCCCCCTGCACTTTCTGACCGAACTGAAGGCTGCTTTTATCCGTACCCTGAAGCTGGATGAAGAACATATTATCGACACCGACAATTCCCACCTGTTTGCAGCAATGGGCTCTGCGCTGCAATATAAAGAGACTACATTCTGCACCATGCAGGAAATGGCGGAAAAACTTTCCCGGACGATACAGATGGAATTTGAAGTGGAGCGTATGGAACCCCTCTTTACCACCCGGGAAGAATACGAAGCATTCCGCAGGCGGCACAGCAGCCACCGGGTTGCCACAGCCGATCTGGCCTCCTGTCACGGGAACTGCTATCTGGGCATTGACGCAGGCAGCACCACAACCAAGATCGCACTGGTGGATGAGGACGGCTCTCTTTTGTACTCCTTTTATTCCGGCAATAACGGCAGTCCTCTGAAAACTGCCATTGCCGCCATCAAAGACATCTATGCCAAACTGCCGCCGGATGTAAAGATCGTCCGTTCCTGTTCCACCGGATACGGCGAAGCGCTGATGAAAGCCGCCTTTTTGCTGGATGACGGAGAAGTGGAAACGGTGGCCCATTACTATGCCGCCGCATTTTTCAATCCGTCCGTAGACTGTATTCTGGACATCGGCGGACAGGATATGAAATGTATCAAAATCAAAAATCACACGGTGGACAGCGTACAGTTAAATGAAGCATGCTCCAGCGGATGCGGTTCTTTTATCGAAACCTTTGCCAAATCCCTGAACTTCAGCGTGGAGGAATTTGCCTCTGCCGCTCTCTTTGCCGCCCATCCCATTGATCTGGGAACGCGCTGTACCGTATTTATGAATTCCAAGGTGAAACAGGCACAGAAGGAAGGCGCCGAAGTATCCGATATTTCCGCCGGACTTGCCTATTCCGTTATCAAAAATGCCTTGTTCAAAGTCATTAAAGTATCCGATGCCTCTGAGCTGGGACGCCATATCGTCGTACAGGGCGGCACCTTTTATAACGATGCCGTCCTGCGGAGCTTTGAAAAGATCGCAGACTGTCAGGCCATCCGTCCGGATATCGCAGGCATTATGGGCGCCTTCGGTGCGGCGCTCATCGCAAGAGAACGTTTCCGGTCCGAAAAAAATTACCGGACAACCATGCTGACCATCGACAAAATCAACCGGCTGCAGTTTGAAACCAGTATGGCCACCTGCAAGGGCTGTACCAATAACTGCCGCCTTACCATCAATCAGTTTACCGGCGGCCGGCAGTATATTTCCGGCAATCGCTGCGAAAGAGGCATTGGCAAAAAGAAAAATGAAAACAATGTACCCAACCTTTTCGCCTATAAGCTGCAGAGAATGTTTGATTATGAACCTCTTTCGGCCGACAATGCGCCCAGAGGACGGGTCGGCATTCCCAGAGTGCTGAATATGTACGAGAATTATCCATTCTGGTTTACCTTTTTTACGGATCTGGGCTATCAGGTGGTCCTTTCCCCGGTATCCAACCGGAAGATTTACGAACTGGGGATTGAATCCATCCCCAGCGAATCCGAGTGTTACCCTGCCAAACTGGCACATGGGCATGTGACCTGGCTGCTGCGGCACAAGGTATCGTTTATCTTCTATCCTGCCCTGTTTTATGAGCGAAAAGAATTTGAAGACGCCAGCAACCACTATAACTGTCCCATTGTCACATCCTATTCGGAAAACATCAAAAACAACATTGATGAAATCCGGCAGGGAAAAGTGATCTTCCGCAATCCGTTTCTGTCCTTCCGGGATCTTGATACAGCAGCCGCAGCTCTGGAAAGAGAGTTTTCCGAAATCCCGGCAGACGAAATCCGTGCTGCAGCGGCGCACGCATGGCAGGAACTTGACAACGCCAGAAACGATATGCGAAAAAAAGGCGAAGAAACTCTGGAATATCTGAAAACCACCGGAAAGCATGGGATCGTCCTGGCCGGACGCCCCTACCATATCGATCCGGAGATCAATCACGGCATCCCGGAGCTGATTACCGGCTATGACCTCGCTGTCCTGACAGAGGATGCAGTTTCCCATCTGGGCAGGCCCCAGCGCCCTCTGCTGGTTTCCGACCAGTGGATGTATCATTCCCGCCTGTATGCAGCAGCGGCTTATGTGCGTACCACCCAAAACCTGGATCTGATCCAGCTCAACTCCTTTGGCTGCGGCCTGGATGCCGTGACGACCGATCAGGTAAACGATATTTTGTCAGGCTCCGGCAAAATCTATACCTGCCTGAAAATTGACGAAGTGAACAACCTGGGGGCCGCCAGGATCCGTGTACGCTCCCTGATCTCTGCACTCCGTGTACGGGAACAGCAGGGAACCCGGCCGGTCCCCGTTTCCACTGCCGCCGGCAAAGTTCCTTTTACGGAGGAAATGCGCAAAGAGTATACCATACTCTGCCCCCAGATGTCCCCGATTCATTTTGAACTGCTGGAAACAGCCATCCGTTCCTGCGGCTATCATCTGGAGGTGCTGCCCAATGACAACCGGCATGCAGTGGAAATGGGATTGAAATATGTAAATAATGACGCCTGTTATCCTTCTCTGCTGGTGGTGGGACAGATTATGGAAGCACTCCATTCCGGCAGATATGATTTAAACAAAGTGGCTGTTATTATGAGCCAGACAGGAGGGGGATGCCGCGCCACCAATTATGTAGGCTTTATCCGCCGGGCACTGGAAAAGGCAGGGATGCAGCAAATCCCGGTGATCTCTCTGAACCTGGCCGGCATTGAAAGCAATCCCGGATTCCATCTCAGCATGGGACTCTTTATCAGGACCGCCTATGCGGCTGTACTGGGAGACATTTTTATGCGCTGCCTGTACCGTATGCGCCCCTATGAAAAAGAAGCCGGTTCCGCTCAGGCCCTGCACCGGAAATGGGCCGGACAGTGTAAAGCCTTCCTGTCAGGCAGGCACCCGGATTACTTCCGGTTCCGCCGCCTGTGCAAAGACATCATCCGGGAATTTGATGCGCTGCCCGTCACAGATACCCCAAAGCCCAGAGTGGGAATCGTAGGGGAAATTCTGGTGAAATTTTCTCCTGCGGCAAACAATGATCTGGTCAGACTGCTGGAGGCGGAAGGGGCGGAAGCCGTGGTACCTGATCTTCTGGACTTCATGCTGTACTGTTTTTACAACCAGATTTACAAGGCAGAAAACCTGGGAACCAGTAAAAAGGCCGCACGACTTTCCGCACTGGGCATTCGGGGACTCTCTTTCCTGCGCAGGCCCGCTGCATCGGCCTTCAGAAAAAGCCGGCACTTTACGCCGCCGGCCAATATATACGAACTGGTTTCCTATGCAAAGCCCATCGTTTCCATCGGCAATCAGACCGGAGAGGGCTGGTTCCTGACCGGAGAAATGATGGAACTGATCCACAGCGGCGTACACAACATCGTATGCACCCAGCCTTTCGGCTGTCTGCCCAATCACGTGGTGGGAAAAGGGGTTATCAAAGAACTGCGCCGCCGTTATCCCACTTCCAACATCGTAGCCATCGACTATGATCCGGGAGCCAGTGAAGTCAACCAGCTCAACCGTATCAAGCTGATGTTGTCAACCGCTCAGAAAAATCTGAAAAAAGAGAGAAAAACAACAACAGAATAATACTTGTTCCTGTATTGCTTTTCTTTCCTGTATTTCTAAAGCGTCAAAAAAGATACTTGTTCCGTATACTTTTTTGACGCTTTTGTTTTACAGGGAGGAGCTTGCTGCTATTCATTCAGCAGTTTCCCACATAAACATAACGGAGAAACTCTCCTGCCGCCTCTGCAAGACGATACACCTGACCTACCTCTGTGGCTTCTCTGTCCCTCATATGATAACGGGGGAAAAAACGGGTGACATGTAACGGGATTTCCCTGTCAAGGGAAGCGATCCACCCGGCCTCCCTGCGCATTTCCGCCTCACTGTCATTTTCCCCCGGCACAATCAATGTGGTTAGCTCCACATGACATCCTTCCTGTGCCCGTCTGATAAATTCTTTTACTGCTTCCAGACTGCCTCCCAGCTTCTGATAATATGCCTCTTCAAATCCTTTCAGATCAATATTCATCGCATCCGTCAGAGGCAGCAGCTCCTCCAGCACTTCGGGCGCCGCCGTCCCATTGGTTACAAGCACCGTTTTCATCCCACAGGCTTTCACCCGTTCTGCCGTATCCCGTACATATTCCCAGCCGATCAACGGTTCATTGTAGGTAAATGCCACCCCAATGTTTCCGTCCCCTTCATATGCCTGTGCCAACTCTGCCAGCTCCTGCGGGGACAGAAACCTCCATTCCGGTTTCCTGTCACGGGATTCCCCTTTTCCGGCCCCGGACGGCATGGAAATTTCATGATTCTGGCAAAAAGGGCATCGCAGATTGCATCCGTAGCTGCCCACAGACAAAATCCGGCTTCCCGGATAAAATCTCCGCAGTGGTTTTTTCTCAATGGGATCCAGTGCTAGAGAGGTAACCCGGCCATAGTTTTCGCATACCACAACGCCGTCCACATTTTTCCGCCCTCTGCAAAGCCCCATCTGGCCCGGCTCCAGAGCGCAGTGATGCAGACATACCTGACAAACTGTTTTCATAAGATTCCTCCTGCGTTACTGATGGCGGACCACTTCAAAGCGTTCCAGATCCACACGCTCTCCTTCCCGGATGCCTGCCTTCTGCTTTGCGATTGCCACCTGCTCCATAACCGTATCCACTCCCTCCAGATTGGGCAGCAGCAATCCCCGTTTATACCCGCTGGTCACGATTACCCCATATCGTTTCACGTCCAGTTCTTCCGGACTGTCAATTTTCTCCGCCTCTCCCAGCACATCCACACTGATCACCAGATCCTCCAGCTCCCATGCCTCAATCGGTTCGAATCTGGGATCCCGGACAGCCGCACTGACCGCATTGCAGATCAGCTCCTGTGCTATGGAATTCCGGGTAGAGCGAATCGTCCCGATGCATCCTCTCAGACATCCATTTTCCTTGATGGAAACAAAAACACCTGCCCTTTGTCCGTACATCTCTTCCGGCAGCCCTCCGGGCACTTCCATCTGCCTGCCAGTCCGCACATAAGTTTCGATGGTCTTTCTGGCAAGCTCCACATAGGCATCCTTCTGCTCCCCGAATCCCCGGTCAGGGACACTTTCTCCTGCCTCAAAAGCACAGATCCCATAGCCTACGCCAAAGGGGCCTTCATAAGAAAGCCGCCGGGACAGAACATCTCTTCCGTCCATCGTTCCTGCCATAATGACAAAACTACGATGCCCGCACTCTCCGGCCCTGTCACAGAAATCCTCCGAAAACCCAAACAACTCTCCAAACCTGCCGTTTCCCATCACATCCATAATGCGGCTGTCATAAACCGGGCCCTCTTCCCGGTAGCCATACGGCCCGTCCTCCTTCAGTCTGTGTGACAGATCCCCGCTGGCAATCACCACCGTTTTCCTGTTCAGCTTCTCTGCCGTTTCCTGAATATACTGTCCCAGCTCATAATGCCTGCAAAACGGCAGACCTGACAGCCCGATCCGCACCAGGCGGTATGTGCTGTAACACTGATTGACAAAATACAGCGGTACCATAGTTCCATGATCCAGCCGTTTCTCCCGCTCCCCCTGTGTCCCGGCCGGCAGCCCTTTTGATTTTGCCAGATCGCACAGCCTGTCCACAAACACCCTATCATAAGAAACGTTAATCCTGACATGAGGAGCCCCGAACTGCCCGAAGTCCCCTTCCGCCCCCTCTCCCGGTGAAATATGAAAATAATCACGGTACATAATCTGATGTGGTGTCAACAAAACAATGGTTTCCGGCTTGTGTGTGCGTACTTCAGACGCCACCTCCCGATATGCCTCTATCGTACTTTGAATGTTCTGTTCCTCTCCCCTGCCGATCTCCGGTATGATCAGAGGAGGGTGCGGAACCATATATGCTGCTGTAATTCCCATGTTACAGACTCCTTTCGATAAATTTTAGAAAATTTTTCAAAATATACTTGATTTTTTTGCCTGAAAAGGTTACAATATCAGAGTTGCCGGATATAGTACATCGTAAGGCATAACGGGGTGTGGCTCAGTTTGGTTAGAGCGCCGTCTTAGGGAGGCGGAGGCCGCAAGTTCGAATCTTGTCACTCCGATTCAGGATTTCAAAGGTTTGGTCAGGTCACAAATTTTTCAGAACAGGATACACTCGGAGAACGGGTGTATTTTTTTATGATATAGGAAATCCCTGTTGCTATATTGTATCATCCTTAACAGGTTTCTACAATTATGAAAACAAAAAACAGGCTTATTTCCGGCCTCAGTCCCACGATATGGCAGAAGCCGGAAAAATCACCTGTTTTTTATTCTCTTCTCCTTAAATTCCTCTCATAGCAAAGCAAAATGACATGGGTCCGGATGCATCCAGCAAAAACTGCTCCAGTGTCCTGGCTCCCCAGCTGTCATCCCCTGCCACTCCCATCTGGGACAGAGAAGCCCTGATTACCGTATAATGCACCGGCGGAAGCTCATAGGCATGTCTTGCCGCCTCCAGTTCCTGGGGCAGATAAGGCAGTGCCGAAAAATGCATCCCATCACCGGTAAAGAGCAGGCCATGTCCGAAAGCATCCATCACTTTGGCATACCGCACCCCTGTCCTGTTGCCGCACTCCTGGGGCACCAGATAACGGGCCATATTGTCTCTGACAGTGCTTTCATAAATACCAAGTCTGGCCCCCTGCATCCTGTCAACATAAGTTTCTCCCGGCCCCATACCATACCACTGCATCCTGTCATACTCTGCCTTCATCCGCAGCAGTACGCCAAACTCCGGCATATCCCCCAATTCCGGAACCGGATCATAGGTAAGCAGCGTCCGGACGGTTCCGTCCCCAAAGACTTCATAGACCATCCGGCACTGGCTTGCAGGCACTGTGGGCATATAATAAATATACGAAATCTTTACCGAATCCCCCGTTTCTTCCACCTGACAGCCGGCCTGCTCTGTCCAGTCCCTGGACACATTCTCATCCAGCCTGTGAAACGTATTGTATTCACTGGCTATTTTCCACTGGGCATACCGCTGCGGCATCAGATTGCCGATGTCATTGCTGGTGGGAGCCCGGAAAAAATTGGGCCTGGGCATGGTTGCAATCATCTCCCGTCCATCGTATACGTAAGAAACCAGGCCGCCCTGCAGTGCAGAAAACAAAGCGGTAAAATGTGTCCCCCGGACACCCAGGTTCATAGCGCCGTGAATCACTTCCGGTCTGCTCTCTTTCCTTCCCCCAAAACCTGCCAATGTCTGATGCCAGAAAAGTCTTTCCGGTAAAAGCTCCTCTTCCTGCGTAAAAATACACTCTCCAAAGGCCACCTCATGTCCCGCCTTTGCCCAGAGCATGTCCTCTTTTAAATGAAAGGAAACGGTCACTGCATATTCCGCTCCGCCAGGCAGCACCGGAAGGGACAGCGCCACCTCCGCTTCTTTCATAGGGCCGATATCCACGGGCAGTTCCTTCTGCAAAAATACGGTTCCGTTTTTCCGGACTTCCACCCTGCCGTAAAAACTGCCGGTGGACAGAAACAGATGACGGTTTCGAATCCGTACAGAAATCGGCTTTTTTCCCTGTTCCATTTCTATTTTAATATTCTGGTAATTGTATTTCACTGCAGCCATCTTCGGAGTGGGCTTCCTGTCGCTGCCATAGACAATCCCATTGCCGCTGAACTCATAATCCGTGGGTCTGTCATCAAAATCACCGCCATAGCCTTCAAACCGTTCTCCGTAGCGGTTCACAGTCTCTATGCTCTGGTCGATATAATCCCACAGAAAACCGCCCTGATACAAAGGCTCCCGTTCCATCAGATCTGTATACAGAAACATACCTCCACAGGAATTTCCCATCGCATGGGCATATTCGCAACAGATAAAAGGCTTGTCCCGGTGCTCCTGCAAAAAATCGGCAATCGCGGCGGCCGACGGATACATCTGAGATTCCATATCACTTGTTTCGTTATAACTCCGGTCCTGAAATACCCCCTCATAGTGAACCGGCCTTGTGGGATCCAGCCGTCTGAACTCCTGAGCCATGCGGCAGATCACCGGCCCCCCATGAGATTCATTGCCGCAGGACCAGATCAGAATGGACGGATGGTTTTTATCCCTCTCATAGCAGGACCGGACCCGGTCCAGCAGCATGGGCAGCCATTCCCTGTGGCTGCCGGGCAATACAGAAGAAGCATCTGCCTGGCCGCCTCCTGCCCTGGCCCAGGTGCCGTGGGTCTCCATATTGTTCTCCGCAAGCAGATACAGCCCATAAGTATCACACATATGATACAGGGGCGTATTGTCCGGATAATGGCTGGTACGGATGGCATTGATATTGCTGCGCTTCATCGTTACCACATCCTGCAACGTTTCCTGCTCTGTCACTGCCCGTCCGTGCCGGCTGGAAAAATCATGCCGGTTTACTCCTTTCAATTCCAGCCGTCTGCCGTTTAACAAAATCAGACTGTCCCGGATCTCCACCTTCCGGATTCCTACCGCCTGGGGAATCACCTCATACACGCTGCCACTCTCATCTTTCACATACAATAACAGTTCATACAGATAAGGATCCTCCGCACTCCAGAGCCTGGGCTCTTCCACCGGAAGGGAGACTTCTCCCCCTTCCTCCACGCACACTGCCTCTGCGATCACTTCTCCCTCCTGCAGAAGCTGCGCCTGAATCTGTCCAAAGTTTCCCTTTACTGTTACCGTAACATCTGCTTTTTTATAATCTCCCGTCAAATCCGTCCTGACAGTCAAATCCTCCAGATAACATTCCGGCCGGGTATAGAGAAAGACATCCCGATAGATACCGGAAAACCGGAAAAAATCCTGATCCTCACACCAGCTCCCCGAAGTCCATTTGATCACGGTAACGGCCAGTTTATTGATTCCCTCCTGCACATAAGGCGTCAGGTCAAACTCGGAAGGCGTAAACGAATCCTCACTGTATCCCACATACTGTCCGTTCAGATAAAGAATCATGCCGCTTTCCACTCCCTGAAAGGAAATCAGCACAGGCCGTCCCTTCATCTGCTCCGGAACTTCAAAATATTTTACATAACATGCGATTGGATTAAATCGCTCCGGGATTTCTCCCGGTACGATTTCCTCTCTGCCATCCCAGGGATACTGTATATTGACATATTGGGGCCTGTCATAGCCCTGGAGCTGAATGTGGCCCGGCACCTGAATATCTGCCCACCCGCTGCAGTCCACCTCCGTTTTCTCATATCCGTACAAGGTTCCCTGAGGACAATTTACACTTTCCAGATTTTCCCCATATGCCATTTTCCATGTACCATTGAAAGAGGCATACAAGGTCCGCCTGTCCTCTTTCCGATCCTGCAGGCTCTCATATGCAATAAACTCCGCATGGGCCGGCAGACAATATTCCCTGAAATATAAGGGATCTTTAATTTTTTCAAATGAAAATTCCATCACTTACCTCTTTCACACCTTTAAACAGTTCTGTTTTTTCTATTTTACCGCACCTGTGATACCTTCTGCAAAACTTTTCTGTAAAATAAAGAAAATCACTATGGTGGGGATGGTACATAAGAGCACGGCCAGCATCAGCATACCGTAATCTGTTACATATCCTTCTGTCAGATTGGCCACCAGCATAGGCATCGTCATACTGGAGGTATCCTGCATAATCACCTTGGGCCACAGATACGAGTTCCAGGCATTCATAAATGTAATTGTCATTGCTGCCGCATAGGTAGAACGCATAGTGGGCACAAACATACGGAAGAAAATCTGCAGTTCGTTCAGCCCTTCCAGCCGGGCCGCTTCCAGAATATCATGAGGAAAGGACCGGGCCGACTGCCGGAACATCATAATCAGAAACGGCGTGGAAAGGGTGGGCAGGATAAATCCCAGTGTGGTATTTAACAGATGAAACCCCGAAAACATCTGGTACAGGGGAATCATCGTCGCTGCGAACGGCACCATCATGGCCAGCAAAAGCAGTGACATCACCGAGTCTTTCATCCGGTCATGGTATATTTCAAAACCATAGCCGGCCAGAGAACAGATCACCAGGGAAATCAGTGTCAGAATCACAGAATACTTCAGAGAATTAAACATCCCTCTTCCCACATTCTGCGCCGCCAGCAGATTTTTGATGTTTTCCAGAAGATAGCCGCCGGGCAGCATCCTGCCGCCGATCACTTCCGCACTCCGGTTGGTGGCAGAAACCGCCATCCAGTACAAAGGAAATACAGAAAAAACAGACGCCAGAATCAGAAATCCATATTGCCATACTTTCTTCCTCTTAATCACGCTTATCACCTACTTTCATCTGTATAAATGCAAGGGCCGCCACCAAAAACAAAATCAGATAGGACATAGCCGCCGCATAGCCGAAGTTGGGCACATATTTAAAGGACATATTGTAAATATAATGGGACATGGTAATAGTGGCATTGGCCGGCCCCCCGTTGGTAAGATTCACCGATTCATCAAATAACTGAAGGGTTCCGTTGGTTGACATAATGGCAGTCAACAAAATGGTGGGCTTCAGAAGCGGTACTGTAATTTTCCAGAAAGACTGGAAGGGTGTTGCCCCGTCTATTTTAGCCGCTTCATATACAGAGTATTCGATGTTCTGCAATCCGGATAAGTAAAACACCATATTGTATCCGGTCCACCTCCAGATCAGAGCAAGGATAATCACAATCCGGGCGCTGAAGGCATGTCCCAGAAAATTATAACCGGTATCCAGAATATGCAGCCGGACCAGCACTGTATTGATAAACCCGTCCACTGCAAACAAAGACCTGAAAATGATGGCATAGGAAACCAGCGAAGTGGCGCAGGGCAGAAAGATGGCTGTCCTGAATACCCCTTTCAACCGCAGATCCTTATGATTGAGCAGAGAAGCCAGCACCAGGGCCAGTACCAGCATAATCGGCACCTGAATCAGCAGGTAAATAAAATTATTGGCCAGTGAACGTAAAAATACCGCATCCTGAAACATACGGATATAATTGTAAAGCCCTGCAAAGCTCATCCGGTTTCCCACACCGGCCTGAAAAGATAAGAGCAGCGCCCGCAGCATGGGAATAAAATTCATTACGACAATCAGTACCACCGCAGGTGTCAGAAACCCCCATCCGGTCAGACTGTGCCGCTTTTCCAAAGTCATCCGCTTTCCTTTCCCGTTCAAAGAACTCCCTCCTTCCCCATTTTCCGTGTTATTTTCCCATGACAAAATTTACGGTATCCTCAGCGTTTTTAAGCTCTCTGTCCGGGTCTCCTCCGGCCACCACGTTGGTAATTGCCACGGCTATGGCATCCTTCGCTTCATAATAGTAAACGCCGGTATGATTGCCTGGTGTCTGCGCTGCATAATCTGTAATCAGCGTAAACACGGACTGTCCGTTGTAAAATTTCTGAGGTTCACTGTATACCGGACTGTCAGCCGCCGGCAGATAGCATGTCAGCGCCCCTGTGGCAGGCAGAATCTCCTCATACAGCTCAGTACTTCCGGCAAAGGTCTCTGCCATAAAATCCTGAGCCAGTTCTTTGTTTTTGCAGTTGGTCGTAATGGCCCAACTGGAACCGCCGTTGTTGGAATAATTGGTCGCCCCCGGCACATTGTCCAGGCGAGGGATATTGGTAATCTCCCACTTTCCTGCCTGATCCTCCGCCGTCTGTATGGAAGCCATAATCCAGCAGCCATTGATCGTTCCCGCCACCGAACCGTTTGTCATACTTCCGATATACTGGTCCCAGTCATTGACTTCCACCATAACGCCGGCCTTTACCAGTTCTGCATAGGTGGATACCACTTCTTTCAGCGCTTCATTGTCTGCCATATCCGGCTCTCCGTTTTCATCAAAGAAGGAAGCGCCGGCAGACTGGAGCATCATAGCTGCCACATCCGATTCATTTCCTTTGCAGGTAAGCAGCGGCAGGCCTGTTTTTTCCAGAACCACCCTCCCTTTTTCCAGATATTCACTCCAGGTGATATCCGTAAAGTCCTCTATTGTATAACCTGCCATCTCCAGGATATCGGTCCGATAGGCGGCAATGACCGCGCCATTGTCGAAAGGAACGCCATAATTTTTCCCATCTACCGTGGAATAAGCTACTTTTGCCTGGGAAAATTCCGAAAAATCAATTCCGGAAGAAGAAAGGTCCAGAAATGCGTCCGGATAAGAGATTACATTTTTCTGAAAGGCATTGTCCTGCATCAGCAGAATATCCGGCAGTGTATCCAGATTACCGGAGGTGGCCGCCGTGGTCAGCTTGGTCTGTACATCTTCCCAGGGCGTTTCGATAATCTGCAGGTTAAAATCAGGATGATCCTTCTGATACAGCTTTCCTGCCGTCTCTATGGCACGGATATTAAAAGCCGGATCCCAGCACCATACTGTCAGCGTGTTTTCATCGGCTGTACCGCTCTCCCCCTGGTTCCCGCCTCCTGATGCAGCAGATGTCCCGTCAGATGCGGATGTTCCGCAGCCGGTCAGGGATACTGCTATGGCTGCCGCTGTCAACATTGCCACAATTCGTTTTTTCTTCATCATCATTTTCCTCCATTCCATCACTCGTTACCTTCTCAATGGTTTCATACGAAAAGCTGTCCGCGGACTTTTGTATCAACCGTACAGTCAACCCCTGCTTTCACTGGATTGTATCTACATCATAGCAGGGGCCGGAAAATGATAATTGATAACTTCAACCCTAAAATTTACAATTTCGACCTTTTATTCCGGGCGCCTGAACATCACAGCAACAATAAAAAGTACACTGTACACAACAAAACAGCCAGGCAGAGCTGCCAACGGCGGTGCCGAAAACACTGTTTCTCCCGCCTGTTGGCTGCTCTGCCTGGCTGTTTACCAGATCACCTGATTTATGTTATCACCAGCCTTTATATGCAGATATTTTAAATTCTTTCATCTTATCCTCTTTTTCTGCCTGTTTTTTCCATTGGTATGGGGTGATGCCCAGGTATTCCTTAAAATTCCGGATAAAGGAGGCCTGAGACTGAAATCCCACCATTTCCGCAATCATCTCCATAGAATAGCCGGTCTTTAAAATCTGTTCGCATGCTTTTTCCACCCGCACAAAATTCAGGTATTCCAATGGGGTCATATGCATACATTCTCCGAAAAGACGGCGGAAATGGGACTCGCTCATATGACAGGCGCCGGCAATATCTTCCACCGCAAGATCATTTTGATAGTGCAGCTCCAGATAACGGACTGCCTTCATAACCTGTCGCAGCTTCCCCCTGTTTCCCGTATCTGTTTTGTCTGCCCTTCCATTCCCTCTTGCCAGCATCAGAAGCAGCGCCCCCAGAATCCCGTTGACGATTTCCCGATACCCCGGTTTCTGCTCCCGCTCCTCTTCCATAATCGCTTCTGTCAGCCGGTAAATATGGAAAATCTCTTCCTTCCGGAAAAAACCCGCCTGTGCATTGACCCCTGCCGCTGTCCACTCTGCTTTTCTGACATCCTCCCGGTAATATTCCCGGAAAAATCCTTCCACATCCACAAACAGATATTCCCAGAAACAGATTCCCCCTTCCCCGGAATTGGTGGTATGGAGTGTATTCTGCGGCAGTACAGAAATCATTCCGGGCTGATAGGGCAGACACCTTTCTTCCACAATCAAGGTTCCTGCCCCTTCTCTGCAAATACCGATTTCCAGATAATTATGAAAGTGAAGCTCACTGATATCACCTCCGTAATTTCTTCGCCAGCTCTCTCCCAGAAGAGCAAATACATGCTGGCCGGAAGGCATATCATAATACCGAAACTGCACCGGAATCCGCCGTTTTTTCGCCATCGTTCCTCCTTTTTTCTGTAGCTGCCCCCTTTTTACTCACATCTGCCCTGTATCACCGAAAGCAGCTCCGCCGGCCTGTTCAAATCATATACTGCCCTGATCAGCCGACCCCGGCTTCCCCATTTCGCCAATGCAAAATCAATCCCGGCGCTTTCGGCACATCTGCCATCATATTCACTGTCTCCGATATAAAGGAGCTGACTGCTGTCTGCACCTGACATCTCCATATACTTGTACAGTGGTTCCGGATGCGGTTTATGCTCCCTGGTATCATCTGCACAGACTACCGTTTTAAAATAGCGGTCGATACCGAAAGGGCAAAAATCCTGTTCCCACTCCGCTTTTGTCTTTGAAGTCACAATCCCCATTTCCAGATCCCATTTTGACAAAGTTTCCAGTACTTCCGCTATGCCGTCAAAGACTGCCATCGTATCTGCATATTGTAACATATTCTCATTCCACAGAGCAATGGCAGAAAAAACCTCCTCTACCTCCAGTCTTTTTAACGCATCCGCCCCGGTAATTCCCAGCGCAAATGTCAGTTCATCAACCGGCCTTTCTCTCCCGGTTATGGTCCTGAGCGTATCCTGAAGAGAATGCAAAACCGCATATTCCGTATCAATCAATGTTCCGTCAATATCAAATATGATCTGTTTATATTTCATACGTTCACCCGTCCTGTCTGATGCTGCATTTTCCTGTTGCAGATATCATCATAATGGAGTTTGTATGAAATAAATATCTTATTTCTGCCTTTATCTGTTACAATCCTGCCATTTACGCCGATACTCAAGGGGCGTACATCCGGTATATTCCCGAAAAAGTTTTCCAAAATAACTGCTGCTCCCCAGCCCGCAGGAATGCCCTACCACAGTGACAGGCTCCTGTCCCTGCGCCAGCATCCGGCAGGCCATCTGCAGCCGGTAACTTCTCAGATATTCTATGGGCGTCATATGCAGGCAGACCTGAAATACCCGGAAGCATTCCCGCTCACTTAAAAAAGCGGATGCTGCAAGCTCCGGAACGGAAATTTTTTCAGCATAATGCGTGTGCATATAAACCATCATCCGTTTGATTTTGTCCTCATTTTTATGCGCTTCCCCTTTCCGGTCCAGAACCGGACGGGATTGTTCCAAAAGCAACAGCCATATTTCTGTCAGCGCCTCTCTCAGCCTGACCTCATACCCAAACCTGTCATCGGCAAAGCAGAATGCCTCACGGATACGTTTTAAGATATCTCCCTGCACAGGATCTTCCGGAAAAAGCGCTATCATTTCAAGCTGGGGAGCCGTCACAAGCGGCGTAATATATTTCTGCCCGATCCGGCTCCCCGCTTCTCCCGCCAGCAGAGAAACATCAAACATATGAAGAAACTGAATATTCTGTTTATCCCCGGATGCGGGCCTTGTCATATGAAGTACATTGGAATTGACCATCCCTCCCGAACCTGCCGGAAACACCCATTTTCCTCCCGGCGTATCATAAATAAGCGTGCCGCTCTCCATATAAAACAGCTCCACCGTTCTGTGCCAGTGCCACGGTACAAACCGCCCCATAAACCGGTCAAGCTCCACCCGCGAAGCCAGATAGGGAAAATCAGCGGCAAAATCCGGGAGCCGTTCTTCCTTGCTTCCGCTGTAAAATTCAATATTGTGTACATTTTTCATATTCGCTTCTCCGATATTTTCCGGCCCGTGGAAGTCCTGTATGAAAAGCGGCAGAACTGAACAGGACTTCTCTGTCCCGTAAAAATAACATGCGTTTTTTCATAGCCGCCGCTACCCGATCTTATCCAAATCATAGGGCGTGGTCTGATATACATAATAGTTCAGCCAGTTGGAGTACAGCATATTACAGTGGGCCCGCCATTGCAGGTTAGGCCGTATCGTACAGTCATCATCCGTATAATAATGCTCCGGCAGCGCGATCTTCAGCCCCTTGTTTTTATCCCTCATATACTCATTGTGCAATGTTACCCGGTCATATTCCGGATGCCCCATCACAAAGATCTGCCGGCCTCCTTCCGTCATACACAGATACACTCCCGCCTTTTCCGACTCGGCCAGTACCAGAAGCCGGCTGCAGCTATGGATGTCCGTATCGGATACTGCCGTATGTCTGCTGTGAGGCGCCAGAAAAATATCGTCAAATCCCCGTACCAGCGGCACTTTCCGGTTCATCACTCTGTGTTCAAACAAACCGAACAATTTACTGTCCAGCAGATGCTTGCGGATGCCGAAATGATGGTACAGCCCTGCCTGGGCTCCCCAGCAGATATGAAACACGGAAGTCACATGCTTCCTGCTCCAGTCCATGATCTCACACAGTTCTTCCCAATAGTCCACCTCTGTAAAATCAATCTGCTCCACCGGGGCTCCGGTAATGATCATCCCGTCAAACTTGCGGTTCCGCAGTTCGTCAAAGGTATTGTAAAAATTGTTCAGATGGGTAACCGGCGTATGAAGAGACACATGGCTGTTCATCTTCATAAAGGTAATCTGAATCTGCAGGGGAGTATTGGAAAGCGCCCGCAGAAGCTGCAGTTCCGTATCCTGCTTTACCGGCATCAGATTCAGGATACAAATCTGCAAAAGCCGGATATCCTGATGAATCGACCTGTTTTCATCCATCACAAATATATTTTCATTTTCCAATATCTCCTTGGCAGGGAGATCATTCTGTACTTTAATCGGCATCGTGTCCTACTCCTTTTTTCTTATTGCAGATACTTCCGGCGGAATGTTTCCTCGGAAATCACCGGAATCCCCAATTCTCTGGCTTTTTTATTTTTGGAGGAACCGGATGTGGTATCATTGTTAATCAGCCCGGTGGTTTTGGAGCTGACACTGCCAGATACCTTTCCGCCTCTTTTTTCGATTTCTTCCTTCAGTGCATTTCTGTTTTCATAGTACTGCAGGCTGCCGGTGATGACAAATACCATTCCCTGCAGTGTCAGTTCACTCTCCGGTATCTGTTCCACCGAAATGGACAGCTCCGGCAACAGCAGTTCCAGTTCTTTTTTGTTTTTTTCCTCTGTAAAATAGTCGTGAAAAGCGGCGGCAATTACCTCACCGATACCGTCGATCTCACCAAGCTCCTCTGTCCCGGCACTGCGCATCCGTTCCAGATCATATCCAAACGCCCTGCAGATCACCCTGGCATTGGCCAGCCCGATGTTTTCGATTCCCAGACTGTATATCAGCCTGGGCAGTGTGGTATTTCTGGCACGCTCGATACTGTCTGTCAGATTTTGAAAAGAACGCTCCCCAAATCCCTCCATCTCTACAATCTCCGCCCTGTGCCGGTCCAGGTGAAACATATCCGCGTAATGATGGATCAGCCCCTTCCCGATCAACTTTTCCAGCGTAGCCTCACTCAGCCCGTCAATATTCATGGCATCCCTGCTGGCAAACAGGGTAAACGCCTTGATCTTTTTGGCATCACAGTCAGGATTCACGCAATACAGGGCTTCCACCTCATTGGTTTTGCGTACCTGGGTGGTCCCTCCGCACACCGGACAGACCAAAGGCGGTACAATACTGCCGCTCTCTGTCAGATTCCGGGCGATCTGGGGAATGATCATATTGGCTTTATAAACCACAATCCGATCCCCATACCCCAGCTTCAGGGACTTTACAATACTGACATTGTGTACGGAAGCACGGCTCACGGTCGTCCCTTCCAGCTCCACCGGTTCAAATACCGCCACCGGGTTGATCAGACCGGTACGGCTGGCACTCCACTCAATTTCCTGCAATGTGGTTTCCGCCTGCTCATCCGCCCATTTAAAAGCAATGGAATCTCTGGGGAATTTCGTGGTACTTCCCAGCCTCCTGCCGTATTCCAGATCGTCCAGGCAAAGCACCAGCCCATCGGAAGGAATGTCATAGGTCTGTATGGCCTGTTCAAATCCCTCAACTGCCTCCAATATCGTATCACCTGTTACCATACGATATTCCACAGTTTCAAATCCCTGTTCTTTTAAAAATAACATTTGTTTTTCCCTGGAATTTTCAAATGTCATCCCTTCTGCACGAACAAGAGAAAAGGCATAAAACCGCACCCGCCTTCCGGCTGTAATCTCATTGTTTAACTGTCTGACCGAACCGCTGCAGAGATTCCTTGGATTTTTGTATTTTGCCGCATCCTCGCCGATTTCTTCGTTGATCCGTGCAAAATCAGAATACGTGATAATCGCTTCTCCCCGCAGAACCAGTTCTTTTGGAAACGCGATCTGAAGAGGGATATTCTGAAACACTCTGGCATTGTTGGTGACGATCTCTCCCACCTCTCCGTTCCCTCTGGTCACTGCCTTTTGCAGTTTTCCCTCCTGATAATGCAGCACTACCGTCAGCCCGTCCAGTTTCCAGCTCAGCATCCCCCTGTTATCTTTCAAAAACTCCCGCAGCTCTTCCCGCTCTTTTGTCTTATCCAGAGAGAGCATCCGGCTCTCATGCCGCTCTTTGGGCAGCTCATCCACTGCCTCATACCCCACATGTGTGGTAGGGCTGCCGGCAAGTATCACGCCGGTGGCAGCTTCCAGCTCTTCCAGACGTGAGTAAAGACTGTCATACTCCAGATTGCTCATCATCTCGATATCCTGCGCATAATAAGCCCTGGATGCCTCATTCAGCTTTTCCGCCAGCTCTTTCATTTCCCGTATCTGTTCTGTTTCCGGCTGTAGCCCTGTTTCTTCTTTCCATACCATATTTCCTGTCTGTCTCTCCTTTTGCCGCATTCTGCCCCGCTTATTTTATGTTGCTGTCCATACTGCCATAAGATTCCCGATACAGTGTATCCAGTTCGTTACCGCCGATCACCCGGTATTCTCCCGGCTTCAGCCCGCCCAGCATAATGTTCATGACCCGGACCCGTTTCAGAAAGACCACATCCATCGACAATGCCCGGCACATTCTCCGAATCTGCCGGTTCAGACCCTGGGTCAGCGTAATATGAAATGAATACTTCCCTGTTTTCTCAATCCGGCAGGGCCTGGTCTGTACTTCCAGATCGGGCAGATACACCCCTGCTGCCATTTTGTCCAGAAAATCCGGGGTAATCTCCTGTCTCGTCCGGACCATATATTCCTTTTCATGGCCATTAGAGCCTTTCATCATCCGCTGAATCAGATCCCCGTCATTGCTCAGAAGGAGCAGTCCTTCCGAATCCTTATCCAGCCTGCCCGCATACGTAACACGCACAGGATACCCGATTTCCTTTGTTACCATACGATCCGCAAACCGGTCCTTCTCCGTACAGGTCACTCCTGCCGGCTTATAATAGGCCAGCACCACCCGCTCTTCTCTTCCTGCCAGCACCCTGCCGTCCACGCTTACCCGATCCCCGGTCCGCACCCGCACCCCCGGAACCGCCGCAGTACCATTGACACACACACGCCCTGCTGCAATCAGACGGTCTGCCTCCCGTCTGGAACAGATCCCACAGACAGCCAGATATTTGTTTAACCGTACTTCTTCCTTTTCCACTTCCATCCTTACCTTCTTTGCGAGAGAAATTTCCTATATCAGAACAAGAGAGATTCCCGGAAGCCAAGAATCTCTCTTGTCTGCATTGCCTGCATTTATTTTTTTGCTCTGCTCTTTTTACCGGCAGATTCTTTCTTTGCCGGTTCCTGCTGTTTTGCCGGTTCCTGCTGTTTTGCCGGTTCCTGCTCCTGTTCTTTCACCGGTTCCGTCCCCGCTGTCTGTTTCAACAGCCAGTATGCCCCATATCCCGGCATCTTCACGCCTCTGGCCTCCATCTTCTCTCCGGTGATCAGATCCTGATAGAGTCCGTCGTCCTCATTGATCCAGGCAATCCGCTCCCCTTCATGGAAATTAAACAGCGCCACCAGCTTTTCCTCTCCTCTGGCCCGGACCAGTCCCAGAATGGAATCATCCCAGGTGTCAATCGTCCATACATCCGCATCCGAGTTAAACACCTCCAGGCTTTTGCGGATCTTTTCCAGAGCGCCGATGCCTGCAAAGAGCTGCTGCGCAACACTGCCCTTCTCCGTCCTTTTCTCTGCCTGCTCCCAGGGGAACTTCCCTCTGTGCAGATACCGGGAGTCTTCCCATTTATCCGGATCCTGATGATATGTATAGTCATTTTCCTGTCCGATCTCATCGCCGCTGTAGATCACCGGGATGCCGGACTGGGTGAACATATAGGCATGCAGCATAAGATCCAGACGGATGGCCGCCTCCAGCGCCGCCTCATCCTGTTCGTAAGCCGCTTTTTCAATCCCGCAGAGAGAGGCTGTGGTGCCGCACAGTCTGGCATCCCCCGATACCGGATCCGAATTGTACAGTTCTCCTCTGGCAAAAGAACCGGGAAACTGCCCTGTCAGAAAATCATTCAGATACTTTTTATGGCTCACTTCTCCAATGCCAAACTGCATCAGAAAACGGTAATCCAGTCCCCAGCCGATGTCGTCATGGCACCTCAGATAATTCAGGAATACATACTCCCTGGGCAGCCGGTTTACGATGTCCATCTGCAGGCGCAGAAGGCGTACGTCCCTTGTCGCCACCGTATTCCATGTGCTCGCCATAGTGGTCACATTATACAGCATATGACACTCCGGCTTTTCCACTGTGCCAAAGTAAGGCACTACCTTCTCCGGCTCCATTACCACTTCACCCAAAAGCAGCACACCCGGACACACGATTTCACCGATAATGCGCATCATACGCACAATCGTATGTACCTGTGGCAGATTCCGGCAGGAAGTAGAAAGCTCTTTCCAGATATAGGGAACCGCATCCAGACGTACGATATCAATTCCCCGGTTGGCAAGAAACAGGAAATTGTACATCATCTCATTAAACACTCTGGGGTTTTTATAGTTCAGATCCCACTGATAGGGATAAAACGTCGTCATCACATGGTAGCCGATGTCTCCATGCCAGGTAAAATTTCCCGGCGCAGTGGTGGGAAATACCTGGGGCACTGTTTTTTCATACGCTGCCGGTATCTCCCCATTGTCAAAAAAGAAATACCGGCTCATATATTCCCCTTCGCCCGCTCTGGCCCTTCTGGCCCATTCATGATCCTCGGAAGTATGGTTCATAACAAAATCCATACAGAGATTCAGTCCCTTTTTATGACAGGCATCCGACAATCTGTCCAGATCCTCCATCGTTCCCAGATGCTCCTGCACCTTTCTGAAATCAGAAACCGCATAGCCGCCGTCAGAACGTCCTTTCGGCGTGTCCAGAAACGGCATCAGATGAATATAATTTACATTGCACTGCATCAGATAGTCCAGTTTTTCCTGAACTCCCTTCAGATTGCCCGCAAAATTATCAATATACAGCATCATGCCCAGCATATCATTTTTTTTATACCAGTCCGGTTTTTCTTCCCGTTCCCGATCGCTTTTTTTCAGCCCTGCACTTCTTGCTTCATAATAAGCATACATTTCTGTACACAATTCCGCAAACATATCCGAATTATCATACAGCTCCATATAAAGCCATCTCAGTTCATCATGATGCCTGGAAAGCCGTGCCTGAAACACCTCATCCGCTTTTGACATTATCATACCCACCCTTTCTGTCCTATTCTGATTCCAATGTATACATCTGATAGCCTGCCCGTACATCCGCCTGTATCTTGCTGTCCAGGCCATATACCACATTGCTCAGCACATATTCTCCGTCATTGACAAAAATCTCGATCAGATTCCGGTCCACGTAAATATCCAGATGGCACCCCTCTTTGATCTCCGGTGTCATAAACTCCATACGATACTCATTATGACTGCCAAACACATTTCTCCGATCCGCGCAAACATGACATCCATGCCGGTAAATCCAGTACCCGCCGATACCGATGGATTCCCCCTCCTCCATATTTACGCTGATCTTATACCCTGCCCGGTCCGCTTCCGACACATACAGGATCTGTCTGGTAAACTGCTTTTCGATATTGGGATGGACCCGGAAATAAATATGCCCGTTCTTTACCTCCACTACCCTGGGGATACAGAACATACCGGACCAGGCGCCGTCCACAGCCTCCGGCATCCGCATCCAGGCTGTCATAACCCGACGGCCTTCCTCATCCACAGTAGTCTGTGTGGCATACAGATCCATACCATAATCCACAAACTGGTAAGTATCCGGAATCTGCATGGTACAGGTTTCCTCCTCAAACGTAACCGGCATACAGATTGTCTGCGCCGCATCTTTCATACCGTCTCTCATAAGCTGCATGGGAGAAATGATCAGCACGCCGCCGCCTTTTGTTTCAAAATAATCCGGGCATTCCCACATCCATCCGAGTCCTTTTCTGCCCACAGCATGGTTGACAAACTTCCAGTCTGTCAGGTCCGTACTCTTATAAAAAAGCAGTTTTCCTCTGTCCTCTCCGGCCGTACTGCCCAGCACCATATACCAGGCATCCTTTCCTCTCCAGACTTTAGGGTCTCTGGTATGTGCCCGGTCTCCGATTTTTGTATCCGTTATGCAGGGAATCGCCACACTCTTATCGTCAAAATTATCAAAATGCATGCCGTCCCCGGAAGTTATCAGCATCTGTGCCGAGTCATACTGTTCCTCCAGGCACAGATGGATATTGGACGGATCCGGCTTCCGGTAATGAACGCCTGTATAATATATGTATAAACGCCCTCTGTATTCCAGCGCACTTCCTGAAAAACAGCCGTTCTGATCCTCCCGCTTCGTTGGGAACAGTGCAATCCCTTTATGCTCCCAGCTTACCAGATCATCGCTTACCGCATGTCCCCAATGCATGGTGCCCCATTGGGGCGCATAGGGAAAATGCTGATAAAACAGATGGTATTTTCCCTTATAATAAATAAAGCCGTTGGGATCGTTGATCCAGTTTCCCGGCGCTTTCAAGTGTACTTTATCCCTTTGCATAACCACCCACCCTTTATATTGATTTACAAGTTTTATTATACAAGGAGAGGGTATTGTGTCAATACCCCCTCTTTCAAATATTCCTGTTTTATTTTACTGCACCGGCCACCACGCCGCCGATAATCTGCTTCTGCAGTACCACATACAGAATCAGAATCGGGATCACGCAGAGCAGCAGGCCTGCCATAATCGTACCATAGTCTGCAGAATACGTACCATAAAAACTATAGGTGGAAAGGGGCAGTGTCAGCAGTTCCTTTTTGCTCAGAACCAGCGACGGCAAAAGGAAGTCATTCCAGAATGCCAGCGAGTTCAGAATCACCATTGTGGAAATAATCGGCTTTAACAGAGGGAACACGATCAGGAAAAAGGTCTGGGCATGGGAACATCCGTCAATGCAGCTTGCCTCTTCCAGTGCAATAGGGATATTGCCCTTGATAAAACCGTGGAACATAAACACCGACATAGCCATCGAAAATCCGGTATGCATGAAAATCAGTGTCAGTCTGTGCTCCAGCACATGCAGTGTACCACCGTAAATACTTACCAGCGGAATCATAATTGCCTGGAACGGAATAATCATGGAAGCCACCATCAGGGCAAAGGTAAAATCGGAGATTTTATTTTTATTCCGCACGATATAATATGCCAGCATAGCTGCCAGAAGCGTCACCAGGACAGTCGCGCTTACCGTAACCAGCAGTGAATTTTTAAAGGCGTTTAAAAAGTCCATCTGCACAAACGCTTTTACAAAGTTGTCAAAAGACAGTCCCTTAATGGTAAACAGCCAGGAAAACGGGCTTTTGATAATATCCCTTTTCTGTTTCAGAGAATTGATTACCACCATAAGGAAAGGGAACATATACCCTATGAAAATAATTACCAGTACGGCAATTGCCAGTGCATTCATCATTTTTCGTCTGCTGCCGCCAACATTCGTCTGCTTCATTATGCTTCCACCTCCTGTTTCTTAGTAAAGTATACCTGAAGTCCGCTGATACATGCCACTACGATAAAGAGTACAAATGCTTCTGCCTGACCCAGACCAAACGCTCTGGATGTAAATGCCTTTTCATACACATGCATTGCTGCCATTTCCGTTGTCCCATAAGGGCCTCCTGCTGTCAGAGACAGGTTGACATCATATACCATAAAGGCACGGGACAGTGTCAGGAACAGACAGATGGTAATGGAGGACATCATCAGGGGCATCACAATATTGGTCATTTTCTTCCAGCCAGAAGCCCCGTCGATGCTGGCCGCTTCCATAACATCCTCGCTCAGCCCCATAAAACCTGCCACATAAATCAGAATCATATATCCGGAAAGCTGCCATACCGTTACCAGCACCAGTGCGGCAAAGGCCTTGCCCGGCGTGGACAGCCAGGAAATCCCGAACAGGCTCCATCCGGTGGATTCTCCCACGCTGACAAAAGCTCTTGAAAATACAAACTGCCATATGTAACCCAGTACGATACCGCCGATTAAGTTGGGGGTAAAAAATCCGGCCCGGAAAAAGTTCTGTCCTTTGATGCCTCTTGTCAGAAGATACGCAATGGCAAAAGCCATCACATTGACTAACACCACTACTACAATCACATATTCAAATGTCAGGATCAGGGACGACCAGAACTGAGAATCCCGGACAACGCCGGCAAAATTTCTCAGTCCGATAAAATTTTTGGTGCTTGATACACCGTCCCAGTCTGTCAATGTCAGATATACACCATAGACAAACGGTATGATTACCACGGCAAAGAAACAGAACATGCCCGGTAATCCAAACATACAGAAATCTTTTCCACTGTTTTTTGATTTCATATTCTATCGCTCCTCTCTCGCCTGCGCCGCCTGACTGCTGCCATGCGGCTTTGGCTCTGTCTCTAATTCTGCTGTGCCCAATATTCCTCTATGGAACCGATCAGTTCTGCCCGGTCGCTTCTGTCTGCCAGATATTTCTGCATTGCCGCACCCAGCACCGCCCAGTGGTCATTGGGGACAATCACCGAGGCATTGAAGGTATTGCCGGAATGTACTTTGGCGTAAATATCCGCGCTGAGCGGATCCAGCGGCTCATAAGGATTGTTCTGGAAAGGCGGGATTACATTGCAGGTCTTAACCAGCATCTGCTGCCCGATCTCACTGAAAACGATCCAGTTCAGAAATTCTTTTGCAGCCGCCTGCTGTTTTTCACTTGCCACGATCCGGTCCAGCATAACCTGTTTGGACGGAGAAGCCTGTATTTTCTGGTTGGCAAAATCCGTTTCATCATTGTTCATAAAATAAGGCAGAAATCCATATTCGTCCTCCACATCAGCCCCTGCTTCTGCCAGATTGGGCCATGCCCAGTTACCGTTAAACCAGAATGCCGTCTTACCGTCTGCCAGATCGATGGCCATCTCATCATAATCCGCCCCAAGAGGGTCTCCCTGGGCAACATTGTAGGTTTTCAGTACGTCAAACATATTCAGAAATTCTTCCAGTCTGGCATAACTGCTTAAATCCAGTGTACCGGCTTTGATCTCTTCCACTTTTTCCTGTGCCCCCGGTGTGGTACCGTCATACAGTTCATAGATATACTGGAGGTGATGTGCCCCCAGGGACCAGTCCTCTTTTGCCACGGAAACCGGTCTCTGAATACCGGCTGCTTTCAGTTCTTCCAAAAGGGCTACAAAGCTGTCCTGTGTCCGAATGGATGCCGGATCAAATTCCCGTCCCAATGCCTCTTCAATCACCGCTTTATTGTAAATAATACCCCGGCCTTCAATACACAGAGGGAAACAATATACTTTACCGTTTACTTCCGTCAGATACCCTTCCGCCTCTGCCACCCAGGGTTCCTCTGACAGATCTGCCGCTTTCTCCTCTGCCAGCGCGATCACATCCGTGGTATCCAGAATCGCCAGTGTGGGCGGATTTCCCGAATTGTAAAGACTTACCACCCTGGTGTACGGGGAATCGCCGTCCGTCACAGGCATAACCTCCACATGTACTCCTGACCTTTCCTCATAGGCTACGCTCATTTTTTCCAGCGCCACCTGGATTTCGGCTTTTGAGTTCAGCAGCGTAATACTGGTCCCGCTCAGAGAGCTGTCATACGCAAACGAATCCACAGACGTGTCGATGGGAATCTCTTCCACCACTTCATTGGGATCATCCGGATCACTTGCAAATCCGAACGTGCACCCGGTCAGTGAAGCTGTCAGAAACGAAGCTGTCAGTACCGACACAATGACCTTTCCCGAAATCTTCCTTTTCATGCAATTTTCCTCCTCCTTTTTTGTGTTCTTCGTATGTAACCAGTTAAGTAACCGGTTACTTTTCGCTAATATCGTAGCATATTGATGCATGTCCCGTCAATGCCCTAAATAAATTTTGGAAACCATGCCCAATTTACGGGCATTTTTCTTGTTTACTTTCTACAAAACCGGTTACTTTCACTTTAAGTAACCGGTCACTTGTTGAAATATCTGTTTTTTTCTGCTATACTAAAAGCCAAATATATTTGTTCAATCAGAGGGCTGTATGGGTAAGAAAAAAAATGTAACTTTTGATGACATTGCGAAGTTTACAAAGTTTTCAAAAACTACCATTTCCCGTTTTTTCAACAATCCTGATTCCCTTACGCTGGAGAATCAGGAAATCATATCCAATGCGCTGGAAGAGCTGAATTACAAGGAGAACAAAGTGGCGAAGATTCTCGCCAATGGCAAGACTGAATTTATCGGCATTGTCATTCCCAATCTGTTTAATCATTACTATTCCGAAATACTGAATCAAATCCTGCTCACTTATGAGACTTTCGGCTATAAGTTCCTTGTATTTGTGGGAAATGAACGGGAAGAAGTGGAGCGGCGCTATATCGAAGAGCTGCTCGCTTACAAAATAGAAGGGTTGATTATTTTAAGCTACACCATTCCTTCCAGGGAGCTGGCAGAGCTCCAGATTCCGATCGTCACCATCGAACGGGAGGATCAGTATGTATGCAGCGTCAATACCGACAATTATATGGGAGCAGTACAGGCCACCAGCCTGCTGGCAAAGCATGGCTGCGATATTTTTATCCACACCAATTCTCCTGTGCTGCCTAATCTGCCCGCTTACGGACGCATCAGAGGATTTCTGGACACCTGTCAGGAAAAAAATTTAAAGCACCGTATTATCTTCAAACCCTTCGAAAGTACCTATGAGCAGACACAGAAATATCTGCTGGAAATTCTGGACGAGCTGGAAAATGACTTTTCCGGACAAAAAAAGGGGATTTTTGTTTCCAATGATACCCATGCCAATATGCTGCTAAATCTGCTGGTACGAAAATACGGTACGCTGCCGGAGGACTATCTGATCGTAGGATTTGACAATTCTCCCGTTTCCCTGGAGGCTGTTATCCCCATCAGTACAATCGGGCAGCAGATCGACAAGATTGCCTTTGAAGCTGTCTCTCTGCTGGTGGATCTTATGAATGAGCGTAAAAAAAGAAAACCGGTCCCTTTGCAGGAACCGATTCACAGGGTCGTGCCTCCTGTCCTGATCCGGAGAGAAACCACGGAAAAAACAGGGACATCTCCTGTATAAGCACTGCGGCGGCCTGATGCTTTCAGAGCGGCCGCACTGCTTTGGTCGCCACAATCGGCACACCGGTCCCTGCCACATCTTCCAGCAGTACATCCCCGATCCGCACCGGCGCCTCTGCCACAATCCCATTGATCTGCTGCATACATGCCAGGATCCTGTCTTTGGGAATCCCCGTTTTCGTTTTCACTGAGGTCAGAGGCCGCTCTCCGCCCAAAATCCTGACTGTGGAAGTTACGGTTCTCACCGGGCTGATCACTTCTTTTTCCGCATATTCCTTCCCTTTCCGGCAGGTATAGCCATTTACTTCTCCAATGTTCTTTCCATCCGTCACAACGGTAATCATACAGCCCCTGGGACAGCAGATACAGGTCAGTTCTCTCTTTTCCAAAGATATGTCACTCCTTTTCTATCTTGATGGCAATGCGTTCGGATCCCGTACAGGCTTCCAGCATAGCTCCCGGCAAAATCACTTCCTCCATTTCCCCCGGCGCCATCACAGCCTTTCTGCGATGCATGATGCGTTCCCCATTCCGGTATACACTGATATAACTGTCCTGAAACACCGCATCGACCCGAAATCGAATCTTTACACAGGGTTCTGTCCGTTCCACACAGATACGCTGGGGAACGGTATAACGTACCCCCTGCCCTGCTGTCAGCGGTATCTGCCGCCTCTCTCCCTCTGCCGGTCTGCCTGTTACGAATACGGCCGCATTTTTCCCTGCCCGGCCGGCCTCTTCGGATACATAATCCACCAGGTCATGTACATGCAGCACATTGCCGCAGGCAAATACACCCGGAATATTGGTCTCCAGATTTTCGTCCACCACCGGCCCTGATGTCACCCTGTCCAGCTCCACTCCCATCTCCAGAGAGAGTTCATTTTCCGGAATCAGGCCCACTGACAGAAGCAGCGTATCACAGGTATATGCCTCTTCCGTCCCCGGAATCGGACGGCCCTTTTCATCCACCTGAGCCAGTATCACCCCTTCCAGCCGTTCCCGGCCCTGAATATCCACTACAGTATGACACAGTTTCAGGGGAATGCCATAATCTTCCAGACACTGTACCATATTCCGCTTCAGGCCGCCGCAGTAGGGCATCCGCTCCGCCACCACTTTCACCCTGGCCCCTTCCAGCGTCATACGTCTGGCCATAATCAGACCGATATCGCCGCTCCCCAGGATCACCACTTCCCGGCCCGGCAGATACCCTTCCATATTGACCAGACGCTGGGCCGTGCCTGCCGAGAAAATACCGGCGGGCCGGTATCCCGGAATATTCAGCGCCCCTCTGGCACGCTCCCGGCAGCCCATTGCCAGGATCACGGCGCCGGCCTGTACCCGGAACATTCCCTTTTCCCGGTTCATGGCCGTCACCACCCGTTCCCGGCTGATCCCCATTACCATTGTATTCAGCTCACAGGCAACCCCCAGTTCCCTGGCCTGCACAATAAACCGGTCCGCATACTCCGGCCCGGTCAGTTCCTCCTGAAACGTATGCAGGCCAAACCCGTTATGAATACACTGATTCAGGATACCACCCGGTTCTCTGTCCCGTTCCAGAATCAGGACATCCAAAATGCCTGCTTTTCTGGCCGCTATGGCCGCTGCAAGTCCGGCAGGACCTCCCCCGATCACAACAACGCTATATGTTTCTATGGTCATGCTTCCCCTTCCTGACTGTTTTTCTCAGATCTTTCCATTGTACTTTCCTTTAACCGGCCTGTTACAATCCGGGAACTGCCTCCGGACTTTGTAATCTCTTCCAGGCCCACAGAAAGCTCTCTCTGCAGCAGCTCCATAATACGGGGTGCACAGAATCCGGACTGACATCTGCCCATTCCCGCTCTGGTACGCCGCTTGATACCGTCCAGAGACCTGGCGCCCACCGGCCTGTGAATCGCATCCAGAATCTCTCCTTCCGTAACGGATTCACAGCGGCATACAATCGTTCCATACGCCGGATTGTCCCGGATCAGTGCACTCTGCTCCTCTTCAGGCAAATCCAGCGGATGCACGATCCCCTTTCTTTTGGCCACAAATCCGTTCTTTTCCTGCAGATCCATCCGTTCCCGTAAAAGCTCTGCCACCATAGACCCGATGGCAGGCGCACTGGTCAGCCCGGGAGACTCAATGCCTGCCGCATCCACAAACCCTTTCGCATCCTCCGGTTCCCCGATGATAAATTCGTGGCCGTCCTCATGGGCACGCAGCCCGGAAAAAGAGGTGATCACCTGCCCAAGGGGAATGTCTCTCACCGCCAGGCCCGCCTGCGCTGCCAGTGTGTCCATGCCCTCTCTGGTCGTATTGGTGCCCTCTTTATTGTCTATGTCCACAGCCGTCGGCCCCACGATCAGATTGCCATGCACGGTGGGAGATACCAGAACTCCCTTTCCCATACTGCCGGGAAGCAGAAAAACCGTATGGCTCACATGGGTTCCCGCCCTGCGGTCCAACAGAAAATATTCCCCTTTTCTGGGCGTCATATGAATGGCATGTCTGCTCACCATATTGTGAAACACATCCGCATAAACCCCGGCCGCATTGACCACATAGCGGCTTTCCACCATACCCCGGTCTGTTTCCAGCCGGTAAAAGCCGTCTGCCTTTTCCACGCTCATAACCTTTGTATCAAACCGGAATCTGACTCCGTTTACACAGGCATTTTCTGCCAGGGCAATGGTCATCAGAAACGGACAGACAATACCTCCTGTGGGTGCATACAACGCCCCTGCCACCGTATTCTGCAGATTCGGCTCTTTTTCCAGCGCTTCTTTTTGTGACAGAATCCTCAGCCCCTCTACGCCATTTCTCACCCCCCGCTCACAGAGCGCCTGCAGGACCGGCAGCTCTTCCTCATGGAGACATACCACCAGTGACCCGTTTCTTCGAAAAGGGAAATCCAGTTCCTTTGCCAACCGGTCCATTTTCCGGTTGCCCTCCACATTCAGTCTGGCCATCAGAGACCCTTCCTGCGCATCAAAACCGGCATGGATAATGGCGCTGTTGGCCTTGGAAGTGCCACAGCATACATCCTCACACCGTTCCAGAACGCAGATATCCGCCTCATATCTGGACAGTTCTCTTGCAATGGCGCATCCTGTCACACCTGCGCCGATAATACAGATATCATACATAATCGTTATCCTTCCCTGGCCCATCCATAGGAACAGGCAACTGCCCTGCTCCATCCGTCAATGGCCTGTTTTCTTGCTTCTGCTTCCATCTGCGGCTCAAATATCCGGTCCATCTTCCAGTTCCGCTTTATCTCTTCCCGGCTCTTAAAATAGCCGGTTGACAGGCCGGCCAGATACGCCGCTCCCATTGCCGTTGTTTCCACGCAGACAGGCCGGTTCACCGGCGCATGATTCACATCGGCCTGGAACTGCATCAGAAAATTATTGGCGCTGGCGCCGCCATCGACTTTCAATGCCCGCAGGGGTATACCGGAATCCGCTTCCATCGCCCGGATCACATCATGAACCTGATAAGCCAGAGATTCCAGTGTGGCCCGGACAATATGATTTCTGTTCACGCCTCTGGTAATCCCCACAATCGTTCCTCTTGCATACTGATCCCAGTGGGGAGCCCCCAGCCCGGTAAATGCCGGCACCACATAACAGCCATTGGTATCCTTTACCTGACAGGCCATCGCTTCCGAATCCGAAGCCTTCTCAATCAGATGCATTTCATCCCGCAGCCACTGCAGGGCTGCTCCTGCCACAAAGATAGAGCCTTCCAGAGCATATGTCACCTTACCGTCCAGCCCCCATGCGATCGTCGTCACCAGCCCGTTTTTAGAATACACCGGCTTTTCACCGGTATTCATCAGCAGAAAACACCCGGTACCGTATGTATTTTTTGCCTCTCCTTCTTCAAAACAGGTCTGTCCGAACAGTGCCGACTGCTGATCCCCCGCCGCACCGCCAATGGGGATGGGCCCGCCGAAAAAGGACGGATCCGCCTCTCCGTAAATACAACTGGACGGTTTTACTTCCGGAAGCATACAGGCCGGAATCCCCAGCTCATCCAGGATTTCCTGATCCCATCGCAGATCCCCGATGTGAAAAAGCATCGTTCTGGAAGCATTGGAATAATCCGTGACATGGACCCTGCCTTTGGTCAGTTTCCAGATCAGCCATGTCTCCACCGTGCCAAACAGCAGCTTCCCTGCCTCTGCCCGCTCTCTCGCTCCTTCCACATGATCCAGTATCCATTTTATCTTCGTAGCCGAAAAATAGGCATCGATGACCAGACCTGTTTTCTCCCGGAAGGTATCTGTAAGCCCCTTTTCCCGCAGTTCATCACAATACTTCGAAGTACGCCTGCACTGCCATACAATCGCAGGGCAGACCGGCTCTCCCGTTTCCTGATCCCAGACGACCACCGTTTCCCTCTGATTGGTAATCCCGATGGCTGCAATGTCCTTCGCACAGGCCCCGATCTTGGACATTGCCTCCACAGCCACCCCCAACTGGGTGGACCAGATCTCCCTGGCATCATGCTCTACCCAGCCCGGCCTGGGAAAATACTGGGTAAATTCCTTCTGTGCCGCACTGCATACCTCTCCCTTTTTGTTAAACAGGATACATCTGTTGCTTGTCGTTCCGGCATCCAGTGCCATAATATAATCTGCCATAGTTTCCGCCCCTTTTCACATCCCTGATTCCATGTCTGATGTCACTGACTTCGATTATACTATCCCCCGTCTCAAACCGCAATAGTACGGGAAAGCTCCTCTTTCTCATCTTTTGATTCACAACCATTCTGCCCTGTGATATGCTGATAAAAACAGAGTTTGCTAAAAACTCCGTTTCATTTGGGAGAATACGATCTATTGTGGTATTCTTTGTTGTGGCTGTTGGAGTGACTTTGTCCTGACCGTATGTGCTCTTGTCAATCGAAGGTATTGTCATAAATAAAAATTTTTCAATGCGACAGCTACATGTCATATTAGAAGTGTTATTCTTTTAACAGGAGGAACCGTATGCAAATTGAGCGACTGGTAAATATGGTTTTTTACATAGTCAATCGAAAGCAGGTTACAGCCAGAGAACTGGCCGATTATTTTAACGTATCCACAAGAACGATATACCGCGATATTAATACCTTAACGATTGCAGGCATACCGATTACCTCTGCAAAGGGAACCGGCGGGGGAATCTCTCTGATAGACGGATATACCCTGAACCGTTCGCTCTTTTCCAAAAAAGAGCAGGAAAATATCTTTCAGTCCCTGCAAATGCTGCAGGCTGCAAAATATCCTGATGCAGAGCTTACCCTGAGAAAAATCGGGGCTGTTTTCGGCAGAACCTCAGAGCCAAAATGGCTGGATATTGATTTCACATATTGGGGCAGCGATGAAAAACAAAAAGCAGAGCTTTCAGAATTACAATATGCAATTGTCCACAAACACACAATAGCCTTTGATTATTTCAATTCTGAACTGCAAAAGTCAAATCGGATCATAGAACCTTTGCAGCTGGCCTTTAAATCCCGTGCCTGGTATGTGGTGGGATACTGTCGCTGCAAACAGGAAATAAGGGTTTTCCGTATGTCAAGAATGAAACGCATCTGTGTCATGCCGGAAACCTTTGACCGCGCTCTGCCTGACGATTATTCTCTCTTATCAGATTGTCAGGAAGAATGTGATTTACCCGTTTTCAAATTGAAGTTTGCTCCTGAAATGGCATACAGATTATATGATGACTTTCAGGAAAATCAGGTTGATGCATGTACAGATGGCAGTTTTATCGTTACGTCCCGGTATCAGCTCACTGACTGGACATTTCATTATCTGTTGTCTTTCGGAAAATATGTTGAAATAATCGAACCGGAAATTGCCCGGACCATGTTAAAAAAACGGGCTTTGGAAATAGCCGCAATCTATGATTGATTTCAGGCTATAATAACAATCAGACAAAATACTTACTGAAAGGAAAGGAACCCTATGATTTTAACAGAAGGCAGTATCTTATTCGCAAGAATCGATTACAAAATCGAAGGCAGACAGGAAACAGAACGGGATGCACTGGATTCTATGGAGTATTTGCAGAATATTGCCAGAGAACGCTATCTTATGGCAGGAATATTCGGCAGCATGGAAACAGAGTCCGTCGATGGGGCAATGATACTCTTTGAAGCCAAAGACCTGGAAGAAGCATCCGAAATTGCCCAAAACGACCCTGTTATACAAAGAGGTTTTTACAGGTGTGAAGTACACCAATGGAATCTGATGCTTTTGTCAGAGAAAGAAACACATTAGGGGATCGGACAGTTCGTATAGTTTCTTCTGTAACGGAGTCAGGTAGGAGGCGGTTCAAAAGGACCATCCTCCTTTTGACTTTGTTCTACAAACAAGGAAGGCTCTTAGCTCTTAGCTTTCTGCAATTTTTTCGTCTATCGGTATTCGTCGTCCTCTTGCCATAATTTACTTCCCCAAAATTTTGATCATGAGAATCGAACTCAAAATGACACCTTCTGTCTATCAATATATCATACATGCAAGATACTCCTTTCTTACGTTTTTTAATCGAACATATGTCTGATTACCTTTTTGATTACTTATAAAAACAAAAAGTCCAGAACACTTGTATTTACAAGGTTTCCGGACTATCTACAATAGCGAGAGGGGGATTTGAACCCTCGACACTACGGGTATGAACCGTATGCTCT
>CANDNA010000027.1 GCA_947385955.1 uncultured Clostridia bacterium
TGGTTATGTATCCGGGAACTTCCCCGGTAATCTTCCGCTTCAATGCCCCGACAACACCCTCGCAGTCAATGACGTACCTTGCTTTCTCTGTATGATTATTTTCCCCGTGCAGGCTGACTTCCACAAACCCGTCCTTTTCCCTGCAGGAAAGAGCCGCCACGCCGTCCCTGACCTCCGCGCCACTCTCCTTTGCTTTCCCCGCAAGCCACCCGTCAAAATAGCTGCGCCATACATTAAGCCCTTCCTGCTCGAAACGGTATTCCTTCCCTGCGTCATTTGTGAAAATCATGCCCCTGTTATCTGTCGGGGTACACATGGCGGACTCTGGCACAGTCTCCCCGAAATACTTCTTTACAAGCTCCATTGATTTCTTTATCAGCACGCCCGAACAGGACTTGTACCTGGGCATTCTGAATTTTTCCACCAGGAGAACCTTATAGCCTTTTTCCGCTAAAGCCTTGGCCGCCGTGCATCCCGCAGGCCCCGCCCCGACCACTATCACGTCATACATCCGTATATCACCCTTTCCGCTGTTTCCTATTACTTCGGCAGAAAACCGTTCCCGCTAAAGCAAAAGCATCCACTGAATTATACCATAAAAATTTTCTGTTTTTCACCCGATGGCACGAAACGACTATTTTTCGGGAATGGAAAGCAAAAAAGAGCCGTCATCCAGCCCTTTTTCCATGTTATCATTTATCCATTTAGTTTTTACCGCTTTACTCATATACGAACACGAAAACCCTTTACACTATCACGGAAACCCTTATATTATCACGAAAACTCCCAACAAGTTTCCGTGATAATACAGCCAGTTTCCGTGTTTGTATATGGGTTTTGCCTGCGAGTATCGACTTTTGCGTGATAGTATGGAGTTTTGCCTGCGAGTATCCGAGTTTCCGTGATAATAACCGACTTTTGCCTACGAGTATACACTATCAGGCAAAAGAACCCCAGAACAAAAGTTCGCACCCTCTCTAATGTAAAAATGCCCCTAAAAGCACACGAAAATAATGTAACTTTGGAATCTATGTAGTGCCGAAAGTGCCGTGTTTACGGGCTTTGTAGGCTTTCCGTGTCCGTATCTGCCTAGGAAGGAGACACCCTAACAAAATATGACAATATCCCCCATATTTCAACAGCATTTTTCTACAAACAGGCGAAACTCCAAACAAACACGGAAACTCTTATACTATCACGCAAAACTCGGATACTATCACGGAAACTGCCGACTTTTGCGTGATAGTATAATTTTGCCCCAATCGCCATCCTATCAGCGGCATCAAAAACGCAAAAAAGAGAGGTTCACCAACCACTCCGATGAACCCCTCTACGCTCAAAATCCCTTGATTTTAAGCCATTCTTCCATACTTTCGCCTGCGAGTACCCAAATTCCTATGGCATTATTTTTTTATTGCCGCCTGTGCCGCTGTTAGATTTTGATAACTTTTACCCCTGGGGTAAATAATTTACCCCTTTTACTCCACCTAAATTTCAAGCAAACAAATCATAAAATATATGATAGTACTCTAACACCTCGTCTAACACGAGACTGTAGCTATCCACCTCTCGGATTATTCCAATACTATCACCTATATCTTTTTCTTTCCTTAATTCAGCAATTTCTTGAGGAATTTTAAATAATCTCTCTTTTATTTTGGGATACTCTGGTAATTTTTTTTCGATATCAACACTGTTTTTGCCCTCTAGCAACATTCGTATCTTTTTCCTACAAATCAATGAAAGCCAATCCGCTGTATCAAAAAAAGCTCTATACTCATGTCCTAACGCTTTTTTCATATTACTAATTTTATACTGTTTTGGATTTTCTATCTTCTTATTGCTTAATTCCATTCCATAAATTCTAATAATATGATCATACGCGTCTCTATGCTCCTTAAGTGGTTGAATAAAAATTTCTTCTCCTATTTCCTCTGCCAATAAAAGATAATGTTTTGTTAACAAATGAATTTTACTAATCTCTTTCCAATACTGATCCATTTTCTTATCTCCTAAGGCAAATCAATAGCATATTCTTCTTGCTTTCTTTTCTCAAAGTCTTTTTCATCAAACGCCAAGCCTTGTGCTATTCTGACCGACCCACGATTTTTCATCTGTTCTAATGAAATTGTTTGATTTACAACATCTTCCATTCGCAAATCATTCAAGTTAGAATCTAATAACTCTTGTTCAAAAACATAACTCAAACTCTTTTGCCCCTCATCAATCTTCGAGATATGCAACCACTGCAAAAAAGGTACAATGCCCACAAGCAAAAATATTATTACCATCATTACTAATATTGTACTCATTTTTCTACCTCCACAACTCCTAATTGAAGAGTTGAGCATATAACTATTACTACGCTTGCAATTATACCGCAAATCCAAAAAACTATATTTCCCTTAAAGTCTTCAGGATATATATACTTAAATACAATCCATATTGCGCAACATAGCCCCCATGCTACAACGCCTAATACCCCTAACCATTTTTTAAATCCCACTATTTTGTCCGCTTCAATATAGCATTCCACCAAAGTCAATATTAGCAATGTAGCCAATATCCAAAGTACATCACCTTTAGTACACACTTTTAGGGCAAACCTTTTATCCAATGTGGTATTAGATGCCAAATATATTAAAGCTTCAATAAATATTGGAACAAATGAAATCATTACTCCTATATACCATATTATTAATTTGAGCCAATCAAAATGCTTCCGGCTCTTCTTTTCTGTAACTTCTACACGCTGTATTTTTCCAATATACTTCATGTCTCTTTTGGATTATAAATAATCATTTTCTCCATTCCGTATTATATTATTCATTAAACGATAAATTGCTACGTTGACTTAAATCCGGCAAATTCCCAAAGCAATGGTGCTACAACATATAACCTTGTCCACATTTTACCCCCAATAAAATGCCTATGTCAAGGAATTCTTCTCATCATTTCCATTTTTTTGAATATCTGAAATCATATCACTGAAAAAGGCATCTACCATTTTGTAAATGTATCGTCATTTTACGACAATATGATAATATTCATTCACAAACTATTTGTAATTTTTTATAGCTTATTTTTCCTCTTGCTATCCCGCCAAAACAGAGGTAAGCTACGATACCAAGGAAGGAGGGATTGGATGGGAATGGAACCTGCATTGTACCAGTTGATGGGCATCCGCATGAACAGTGTCATGAATGGCATCACAAACAGCGATGGGGAATATCAGGCGATCATTCGGAAATCGGACGAATACTCCGACAAACTGGATAAGATGGATCTGTCGAAGGAAGCCAGACTGCTGATAGACGGCTACATCAGCGAGCAGAATGCTCTCGGCTCCCGGTATGGGATGCTCGCCTACTTACTCGGCTATTCTGACTGCAAAGAGATGCTTTTGGAAAAGTGCCTTTTTGCAAAGCCGCAACAGACATCCTAAGAAAGTAAAACCAAATGCATAATCACGAAAAAAGGGCTTGAAATAAAGGCTCTTTTTTCGTTTCCTCACTCGTAGTAAAACAGTAGTACCCCACTTTCCCAAATGCCACGATTTGCCCCGGTCTGCCCCACAAGTGCCGCCAATTCCCGGCTTCCCGGCGTGCTGCCGTGTCAGACGAAAAGTATCTTAATCATAATAAAAATTCCTCCTGAAATGCGTTGAATTGCCGTGTTTTGGCACGTTTTACGAGGTTTGCTTTTTCGGTGGAGATTGTTAAAAATGTAACGGAAATAGCAAAACGGGGCAAAACGGGACATATTGATTCCGTCAATCGTAGTAAAAACGTAGCAGGGATTGGGGGTTTTTACTACTGTGGGATTTTGCTAAACTCATATCAAAATAAACTAAAGTCATAACTCTAATCTTCTACTATATCTGTTTCTTCCTCATAATCAAATATATAGCTCGATGATTCTATTTTGAATCCACATTCCTTACATTCAAACACATTATTCATCAATTCAAACAGAATATCTAAATTCATATGTATTTCATTTCCGCAATGAGGACAGAAAAAGGGTATTTCATCCACTTCCAATATATTAAGTGCATCTTGAAAAAATTTCCCATCCGCTGTACATGCCTGCCTTGCCAGTTTTAATACCCTGTTTATAACATTAGTCATTGGATTTACATTTATAATCCGTTCAAACATTGCCACAATCAAATCTACAGCATATGACATTACCAACGGAACAACGCAATAATAATATCTGATAAACTCATCGATCAGTTCCTCATCTAAAAAGACAAAATTTAATTCTCCTTGTGCTGATTTTGTATAGGAATGAGTTGTTATTACATGATTAGCTTTATTCCATATTTTCTCCAGGCTCATCCTATCATTTTTATCGTACCGAAAACTAAAAAATCCATCCTGATGCGCAATATCGTAAATCTTTTCAACTTTCTCAATATATTTTTTTGCGCTGGATTTGTTTATTACTAAATCTTCTGCCTTACCCTTTGCTAGTTTATCCAACAAGTCTTCTCTTTCTACTGCCAGCCATTCAATATAGTGTAAATTATCACGTAATGGTTTTCTTAATAAGGCATACGCAACAGCAACCTTTTTCTTGGCCGCACATTCAAATGATTCCAACATATAATGGCAAAAATCAGCCACTAACAAAAAGAATGTATGCCGATACTTTAATTCATACATTTCATCACTATAGCCATGTTTCTGCATCCAATCAAAAATATCGCTACCTTCTTTTAAATCAACAAAGCTATGTTCCTCCTCTTTATTCTTAAAATTTATCTTTACGGAGGACAACTTCTCGCGATCTGCATACTTTAGAAAGTTCACTAATACATCATTACAATATACTAAAAAATTATGGCTTGGACCGTATTGCGGTTCAATTTTGAATTGATCTTCTGTCATATACTTACCATAACACCCTTTTCCATTCAGTCAATTTTATTTTTCGTTCAATATTACGAAATACAGAACAGCAAATAACCTTAATCCATAACGCACTTTATTCAAAATAAGTAATTCAAAGAATTTACTCACTTGATATTTTAGTATAAATCTGCCCAATATGATATAGGGAATATAAAAAGAAAAAACGCCCTGCCGAAGCAGGGCACAAAAGCTCTCCTTATTCCGATCACCCGGAACATCTTCCGTGAGATAGACTTCTCTTCCTTGTTCTTTTCCAGTTCCTTTCTGGTGTTCTCCAAGTCCTCCATCCGGCGCAGCTCACCCGCGGCATCAAAGCAGTCAAATATGGCAGATACATAGTTCAGCAGCCGCTTTTGCGCCGCCGATTTTCTTTGCCGGTTTTACGGCCTGAATCTTATATTCCATGTCGTATTTCCGCTGTTTTTTTGCCATTGTCAGTTGCCTCCTTACTTCTCTTTGATTATACAGCAAAGCCTTGCATATAAGGTGTCAACTAAAATGATACAACATCATTTCTTCTATCTCTTTTTGTGCCTCCAAAAGGCTCTGACATATTTTGGTACAATAAGGCCGAATATTGGGAGATGCTCTGACAATGTCCGGAACCATAACTGTCGTACATCCCGCAGCATGACCTGCCCGGATTCCATTTTCGCTGTCTTCAAACACAAAACATTCTGCCGGCCTGCAGCCAATGCGGTCTGCTGCCAAAAGGAAAATATCAGGTTCCGGTTTCCCTCTTTTGACTTCCGCTCCACTTACCACCGCCTCAAAATACCCGCGTATGCCCGCCATTTTCAGATTGGATTCCACCTGCTCTGACGCCGTACTGCTTGCCACTGCTATCCGAATATTCTTTTTGTGAAAAAAATGAAGAATTTCATGCACGCCCTGCTTCACCGGCACATGGACGGACAGCCTTTTCCTGACCCGTCCCATGCACTCATTCACAATAACTGTCCCATCGGGAACATGGTAATATCTTTCGATTACCCTGCACATATACTGCCCGTTTGTACCGGAAACCGCACTCGCAAAGCAGGAATCCAGTTTCACGCCTCTCTCTGCGGCAATCTCCTGCCATATCTGTTGATAAATGCGCTCTGTATCAAGCAGCAGGCCGTCCATATCAAAAATTGCGCCCTTATATTCCATCTTAATCCCTCCTCCGTGCCTCCAGTTCACGTGTCATTTCTCCCCGCAGGCTGTCCAGCTTATAAAAATAGGTAAGCACTGCAATCAATATACACAAAACGACCGGAATCCAGATAAAGCATATTTCAATGTATGAAAGAGCTTTTTTTGTCTGGACCGCATTGGCCACATATCCTCCATTTTTAAGAAATGCGCCAATAATAAAGCTCGTCAATCCCATTCCGCCTTTTACAAAAAATCCCTGGAACGCCGCAATCAGACCTGCCACGCTCGCATTTTTCTTATATTCCGAATAGTCGATGACATCCGGCTGCATGGCAAAGGTAATTTCAAAAATGCCGTAAATTCCCAATCCGGTAATAACCAATCCGGTCAACAGGCATACTGCCTGATTGCGTCCGATATAAATAAGAAAATCTCCCACTATGTACAAAATGATGCTGAAAAACATCAGACTCCTTTTGCTGTACCTTTTTTCCAAAGCAGGGAGCAATAGCAGCATCGGCAATCCGGACAGAATCCCTAAAATCCCTACAAGCGACAGCCACTCTGTCTTTCCCAGATTATACTTGAAATAATAAATGACCGTCGTACTTCTTACCACGTAAAGGGAAAAGTAAAACAAATTCAGCAGAAACAGTATCCATGCCTGTCCGGTAAGCCCCTTGAACTCCTCCTTCAAAGAGGAATGCGTCTGACTGACAGTAGGGGGCACCACTTCCTCAGTACTCGCAAACGTCAGAAAAAAGAGAAACATCGCGACAATTCCATAGATTGTCATTGTCACAAGATACCCTCTCGCTTCATTGTTTCCACCAAAAAAGCGCACCAATGGCTCCGTAATAGTCATTACGACCGCCGTCCCGGCCATTGCGCAAACCATTCTTGTAGAAACCAGGACATCTCTTTCATGGATATCGGAAGTAAGTCTTGGCACAATTGTATTAAGCGGTATATTTACAACTGTGTATGCTGTACATAAAAGGCAGTATGTTACATATGCCCATATCAGCTTCCCGCCACTCCCAAAATCCGGAATGTAAAAAGTCAGGAACGTAAAAATCGCAAACGGCACAGCTCCCACCAAAAAATAAGGCCTCCCCTGTCCCCATTTCGTATGGGTCCGGTCTACAATCAACCCCATTCCCGTATCTGTGAGTGCATCAATAAATTTTGTCACCAACATCATTGTCCCGGCCACCGCTGCCGTAATCCCAAACACATCCGTATAAAAGACCATAAGGTAAGATGCCATCGTGCTGAAGACCAGGTTGCATCCAAGATCCCCAATTCCGTATCCTATGCGCTTTCCCCATTTTCCCATATCGTTCTTCCTTCCTCTACCAGTTCATTCCATCAATTGCAGCCTTTTCTATGGCAAGGCCAGCCCTATAACATTCCATGAATACCTGAAATCCTTCCGCATCTTCCGCATATGGTATCACAGTCTCACCCGAAAAGCCCGACCCACGCATTCAAGTCCGAGGTCCCGCTATTTGCGTGAGACATCGCGCATGGGAATCCTGACGATGTTGTGACCATATCAATCTCCCGATAAATCCTGCCCAACTGCTTCCCCTTTCAAAAGTGTCTGCCATATCTTCCTTCGAAATGGCAGACACCTGATCCGGATGGTTTTATCATCATACATGTGACATTCCGAAACACATGTTGCGGCATACATCTTTGACAATATCACTTCTATAAATATGTCTTCCCCGCTTAGAAACACGTAAAAGCACCGTCAATAACGAAATCCGAACCTGTCGTAAAAGTACTTGTATCACCAGCTAAATATACGCAGATGGATTCCAGCTCCTCCGGCGTTCCCATCCTGCCAAGGGGTGCCATCGCATTCCATTTTTCAATCAGTGGAACCAGCGTCGGGGAATTCAGCGTCAGTTCTGTCCCGATATATCCCGGGCTGATGCTGTTAACGCGCACACCCCGTTTTGCCCATTCAATCGCCAGCGACTTCGTGAGCTGGATGACACCCGCCTTTGATGCGTTATATGCGCACTGCGGCTGCGGCACATTGACGATATGCGCCGACATGGATGCCGTGTTGATGATAGAACCGCCTCCATGTTCCAGCATGTATTTTCCTGCCGCAATATCTGTCAGGAAAATGCCGTTCAGGTTAATATTGATCACTTTGTTCCATTGTTCATAGGTCATTTCCTCCGCCGGGGCATTGATGCAGATACCGGCATTGTTATGGCAGAAATCCAGCCCTCCCAGCTCCCTTACCACCTCTGCGACCATTTCATCCACCTGCTTCTCGTCGGTGCAGTCTGTGCGGAGGGCAATTACTTTCCTGCCTGTCTTTTCTGCCAGTTCCGCCGCTGTCTTTTGCGCCTCATCATAATCCAGATCCACGATCGCTACATCTGCGCCCGCTTCTGCAAACGCCTTTGCAGTACTCTTTCCAATCCCCCTCGCTGCGCCTGTTACAAATCCCTTTTTCCCGTCCAGTTTCATTTTTTCGATAATACCCATTATGTTCTCCCTTCTTGAAAGCTATTTTGTAAAATCATTTATCAAATTGTGATTACATAATAGCAAGTCAATTGTTATTCGTCAATATGTATTAATTCATATAAAATCCGAATGATTTTTATAAAAATTATCCAATAGCATCTTTTCCCTTTTTTTGATATAATATCAATTTACAAAATAATTTTACAAATTAGGAGGGAGAGAGATTATGGCAAAGAGCATTACACCGAACCAAATCAAGCAGAACAACCGCAGCCTGATCTACCATTATATCTATAAAAAAAGGAAAACCTCCCAGCAGGAAATCTCCTACGAACTGCATCTGAGCCGTCCCACTGTCACAGCCAACCTGACAGACATGGAGAATGACGGACTGATCATAAAAAATGGACTGATTAATACAGAATTTGTGGGCCGGAAAGCCGCTGCATACTCCATTGTCCCGGATTATCGTATCAGTATCGGTGTGGAAATCTTAAAAAAAGAAATTAAGATGATAGCTGTCAGCCTTTATGGAGATAAAATTGACCGCGCTACATTTGACATTGCTTTTGAACGTAAAGAACCCTATTTTGAAACTGTATGCAAAAAAATACTGGAATTTAAAAACACGCTTGGCATCAGGGATGAACAGATTCTTGGCATCGGCTTTGCCATGCAGGGATTGACTGCACCGGATGGACAAACGGTACTCTACGGAAAAATCCTGTCATGCACCGGGCTGTCCATTTCAGAATTTTCCTGCCATCTTCCATATCCATGCACCTTCATTCATGATGCCGACGGCGCAGCCCTTTCAGAATTGTGGGTTTCGCCGGAACTTTCGGATGGCTTTTATCTCTCGCTGAGCAGACATCTGGGCGCCGCCATTATCTCCAAACGCATAATCCTGTCCGGAAAACACGGCCATAACTCTACGATCGAGCACGTACAGATGCGGCCAGGTGGCGCTAAGTGCTACTGCGGCAAACAGGGATGCATGGAAACACTGCTTTCCCTTGCGTCCCTGCTGGAGGAGAATGAAACCCTCGACGATTTCTTTCAGAATGCGAGAAAACGGGATTCCTCTGCTTCCAACCGCTGGAACCGTTTCCTTACGGATTTGGCAGATGCTGTCAATATGCTCCACCTTATTTATGATACAAATTTTATTCTTGGCGGATATATTGCCCCTTATCTGTGTACAGATGACCTGGCTTTCCTTTATGAAAGAATACAGCAACTGACACCCTTTACCGAGCCTCAGGATTTTCTTCTGATCAGTAAAATGCCCCAACACAGCATCACCATTGGTGCTGCTCTTCCCTATATTCAGGAATTTTTAAACAAGCCGGATATCTGAACTGCACTATCTTATACATCAGAAATAAAGCCCTCTGAAGCCTCAAAACCATAGATGTCCTCTGTATTCAGATGCAGCAATGAGAAGATCACACAGTTACAGAAACACCTGGCACACAACGGCCATGCAGCTTTTTCCGGCAATGTAAAAACTATTCGATTGCCCCAATCCCCATACGTTCCAGCCGTTCCAGATTCTCCCGCATAGTTTGCAGCGCCTCCGGTGAATGCCCGTTCCAGCCGGCCACCTCGCCGACAATCTTCAGGGGCGACTGTGTACGGTAAGATTTTGTCGGATTGCCGGGAAACTTTTTGTCCGTCACATTCGGATCATCTTCAAACTCTCCCGTTGGCTCCACAACATAAATTCTCTGCCTGCCGTCCCCGGCTGCCAATTCCGCACCCCATACAGCCGCATCCAGCGTTCCCGAAAAATAAACATACTTCGCTGTCCTGTCCGCATAATTGGACAAAAACCCTTTTGTCAGGAAATCACCTGTCTTTAAATCTGCCTTCGTCCCATGAAAAAAGGAACCGGGACTAAATGTTATTTTCTCATCCATTGAAAAACCTCCTTCCACATCGCAGGATTATATTATAGTTAAAAAAATCCGGCATATCAAGTCTGTCAGCAACGGCCATTTTGGGGTATCATAAAAATAAAGAGTTATCTCTTCATAAACTCCTGTAATTTATACACTGCCCATAAAACGTTCAAACGGGAAGTTTCCAAAACGGCCGCTGTATCCTGCAATAGGTGAAAATTATCAGACAACAATGAAGAAATATTGTGCAAAATAATTTTTAAATTCTGATTTAATATTTGCAAATCACATGTTATTTCATATTTTTCTATTTTGTATAAAATATACTTTGGCATATTACTCAAAATCCGAAATCATCCGTATTGCCAGAGAATATAATGACCATCTTTTTTTAATCAGATTCGTAAATATTTTTCTGATTATTAACAGAATACGCACTTCTGATACTCTCTTTTTTGTGCATGAAAAGAGAGGCAGCAGACAATCCAAAGGAGTATAATGATTACGGGAAAGGAGTAAAAGAAATGGAATGGATAGAAAAATTAAATAATGCAATTTCTTATATTGAGGAACATCTTGTAGAGGAAATAAGCTATGATGAGCTTGCACACATAGCATGCTGCTCCACATACCACTTTCAAAGAATGTTTGCCTGTATGGCAGGTATTCCGCTTTCAGAATATATCCGTCGCAGGCGGATGTCTTTAGCTGCCATTGATCTGCAAAGCGGAACTGAAAAAATTATTGATATTGGTATGAAATATGGGTATTCTTCCCCCACAGCATTTAACAGGGCGTTTCAAAGTGTGCATGGCATAGCGCCTTCCATGGCGAAAAAAGGAGGAGCGCCTGTGAAATCGTTTCCCCCTGTCAGTTTCAAAATAGCCGTAAAAGGTGTGGAAGAACTGAATTATCGAATTGAAAAGAAAGCGGCCTTTCGTATTGTGGGAATATCTCATCCACTGGATAAGGAAATAGAAAACAACTTCACAGCCGTACCGCAAATGTGGCAAAATGCTGCTATAAACGGCACTTTTGAAAAGATTACACCGCTTATGAACAGTCAGCCTGTGGGCGTCTTAGGGGTAAGCGTTTGCAATGACAAAGAGGAATGGCGCTATTTCATAGCGGTATCTTCGTCCGCTGATACCGACAGTTCCTTAGATGAATATGTTGTCCCCGCCTGTACATGGGCTGTCTTTTATGGAAGCGGCACAGGTATGTCCATTCAGGAATTGGAACAGCGCATTGTAACAGAATGGCTTCCAACATCCGGCTTTGAATTTGATAATGCTCCCGATGTGGAAGTCTATCTGAATCCAGATCCGAACAATATGCAGTATGAGGTTTGGCTGCCAATCAGAAAAGTATGAGATTACAATATAAATGAGCTGATGCAGTAAAATGATAACAGCCAAAAACATACCTTTATGGTATACAAATAAATTTCTCTCTGTTAGAATAAAACCAAAAACAGAAAGGAATTTATATTGATGAAAAATCCGGAACAGACAATTGGAAATTTAGTGGAAAAATCCACCACCACGTTTATCGGTTATATAGACAAAGAAGGATTTCCCATAACAAAAGCAATGCTGAAACCAAGAGAGCGTCAGGGTATCAGGGTATTTTGGTTCAGTACAAACACTTCGTCCAACAAGGTGAAATCCTTCCGTGAAAATCCCAGGGCCAGTATTTATTTTATTGATAAGCGCTACTATCGCGGGGTCAGTCTCACAGGGACCGTAGAAGTCCTGGAAACAAAAGAAGCAAAAGAAAGAATATGGCAGGACGGAGATACCATGTATTATAAAGGCGGTATGGAAGATCCTGATTATTGTGTTTTGAAATTTACTGCCATAAAAGGAAGATACTACAGCAATTTTCATTCAGAGGATTTTGAAATCTGATCACAGCCTCCGGTGACTGCTCTCACGATCACCGGCAAAAAACTAAACACCTTTCTTCTGCCCTGCCGCAGAAAAATATCCTGCCCGAAAGGGCGGAAACACAGAATCTTCAACTGTCAAACAGAGAACCGGTACCACTGTGTCTGCTGCCGTCATCTTCTGTGTAAGTGTAAATAAAGCGGGGTTTTCTTGTGGTACAATGATAAAACTTCATCAGTAAATCCACGATTTCCGTACCTCTTTCTATTCCCAGACACCCCGCTAATTCCTGCTGCGCCCCGGACAGATCAAATCCATCTTCCAGATTGACTTCCTCATACTCCTCAAAAATTTCTTCTGCAAACTCACGCAGCTCTTCTCTGTCCTGGTATGCCCACTCCCACAGGCAGTCCTTCCAACAGGGGCAATTGATAACAAATGTAAAGAAATCCGGCAGGCTGTCTGCGATTCTTCCGCACCGGCCTTCACTTCCCCAATAACCGACGGAACCATCCTCCAGCAAAATGTATTCGCTTCCGCTCTTTTCCCCGGCAAATGTTTTCCCGGAAAGATTATAACTGATATGGCCATTTTCATCCTGGGGTTTCCTGAACTCCGGAAGAATTTCCACATCGCAGACATCGCATAACAAATCCGCCAACTCTGTATTTTCACGTAACTGTCTTATAAAATCCATGTAAAAAAGCCTCCCTGTATACCTTTTCATCATCAGCTTTATTATATAACATCAGCCCGATCGATAAAACAGGGTTTTCCTGCCTGCCGGTAGTCTTTGGTAATATCCGCGCCCACTGCAAAGGTATCTGTTGTGATCGCAATTCATAAGGGAGCCCGCCCCATGAGCGCCATCGTTACGCTCTCCCGTTCCTTTGTTCCAGATAGCGGAAGCTGTAAGCAGAGATGTGCAGATCCTTCAGCAGACAGGGTTCACCCGTCAGCATATCAGTAAATTCACCCGGGTCATGGGGGAACGTAACGGTCTTTTCCCACTCGGTAAAGTTAAATACACCGATACTCTTCTGTCCTTCCGCATAGCGTCCAATTGCCAGCAGACCATTATCACCGGTATCCAGAGTCCAGACGTCTGCCGCAGTTCCAAATGCAGGGGAAGTTCCCCGCAGAGCGGTTAACGCATTCAGTCCGCAAAATACTTTCCCCTCAGGGGTTTCCAAATCATGTATATGTTCTGCCTGCTCCCATCTCAGCCTGCCCCGGTGAAGGTAACGGCTGTCACCCGCTTTTTTAGGATCGTCCTTATAACTGTAGTCATTTACCTGAGCCAGTTCGTCTCCGCTGTACAGCATGGGAATGCCGGTCTGCATAAACATCATGGCATGTAATGTCAGATCAAGCTGTACCGCCTGCTCCATTGCTGCATGATTCTGCTCAAACCCGGCTTTTTCGATACCGCACAGGCTTGCTGTAGTACCGCAGAGCCGGGCATCGCCGCTGGTAATATCATCATTATACAGCTCTCCCCTGCTGGTACTGTTACCTGCAAATCCCTGAAAGTAATCATTCAGATACCGCTTATGGAGCACTTCATCCGTGCTGAAGTTTTGATGAAGCCACTCATAGTCCAGCCCCCAGCCAATGTCATCATGGCAGCGGAGATAATTCAGAAACACATACTCCTTCGGCAGGGCGTTCACTGTATCCAGCTGCCTGCGGAGCAGACGGGTATCCCGCGTAGCCACAGTATGCCATGTGGTACACATAGTGGTCACATTGTACAGCAGATGGCACTCCGGTTTCTCTATGCTGCCAAAGTAAGGCACTACCTTTACCGGTTCCATAACCACCTCTCCCAGCAGTATCACGCTTGGGCAGACAATCTCACCTATCATTCTCATCATCCGGACAATGGTATGAACCTGAGGACGGTTGCGGCAGTCAGTCCCCAGTTCTTTCCATATGTACGGTACGGCATCAATACGGATCATATCCATGCCTTTATTTGCCAGAAAAAGATAATTGTACATCATCTCATTAAACACCCGGGGATTCCGGTAATTCAAATCCCACTGGTAAGGGTAAAAAGTGGTCATAACATAGTGCCGGCAGTCATCCAGCCATGTAAAGTTTCCAGGCGCAGTGGTGGGAAATACCTGGGGTACGGTTTTCTCATACTCTGCCGGTATGGAAGGATCTGCAAAGAAGAAATACCGGCTCATATACTCCCCTTCCCCCTGACGGGCTCTTTTCGCCCATTCATGGTCCTGGCTGGTATGGTTCATGACAAAATCCATGCACAGGTTGATCCCCTTTTCATGGCAGACAGCAGCCAGCTTCTCCAAATCCTCCATTGTTCCCAAATCAGAGCGTACCTTGCAAAAATCCGCCACAGCATAACCGCCGTCACTTCGTTCAGGCACCGTATCCAGAAACGGCATCAGATGGAGAAGGTTGACTCCTGTCTGCTGGATATAGGGCAGTTTTTCCCGCAGTCCATTCAGGTTCCCGGCAAAATTATCAAGATACAGCATCATCCCCATAAGCGCATTGGACTTGTACCACTCCGGGTCTGCTTCCCTCTCCAGATCCCGTTTTTTCAAAGCAGCCGGCCTCTCCCGGTCAAATTCGCATAGTTTCCGGCACAGTTCCGCAAACATGGCTTCATTGTGATAAAGCTCCATGTACAGCCATCGCAATTCATCCATATGACGGGCCATGCGGTTTTGAAACATCGTTTTTTCTTTCTGAACCATTCTTGCCACCTCTTTCTTTATATGAGCTGCAATTTTTCAAATGCACGGTAAAGGCCGTCTTCTGTCACAGGCGGGCAGACCATGTCGGCAATCTTCTGAAGAGAAGGGCTTCCATTTGCCATACAGACACTGATTTCCACAGCCCGGAGCATCTCCAGATCGTTCATACTGTCTCCCACAGCAATTGTATCTGTCCGGGAAATACCCAGAAATTCACATAATCTTTTCACTGCCTTTCCTTTATTGAAAGCCTTGCTGGCCAGTTCTCCATTCACAATACCGCAGGCATCTTCGTCCTGAATACAGAAGTCAAATTCATCCTGCAGCATCTGCATGGGCTTTTTCAGGCGCTCTGCACCCCTGCTCATGAATGCCATCCCATAGATAGGCTCACCATCGTATTCTGACATAGGATGAATGCCCAGCTCATTTTCAATCTGAATCCGCCACCGCAATAGCTCACTGTTGGCCCTGGATTGTGCATTTTCTGCAAGAAATTCCTTAAACCCCTCATCTGTATAACTGTGGTTTCTGCCCCCTATGGTACGGTAAACGCCGCTTTCTTTAAAGACATCCAGTACTCTGGCCTGCTGCTGCGGGGTCATCGGGCAGTCATAAACCACCTGTCCGCCATATTCAATATAACCGCCGGCACTGGCAATCAGCCCGTCAAAGCCAAATTCCAGTACAGGAAAAAGCATCCCATAATTCCTGCCGGAGCATAACACCACTTTGTGCCCCTTCTCTCTGGCCCGGCGTACCGCTTCAACCGCAGATGCGGGCGGAACATTTTTCCCGGGTTCAGTCAGGGTACCGTCAATATCCAAAAAAATCAATTTCTGATCCATATAGCCTCCTTTTATGGTATTTTCAATTGAACACGTTTTCATTTCGTTCATTATAAATTTCTAAAATGACTCTGTCAATGCGCCATATTTCTTTTTCTGTTTTTAACAAAACACAATTATATATTTTATGCAAATTGCCAATTTTATATTTTTTCCGGCACCTGTATTGACTTTTGCCCCTCTTGCATGCTATTCTCCCTTCAAGATGAACGCGAGTACATTATGTGCATTTGCATTGTACACCAAACAAAATTTTTCAGGAGGAAGCTATGAATTACGATTATGCAAAGATAGCAAAAGAAGTCATTCAGGCCGTCGGCGGATCGGAAAACATCAAGTCGGCCGCCCACTGCGCCACCCGGCTGCGCCTCATTGTCGCAGACCGCTCTCTGGCTGACGATGAAAAAGTCGGCGAAATTGATGCAGTGAAGGGTACGTTCTTTACAGCCGGACAATATCAGATCATCTTTGGCACCGGCCATGTCAATCGGGTCTATGAACAGATTATCCGGCTTGGCATTGCAGAGACCACTGCAAGCGAAGCAAAGGAAGCAAAAATGGACGGCAAAAATCAGTTGCAAAAAGCCATCCGGACTTTTGGGGATGTATTTGTTCCCGTCATACCTGCCCTGGTGGCCACCGGTCTGTTCCTTGGTTTGAAGGGGGCCTTGCTCAATGACAACTTTCTGGCTTTATTCGGTATGACCAATGCCGATATTCCCCATACCTTTCAGGTTCTGGTAGATGTACTCTCCGGCACCACTTTTTCTTTTCTGCCTGCTATTGTATGCTGGTCCACGTTCCGTGTATTTGGCGGTTCTCCGGTGCTTGGCCTGATCCTGGGGCTGATGCTGGTGAATGGTTCCCTGCCAAACGCCTACTCTGTAGCAGACCCTTCCAGCGGCGTAACACCCCTTATGCTTTTTGGTTTCATCCCTATAGTGGGGTATCAGGGCAGCATCCTTCCTGCCTTTGTCGCCGGGGTAATAGGCAGTAAGCTGGAAAAGAAACTGCGAAAAACAGTTCCCGCCGTTTTCGATTTTATGATTACGCCTTTTCTGGTACTGTTTGTTATGCTGATTCTTTCTCTGTTGGTCATCGGGCCGCTCCTTCATGCACTGGAGAATATCCTGCTGGTCATCGTAGAATATGCACTGGAACTTCCTTTTGGCATCGGCGGCCTGGTCGTAGGCTTCTTCTGGTCTATCATCACCCTCACAGGTGTCCATCATATATTCAATATGTTGGAGATCAGCCTGTTGGCCAGCACCGGCTTTAACCCTTTCAATGCCATTTTGTGTATGTGCGGCTTTTCCTCAGCCGGCGTATGTCTGGCCATCTCCATAAAAGCCAGAAAGAAAGAAATCCGCGCCATCGGCCCCAGCGCCACCGTATCTGCCCTGCTGGGTATCGGTGAGCCTGCATTGTTCGGTGTCATCCTGCGTTATGGCATGAAGCCGTTTCTCCTCAGCTGTTCCATCAATGGCATAGCCGGCATGATCGCCATGCTGCTTGGAATGAAAGGTACCGGCAACGGCATAACTACGATTCCGGGACTGCTGCTGTACATATACTCTCCTTCTCAGCTGATGATGTATGTAATACTTGCCCTCGTTACGTTCGCTGTCGCTTTCTGCCTGTGCTGGTTCTTCGCAGTACCTCCGGAGGTCATGGAAACCGAGAGCCCCAAAGGAAGTAAGCAGGACGCAGCGGCGCCTGCACCCATATCCTTTCCCGATGTGTTGGGAGCCGTAGCCCAGGGAGCCTTTGTCCCTATGGAGGAGATTCCCGATCCGACATTTTCCCAGGGTGTCCTGGGGGTATGCTGCGGCATCAATCCGGAGACCGGAAAAGTTTATGCCCCAATGGATGGCAAGATAGTCCAGCTCGCCGATACATTACATGCCGTCGGCATTGAGGCAGAAGGCGTAGAACTGCTCATCCATGTAGGTATTGATACTGTAGAAATGAAAGGCGAGGGGTTCAAGAGTCATATCAAAGAAGGACAGACAATAAAGAAAGGGGACCTTCTGCTGACTATGGATCTGGAAAAGATCAGGGCTGCCGGTCACCCATCCACCATTATGGTGGCAGTCACCAATTCCGATGATCTGGCCTCTGTGGAAACCGTAGCTTCGGATCAGCTGAAGCCCGGCGACCAACTGATGCGTCTGAAAGCATAATATCCTTCATTTGTCTCTGTGCACGGTGGTATGAAACACCCATGATATAAGCCGGATTCCCGGAAAGAGAGCCACCCGCAAGGGTGGCTCTTCCATTCTTGACAACAGCGGCAGGCAGGAATAAAATATCCCTATGTAAGATTACAAAGAAAGGAGGGATTGCCGTGGTCAGTATGCAGGATATTGCCGATAAGGCAGGAGTCTCCAGAGTCACCGTTTCCAGAGTTCTCTCCAACCATCCTTCCGTCAAAGCAGAGACACGTCAAAAGGTGCTCCACTGGGTCAAAGAGCTGGATTATGAACCCAATCTTATCGCCCAAAGCCTGGCGGGAAACCGGACAAACATCATCGGCCTGCTGGTTCCGGAAATTGCCTACCCTTTTTTCAGTGAAATTATAGAATCTGTAGAAAATCAGGCATTTTATGAAGGATACAGTGTTATTATCTGCAATACACACCGCAGCCTGGACAAAGAGAAAAATATTCTCGCCCAGCTGCGCCAGCGAAAAGTGGACGGCGTCATCGCAGTCCCGGTTTCTGCCAGACAGAGCCTGCCCGCCTATCAGCGCCTGCAGGTTCCGGCAGTGATGATCACCAAACGGATGGAAGGATTCAGCAGCGTATATATCTCCCATTATCATGGCGGACAACAGATAGCCAAACATTTTCTGAACATGGGGTTTCAGAAAATAGGATATATCGGCCCTACCAGAGAATCTACCTCCGCCCTGAAATACGCAGGATTTCAGCAGTATTTGTCTGCCAGCCAGATAAAACTGACCGATGTGATCGAATGTCCGGCGCCGGAAAATATGAACGCAAGCCTGGTCTATAAGCTGGTAAAACAATATGCGGCAAATTCAGGGCTGCACTGTGAGGCATATCTGGCTAATGATGACATCACCGCATGCGAAGCCATCACTGCTTTCCGGGAATTAGGCTATGCAATCCCACAGGATATTGCCATTGCCGGCTTTGACAATTCCCTGCTGGCAAAGGAAATCAACCCCAAACTTACTGCCCTTGCCCAGCCTTTGGATGAAATCGGAAAAAAATCTGTGGAAATCCTGCTGGACCAGATAAACAACAACACAGAACCATATATGTATGAGCTGGAATCCCGCGTCATTGCCAGAGAATCTACAATCCGCTTTGTATCTGCTCCACAGTAGAGAGCTGCCTGCATTCTGCCGGCAGTAAGCAGCATAGCTTTCCGTTTTACAGGCATTTATTTTTTCTGCGGCCTGACTGATACCTGATCTCATAACCTTACAGGAAAAACAGGCAGCCGCAAAGCAGCCATACACAAGAAGGGGATTATGAAAGAAACAAATCATATTATATACCTGCGCAGTAAGCCGGATAATATGGAATTGATCCTTTGCCGCAATTCCGTGATCTCATACCCTCGCCACAATCATATTTCGGTCTTTACAGTCGGTCTGGTTTTATGCGGCTCAGTCTCTCTGACTGTGGGAGAGGATTCTTTTCTCTGTGAAAAAGACAGTTCTTTTGCCATTCCGCCCTATGTACCGCATATGCTTAAAGCGAAAGCCCCATACTCCTTACTGACCTTATGCATCGGTAAAAATGCCATACACAGATGCGGTAAAGATATGCTCAAACAGAATATTCTGCATTTACTGACTTCTGTCCGTGAACTGGAGTTAACTGAAATCCAGACAGCCCGGTTGTCAGATTGTCTGGACTTTCCTGACAGCGCCCCGCTTTCCTCCCCTTCGGAATCATCAATCGATTCATTAAAAAAGCAGATTGAGCTCTGTCCTCAAAGGAAGGTAAGCATTGACGAAATGGCCCGTTCCCTGTATCTCAGCAAATACCATCTGATCAGAAGTTTTAAACAGGCAGTTGGCCTGACCCCGCATCAGTTTCAGATTCAAAACCGCATCCGCAAGGCACAACGTATGCTGAATGAGATGGACAATATCACAGAAGTGGCTCTGACCACCGGTTTCTGTGATCAAAGCCACTTCATAAAGCAATTTGAAAAATATGTGGGACTGACACCCACTGCATACAAAACTTCCTGCAGACTGCTGACATAACAAAATTTCTGTCAGTTCAACGCAGGCATAAACTTTGCAAAAATGTACAGACCGTCCTTTCCCGCAGTCACTTCATGAGGTACATCCGCCGGCAGCAGGGAAATGACTCCCGGCTCATACTTTATTTCCGTACCGTCATGGATGCATACCCCGCTGCCGGAAATCACTTCATGGGTTTCTGACCGGGTTTTGTGAACATGATTTCCGATTTTTTTGTCCGGAGCAATCCTGACAAGATGAAAGCTGAATTGTCCGCCGCTCTGCCGGGCAGTTATAAGATGCTTTAACTCCACTCCCTCAAAGTCAGGATGCCTGACCCACGGGATATCGGCAAAGGGAATCTCCTGCCCCGGCAAACTCAACCTTCCTGCATTGCTGAATCGTTCAAACAGATTTTGATGTTCCATTTTCCACTCTCTCCTGATTATTTATTTGCAATGACTTGCATACTGACAGGATACAATGATTGTGAAATTTCGGATTGTATAAAATTGCTCTTTTTACGGCATATATCATCAGGACGCAGGCAACGGCTCTCCATTCACCACCCAGGTTACTTTCGCATAGGTTTTCTGTAAAAAAGTTTTATAAAGTTTAAACTGCTCATCACTCAACACCCCGTCCGTTTTTATCGCTAATTCTATGAAATACTGCCCGGTTTCTTCATCATAGCTCACAGTTGCCTCCGCTGACTTGATACCCTCTTCTTCCGTTAAATCCGCCGCTGTTACCTGCCCCAGATAATTACAGTATTTCCCATATTTCTCACCTGTATCATTTTCTGTGATATCATCAATGTTTATGGATACCGTTGGTTCTTCCACAGCCGACTGGAAAATTTCTGTTTCCGTTATGATCTGCCCATCCTCCATGCCACCTGAATTTCCGCACCCGGACAGTGCCAAAACACATACCATCAGCGAAAAAAATCCTGCCCCTCTTTTCATTGGCTCCTCCTCCACCATCATGATTTTCTTCCCGCTTTTTAAACCCATGTAAAATTTTCTGTTCCGGCGCCAAGCGCAAAATGATATTTTACCAGCCCTTTGTCTGCTCCGCTAAATATTCCGTTATCACAGCGAATGGACACCTGATCGTTCTCCCCTTCGATCCAAAACGCCTGTCTGGCCAGTGCGGTAGGAGCCAGAAGCGCGGCCTCCACACCATTTTGAAACCACTTTGGAGCCGTTCCCATATAGGAACTGACCTCTTCCGGTTTCTTCGTCTTATGAGGTGTCCCCTGGGAAGCTCCGTATCCTACAGCAATCACACCGATCACCCTGTCTCCTGCTGCCGCCTCTGACATCTTTTTTCGGTTGTAAGTGCCTCCTGCCCACCATGTATTCAGCCCCAGCGTCTGCGCATACAGCATCAGATCGGCTCCACAATATCCAAGCCTCTCATCCAGATCCGGTCCTTCACCGCCTGCCATAATAAAATAATTTCTCACCCCTTTGGCCAGAAACAGCCTGACCGCTGCCTGAAACGCACTGGTATCCTCCGTCATCAGCCTGACCGACAGATGATCTCTTTTATTATGCGCCTCCACCCGCCTGCATAACTGCCTGACAATCTCCTCCGGAATCGGGATTTCTCTGTATTTCCGTACCGTATGCCGCCTGTTCATGGCTTCTTTCATTGTCATATCACACATTCTTTTGCTCCCTTCCATCTGCCGTCCCGCCGTCACCGGGCTGATACGATTCCGGAACATCAGAACAGCCGGGGCGGATTTCCCTTTTTCTCGACAACCTTTCTCACATAGCCTTCCCAGCGTCCTAACATTTGCAGAAATTCCTTTGATTTGAAGTAATCCGTTACAGATTGGGACAGATCAAATTCCGGCATATAGGTACCAAGAACCCCTTTTTCCAAAATCCCATCCTCCAGTACCCCCTTTTCCCTGAAAATAAGAACCGGAAGTCCCAACTGAAAAGCCATAGCAGGCTCAATCTGGCAATAAGAACTGCTTAACCAGACTCCGGACAGGTTTGTTTCCTTCTCTCCCATATCGCTTGCGGGCTTTATGATTCCATCATTGATCACACTTCTTCTGAAAGCAACACATAACAGGCCATTGGATTCCAGCAGCAATCGCCTGATCGCCGTTAACGGTGCATCCATATCGTAATCTGTAACTCCCAGTGTCCTGGGCTCAAATCCCCGTCCGGTCAGATATTTGGATAACTGATGGATAAATACCTGCTGCTGTTTGACATATGGCTTCGGATAACTTAAAAAAACGGAAATATTCATATGGATTCCCTCCCCACATAATAGATTCAGAAACCTGTTACACCTAAAAACTGAAGGATACTTACTTTTGCGGATGCTGTGCCATGCCTGCTGCAATGCATCCCGAAACACGTTCAGAAAAATTCTCAGAAAAATAATTCCTCATCTGTTCTGCAACCTTTTTTCTGACAGACTGTATCTCTTCCTCTCCTGTAAAGGCAAGGGGCAAAAGAAGCAGAAAAAGCTGCCGCCCGTTTTTTAAAGACAGCAACTGTTCCACATCCTTATAAGGGATTGTCTGCACTTCCCAATGGGGCCCTGTACTCCCAACCTGTTCATCATTGATAAAATAAAGGATATCACCCGGATGAAATTCTATTTTTAAAATTTTATCCGGCAGCATCGCCTCCAGCGTAGTGGGATGCTCCAGATATCCATCGCTTTCATCAAGGACACCTTCATAATATCCAGTAAACTGCTTCCACCAGTTTCCGGCTTCCTCTGTATACAATTCCTCCATAAGCTCAGATACAGAAATATCCTTCGATTCATCATAACCATTCGGATAGCAGCAGCCAAAATAATGGATCCAGAAATTAAGGCAGTCAACATCTTCTATACAGATTTTTTTCATGATTTCTCCCCTTAATTCTCCTTAATGTTCCTTTTCTCTTTTATCATAAACCAACTGCCTGCAATCTGTAAAGCCAGTTTACCGTTCCAAAAGTTCCGAAAACTTTTTCCACTCCCTGTAGCTCTTTAAATCTCCATACCGGTATTCCGACTGCATAATGTCATTTGTAATTTTCACCCAGTCAGCCTTTTCCGAAAAGCTCCAGGGACTGGTGCTTCTCTTCTCTGCATTTTTTACAGCTTTTGCAATGACAGCTTTCAGCACCGTATCCTCAAAACTCCCTTTCCCGCTTTCTTTTAAATGGGAAGTGTACGCATACAGTTCTGCCGTATCACAGTTTTGGGGATCTACCTTTGACACATCCACCATCTTCTCTGTCACATTTCCTGAAGGATCCCATATTTTCACCTTATATACCGGGACTTGGGGGTTAAAATCCTGCGTCTTATACACAGAAATGGACGAACCGCTTACCACATCCGCCCATGAACTGACCGTACTATCCCCGCTTCCCTGATCTGCGCCATGCAAAATAACTGCAGGGGCAGTTCCTGCCGCCTGTGCCATCTGTTCTGCAAAATTCCTTCCCGCCGCATTTCTCTTTGTCTTTTGGGTTCCATACCCTGCTGACGGATATCCTGCCGCTTCTATTCCGTGAATGCTCATGTTGTCCTCCCCTTATCATTTTCTTTGACTGCTGTTTCGTACAACAACTTTCTGCCGCTGTTTTTTAACCTGAGCCCGTTTTTCCAGGTATTCTTCCAGGAGTTGTGTCTGTCTGGTTTTCTCCTCACTGGTTTTCTTAGAAGCGCCGACAATATCTTTGCTCTGTATTCCGGATCAGCTTTCATATTTTCAAAAGCTTTCCCGGATATGTTAACAGCCAGGTTGATGATAGTTCCATTCTTTGGTATCCTCTCCAGCTCAGCGTAAAACTTTTTCTTAAAAAGCTCCATTTCTTCTGCTTCCGACAAGTTCTGTAAAGTACCTGCCTTTTCCACATCGTTTGCATTCTTCGTATTTTCCTCTGGTATCACATAGTTTTGATTATATCCCCATCCCACTCCACTGACAGACATTTTCCTACCTCCATTGTCCGACGCCATACCCGGACTTTCAGCTATCAATCCATTTATCGGAAAAATTGCAGAAATTTCTGACACCTGCTGTATGAATGGCTGTTTTTCCTGTATGAACTGTCTGACCGCTGCACAGGGGAATATCGGGAGTGAGCCACATGATACTGGATAGGCTACAATAAACTGGACAGATTTTTTAAGGTCATATAGTATAAAACCAATATACAAAGGAGAAATCAATATGGCCAAAACAAAACGGAGAAGAAAACCACGCAAATATACAGATGAATTTAAACAACAATTATAGCAATCCAACAAATTATTGCACATAATTGCATGAACGAAACCACTCTGAACAATCCGGGGGACGGACAGTTGAAAATGCCTTTTCTATTGCGCCCGGTAATTCTGACGCAGTACGTACTTTTACTTTTCTCAAATATGCCTTGATCTTTGACCACATTTTTTCAATCGGGTTCAGATCCGGGCTGTAAGGTGGAAGATAAAGATATTTGATTCTTGATGCATCCAGAATCCCTTTGACCACTTTTGCATGATGGGTGCGCATATTATCCATAATGATGACGTCATTCTCTGATAATGTCGGCAGTAAAATGTTTTCCAGATATTCTGCAAAGCGTTCCGCTGTAGTACCGCCCTGATAAACCGTATGGGCCGTCTTTCCGTTCAGACATATGGATGACAGGAGCGTGGTGCCACGCGGCGTATTTACAGGCGCACTGTCCACTGCACACTCATTGGTTTTCGAACGGGCGTAATGCCTTGTCATATTCGTGTTGACGCCGTTTTCATTCAGAAATACCAAGTTATTTACGCCTCTCTCCGGTATATGTTTTTTCCATGCTTCCCTTTTGGCCCTGACATCGGAAACGCTCCTGCTTGCGAAGCATAGAGGGACTTCTTTTTATAAACGTATCCGGGTTTCAGGACTGTTTTGCGGACGGTTTCATCACTTACCTGTAACCGGAGTTTTCCCGTATTTCACGGATTGTAATATCGGGCTGTTCCTGTATTAGCCGGTCGATATTGTGAATATCCGTTTGACTTAGGGCAGGTTTACGCCCGCGCAGAGAAACCCTGGTTTCCACAGAGCCGGTTTCCCGCATTCTTTTTTCCAGACGATAAACTGTGCTGGTATTTACGGAAAAGCATTCTGCCACTTCCTTTGCATTATGGGTTTTGTTCCATGCCTCGATAAGCAGTCTTCGTGCTTCATTATACAGCATAATAATCGCCTCCTGTCTCTATCATAAACCTTATGTCAAGTGAGTGCAGTATTATTTTGGATTGCTATAGAAAGCCCACGCTTTGCAGAAGTCACCTACATGATCAAGCAATATTTTGATGATTCACTGGCTGCCGGTTTCGCCGGATAGAACCAGATGCTTACTACTCTCAGCACGATGCTACGCCGAAATGTGAAAACAGATGCCGCTATGCAGGCGGCCAGAGCTGTCAACAGGCAGACCTGACGATGATACAGAGCCCGTTCATGTCAGCGCTGCGGAAGTGAAGAAAGAAATCGGCAACGATTTTACGGCGGCGCAATCTTTGACCAAGGACATCACCCAGCAGATGTTCACTGAACTCACCAAAGGAGCGGATGTTCATACTCCGACCATCACGCCGGAAATGATTTCCGCCGCCGTTACCCAGAGTGCAGCGGGGATGGACGGTGTGCACCCCCTATGTTCGTGCAAAGGCTATCCAACTCATCTAATCCTGTCGGATTTTTCCTGCCCGAACATGAAACAGACACACAGATTTAATAGCCTATCTACATGAAGATCTGTGTGCTGTTTCACTGTTATGATGCTACAATTTGAACCGCATTCTCACGAATCTGATTGATGGTTGCCATCAATGCCGTTCTAGTCTTTGCATCAAACAGCTTGATAAAGCTGACCGTCTTATCAAATGGCGGCTTTTTGAGTTCCGAAACATTTTCCATATATCCATTCAGCTCAATGTAATTGATAATCTTTTTTACAAAGGCAATTTGTTTCTGATTCAAAGACTGATCGTTGATAAAAGCAGAAAACGCCTGCATAGCAGCATCGTGATCCAATTTGGCGATTTTACGAACCAGCAGGCCAAATGGCGTGTCTCCAAATTCCCGCTTGTAATCTTCTTTGCTCCCAAGTTCGCTTGTCAAAACTTGCTCCAGCTCTTGATAATCGCCCATATCCAGCGGAATATTATGAGTCAGCTTGTATATTGCCAGCGTATTTCTGTGCTCATTGACATAGCGGTTTACTTTGACACGATAGTCTTCAAAATCATAAGCTGCATCTAACTGGATACCTTCTTGGCTATCAGTAATCGGATCAGTAAGTTTGGTGACGATGCGTTTCTGCTCTCCGCCCCCTTCGTCCAAAAATCGGATTAAATTACAAATTTCTCTCCGCACCTTTTCAAACAATAAAATATCATTGGCGTTCCAGAAGGCATCAGTGTGGATTTCCTGAAGCAAAGGCAATTTCTCTTTGATTTGCGGAATGTTGGCCTTACGTTCCAGCAGGGTAGCCGTATCACATAGCTGTTTTTTTGCATATTTGAAAGCAGGCAACTGATCAATGTGAGCCAATATCAAACCATACATGAAATTATCGAACCGCTTGGCAAATTCATCACTTTCATCCGACTGGACAAGCGATGCAATTTGTGTCAGTAACTCGCCTTTATCTCCTTCACTTAGTGAAAGAAAGGCATCACTCTTCTTGTATTTTTCCACATATTGTATCCGCAATTTTACAGAAATCAGCTCTTGGTTCAGTTCCGCAACTTGCTTATGGCAGGTATCAACAAGCTCATTTCTCCATTCTTGATAGTCCTCTCCGAGAAAGGCACTTTCTTGTAAAGCCATAGCAATTTTAATCCGTTTACCGAAAATATTTTCCGATAATGTCTTTGTCTCTCTGGCCTCATACCCTTCCTTATGTTCCCGGAAATATTCAAAATTTTTGCAGTAATCAAAAATCAGAAAGCGACGTTTATCCGTGCATGTTCCATCAATTTGATCCACACAGGACAATCCCTTACACAAACGGGTTCCTCGGCCAATCATCTGCCAGAATTTTGCTTTGGATCGTACCTTCTTGAAAAATACCAGATTGACGCATTCCGGCACATCAATACCCGTGTCCATCATATCTACTGACACCGCAATATGAGGTTCCTTTTCCGGCTGTTTGAAATCATCTATAATAGTCTGGGCATAGCTATCGTCATAAATCACGCGCTGGGCGAATGAACCGTGATACTGTGGGTAAAGCTTATTAAAACGCTCCAAAATGAATTCGGCGTGGCGTTTATTCTGCGCAAAGATAATGGTTTTACCCAACCGATCTCCACCCGCGACCTTAATGCCTCGCTCCATTAAATCCTGCAACACAATATCCACGGTTGTTTCATTGAACACAAATTTATTAAGATCCGCAGATGGAATAAAGTCCGGCATCATGCCATCTTCAATGAAATCATCTTCGTAACGCTCTTTATCTTCGTCAGACAGGTCATCATAGGTAATGCCTTCATCCAAGAACTTGGTTTTGACCTCGTAATTATAGTATGGTACAAGCACATGATCTTGGTAGACTGCCGTTTCATAATCATACACATAAGTAGGGATACCGTGCTCCATCTCAAAGAAATCGTAGGTGTTCCGATCTACATCCGTTTTCGGCGTGGCAGTAAGACCAACCATCAAAGCATCGAAGTATTCAAAAATCGCCCGGTATTTTTTGAAAATACTCCGGTGACTTTCATCAATAACAATTAAATCGAAATGTGCCGGAGTAAACAACTGGCGACCATCTTTGGACTTGGTGTCGTCGATAGCATTCAAAATCGTTGGGTAGGTGGAAAACACAATCCGGGCATTCCGGTCATCCTTGTTGGAGCACAGATTACACAGAGACATATCCGGCAGATACCGCTTAAAATCATCCTTGGCCTGTTTTACCAAGGCGGTGCGGTCAGCCAGAAAAAGAATGTTGGTGATCCACTTGCCGCGGCTGAGCACATTGGTCAGGCTGGAAGCCGTCCTTGTTTTTCCCGTACCGGTGGCCATCACCAGAAGGTGTTTACGAAATCCTTGTTCAATCTGTCCGCAAACAGCTCGTATAGCCTCTTTTTGGTAGTAGCGATCTGTGATTTTATCATCAATGGGAATGCTCATCAAGTCTTGCCGTTCAGCACGGCGATTCATCAGCTTTTGTAAATCTTCCTTGCTGAACACGCCGCTGACCTTGCGCTGGGGGCCAGACTGGTTATCCCAGTAATAAGTCTCAAAGCCATTAGTGGTGAACATCATCGGACGGCGGCCAAATTTCCGTTCCAAACAATCCGCGTACAAAACTGCCTGCTTCCGCCCAATGTTAGGGTCTTTGCTGGTGCGTTTGGCTTCAATCACGGCCAGCGGAAGGCCATCCTTACCAAACAGTACATAATCGCAGTAGCCCATCTGGCCCACCACGCCAGCCATACCTTGTACAGGGTATTCCTCCTGCACATCTGCATCTGTACCTGTAAATTTCCAGCCCATAAACTTCAAATCTACATCAATGTAACTTTTCCGTGTCTGGAACTCGGACAAATCTTCCGGCTGAAAAGAACGCTCCTGCTGATGTTTCTCTTTTTCGGCGGTATAATGAGCGGACATCTGCTCAATTTGTTTGCGCAGTGCCTCAATCTCTGCTTCTTTTTCATCCAGCAGGCTTTCCTGTTCTTTGATTTTCCGAATATCTACTGCTACTTTTTCAGTAGGAATCAGGCTTTCGTAAAAGGCACGCTCCTGATAATCAGTTCCATAACAATAGTCAATCCACTGGATGAACTCAAACAAGCCCTTCAATGACGCAAGAGCATCACTGGGCTGCACGCTCCGTTCTGTATGTACTGCCAGATTACCCAACTTGATGATAAAAGGCAGTTTACCCCAAGTATTAGAATCCACTGCGAACCGGAAGGACAGCTCATGGATAAGAGATTGCAGATTGTCCTTATGGGGCATTTTCATAGTCTTATCCGCTGTATAGACCCACTTAACCGCTAGCTCCAATGCTTTCCGGCAGCCTACTGCACACATGGCAGGAGCAGAAGCATAAATTTTCTCGGCTTCTACGCAGGCAGAGGAAAAAAGAGCATATTCTTGTTTGGTTACAAGAAAAGAAAAATTAGACATCAAATCACCTCTATTCTGTTTAATTTTGCAAACTTTGTATTAGCCTCGAAAAATTCTGCATTATCAGGAAATGATTATCCAGCACATAGAACTACCGATCTTGCCCATCCTTCAAGAAGAATACTTGTTTATCCCGTACCGAACTATTTAGGCTCTCTCTATGTAAACATACAAAATAGTCTAATGTCTTTTCTTCTAGAAGTCGTTCCTGAATATATCCTTTTGTACTTCTGTTGTATTTATAACCAAACTCTTTATATAATCGTTGCTTTCCAATACGAGTTTTAAAAGCAAACATCGCTAATTTTATATGCTTTGTTTCATCATGCAACTGGAAAAATTCATTTTTTTCAATGGTTTGTGTTAAATCGTCCAAGGTGGCGTTTCCTTTGACTTCTATAACCATTATTCAGTCATTTGGTTCAACCAGAAAAAGGTCTCCGCCTAGTTGACGCCGATAAAAATTTTTCCTACATACGATGATGTCACATTGTGGGCTTTGATGATTGGCTCAAGCAATAAAACCGGTAACAAATTCTAGCATTTGGAACCGTTCCTGGAGACATTTTTTGAGAATATTTTCTCCACATCTCCCCGTCTCAGCATGATATTTTAACTTTTCAACTATAAAATATTTGCAGAACAGAAGCTCCTCCGAATATTCCTCATATATCTTTGTAACCTCTTCTTCCATAATAGACATCTCACTTGCTTAAAATTTTTGTTTAGAAGTCTTTTTGAGCATTTGATAGCCGGCCGTTCCACTTATTTCAAGCATCGAATATTTCTTCAGCATCTTCTCTAAACTAATCCGAATTTGGACAGGGGTATAAGGAGTTAAAGCCCCCTGGTTAATGATGGACTTAGTCCAATCTCTTTGTTGATTATAGAGGCTCAAAAACCGATTCATATCAAAATTGGGATTCTGTACCGCTATTTGTTGCACCATTGCGTTAAGCGTACTCCGATCTTCTTCCGAAACATCTTGCGGAATCATATTTCCCATAGCAGAAGTGATGTTTTGCGCTGTAACTCCTGTGCAAACATTGTTAAGATCGGCCATAATAAACTGTGATTCTATATTTGCTAAAACATTTTGTGTTATCCGAAAGGAATTCTTTTGGAATGACTTTATAAACATCTGTTGTTCCTGAATCTCTGACACATACTCATATAGTTGATTCAGTGCTGTATAGCTGGTCGCGTCTATTTTTCGGACAAAGTAATGTTTGTACTTGTTCCAATAATCCGTATCCATCAAGGGTAGTGATTCATAGAACGCCGTTTCGTTTAATTGGCCGTCAACAATAAACGTAGAGATTTCCCTTAACCTCTCCTGGAATTCATCGATTTGGAGGACGATAAGAGAAGCTGCATCAATCTTTTTCTTCCGTTCCTGCAATATGTAAGTTGCAAGGGCAAAGCTACCTACAATAATAAGTAAAATGTTTGCCCAGTTATCTCTTATAAACTCTAACATACTTTATATTCACCTCAGATACTGGCGTAGTATTTGACTCAAAACCATAACATTTGCTGCTCCAAATAACTCCTCTGCCAACTTTTGCTGCCGTTGAGGGGATAATTTTTGCATTGATCTCATTGCCTGAATCAAATCCTGCTTTGCTTTTTTATAATCGTCTGTAGGCTCCATCCCCAGTGATAATTTGTATTCTTCCATTTTATCACCTCACCCAAAATATTTTTGCATCAATGCTTTTTTCAGCGTTTCCAGCTTTTCAAGACTTTTCTGGATTGCCAATTTTAATTTGTCAGTCTGCTTGATGAAGGCGGCGAATTGGTCCTGCTGCTCTATCGGAGGCATATACACCACAAAAGATTGTACATCTTTTTGGTTGATACTGGCTTGATTGACCGCCTTTTTTGCTCGTTTTAAAATTTGCTGATAAATAAATTCGGAGCAAAGCAGTTTCATAATGTAGACCGGATGAAATTTATGTTCATCTATATGCAATCTCATCATATTTGACTCAAAAACCGTATTTTCTACTAAACCTTGAATCAAACCGCACTTGCCGAGATATTCAATGCTATTAACTCGATTGACAACAATATCATTTTCATATAACGAGTATCGCTTCAGCTCTATTTCTGAACAAATTAGCCGTTTTAGTGATGAAAATTCCGACACTTTGCCATCATAAAAACTATCTATTCGGAGAATAGGTACGCCTGTTCCATCTGATACATAATCGGACTGAGGCTTATAAAGTCCATTCTGCGGCTCGATTGTCAAAACTGATCCTAAAATCACTTTTGGTAAGTTGTGTGGATTCGTCATTGGGTCACCAAACATCTCGATAAATCGGGATTTCACCAATTCATCCAACTTGTCCAACTGCTGGCGGCGTTTGGCGATCAAGCCACTGACCTTGTCCAGCGTTGCCACAATTTTGCGCTGTTTGTCAAGGGGTTGGAGGGGAATATGCGATTCCGTTAAATTTCCAAGTTTTATATACTTGATAACTCCACCTATGGACTGTTCACGCAAAGCTTCAACATATTTATCGAGAAAATAATATAAATATCGTACAAGTAATTTTTCTTTATTGTTACTTTCAATGATATATGTTCGCTGGTATGCATCGAATTTTCCCGAATAATATTTTACGTTTAAGTCACCATTTCCCGCAACCAAAACACATTCGCAATCATAGCTATATGTATCTATTAAAAGAGATTCTTTAGAACAAGTAAAAAATGGATATATGCCATTATCAGACGATGCATTTGCATCCAGCTTTCCAGTTTTTATATAAGTATAATCCCCCAACCTGACCATCACAACATCCCCTCCAATTCTTCCAGCTCTACGGTAATCTCCAGCTCCAGATCGTGCATGTCTGCCATCAGTTCTGTAGTGGAAGGATACTCCACCGGCACATACTCCACCTTTTTGTACTTGTTAATGGACAAGTCATAGTCATTATCGGCAATCTCCTGCTTGGGTACAAAAAAGCTCTGCTCGGTGCGTGGGCGACTGGCATCCTGCTCCAAATTATGAAACCGGCTGATGATGTCGGGGATATCATTGTCCGAAATCTCGCTACGCTTGTCATCCAAGCTGAAACCGTCGACCGTCATATCATAAAACCACACGTTGTCGGTACCGCCCGCACCGGTTTTGGTGAACACCAGCACCGCTGTGGAAACACCGGCATAGGGCTTGAACACACCGGAGGGCATGGAGATCACCGCCCGGAGTTGATGATTCTCCACCAACTCCTTTCGGACGGATTTGTGTGCTCTGGAGGAACCAAACAACACGCCATCCGGTACGATGCAAGCACATTGACCACCCTTTTTCAACATCCGCAGAAATAGTGCTAGGAACAGCAGCTCAGTCTTTTTCGTGTTGGTAATAGTTTTTAAATCATCGTTGATGCTCTCAGCGTCAATGGTGCCTTTGAAAGGCGGATTTGCCAGACAAACAGTATATTTATCCCGAATTTGGTTCTGCTTGGAAACGCTGTCCTGGTAGTCAATTTCCGGGTGCGTAATAGAGTGGAGCATCAGATTCATGGCCGAAAGTCGCAGCATAGTACGATCTGTGTCAAAGCCGGTAAACATCGGGCCGGAGAAATGTTCCCACTGCTCGTTTGTCATTGTATCTTCATAATGGCTGCGGATGTACTCCGCCGATGCCACTAGAAAGCCTGATGTACCACAGGCCGGGTCACAGATTGTATCCTCTGGGGTGGGCTGCAAAAGCTCCACCATCATTTTGATGATGTGCCGGGGTGTACGGAACTGGCCGTTTTGACCGGCAGTAGAAAGTTTCCCCAGCATATACTCGTACAGATCGCCCTGCATATCCAAATCGGAAATGTCGTGCTCATACAGGTCGTCCAAGCCTGTAATGATTTTTTGCAATACCTGCGGCGTAGGAATCAGGAACATTGCATCGCTCATATACCGGGCGAAAGCAGTATCTTTTTTGGTATCATCTTCAGAGCCATCCACGATTTCGAGCATCTCGCCCTGCTCCGTAAAATCTGGCAGATGGCCATATTTCATGTTTTTAATAGCAGGAAATACCCTCTGGGAAATCAAATCGTAAATGTTACGAGGGTCGTCATTCTTGAACTTGCTCCAGCGCATGGACTGCCCGATAGGGGACTGCGGGAAGATTTTATCCATCTTCTCGTCGCCCATATTTTCAAATTCTTCCGTCTCCAGTTCTTTTTCATCGAGAGAGCGGATGAACATCAGGTAGGTCAGCTGCTCAATTACTGTCAAAGGATTGGTAATGCCGCCAGCCCAGATGTCCCTCCAGATTTTATCTACTCTATTTTTGATTGCGCCAGTAATCATGCGTCTTTTCCTCCATCTTCATTATCAGGAACAAATTCCATAATATCGCCAATATTGCAGTTTAACACTTTACAGATTTTCTCCATGCTTTCCATTGAAACAGGCGCACCCTTTCCTAGACGTGCCAGAACATTGGTGCTAATGTTTGCGCGATGCATCATATCGGTTTTACTCAAATCATGATCTATCAATCGTTTCCAAAGACGATTATAGCTAATTGCCATCCTGCACCTCCTGATATTTTTCATTTCTAGTATACTTGATTCCGTACTAAAAGGCAAATAAAATTCACGAAATAGTGAGCTCTAAGGCTGTAAAAAAGGACCTAAGCTAAAATGCTCAGGCCCTAATAATGATTATATCACCTGAAAATGCCTTAGTGCCTCCATAATCGCCGCTTCCTTTTCTGGCGGGCATTTTGGCACTTTTGCATCTTCCTTCTTTGACAGATTATAATTTTGTCCCACCAACCCACACTTTCGCTTTATCTGCGAAATGTATAATGAAGATACCTTCAAGCTGGTATGCTCCAACACATACGCCTTGATCTGCTCATAGGTCGCGCCCTTCTGGAAACCGGACATATCCATGCCCTCCATCGAGAACTTCACACGAACCGTCTTTAAATCGATTTCTCACTTGGAAAGCAACACAACCGTCTCCACATGCACCGTCCCGGAAAACATATCCACCATCGTCACCCGTTCCACTTCATAGCCCATTGCAAGGAATACCTCCAGGTCTCTGGCCAGGCTGGTGGGTTTGCAGGAAATATAAAGAATGCGGTCCACACCGTATGCGATGATTTTCTGCAGTGCTTTGGGATGGATACCATCTCTGGGTGGGTCCAGGATGATAAAATCGGGGGTTTCCTCAATGGTATCCAAAACTTTCAACACATCCCCGGCTATAAATTCACAGTTTTGCAGGCCGTTTCGTTTTACGTTTTCCCTGGCGGCCTCCACGGCCTCTTCCACGATTTCCACACCGATGACCTTTTTTGCCACAGGAGCCATCATCTGGGCAATCGTGCCTGTGCCGCTGTACAGATCAAACAGAATCTGATCCGGCTTGTCGTTTCCCACGTTCCCGATCAAATCTCTGGCTGTCTGATACAGCACTTCCGCACCCCGGCTGTTGGTCTGGAAAAAGGAAAACTGTGAGATTTTAAACTGAAGCCCCAGCAGTTCCTCATAGAAATACTCTTTTCCATACAGGACAATGGTCTCATCACTTTTTATCGTATCGGACACGGCATCATTTTTTGTATGCAGAATCCCTGTTATCCTGCCATGCAATGGAAGCGATAACAAAGTATCTTTCAGTGCTGACAGGTCATGGGTTTCCTGGGTAGTGGTTACCAATGCAATCAGGATTTCTCCTGTTTTACCTGCTTTCCTGACCAGCAAATGACGAAGATATCCTGTATGGCGCAGTCTGTGATAAAAAGATATGCCCCTTTCCCGAAAATACGCCAATACTGCCTTGACGATATTCCGGTAATCTTCATCCACGATCTGACACTCGGAAACTGTCACAATATCATAAAAACTGCCTCTTTTATGCAGTCCCAGTTCCAGTGGGCCGTCCTTTATCCCGTCTCCAAAAGAAAACTCCATTTTATTCCGGTAGCCATATATTTGCGGGTTAGGATGAATAGGCTCCCAGCTATAAGCCCCTTTCTGTTTTTTCAATACCGGCTCCAGCAGCATCTTTACCTGCTTTTCCTTCAATGCAAGCTGTATCTCATAGGGAAGGGTCTGATAACTGCAGCCTCCGCAGGCGCCGAAATGAGGACAGGGACTTTCAGTTTCATATTCTGCCCGTTCCAGGATTTCCAGAAGCTGTCCCTCTGCCTTACCCTTTCTTGCCTTTTTTACCACAAAAGAAACCTTCTGTCCCGGCAGTCCGTTTTTCACACTGCAGACCGAACCGTCCTCACACTGCACCAGCGCTTTATTGGGAAATTTCACCTCCAGCACCCTTCCTTCCAACCGTTCACCTTTTTTCATAATCCTCTCCTTTATCCGGTAAATCTCATTCCCATACCCAAACGGGCAGTTGTCCCTTATGGCCAACTGCCCTGTATTTCTGATCAGCACATATAACGACAGCACCCCGGAGTCGGAATTTCAAATTCCTCCTGTTTCTGACTGCTTACCTCATTCTATCATAAGCCAATGTTGCAGACAAGCCATGCAGACTGTTCTCAAATCACGCAGAAACAGAAAAACCCTATACAAACAGATTTCAGGGGTTTTAAACATTGAAACAACTACACAAATCCTGTATCATATGAGTCAGTCACTCTGCTGCCATCAGCCAAACACCCGCCTAAGGGCATCCCATGACGGCAAAGCATGCGGTCCTGACAGCATTCGCACGATATCTGACTGGCAGACGCCGCCCCATTGTCCGCATATATCCAATCAAAACCACAGCAGGAGGTATTCTATCATGGCAAATATTATCTGCGGCATCTTTTTTATCATAACAGGCATATCTGCTTTGTTGAGACCTGATGTAATCTGGAAATTAACAAAACAATGGAAATCCGCCTCTGCGTCCGGACCCACAGGACTATATTTATTAAGTATAAAACTGGGCGGCAGCATATCCATTCTGATCGGAGTTGCCGCTGTCACTCTTCCTTTTATCTGGGAATGATACAAAAAGAATCCTGCCCGCAGGGTTTTCCATATTTCTGTAACGGTAAAAAGTGCGCATCCACCGGAGGGTTTTCTTTCACAGAAAAATAATTTGCTTCCATGCTTTATGGCAACGGGAACTTTCCTGTGAAACAATAGAAAGCACGCTGCGCTGACTTTCTATTGTCATAAGGTTGACGACATTGCCCACATGGCAGGTGGATTTTTGTTTCACGCGTACTTCGTTCCTCTTTTGAGGAACTCGTTACGACGCACTCAACAGGCTAAAGCCCATATAGCAAAAAACGGGATACCAGCGTATCCCGTTTTCTCTCCTTGCTTTTTATTTTTCATTTTCCTGATTATTCTTCTGTGGATTTTTCTTCAGAAGCTGCTTCTTTTTCTTCCTTTTCCTCTTCTTCGTCGTCATCGAAGAATTCATCGTCAAAGTCATCCTCGAACTCATCTTCAAAATCATCCAGATAGTCAGGGGTAAAATAACGGTAAATCGCATACGCTACCGCTGCCACTGCCGCTACTACCAGCAAAATCGCCACCGCCCAGCAAAGGGGTGAAATTTCCTTTTTCTCTTCCTTTTTCCCCAGCCATTCCTGAAGTTTTTTCATAGCAATGATATCCTCCAATCTATTCATAAAAACCACCTTTCTTTATATAATCGGAACACGGAGTACGCTGCCATGTTCCAATCTTTTCCGATTCCAGATTTATTTTATATTATATCACCATTTTCTATTTTTTACTATAAGAAAATTTTATTTTATTTCTGTTTTGGCCAGCAGATAGCAGGATGGGGAAACAGGACTCTGCGTTTACAGTTTTTGCAGTTTGGCAAAGGCCGCATACATGACTTTGGTTCCTGCGCCGTCAAATTCCACTGTCACCTGAAAATCTCTGGCTCCCTCTTCTATCTTCAAAACAGTGCCTTCTCTGTATTTGATGTGTTTTACCCGATCACCCACTTCATACTCCGGACGGCCGCCTGCAGGCGCACCTTTCGACAGGCCTCCCAGACCGGTTTCTGATCTGGTAAAAAACGGGCGGTTCTCTTTTTCTGTCCTGCGGGGCGTCACAATGGCTTTGGGACGAAGCCGGGGATCCTGCACCGGCCTGGTAGCACCCACACCGCTCTCCAGTCTGTCAGCAGTATACGTGCTGCTTCCATAACCGCCAAAGGGCTTTTCCCGAAACCGTTTCACAGACCGGGGATCCTGAGGATATTCCTCCCATTCCCGCTTTTTGACCACTGCCGGCCTGTGATCCATCAGTTCTCCCGGAATCTCATTCAGAAAACGGCTGACCATATTGTACTGGGTTTCTCCCCGGAGCATCCTTGATCTGGCACAGGTCAGCGTCAGATCTTCTTTGGCCCTGGTGATGCCCACATAAGCCAGACGCCGCTCCTCTTCGATTTCCTCCGGATCATCCGAAGTGATGGTCATATAACTGGGAAAGATACCATCCTCCATCCCGGCCAGATATACCTGTGAAAATTCCAGTCCTTTGGCACTGTGAAGCGTCATCAGAAGCACCCGATTGTCCTCATCTGCCACCCCGTCAATGTCTGCCACAAGAGCCACTTCCTCCAGAAACTCGCTTAAAGAGGGTTCATCATGACTGTCCTCATAAGCAATCACCTTATTCATCAACTCATCAATATTTTCAATCCGGCTTTCCGCATCCTCTTCTTCCGACTCCTCCAACGCCTTTACATAACCTGTCGTGTCAATGATGTCCTGTAAAAGCTCCTGCAGGCCATAATATTCCAGTTTTCCCCGCAGGCTCTGAATCAGCGTCACAAAGGGCTTCAGCTTAGATGCACTTTTTCCGATTGCCAAAATCTGGTCTGCCTCCCGCAGCGCATCATAAAAGCTGATCTGTCGTTCATCTGCATAATCCTGCACTCTGGCTATGGTAGCCGCGCCGACTCCCCGCTTGGGAATGTTGATAATACGTTTCACAGCCACATCGTCTTTTCCATTGTCCACGGTCTTTAAATAAGCCAGTAAATCCTTGATCTCTTTTCTGGCATAAAAGTTAACGCCGCCCACCACATGATAGGGAATCCCGGCCAGCACAAACTGTTCTTCCAGAAGCCGCGCCTGAGCATTGGTCCGGTAAAGGACCGCACACTGTCCATAATCGCTTTCGGCGGACAGTTTCTTTCGGCGGATATCTCCGGCAATAAACTGTGCCTCTTCATAAGCCGTATCAAACTGCCTGAAATGGAGAGGATTGCCGGCTCCCTTATCCGTCCACAGCGCTTTCTCTTTCCGTCCCACATTGTTGCGGATCACATGGTTGGCCGCATCCAGTACGTTCTGCGTGGAGCGGTAATTCTGTTCCAGCTTGATCACCTTTGCTTCCGGATACACCTTTTCAAAATCCAGGATATTCCGGATATTCGCACCACGGAATTTATAGATCGACTGATCGTCATCTCCCACCACGCACAGATTTCTGTCTTTGGCAGCCAGCAAACGGATCAGCTCAAACTGCACCGTATTGGTATCCTGATATTCGTCCACCATAATATACCGGAATCTGTTCTGATAAGATTCCAGCACATCCGGACAGGTCTGAAACAGTTCCACTGTTTTCACCAAAAGGTCATCAAAATCCAAGGCATTGTTTTTCCGCATCACCCGCTGATACTCCTGATAAACTTTGGAAATCTTTTCGGCAGTATAGTCCCCCAGGGCATTCTGTTCAAATGCAAGCGGTGAAATATACTCATTCTTAGCGGAAGAAATGGCGCCCAGAATCGTCCGCTCTTTCAGCGTCTTAGTATCAATCTGCAGACGTTTGCAGATTTCCTTCATCACTGTTTTCTGGTCATCGGTATCATATATGGTAAAATGATTGTCAAATCCCAGTCTGTCAATGTACCGGCGCAGTATTCTGACACAAGTGGAATGAAACGTGGAAACCCAGATACTTTCCGAGCCAAAGCCCACCAGCCTGTCCACACGCTCCCGCATCTCTCCGGCTGCTTTATTGGTAAACGTAATGGCCAGAATGTTCCAGGGATTGACACTGCAGCGCTCAATCAGGTAGGCAATCCGATGGGTCAGCACCCGTGTCTTGCCCGAACCGGCTCCCGCCAGAATCAGCACCGGGCCGTCTGTCTGGTATACGGCTTCTTTTTGCCTGTCATTTAATGTATCATAAATACTCATAGTGTTCTCCTGTTATTATGTATGGTGGATAGTAGATTCCTGACGGCCTTCTCTCCGCAGTGCTTCAACAGGTAAATGCTCCGCATTCCCCTGTTGAGGGGCTTCGCCCCATAAAAACCCTCAGAACCAGGTCCGGCTGCTGGCAGCCAGACCTTCCTTTGTTTCCCTTTGCTTTCCTGGCGGCCTTCTCTCCGCAGTGCTTCAACAGGTAAATGCTCCGCATTCCCCTGTTGAGGGGCTTCGCCCCATAAAAACCCTCAGAACCAGGTCCGGCTGCTGGCAGCCAGACCTTCCTTTGTTTCCCTTTGCTTTCCTGGCGGCCTTCTCTCCGCAGTGCTTCAACAGGTAAATGCTCCGCATTCCCCTGTTGAGGGGCTTCGCCCCATAAAAACCCTCAGAACCAGGTTTGGCTGCTGGCAGCCAGACCTGGTTCTGACCGTTTTCGCACTGCTCATTGTAGCACATTTTCAGGTTTTTTCAATATAATAGACTATCAATTTTTATTTTGGAGGAATTGTTTTATGAAGCAGAAGTTGATCAGTCTCCTGTTGGCGTCGGCTTTGGTGGTGTCTGCGCTTACTGGCTGCGGGAGCAAGGCAGAAAGCGGTGTCCTGAATGCCCCCGGGGAAAAGGTGGTTCTGAATGAGGTGGCACATTCTATTTTTTATGCGCCAATGTATGTGGCCATCGAAGAGGGGTATTTTGAGGAAGAAGGCATTGAGTTGGAACTGGTGACGGGATTTGGCGCGGATAAAACCATGACCGCGGTTCTTTCCGGTGAAGCGGATATCGGTTTTATGGGATCTGAAGCCTCTATTTACACATATCTGGGCGGAACAAGCGATCCTGTCGTTAATTTCGCCCAGCTTACACAACGTGCCGGCAATTTCCTCGTATCGAGGGAACCCATTGATGATTTTTCCTGGGATATGCTGAAGGGCAAAGATGTACTGGGCGGCCGGGCAGGCGGTATGCCGGAAATGGTATTTGAATACATTCTGAGAAAACATAATATCGATCCCGCTGCAGACCTCTCCATCGACCAGAGTATTGATTTTGGTTCCACCGCCGCCGCTTTCTCCGGCGGGCAGGGAGATTTCACAGTGGAATTTGAACCTCATGCCACCTCTCTGGAAGCCAAGGGTGACGGCTATGTGGTAGCTTCCCTCGGTACGGATTCCGGTTATGTTCCCTATACGGCTTTCAGTGCAAAGAGCAGCTACATCAAAGAAAATCCGGAAACCATTCAGGCATTCACCAATGCACTGCAGAAAGGTATGGATTATGTCAACAGCCACAGCCCGGAAGAAATCGCCAAAGTGATTCAGCCTCAGTTTGAAGAAACGGATCTGGAAACCATCACAACCATTGTTACCCGGTATGCCGAACAGGACACCTGGGCAGATAATCTGATTTTCCAGCAGGATGCATTTACCTTACTGCAGAACATTCTGGAAGAATCCGGGGAACTGGAAAAGCGTGTTCCTTATGAAGATCTTGTCACAACAGAATTTGCAGAAAAAGCTGCAAAGCAATAACTCTTATTATCATCAGCAGATACTGCCAGAGCATATTACAAAAATAGGAATCTGGCAATTATACAGAAAATGCTGCAAAAATGGGATCCCACTTTTGCAGCATTTTTTATTCATGCTAACAGAACATTCTGTCGGTTGCTTATAACCTGTTCTCTGCCTTTCCTGTTAAAACGTTACAGGACCGCATTCTGTATTGATCACGCAGCTGCATCCACCGATGCTGGTGCCGCATATCTGTGTGGACGCCGGTGTGGCCGCAGGGTCTCTTGCCAGCTGGGTGTTGTCGCATCTCCGGTCACGCAGCTCCCGCAGGGGATTGGGCGCGATCTCATACCGATAATCACAGCCCCGTCCTTCGATTCTCTGTACAATTACCCGATGGCTTGCTACGCTGCAGACATCCTGATTGACCACATCCTGGTACCAGTAAAATTTATCATCCGGCGGAAGCTGCAGCAGCGGTACCACATATTCCTTTTTCTGGGTATTGCCCGTTGTGGTGCGGATGATCTCACGCACATAGTCCACATTGGAACGAAGCGCCAGAATCTGAGGGAAATCGCCGCAGGGGATAACCTCCATCCAGTCTTTGTTCTCATATTTCCGGAGCAGTTCCTTTGCCTTGTGCAGATGGGCAATTTCCTGTGTCAGACACTGTTCCCAGATGCAGCGGATCGCAGGATCACACTCAGTCAGCATACAGGAATAATACAGATAGCACTCGGTATACTCATGCATCAGCAGATCTTCCAGCCAGGTAGCATTGGTATCCTTCAGGCTTTCATACTGGCTGACATGTTCCTCCTCAATCATGCCGATTTCCTGATACAGACGACGGCCCAGATCAGATTTGTCATATAACGATGCCACATTCATATAATAATTCATGGTCTGCTGTTCGGCCGCCGTGATGATGCCCACATTCAGTTTGGTCTGTACTGTGGCTTCGCAATTCTGAATATGATGGAAAATACTGTCTTTCGGATATCTGTGCTCGGAAATGGTAGGCCGGGCCGGCATAATCTCCGTATAGCCGCCCACCAGTTTTTCCGGGCAGATACCATATTCATAATCCAGCAGGTTGGAATACCGGTACAGATGGTCAAAATCCTCCAGCAAAGCAAAATTCAGTGCATTTTTCACATTACAGTCACTTTCCTGCTTTGCCAGTACCGAGGTCAGATCCACCGCCAACTGTTCATAACTGATGGTATGCTCCAGAATCGTTTCGTTCTTCGGCTTCAGGCAGCTGATCCTTTTTTGCTGCTGCTGTTCACTTCTGCGCACCAGAGCCAGCTCCCGCCGCAGATCATTGTCATCACAATGTCTGGAAAAGTTTCTGGAAAACCACTGTGCTTCAAACTCTGTGCCGTTCATCAATACCACACGGCACTTGGTATAGGGATTCACTGTTTCTTTGTTATACGGACAGGGATACATGGTATTCCAGTCCATAAACCATTTCTCAACCGGAATCGGTTTTTCGTCAAATGGGTTAAATATCTGCATAAATCCTCCAAAATTTTCTGTTTCTTTTACTTTATGCAGATTTTTTCATACATTGCTTTTCCCAGTTTTGCAATCCCACCTGCGCCGATACTTTCCCGCTTTATTTACAATGCCTTTAAATCACATGCCATTTCCCTGAGCATATCCTCCACCTGCGGCGCATACCCCAGCCGATCAAAGGTCCCGTGGAAGATGCCTCCGTAACGGATATGACGGTTTTCCACACCATCCTCTTTGAGCTTGCGTGACAGAGCTTCGCTGCTTCCTCTCAGGAAATCATATTCTGCCGTCATCACCAGTGTTCTGGGAAGCCCGGAAAGATCTGCCAGAATCGGACTTAAATAGGGCTGTTCCAGGTCCACTCCCGACGGCACATACCACGCGGCCGCTTCCACAGATGTTTCACCAATGATACGGATCTGTGCCTCGATCAGCGGATCCTGCCCCGGATTGTCATAATCCTCTTCCTTCCAATAATAAGCGTTCTCTATATTCTCTTTCATATGTACGCCCGGATAGATCAGCGCCTCATAGGAAAGCTGTCCTTTGCCTTCTGCCTTGTCTTTTAAAGCACAGGCCAGTGTCAGATTCCCTCCGGCAGAATCCCCTGCCATACCGATCTTATGTTTTCCGATTCCCAGCTCTTCTGCATGTCCATACACCCACTTCAGACTTTCATAGCAGGCATCAAACCCTTCCGGGAACGGATGCTCCGGGCTGAGCGGATAGTCCACAGAAAATACCACACCACCGCACAGTTGTGCCAGCAGCTTGCACTGATTTTCCACGGTTTCAATATTTCCGCCAAAATATCCGCCGCCATGAATAAAGATCAGACAGGGACGGTTTTCCTCCGCTGACAGCACTTCATACTGATACAGATAAAACGGCCTTCCATTTGCTGTCAGTTCATGCCGCATGGTACGTATCCCCACCGAACGATCACTGCTGATCCATCCGAACTGTGCCCGCAGCACATCCAGCTTTTCCATACTCTCTGCCTGCTCCGGTCCCAGCAGATGGGTTTCATTGGCCCATAGCTGCGGATCCAGTTCCTTTCTGCGCAGGGCAAAGTCTTCCCGTGTCACATGGGCCGCTGCCGCACTTCTGGGATCCGCCTGTCCCGCTATCCGGTCTTTACAGTTACGTACTTCCATTTCCAGTCCGTCCACTACTGTTTTTTCTGCGTTTTCCTTCAGACTGTTTAACAGTCCTGTATACTCTTCTGCTCCCATAGTCTATTTTGCTCCTATTCCAGTTCCGCAGATTCCCTTCTGGTACGCTCTTCTCTGTAACAGTTTCGGCCGTCTCACGCGTCCGAACCCGTTACCCGCACCATCCGGGTATCTGCTGTTTTT
>CANDNA010000028.1 GCA_947385955.1 uncultured Clostridia bacterium
TGGACATTGAAGTGACACAGAATCTGGAAAATTATTCACTGGCATTGCAGCAGATGATTGCAATTGCCCGTGCTGTCGATATGAAGAGCAAGGTTCTGATTCTGGATGAACCGACATCCTCTCTGGATGATAAAGAAGTGGAAATGCTGTTTAAAATGATGCGTTCACTTCGGGAGCAGGGAGTGGGGATCATATTTGTAACACATTTCCTGGAGCAGGTATATGAGGTGTGCGACGGTATTACCGTGCTCCGGAACGGAACACTGGTAGGCGAATATACAGTGGAAGAGCTGCCCAGAGTGAAACTGGTGGCGGCTATGATGGGTAAGGATTTTGATGATCTGGCTTCTATCAAGCCGGAAGGCAGCGGCGATCTGTCACATGCACCTCTGGAAATCGAGGCAAAAGGACTCAGCCATGCAGGTAAGATCAAACCCTTTGACCTGGATATCCACAAAGGCGAGGTTGTGGGTCTGACCGGACTTCTGGGAAGCGGCAGAAGCGAACTGGCAAGGACCATTTACGGCGCTGACCGTGCACAGAGTGGTACATTAAAGGTAGATGGCAAAGAAGCAAAAATTAAAAATCCCATTGATGCCATGAATCTGGGCATGGGACTTTTGCCGGATGACAGAAAAGCAGAAGGCATCATCGGGGATTTGTCTGTAAGGGAAAATATTATTCTTGCCATGCAGGCAAAAGCCGGAATTTTTAAACGGATTCCGATGGCAAAACAGATTGAAATTGCGGACCAGTACATAGAGATGCTCAGCATCAAAACAGCAACCCGTGAAACACTGATCAAACAGCTTTCCGGAGGCAATCAGCAGAAAGCGATTCTGGCCAGATGGCTGGCCACAAATCCGGACTTCCTGATTTTGGATGAACCTACAAGAGGGATTGATATCGGTACCAAAACGGAAATTCAGAAGCTGGTAATCAAGCTGGCGCAGGAAGGCAAGAGCCTGATCTTTATTTCTTCTGAGATTGAAGAAATGTTACGTACCTGTAATCGGATGGCAGTTCTGCGCGACGGCTCCAAAGTGGGCGAGATATCGGCGGATGAGATGAGCCAGGAAGGCGTAATGCAGGCTATCGCAGGAGGTGGAAAGAGTGAGTAAATTAAAGAGTTTAACCAAGAAACAATTATTCCTGCCGATTTTCAGTATGATTCTTGTTATGCTGATCAATGTGATCTATGATATTGCATGCGGCAATGCCCCGCTTTCGTTTTTTCAGATTTTGATTAAAAACGGTGTTTTATATGGCCGTCTGATTGACGTGCTGAACCGCGGCAGTGAGATCGCCATACTGGCAATCGGCATGACGCTGGTAGTATCTTCTTCAGCAGGTACCGATATTTCTGTAGGTTCTGTTATGAGCTTGTCCGGCGGTTTCTGCTGTATGCTCCTTGCAGGATATGGAGTGGCAAGAGCCAACTCTTATGCACTGCCTCTCTGGGTAGGGCTTTTGGGCGGCGTTCTGATTGCGTGTGTCTGCGGTCTTTTTAACGGATTCCTGGTGGCATATCTGAATATCCAGCCTATGGTAGCCACTCTGATTCTGTGGTCGGCCGGGCGTGCCATCGGCCTGCTGCTCTGCAACAGTCAGATTGTATATGTCCGTGTACCTTCTTTCCAGGTATTCGGCTCTTATGTGGGTATTCTTCCCACTCCGATATTGATTGCAGCCATCTGTATTGTTATCGCTGCGCTGGTTTTGCGTTTTACAGCGCTGGGCACTTTTATCCAAAGTGTTGGTATCAACAAAAAGGCCGCCAGAATATCCGGGTTTAATTCTGCCAAGATTATTCTGATTACCTATGTGATCTGCGGGTTCTGCGCAGGCATTGCCGGACTGACGGCAACTTCCCGTATCTACTCTGCGGATACCAATAACATCGGATTGAATATGGAGCTGGATGCCATTTTGTCGGTGGCGCTGGGCGGCAACAGCCTGGGCGGCGGAAAATTCAACCTGGCCGGTTCTCTGATCGGCGCTTATACGATTCAGGCAATTACCACCACCATGTATGCGTTGGGGATTTCTTCTGCACAGGCTCCGGTGTTTAAGGCGATTGTGGTCATTCTGATCGTTGTGTTGCAGGCTGATCCTGTCAAGGATTACTTCAAGAAGTTGTCTGCTAAAAAAGCGGCAAAGGAGGCGAAGGCAGCATGAAAAAAACAAAACTGAACGGCAACAGCTTATTGCTTTTGATTACCATTGTATTATTTTTTGTTATGTATCTGGGTGGATGTCTGGTTTACTCCGGGAAAGGATTTGCACATTTACAGACATTCCTGAATATCCTGATCAACAATGCGGGGTTGATCTGTGTGGCCAGCGGTATGACATGTGTTATGCTGACCGGCGGAATTGACATTTCCGTAGGCTCGCTTGTGGCAGTGGACTGTATGTTTCTTGCAGTAGGCATTGAGCAGTGGGGCATGAGCAGCCCGATTCTGATGGTTCTGGTGCTGATTATGGGCCTGGTGTTCGGGCTGGCACAGGGTTTCTGTGTGGCATATTTGAAAATACAGCCGTTTATCGTAACGATGGCAGGCATGTTCTTTGCCAGAGGCATGACAGCGGTACTGTGTACAGATCAGGTGAGTATTGTCAGCGATCCGCTGTTTACCAAGCTGTCCTCCACAAAGATCAATATACCGTTCGGCGGCTATGTAAATAAAAAGGGCATTTATCAGGTACCCTATATCCGGGCTTCCGTACTGGTGGCTCTGCTGATTGTAGTCCTGATCTTCCTGATGCTCAGATATACCCGTTTCGGACGTAGTCTCTATGCGGTAGGCGGAAATCAGCAGTCTGCCACACTGATGGGACTGAATGTAAAATCTGTCACCATGCGTGCCTATGTATTGAACAGCTTTCTGACTTCCATCGGAGGTATCTGCTACTGCCTGAATACCATGTGCGGTACGACTCAGCAGGCGACCGGTATGGAAATGGATGCGATTTCCTCATCGGTTATCGGCGGCACATTGCTGACCGGCGGTGTGGGAAATGTAATCGGCTCTTTGTTTGGTGTGCTGATCAACGGAACGATTTCCAGCCTGGTAAAGACCAATGGGAAACTGATCAGTTCCTGGGCCAATATTATCACAGCGATCCTGCTCTGCTTCTTCATTGTGCTGCAGGCAATTTTTGCAAAGGTAAAAGAGGCCAAGAAAGCATAAACGTATTTGCCAGACTTTTGTGATCAAATAGCAGCAGTCACTTTATCCGGGTGGCTGCTGCTTTTGCCGTACGGGAAATCCGGCAGGCGCGTTTTTGAAAGCGTGGCAGTTCATGTGTTTCCCCATTCTCCTGAAGTCACAGCGTTGTAGAATGGGCGGGGTTTTGGTATACTGATATCAGAAAAAGAAAACGGAGGTATCATATGTCACGAAAAAAAGCAAATGCGGACGGAAAGTTTCCCACTCAATATCTGTTGCCCAAATTTTCTCTGACCATTAAAGTGGTGGTGGGCTTTTATCTGCTTTATACATCTTATGAATTGATGGACGGTGTTGTGAGCGGAGAAGGCAGAGATAAATATCTGCTGGGTGCATTTATGGTGGGATTTGCGATTGCCGGGATTCTGCTCATTTTTTTCTGCGGCCGGTCATTGCTGCAGGGAAAATATGTGGGCGGTGCGCTGGATGCCGGAGAGGGGGAAGAGGACAGTGAGGAAGCGCACGAGGCAGAAGAAGACGAAAGAACGGGCGCTGTTTTGACCGGCCCGGAAGCGGATGGGAAGCAGGACTCCGGAGAGGGTGAGTAAGCGGTTTTTTGAATTTTATGAGAAAGGTCAGATGATTAAAAAAGTTGTACGTGTACAACTTGGAGAAAATGTACGCTTTTTTTCAGAAAAAGTGTTGACAAATCCACAATAGTACTATATGATATTGATACACGCATGGGACAGAATTTCAGAATATCACGGAAAACATGCTGAGGGAGTTGCTCTGATTGGTATAAAAACTATACAAAGCGCACAAAGAAGAGAAAGGTTCCCTTATAAAAAGTTCCCGAAGAGCGGAGGAAGTGTACAAAACCATACAACTTGTATGGATTGTAAATACAACTTTTTCAAAATTTTATCATTCAGGGAGGAAAAGACATGAAAAAGAAACTTTTAGGCGCATTGCTCAGCGTAGCGATGGTTGCGGCTCTGTTAACAGGTTGTGGCAACAGCGGCAGCGCAGATGCACCGGCAAGTGCTCCTGCAGCAGAAGGCGGCGCAGAGGCAGAAGCACCGGCAGCAGAAGGCGATGCAGCAGCAGAGGCACCGGCAGCAGAAGCAAACGGCAAGAAGGTTGGCGTGGCAATGCCTACCCAGTCATCCGAAAGATGGATTAACGACGGCGCTAACATGAAAGCACAGCTTGAGAGCCTTGGTTATGAAGTAGACCTTCAGTATGCAGAGGATGATGTACAGGCACAGGTTTCTCAGATTGAGAACATGATCGCAAGCGGCGCTAACTGTCTGGTTATCGCTTCCATCGACTCTTCCGCATTGGTAAATGTAGAAGCACAGGCGAAAGAAGCAGGTATCCCGATTATCGCATATGACCGTCTTTTGATGGATACAGATGCAGTTTCCTACTATGCAACATTCGATAACAAGGGTGTTGGTACAGCAATCGGCAAATACATCGAAGAGAAGAAAGATCTGGCAAACGCTACAGAGTCTTACACAATTGAGTTCTTCATGGGATCTCCTGATGACAACAACGCTCATATGTTATATGACGGTCTGATGGAAGTTCTTCAGCCGTATCTTGACAATGGTACACTGGTATGCAAGTCCGGCAGAACTTCTTTTGATGACACCTGTATTTTAAGATGGTCTCAGGAAACAGCACAGCAGAACTGTGAGAACTATCTGACAGGTTTCTATGCTGACGAAGATCTTGACATCTGTGCAACCGCATTTGACGGTTTCGCATATGGCTGCAAGGCTGCTCTGGAAGGTGCAGGCTATACATCTGAAAACTGGCCTCTGGTAACAGGACAGGATGCAGAGCTGATGGCTACCAAGAACATCATTTCCGGTTCTCAGACAATGTCTATTTACAAAGACACACGTCTTCTGGCTGAGAAGTGTGTAAGCATGGTACAGGCAGTTCTGGAAGGAAAAGAGCCTGAAATCAACGATACAGATCAGTACAACAACGGCGTCATCACAGTTCCTTCTTATCTGTGCACACCGGTAGCAGTTGACGTAGACAACTACAAAGAAATCATCGTAGACGGTGGATATTACACAGAAGAGCAGTTGGCTGAGTAATACAGTGATTCCGTAATTGAAAAAGTTATGATAGGGTGGCGGCAGGAAAAGCTGCCGCCCTTTTTGAATCTGTGGAGGATTCATAGAATCATAAGATAAGAAATCAAAGAAAAGGAGCTGAGAAAATGTCGGATTACATCTTGGAGATGAATCATATTACGAAAGAATTTTCGGGCGTTAAGGCTTTGAATGATGTTAATCTGAAAGTAAAACGCGGCGAGATTCATGCGTTGTGCGGGGAAAACGGCGCCGGTAAATCAACGCTGATGAATGTTCTGTCAGGCGTTTATCCCCACGGTACATATTCAGGTGACATTGTGTACAAAGGCGAAACCTGTAATTTCCACAACCTGCGCGACAGTGAAGCAAAAGGTATCGTAATTATTCATCAGGAGTTGGCGCTGAGTCCCAATCTCTCTGTAGCTGAAAATGTATTCCTCGGAAATGAGCAGACTTCTGCCAAAGGGATCATCGACTGGACCAAGACGAGAAAAAAAGCCCAGGAGATGCTTGAAAAGGTCGGCCTGGAACATGAGGACGTGAACGTTCAGGTAAGTACGCTTGGCGTTGGCAAACAGCAGTTGATTGAAATTGCGAAAGCAATGGCGAAAAAGGTAGAGCTTCTGATTCTGGATGAACCTACCGCAGCCCTGAATGATGAAGAAAGCCGGAAACTGCTGGATATTATGCTGGAACTGAAGAAACAGGGTGTTACCTGCATTATCATTTCCCATAAGCTGAACGAGATTGAATATGTCTGCGATGCCGTTACCGTGATCCGTGACGGACAGTCCATTGAAACGATTATCAAAGGCGTGGATGAATTTACAGAGGATCGTATCATCAAAGGTATGGTAGGACGTGAACTTACGAACCGGTATCCGGCGCGTGAAGGAGTTACTCTGGGAGATACGATTTTTGAAGTAAGCAACTGGAATGTATTCCATCCCGATGACGGTAACCGTCAGATGCTGAAAAATATCAACATCAGTGTGAAGGCAGGAGAAGTAGTGGGCCTGGCAGGACTGATGGGCGCCGGCAGAACCGAATTTGCCATGAGCCTTTTCGGACACAGTTATGGGCAGAAGATCAGCGGTACCGTAAAAATCAATGGTAAAGAGGTCCAGTTAAAGACAGTTAAGGATGCCATTGACAATAAGCTGGCATACGTGTCTGAGGACCGTAAAACATACGGGCTGGTGCTGATCAATGATATCAAAGAAAATATGGCAATGGCAGCACGTCCCAAATTCTTTTCCAGTCACGGCGTGATCAACGGTAATGACGAAATTGTAGCCGCTGAAGAATACAAAAAACGAATCAACATCAAAGCAAATTCCATTGAGCAGGTGGTCGGCTCTCTGTCAGGTGGTAACCAGCAGAAGGTTGTCCTCGCAAAGTGGATGCTGACACAGCCGGATGTACTGATATTGGATGAACCTACCCGTGGTATTGACGTAGGTGCGAAATACGAGATCTATTGTGTCATCAATGACCTTGCAAAAGCCGGTAAGGCAGTCATTGTTATTTCTTCCGAAATGCCGGAAATCATCGGTACCTGTGACAGGGTTTATGTAATCAATGAGGGTGAGATTGCAGGCGAACTGACAAAAGAAGAGGTAACACAGGAAAAGATTATGCAATGTATTATGGCTCATAATAGAAAGGAAGATGGAAATGAATAACAAAAAAGAAGTTAATCTGGATATGAAGCAATATGGTATGTTCCTTGCCCTTATTGCAATTTATTTGATTTTTGCTGTTATGACAGGCGGAAAAAACCTTTCTCCCGCCAACATCAACAACCTGATTATGCAGAACGGATACGTTGTAATACTGGCAGTCGGTATGCTTCTTTGTGTACTGACCGGTAACGTGGATCTGGGCGTTGGTTCTGTTGTTGCTGTAACAGGCGCTGCTGCCGGTATTGTTATGGTTGACTACAAGATGAATATGTGGGTTGCTATTTTGGCAGCACTGGTGATCGGCCTGATCATCGGTATGTTTGCAGGCTTCTTTATCGCATACCTGGGTATCCCGCCTTTCGTAGTAACGCTGGCTACCATGTTGATGGGCCGTGGCCTTACCTATACTGTGCTGCAGGCACAGACAAAGGGACCTTTGCCGGATAGCTTTGTATTTATCGGTGCAGGTTTCCTCCCCACCATTAAAGTTCCGTTTGGGGACGGTACAATGGATCTGGTTAGTATTATCGTAGCAGCAGTCGTATCCGTTGTACTCGTTTTAAGCGAACTGAAAAATATCGCAACAAAGAAAAAATATAATTTTGCTACCAACCCTATGTGGCAGATCGCTGTCAAAGAAGCAGTTATGCTTGTGATTGTATGGTTCTTCTTCTACAAACTGTCACGTTACAACGGACTTCCTTTTGTCCTGCTGATTATGGCACTTCTGGTAGGCGCATATGCGTTCATTACCAGCAAGACTGTTGCAGGCCGTCAGATTTACGCATTGGGCGGCAACCGGAAGGCTGCAAACCTTTCCGGTATTGATACAAAGAAAGTGTTCTTCTGGGTATACACCAATATGGGTATTCTGAGTGCCCTGGCTGGTATCGTACTTTCCGCACGTAATGCATCTTCCACACCGAAGGCCGGTGACGGATTTGAAATGGACGCAATCGCATCCTGCTACATCGGTGGTGCGGCTGTAGCCGGTGGCGCCGGTACGATTACAGGTGCTGTTGTAGGTGCGTTTATCATGGGTATTCTGAACAATGGTATGTCCCTGTATGGATGGTCTACAGATATTCAGAAGATTGTAAAAGGCGCCGTGCTTCTGGGCGCTGTTACGGTTGACGTAATTTCCAAGAATAAGAAGAGCTGATTGGCTGGAAAAGCCTGAACATTGAGTAAGGGGATGAAGGCTGCTGATGTGACGACTGTCCCATAAGCAGCCTTTTGGGTATTTGAGGAAATGACTGAAAACATACCTAAATACAAAGAGCTGGCAGAGTGGATACATAGACAGATTGAAATGAAAAAGCTGCTTCCCGGAGAAAAAATGTATTCGGAAAATGAACTCAGTCAGATGTTCGGGTTAAGCAGACAGACTGTACGCCATGCGATTGATATGTTGGAAGCTGACCAGATCGTAAAGCGGGTACGGGGCAGCGGAACATTCATTCGTGAGAATCTGTTTGTGGAGGGTTCTGCCAGAAGAAACAGGATTGCAGTCATTACGACGTATCTGGACAATTATATTTTTCCAAAAACGATTCAGGCAATTGAGCATGTCCTGTTTAAAGAGGGATATTCGGTACAGATTGCATTTACCAACAACCTGGTAAACAGAGAACGGACGATTCTGGAGGATATTCTGGAAAAAGATGAGGTGGCGGGACTGATTGTGGAGGCGACCAAAAGTGCGCTGCCCAATTTGAATCTGCCCTATTATCAGGAAATACAAAAAAGGAAAATACCCGTTTTGTTCATCAACAGTTTTTATCCTCTGCTGAACGCACCACATGTTACCATGAATGATAAGCAGGCCGGAAAACTGGCCACCGCGTATCTGATTGAAAAAGGCCATCGCAATATTTCCGGTATCTTCAAGCTGGATGACGGTCAGGGACATTTACGGTATGCAGGGTTTATGGAGGCACTGCATGAGGCGGGGATTGCCTGGGATGAATCGCGGATCTTATGGGTGGATACGGAGGACATCAAAGATTTTTCCAAGCTGCAGGCAAAAATCAGGGACCGGCTGGAGGGATGCAGTGCTCTGGTTTCCTATAACGACGAAGTGGCGTTTGCTTTGATGCAGGTTCTGGGGAGAATAGGCATCCGTGTTCCGGAGGATCTGTCCATTGCCAGCATTGATGATTCTGAACTGGCGGTACTTGGGAATGTGAAACTCACGTCCATTCCCTATCCGATGGAAAGGCTGGGCTGGAAGGCAGCAGGCAATCTGTTGGAGATGATAAAGAATCCGAGGTTTGACGGCAATTATGAATTTGAACTGCACATCACAGAGCGGGATTCTGTCCGGGAACTGCAGGCATAAAAGACATGATGCCTGTCCGGATGACATAGGATACTATTGTTAAGAAATAACAGGAGGTAAGAAACATGAAAGCAGCAACAAATTACAAATTCTGGTTTTGCACCGGTTCTCAGGATTTATATGGGGATGAATGCCTGAGACATGTAGCGGAGCATTCTGCAAAAATTGTGGAAGGGCTGAATGCAGGTGGGAAGCTGCCTTTTGAGGTGGTATTGAAGCCTACTCTGATTGACCAGGCTTCTATCAGAAAGACCTTTAATGATGCCAACAACGATGCAGAATGTGCAGGTGTGATTACCTGGATGCATACATTTTCTCCTGCAAAAATGTGGATTATCGGTCTGCAGGAATATAAGAAACCCCTGTGTCATCTGCATACACAGTTCAATGAAGAGATCCCGTATGATACGATGGATATGGACTTTATGAATGAGAACCAGTCTGCGCATGGCGACAGAGAGTACGGACATATTGTAAGCCGTATGGGAATCGAAAGAAAGGTGATCGTAGGACACTGGGCAGATGTGCGTGTACAGGAAAAGCTGGGAAGCTGGATGCGTACAGCCATCGGCGTTATGGAATCTTCTCATATCCGTGTATGCCGCTTCGGAGACAATATGAACAATGTGGCGGTAACAGAAGGCGATAAAGTGGAAGCACAGATCAAGTTCGGATGGGAAATCGACCACTACAATGTAAACGATCTGGTAGAATTTGTAGATGCTGTATCTGAAGGGGATGTGAACGCTCTGACAGATGAATATTACAGCAAATATGAAGTGGCTCTGGAAGGCAGAGAGGAAGCTGAATTCAGAAAACATGTGGCTGTGCAGGCACAGATTGAAATCGGTATGGAGAAATTTTTGGAGGACGGCAATTATCAGGCATTCGTGACCCACTTTGGGATGCTGGGCGGACTGAAACAGTTACCGGGCCTTGCAGTACAGAGACTGATGGAAAAAGGCTATGGCTTCGGCGGCGAGGGTGACTGGAAAACCGCTGCTATGGACCGCCTGATCAAAATTATGACGGCAGGTATTCCGGATGCAAAGGGAAGCTCTTTTATGGAGGATTATACTTATAATTTTGTACCCGGAAAAGAAGGTATCATTCAGGCACATATGCTGGAAGTATGTCCGGCTATCGCAGAAGGCCCTATTACCATGAAATGCCAGCCTCTTTCTATGGGGAACAGAGAGGATCCGGCACGTATCGTATTCCAGGCAAAGGAAGGCAGCGGTATCGCCACATCCCTGATTGACCTGGGCCACAGATTCCGCCTGATTATCAATGCGGTTGACTGCAAGAAGGTAGAAAAACCGCTTCCCAAACTGCCGGTTGGTATCAATTACTGGACACCTCAGCCTGATCTGTATACAGGTGCAGAAGCATGGATTCTGGCAGGGGGCGCACACCATACAGCTTTCACCTATGACCTGAGCGTGGAACAGATGGTTGACTGGGCGGCTGCAATGGGAATTGAAAGCGTCGTCATTGATAAGAACACGACTATCAGAGACCTGAAGAATGAACTGAGATGGAATGAACTGGCATTCAGATTTTAGATAAAAGAAGGAGGGGTTTTCCATGAGCATGGATAAAAATGCAGTAAAGAGTACGATTGAAGCCGGCAAGGCGGTACTTGGCATCGAATTTGGCTCTACCCGTATCAAAGCCGTACTGGTGGGAGAGGACAATGCACCCATTGCTTCCGGCAGCTATGACTGGGAAAATGATTATGTGGACGGTATCTGGACCTACAGTCTGGACAAAATTCATACAGGGCTGCAGGACTGCTATAAGAGCCTGACAGAGGATGTCAGGGCGCAGTATGGAGTGAGCATCAAATCTCTGGGCGCTATCGGTTTCAGCGCTATGATGCATGGTTATATGGTGTTTGATAAAGAGGGCGAATTGCTGGTGCCGTTCAGGACATGGAGAAATACCATTACAGAGCAGGCATCCGAAGAGCTGACAAAGCTGTTCCAGTATCATATTCCTCAGAGATGGAGCATTGCCCATCTGTATCAGGCATTTCTGAACAAAGAGGAGCATGTAAAAGATATTACCTATATGACGACTCTGGCAGGCTATATTCACTGGAAACTGACCGGTCAGAAGGTATTGGGGGTAGGGGAAGCCTCCGGTATGTTCCCCATTGATATCGCAACAGGAGATTTCAATCAGAAGATGATCGGACAGTTTGATGAAGTGACGGCTTCGGGCGGATTTTTCTGGAAACTGGCTGATATTCTTCCGAAAGTACTGACAGCAGGTGAGGATGCAGGCAAACTGACAGAAGCAGGCGCCAGATTCCTGGATGTAAGCGGTGAACTGGAAGCCGGGATTCCGCTGTGCCCTCCGGAAGGTGACGCCGGTACCGGTATGGCGGCAACCAACAGTGTGGCGGTACGTACCGGTAATGTTTCTGCAGGAACCAGTGTATTCGGCATGATCGTACTGGAGAAGGAACTTTCGAAAGTACATGAAGAAATTGACCTTGTAACCACGCCCAACGGTCATCTGGTGGCTATGGCACACTGCAATAACTGTACTTCTGATCTGAATGCATGGGTAAACATTTTTAAAGAGTTTGCTGAGAGTTTTGGCATGGATGTGGATATGAACAGGCTGTTTGGTACGCTGTACAATAAGGCGCTGGAAGGGGATGCCGACTGCGGCGGCCTGTTGGCATACAATTATTTCTCAGGGGAACATATTGTGGGGATGGAAGAAGGCAGGCCGCTGTTTGTCCGTACGCCCAATGCAAAGTTTAACCTTGCCAACTTTATGAGAGTGAACCTGTTTGCATCTCTGGGTGTTTTAAAGACGGGACTGGATATTCTGTTTAAAGAAGAGGGAGTTCAGGTAGACGAGATTCTGGGTCATGGCGGATTGTTTAAGACAAAAGGTGTGGGACAGAAAATTCTGGCGGCAGCCATCAATACACCGGTTTCTGTCATGGAAACAGCAGGTGAAGGCGGCGCATGGGGGATTGCACTGCTGGCTTCCTATATGATTCACAAAGAAGACGGAGAAACTTTGGATGCTTTCCTGAACAGGGCAGTATTTGCAGGTGAGAAAGGAAGCCGTATTGAGCCGGATGCGGCTGATGTGGCTGGCTTTGATACCTTTATTGAGCGTTATACGAAGGGTCTGCCGATTGAGCGGGCAGCAATCGACTTCCTGAACTGAAAATGGGAAGGTAACAATGCTGCAGCCGGACACTTTGCAGGACAGACTAACAGACAGCAGGAGGCGGTAAAGTTTGTCTGGCTGCGGTATCAATATAGAAAGGGAGAGTCACGGAACATGTTAGAAGAACTGAAAAAAGAGGTCTATGAAGCCAATATGCTGCTTCCCAGATATGGCCTGGTTACCTTTACCTGGGGAAATGTAAGCGGAATTGACAGAGAACAGGGACTGTTTGTAATCAAGCCCAGCGGTGTGGACTATGATAAGCTGACCTGGGAAGATATGGTAGTGGTGGATCTGAACGGCAATAAGGTGGAAGGCAAGTATAAGCCTTCTTCTGATACCCCCACACATGTGGAAATTTATAAGGGTTTCCCGGAAGTGGGCGGCGTGGTACATACGCACTCCTCCTGGGCTACCAGTTGGGCACAGGCGGGCAGAGGGATACCCTGCTATGGGACCACACATGCCGATTATATGTATGGAGAGATTCCCTGTGTCAGAAACCTGACCAAAGAAGAGATTGATGCAGGATATGAAGTCAATACAGGCGTGTTGATCGTAGATTACTTTAAGGAGAATCAGATCGACGTGACGGCGATGCCTGCGGTACTGTGCAAAAATCACGGGCCTTTTACCTGGGGGAAGGATGCACATGAAGCTGTGCACAACGCCGTGGTGCTGGATGAGGTTGCCAAGATGGCTGCCCGTTGTGAAATGATCAATCCGAAGAACAAACCTGCACCGCAGGAGCTGCAGGATAAACATTATTTCCGGAAGCACGGCGCGAATGCGTATTACGGACAGAATACATAATCAGACAGACTATGGACGCAGCGCCAGGAGTGTGCTACAGTAAAAGAAGCAGAATATATATCATGGAGGACAAGGTTATGGACAAACTGGAATTAGCAAAAAAAGCTAATGAAGTGCGTAAAGGTATCGTAACGGCAGTACACAGTGCAAAGGCGGGGCATCCCGGCGGATCACTTTCTGCTGCTGACATGTTTACTTATCTTTATTTTGAAGAAATGAATATTGATCCGGCAAATCCGAAGATGGAGGACAGGGACAGATTCGTGTTGTCCAAAGGACATACGGCACCCGGACTGTATTCCGTACTGGCAAACAGAGGCTATTTCCCGGTAGAAGATTTAAAGACGCTGCGTAAGCTGGGGTCTTATCTGCAGGGTCATCCCTGTATGCAGGAAACACCGGGTGTGGATATGTCCAGCGGCTCTCTGGGACAGGGACTTTCCGCAGCTGCCGGTATGGCACTGGCAGGAAAGATGGATCAGAAATCCTACCGGGTATACTGCCTGTGTGGTGACGGCGAGATTCAGGAAGGCCAGATCTGGGAAGCAGCTATGTTTGCAGGACACAGAAAATTAGACAACCTGGTGGTAATTGTGGATAACAACGGTCTGCAGATTGACGGTAAGATCGAAGATGTATGCTCTCCTTATCCGATTGACAAAAAGTTTGAAGCCTTCAATTTCCATACCATTAACATCAATGGAAACGATATGGATGAAATCGCGGCAGCGATGAAGGAAGCAAGAGAGACCAAAGGCCAGCCCACCGCTATCATTATGAAAACCGTAAAGGGCAAGGGTGTATCCTTCATGGAGAACAATGCCGGCTGGCATGGAAAAGCGCCCAATGATGAGGAATATGCAACGGCTATGGCAGACCTTGATAAAATCGGAGAAGAACTGGGAGGTGCAAACTAATGGCTGACGTAAAGAAAATAGCAACAAGAGAAAGCTACGGCAACGCACTGGCTGCATGCGGTGAAAAATATCCCAATCTGGTTGTATTGGATGCCGATCTGGCAGGCGCTACGAAAACAGGCGTATTTCAGAAGGCATTTCCGGACCGTCATATCGACTGTGGTATTGCAGAATGCAATATGACCGGCATTGCAGCAGGACTGGCTACCTGTGGTAAGATTCCTTTTATCAGTTCCTTTGCTATGTTTGCAGCAGGCCGGAACTTTGAGCAGGTAAGAAATTCCATCGGGTATCCTCATCTGAATGTAAAGATTGGCGCAACGCATGCGGGAATCACAGTCGGTGAGGACGGCGCAACCCATCAGTGCAACGAGGACATCGCTCTGATGAGGACCATTCCCGGCATGACGGTAATCGTACCTTCTGATGATGTGGAAGCAAAAGCAGCGGTAGAAGCAGCGATCAATTTTGACGGTCCTGTTTATCTGCGGTTTGGCCGGGCAGCAGTGCCGGTGATCAATGGCGGAGAGAATTATCAGTTCCGGATCGGCAAGGGTGTGGTTCTGAAAGAAGGAAAAGATGTGACCATCATTGCCACAGGAACCTGTGTTTCCGGAGCGCTGGAAGCGGCTGAAAAACTGGCTGTGGATGGTATTGACGCAGAGGTGATCAATATTCATACGATCAAACCGCTGGACGAAGAACTGGTTCTGGCTTCTGCCGGAAAAACAGGTAAAGTGGTAACTGTGGAAGAGCATTCCGTAATCGGCGGACTGGGCAGTGCAGTCTGTGATGTGCTGAGTGAAAAACAGCCTACCAAAGTATGCCGGATTGGCATGAACGATGTATTTGGTGAATCAGGAACAGCGTCCGGCCTGCTGGAGAAATACGGACTGGACGGAAACGGCATTTATGACAAAGTAAAGGCATTTGTGCAGAAATAAATTGGAGAAGGTTATGGAGACAATTGTTTCACCATCGATTTTGGCTGCGGACTTTAATATTCTGGGTGAGCAGATACAGGAAGTGGAAAAATCCGGTGCAAAATATCTTCATATTGATGTGATGGACGGGCTGTTTGTCCCGTCCATATCCTTTGGTATGCCTGTTATCGCATCCATCAGAAAGCAGACAAAGCTGTTTTTTGATGTGCATCTGATGATTGTAGAACCGATACGGTATGTGGAGGAGTTTGCCGGTCTGGGGGCGGACCTGATTACCATTCATCTGGAAGCGGCTGACGGGCATGTGGAGGAGACATTGGATAAGATTCATGGGCTGGGTTGTAAAACAGGGCTTTCCATCAAACCGGCCACACCGGTATCTGAGCTGGAACCATATTTGGATAAGACAGATATGATACTGATTATGACGGTGGAGCCGGGGTTTGGCGGGCAGAAATACATTCCGGCATCCACGGAAAAGATCCGTGAAACAAGAAGGCTTTTAAAACAGCATGGGCTGGAAGTGGATGTACAGGTGGACGGCGGTATCACGGCGGACAATGTGTCTGTTGTGAGAGAGGCGGGAGCCAATGTGATCGTGGCAGGAAGCGCTGTTTTCAAAGGCAGCATCGGGGAAAATGTACGTATACTGCTGGAGCGCAGCAGCATTGTCTGAAGGCTGATACCGGCGGATGAATGGGGCGGCTCTTTATGCGGTTTTGCAGAAATTTCCGGAATTGACAAGACTTTCCGAGTATGCTAATCTGGGAATAATCGAAAACCGTAAAAGCATTGACGAAGAGAGCAGGCAGCTGCTGAGATCTGCTTTAAAACAGATGAAAAGAAGTGGTAACACGTAAATTACGTCTTCTTATCTTATGGGTAAGAAGGCGTTTTTTTAGGAAAGGAAAACGGCTATGAGCAAAGGAAAGTATTATATTACAACAGCCATTGCCTATACTTCAGGCAAGCCCCACATTGGGAACAGCTATGAAATTGTACTGGCGGACAGCATTGCCAGATTCAAAAGAAAAGAAGGATATGATGTGTATTTTCAGACCGGTACGGATGAACACGGCCAGAAAATTGAGCTGAAGGCGCAGGAAGCAGGTGTTACACCGAAGGAGTTTGTAGACGATGTAGTGGGGACAATCAGAGGTTTGTGGGATCTGATGAATACCTCTTATGATAAATTTGTCCGGACGACGGATACGGCGCATGAAAAACAGGTACAGAAGATTTTCAAAAGACTGTATGATCAGGGGGATATTTACAAAGGCTCCTATGAAGGGCTGTACTGTACACCCTGTGAGTCTTTCTGGACAGAGGCTCAGCTTGTGGATGGAAAATGCCCCGATTGCGGCAGAGAAGTGAAACCGGCCAAAGAAGAGGCCTATTTCTTTAAGATGAGCAAATATGCGGACAGGCTGATTGAACACATTAACAGCCATCCGGAATTTATACAGCCTGTTTCCAGGAAAAATGAGATGATGAACAATTTCCTGCTTCCCGGCCTGCAGGATCTGTGCGTTTCCAGAAGTTCGTTTACCTGGGGAATCCCGGTGGATTTTGATAAGCGGCATGTGGTTTATGTATGGCTGGACGCTCTGACCAATTATATCACCGGCATTGGATATGACTGTGACGGCAGCAGCACAGAGCAGTATCACAAATACTGGCCGGCAGACCTGCATCTGATTGGAAAAGATATCATCCGTTTTCATACGATATACTGGCCTATTTTCCTGATGGCGCTGGGAGAAGAGCTGCCAAAGCAGATTTTCGGGCATCCCTGGCTGCTGCAGGGTGACGGGAAGATGAGCAAATCAAAGGGCAATGTGATTTATGCAGACGATTTGGTGGATTTTTTCGGTGTGGATGCGGTACGTTATTTTGTACTGCATGAGATGCCGTTTGAAAATGACGGGGTCATTTCCTGGGAACTGATCGTGGAACGGCTGAATTCGGATCTGGCCAATACTCTGGGCAATCTGGTGAATCGTACCATCTCTATGAGCAATAAATATTTTGGCGGAATCGTTTCTGACAAAGGCGTCTGTGCGGATGTGGACGCGGATTTAAAGGCAGTGGCATGCAATGCACTGTCAAAGGTCAGAGCCAAAATGGAAAACCTGCGTGTGGCAGATGCGATTTCCGAAATTTTTGTGTTGTTTAAACGTTGTAATAAATATATTGATGAAACAGAGCCCTGGATACTGGCTAAGGATGAGGCTGAACAGGACCGTCTTGCCACGGTGCTGTACAATCTGGTGGAAGGCATTGTAATCGGTGCATCGCTGCTGGAGCCGTTTATGCCAGGCAGTGCAAAGAGAATCGCAGACCAGCTGCATACCACGCTGCGCGGATTTGACAGCCTGGAGGAGTTTGGCCTGTATCCTTCGGGAAATCGTGTGACCGAAAAACCGGAAATCCTGTTTGCCAGACTGGATGTGAAGGAAGTGTTGGAAAAAGCAGATGCCATGTTTGCAGCAAGAGGGCAGGAGAAAGATTCCGCTGAGGAGAAAGCTGAAACGGCAATGGAAACAGAGGCAAAGCCGGAAATTGAATATGGTGATTTTGACAGGCTGCAGTTTCAGGTAGGAGAGATTATTGCCTGTGAAGAGGTAAAGAAATCCAAAAAACTGCTTTGTTCTCAGGTCAGAATCGGTAAAGAGATCAGACAGATCGTATCCGGGATCAAGCAGCATTATACGGCGGAGGAGATGGTCGGGAAAAAGGTTATGGTACTGACCAACCTGAAACCGGCGAAGCTGGCAGGTGTGATATCGGAAGGTATGCTTTTGTGCGCGGAGGATGCAGAAGGCAATCTGGCGCTTGTAATACCTGAAAAGGATATGCCGGCGGGAGCGGAAATCTGCTGATACTGGCAGGCCGTGCTGCGCCGGAGCGCATACGGCCTGTTGCTGTCTGTCTGACAGATTACATGTTTTTTTCGGATTATCGTATACTATTGATAACGATAAACAGAAAAGAGGATATTTTATGAAGATTATGTTTTTCAATACCAAGCCCTATGACAGATACTGGTTTGAGCCGATGGCAAAAGATTATGGCTTTGAAATCCATTTTGTGGAGATGCAATGTGATGAGGAAACACTGTTTCTGGCAAAAGGCTATGATGCGATCTGCATCTTTGTCAATGATTATGTAAATGCAGCCATGATTGAAAAGCTGCAGGAAATGCAGGTCAAAGCGATTTTGTTAAGATGCGCCGGATATAACAATGTGGATATCAAAGCGGCAGAAGGCAAAGTGCATGTATTGCGGGTACCCAGCTATTCTCCGGAGGCAGTGGCTGAGTTTTCCGCGGCGCTGCTGCTGACCGTGAATCGTTTTACACACCGGGCCTACACCAGAACCAGGGATTTCAACATGAATATTAACGGATTTATGGGAACGGATCTGTACAGGAAAACGGCAGGCGTTGTGGGAACCGGAAAGATCGGTCAGGCTATGATCCGTATTCTGAAAGGATTTCAGATGCAGATACTGGCCTATGATCCCTATCCCAATCCCGGGTTGGATGTAACATATGTTTCGCTGGAAGAGTTGATGAAAAGGTCGGACGTAATCAGTCTGCATTGTCCTCTGACAGAGGATACCCGGCATCTGGTAAACCGGAAAACCATTCAGATGATGAAAGAGGGCGTGTATCTGGTCAATACCTCCAGAGGCGCACTGATTGATACGGAAGCGTTGATTGACGGGCTGCTGGAAAAGAAATTTGCAGGAGTCGGCCTGGATGTATATGAGGAAGAAGAAGGCGTATTTTACGAGGACCGTTCCAATGAAATCATTATGGATGAAAATCTGGTAAGGCTTACTTCTTTTCCCAATGTGATCATTACATCCCATATGGGATTTTTCACCAGAGAAGCCACAAAAGCGATTGCTCAGGTCACTCTGGAAAATGCCTATGCGCTGGAGTCGGGAAAAGAACTGGTGAATGCAGTGCTGCCGGAGAGAAACTGACGTAAGGAAAGCCGACAGAAACGCGGCGGATATGAGCTGGTACTTGTATTTATGTGAAAAATCCGATATGATGATAGAAAAGGACGGTTAGGGGTGATGTGATGGAAAAGGAAATCCATCTCTGGAAAATCAGACCTGCATACCGGGATGAATGGCAGGATGCTATGGCACTGGCATGGAAAACATTTTTAAAATTCGAGGCGGAGGATTATACGCCGGAGGGAATCAAAAGTTTCCAGGATTTTATTACAGATCATACATTGTATCGTATGTTTCTTCTGGGCAGCTATGAAATGATTGTGGCCAAAGAGGGAGAACGTATGGTGGGAATGATTACAGCCCGGAGCGGCGGCCATGTCTCCCTTTTGTTTGTGGATGAACGGTATCATAAAAAAGGTGTGGGGAGAGCGTTGATGCAGTATCTGTGCAACTACCTGCTGACAGAAGCGGGGATATCCAGGATTACCGTCAATGCTTCTCCTTATGGTGTTGGATTTTATCACAGATTGGGATTCCGGGATACAGGACTGGAAACACAGCAGAACGGCATCCGGTATACACCAATGGAATTTGTAATGTAATAAGGTTAAGTACGATAAGAGGATCGAAAAGAGGGGGATATGCCGTGCGGGCAATGGATTATATCAGCAGCACCAATATCTGTTATCTGGCCTGTGATACGCTGGGGCTGATAGATAAAAGGCCGATCACTCATGGGATGAGGGTCGCATATATGATGATGAAGCTGTTGGAATGCAAAGGAGGCTATGATGAGTATGAGGCGGCCGAATTTGTATTCCTTTCCATGATTCATGATATAGGTGCGTACAGAACCAATAAGATTACTGATGATATGGGATATGACACAGAGGCCGGTGGAACGGCCCATGCCGTGTATGGCGCCCTGTTTTTAAAACAGGTGTCACCCTTCGGGTCCAGAGCAGATATTATTATGTATCATCATCTGCCATATTCCAAAATCAGCAGGGCCAATTACGAGTACAGCAAAATTGCCATGTATCTGTATCTTCTGGAAGAAGTGGACAGTCTGTACCGCAGAGATGGTGAGAATCTGGATACAAAAGGGTTTGAGGCAGAGTCCGGAAAGCGTTTTCTTCCGGAGGCTGTTACGTTGCTGCTTCGCTGTATCCGGCAGGAAAATATGCTGAGCAAACTGGAATCAGGGGCTTACAGACAGGAACTGCAGAAGTTTATGGAAAATGTCCTGTTTACCAATGAAGAAAAAGAAAACTATATCCGGTTTATTATGCACTGTTTTAGCCTGAAAGGGCGGATTCGGACACTGGAAGCCATTATGTGCAGCTGTATTGTGGATGAGATTGCAGAGAGCATGGAGCTGAGCGGCCGGGAAAAGGATAAATTATATTACTCGGCTATGCTGCATGATATCGGTCTGCTTGCCATAGATCCCGAGATTTTGAAAGGAAACAGGAAATTTACAGAAGAGGACCGGACTGCTTACAGGAAGCATGTGGAAATCGGAAAAACACTGTTGAAAAAATATTTTCTGGTACCGGATATTGTGGAGATTTGTGCGGCTCACCATGAAATGCTGGATGGCAGCGGATATCCGGAAGGGCTGAAGGAAGACAAGATTACAGAAGCTCAGGCAATCCTGCAGGTGGCAGATAATGTAACTGCCGTACTGAATATGAAAAGAAAGCTGAGCCGTACTGAAATTCTCAGTATTTTGCAGGTACAGGCCCAGAGGAAGCGGCTGAACAAAAAAGCAGTCAGCGGTGTAACGGGCAATTATGATACGATTGATAACAGGCTGCGTACAGAGACCAAAGAATACCTGGAAATGCATGTGCGGATCAACAACAGATACAAACGCCTGGTAGGCGGCAGTGCGGGGGATGAGGAATGAGGGATTTTTTTAATTCAGACAGTCCGGTTATGTCATTTTTAGGCAGGGTTGCAGATCTGGTCTGGTTGAATCTCCTGACTCTGATTTGCTGTATTCCGGTGGTGACAGCCGGCGCGGCGCTCACTGCGCTGCACTATGTTTCCATTAAACTGGCAAGAGAAGAAGAAGGGTATCTGACTAAGAGTTATTTTAAGTCGCTGAAAGAGAATTTCTTTCAGGCCACAGCCCTCTGGCTGTTGATGCTGCTGATTTTTGCAGTGGCCTGGGCTGACTTTTACTTTATCTCCATGATGGACAGTTCGGTGGCGTCTGTGATGCGGATCGGCGTGTGTGCGGTATTTTTCTTTTATCTGTGCGGCAGTATTTACTGGTTCCCCCTTCTGGCCAGATTTGATAACAGTCTGAAAAATACCATTAAAAATGCCTGTCTGCTGGGAATTTTAAATTTCCCCAAATCTTTGTGCATTCTTGTAATTTATGGCGTTTTTGCAGCAGGATATACAATGCTGTTTTACAGAATTTTACCAATTATCTTTCTGGTGGGCATTTCTCTGCCGGTTTATACAGCATCTTGCCTGTTTTCCGGGATTTTTAAGAAGCTGGAACCACAGGATGCTGAGGCCCCGGAGGAAATTGGTCAATCTGTATAGAATTTTCGGAAAACTTTGTGAAATCGTGGTATGGCGTAAAATGGCAACACCATCTATACTAAGGATAAGTCGAGGGTGACCATAATCGCACAGTAAACCATGAAAAACAGGAGGACGAAAACGTGGCAAGTTTATCATTAAAAAATATTTGCAAGAAGTATCCCAATGGGTTTGAAGCAGTAAAAGATTTTAATCTTGAGATTGAGGACAAAGAGTTTATCATTTTCGTAGGACCTTCCGGATGCGGTAAATCCACAACACTTCGTATGGTTGCAGGTCTGGAGGACATCTCTTCCGGCGAACTGAAAATTGACGGCAGACTGGTCAATGATGTAGAGCCGAAAGACAGAGATATTGCAATGGTATTCCAGAACTATGCATTGTATCCGCATATGACAGTTTATGATAATATGGCATTTGGCCTGAAGCTGCGTAAGGTGCCGAAGGATGAGATTGATAAAATGGTGAAAGAAGCAGCCAGAATCCTGGATCTGGAGAAACTTCTGGAGCGTAAGCCGAAGGCTCTTTCCGGTGGACAGAGACAGCGTGTTGCAATGGGCCGTGCAATTGTACGTAATCCGAAGGTATTCCTGATGGACGAACCGCTGTCCAACCTGGACGCAAAACTTCGTGTACAGATGCGTACTGAGATCGCAAAGCTGCATCAGAGACTTGGCGCTACGATCATTTATGTAACACATGACCAGACAGAGGCTATGACGCTGGGAACAAGAATCGTTGTTATGAAAGACGGTATCGTTCAGCAGGTAGACAGCCCTCAGAATTTATATGAGAAGCCGCAGAACCTGTTCGTTGCAGGATTCATGGGTTCTCCGCAGATGAATTTTATCGGCGCGGAAATTGAAGTGAAGGGTGACAAGGCATTTGCAAAAACTTCCGGTATGACCATTGAGCTGCCGGCTGAAAAGGCAAAGAAAGTGATTGACGGAGGTTATAACGGCAAAGCTGTTACATTGGGTATCCGTCCTGAAGATGTATATGATGCATCTATGGCGCCTCATCTGAAAAACGCATTTGATGCAACCATCAATGTATACGAGCTGCTTGGCGCTGAAGTATATCTGTACTTTGACTTGGGTGAGTTCCCGATTACGGCAAGGGTAGATGCCCGTACTTCTGCAAGAAGCGGAAGCAAGGTAAGATTTGCACTGGATGTGGATAAGATGCATGTATTTGACAAGGAAACCGAAAAAGTAATTACCAATTAAGGAGAGATATGCTATCTAACCAGACCATACAGGGGAGCATAGATGAGTTAAGAAGTATTACGAAAATAGATTTATGTGTGATGGATTTGCAGGGAACGATAGCGGCATCCACAATGGAAACAATGGACATACCGGCGGCGCTGGTTCTGGATTTTGCAGAATCGGCCGCCGACAGTCAGGCGATAAACGGATACTATCTTTTTAAAGTCCTGGAAGCGGAAGAAGTGACTTACCTGGTGATCGCCAAAGGCGGTGAGGACGCCTATATGGTGGGGAAGATCGCGGTAAGCCAGCTTCGGCAGCTTATGACAGCCTACAAGGCGAAGCTGGATAAAGATAATTTCCTGCAGAATCTGATTCTGGATAATCTTTTGCTGGTAGATATTTATAACCGGGCAAGGAAGCTGCATATTCCTGCAGAGGGCAAGCGGGCTGTGCTGCTGGTAGAAACAGTGTCTGATAATGATGCGGAAATCATGGAGCTGCTTCGGGGGCTGTTTTTTGCCTATAATGGAGATTATCTGACTGCCGTGGAGGAAAGAAACATCATCCTGATCAAATCCCTGGGAGAAGAAGAGGGCTATCAGGAGCTGCACAGCATTGCAGAGATGATCGTGGATATGGTCAATGCGGAAGCAATGGTCAATGTGAAAGTGTCTTTTGGTACGATTATCTACGAGCTGAAGGATGTTTCCAAATCATTTAAAGAAGCTAAGATGGCTCTGGACGTAGGCAGGATTTTCTATGCGGAAACAGATGTGATCGCATATCATGCATTGGGCATTGGCAGGCTGATTTATCAGCTTCCTGAGAACCTGTGCAGGATTTTCATTCGGGAGATTTTCGGAAGAGATGAGATCCCTGCGGAGATTGACGAGGAGATTCTCAATACCATACAGAAATTTTTCCAGAACAATCTGAATATTTCAGAAACTTCCCGGCAGCTTTTTGTACACAGAAATACGCTGGTGTACCGGATTGAAAAGGTACAGAAAGTAACCGGCCTGGATATGAGGAGCTTTGAGGACGCGTTAACATTTAATATTGCTTTGATGGTAGTGAACTATCTGAAGCATCTGGAATTAAAAAATTCCTGACAATTCAATTTTACTGGTCTATCAGGCCCTGTCCCTGAATATACTGGTTGTAAGTATGACTTACGACTGGAGGGACAGGGTTGTTTTATTTCAAAAAATTAATTTCCTATTTTGCTTATTATGAGCTTGGAGAAAAGAAAAAAAACTGCGGCCACAGCAAGATACTGGTGAAAGATCAGGAAGTTACCATAGAAATACATATCAAAGGGCTGGGAGCTGCGGCAAGCTGCATGTGTGAGATCTATGCCACAGGTGAGAAAAGAAGCCAGTTGGGACGATTTGTTCTGGACAAAGGGACAGGCTATTACAATGCCTGTTTTCATGGCGGCGATATGGATGGACAGGGACTTTCTGTTTTTGAAATGACCGGATTATATATTCATATCGATGAAAACAAATACTGTGAAGCAAACTGGAGCTGGGGAGAAATACCACAGCAGTACCGAAGGATATCCGCAGAACCGGAGAAAACTGCCATGCCACAGATTTTGGAAGATGCAGAGCCAGAAGGGGTGGAACAGGAGAATATAAGTCTGCATGAGCAGGCAGATCAGAAAAGTGCGGAGATTTTGCAGGAAACGGAAACCGGGGAAGAAGCAGATCCCATCAAAGAAAATACGCATCAGGTAACGCAGGCAGAGAACGGACAGGAGGCGGCAGAGCCGTCCGGTGCGCAGTTTCAGAAAGAAACTGTGGAAAAAAAGAACACAGAGGTGGAAACTGTTCTTCATAAGTCTCAGATGGAGGTCCGGGAGATAGGCATACCTTATAAAAATAACAGAGAAGAAATGCCGTTACAGGAAAGGCTGCATGAAGATAAGTGGAAACAGCTTTGCTGCCTGTATCCGGTGTGTCATCCGTTTGGAGAGGATGAGGAGTACATTTCCATTGCACCGAAAGACTTTGTGATCCTGCGGAAGGAATACCAGAATCTTGTCAGCAACAGCTTTCTTCTGCACAGTTTTTACAATTACCATCATGTGATATTGGGAAAGACAGGAGACCAGGCGGATGAGGTATTTTATATTGGAGCTCCGGGAGCTTATCTGGAACGGGAAAAAAGAGTAGCCGTGATGTTCGGGTTTGAAGGGTTTGCCCTGTCAGAACGGGGAAACCGTACCCGCGCTGCTGCGGGAGGTACGGGCCGGCCGGATGGCGGTATTGAAACAGGGGCTTTCGGCTATTATATGCGTAAGGTGGAAATATAGGAAGCGTCAGGGCAGCCGTTTGATACAGGCTGCCTTTTCCGGTCCATAAACAGCCTGATAGATACCAATGTATTCTTCATAGGTGAGAAGTGACTGATAGGAAAGCAGCTCCATCTCTGTACCAAATACATTGGCATAGAAACCAAGTTCTGTCATTTTATTTTTCAGATAAAATTGCTTCCGCAACAGCCGCTGTGCCTTGTTTTCTGCCGCTTCCTGCGTGCTTTCGATTTCCAGAAAAAAACGTTTTTCCGAATAGTATTCAAACAAAGCACTGAGTGCACGGCTGCCAAGCCCCCTTTGACGCCGGGCATCATCAATGGCAAAATAATCCAGCAGGACAAGATCCTGATGCTTCATCGTAATTGCCAGGCCGGAAAACAAAGTATCCTGTTCCAGAACGAAGAGATCGACCTGACCGGCAGCCTGCTTTTCCAGCATCAAAGAAAAGGGCTTCCGTTCACAGGCCGGAAAAGCGGTCTGATAAAGTGTTTCGATCTGGCTGTATTGTGCTTGTGTGGATGCGGGAATCAGTTGCATGGGATAGTTCCTTTCCTGAAATTATTTTAAATGAATTGACAAGATTTCAGACAGGCCGGATATGACCTGTCTGAAAATGGTATGATCAGTATAACATTCAGGAAAGAAAAAGAAAAGCAATGTTTTTAAAGTTTTTGCAACAGGCCGTGTTTAAACGGCAGCGTTGTTTGTATTCAGAAGCCAGAGAAGCATCCTGTGGGAATCTTCTGCATTTCCAAAGAACAGTTCAATCTGTTTGATTTCCCCGTATATCTGAGGGAAAAGAAAACACTGTGTTTTTCCTGTTCCGCCATTCAACTGCAGGCGCCTGCCGTTGTCATCCACAAGTTCCACGCTGCCTTTGCAGGCAGACAGTCTTTCAGCAAATTCACGGGTGTTTCGGATGTTATAAAACTTCATAAGAAATCCTCCTTTATCATGCAACAGGGAAGCAATTTCCTGTTTGAGATTGTTGTGTGTTTCTGTTTCTGGTATAATTATATCGAAAGAAAATCAGGGAAAAAATCAAATTACAGACAAAAAGTATAAGAATATCGACAGAATAAAAGGGGTTTGGCGATATGATTGTATCGGCGCTGAAAATCAATGAGAATCTGGAAGAGCAGATAGCACGGCCTACGGCAGGCTTTCCTCATTTGGCGTGTTATGAGGATGTGACAGAACATCCGGGCGGTTATGTGCCCTGGCACTGGCACGCTGATGTGGAATTTATCTGGGCCCTGCAGGGCGGGATCCGCCTGGATACCAACCGCCATTCCTTTACCGTGCATGCGGGTGAAGGCGCTTTCATCAATTCCAATGTGCTGCATTATAAAGAGCCGTTGGCCGGACCGGCGCCGATTATGCTGGATCAGTTGTTTGATTTGTCACTTTTGGCCGGATTTCCCGGAAGCGTTTTTGAGCAGAAGTATATTATGCCGGTGGTGAAGTGCAGAGAACTGGAAGCAATGGTATTTTACCCATCCAGCCCCAATCAGCGCAGGATTCTGGAGTTGATACGGCATGCTTATGATGCGGCGGAGCTGGCGGAATATGGCTATGAGATTGTGGTCAGAAATGATCTGTCCAGTGCCTGGGGGCTTTTGTGCAGGGAAGCGGCGGGCATTCTCGGCTCTGAAAAGGTGACAGCGAGCCAGAGCGAAGAGCGGATCAAAAGGATGATGACTTATATCAGAGAGCACTACAGGGAGAGAATCTCCCTGGAACAGATTGCAGAGGCCGCCAGTATCAGTGAACGGGAATGCCTGCGGTGTTTTCGGCGGAATCTGAACACCACTCCCTTTACCTATCTTCTGGAATACCGGATTCGGAGGGCGGCAGAAGAACTGCGGGAAACGGATAAGGCAGTGACAGAAATCGCTTATGACTGTGGGTTTGGTGGAAGCAGCTATTTTACAAAAACATTTAAAAAAGGAATGGACTGTACGCCGTCACAGTATCGGGAACTGTATGTACAGGAACGAAAGATACAAACGGAAGGGACGGCAGAGCAGAGAATGAGATTTAATGACAGCAGGGGTGGACAGGATGACAGAGCATGAAACATATATGAAGGAAGCACTGAAACAGGCCAAAAAGGCGGATATGCTGGGGGAAGTACCCATTGGCTGCGTGATTGTCTGTGACGGAAAGATCATCGGGAGGGGCTACAACCGGAGAAATACGGATAAGAGTACGCTGGCCCATGCGGAGATTACGGCAATCCGGAAGGCCAGCAAGGCAGTGGGTGACTGGCGGCTGGAAGACTGTATTTTGTATGTGACTCTGGAACCCTGCCAAATGTGTGCGGGTGCGATTGTACAGGCACGCATTCCGCATGTGGTAATGGGCTGCAGAAATCCCAAGGCAGGATGCGGAGGATCGGTTCTGAATATTCTGCAGGAACCGGCCTTTAACCATCAGGTAGAGATCACGGAAGGAATCCTGGGAGAGGAGTGCAGCAAAGTGCTGACTGATTTTTTCAGGCGGCTGCGGGTACGGAATAAAAGAGAAAAAGAGGAGCGGCTTGGTCAAAGTGAAAAATCCAAAGATACGACGCCAGATTCTTGACTTTGTGCGGAAAAACAAGTATACTTAATACGCCGTGCAGCCGGGGTGGTGGCGGTACCCTGTACCTGCAGTCCGCCATAGCAGGGGTGATGCGCTGGCTGAGAGCCATGCCTTGTATAGCTGCCCTTTATAAGTGGCATTGAAGTCCGGGTCTTACGCGACGGATATCTGTGAACCGTGTCAGGTTGGGAACAAAGCAGCACTAAGCAGAACCATCCGGGTGCCGTGAGGGTGCCTGGGCGGAGTTAACTGTAAAGGTAACGTGTATGAGCATGGTCCGAAGCAGTGCGCACGGCTTTGTGTGCATATCAGGCGTCCTTTTGATTCGTGACAACAGAAAGTTTATGCAGTGTGCTTTCTGTTGTGGATTCAAAAGGGCGCTTTTTCAAAAGCAGAAAAAAATCGCAGCTTCCTGATCAGGAGGGAAAGGAAAAAGGAGGGAGATGGGTGAAATCAGCGGTTCTTTTTTTAACAGGAATGTATGTTCATCTGATATTGAGCATTGCCGTTCCCGTGGGAGTGTTTTTTGCCGCCAAATATAATCATGACAAAATCAGCTTTTTGCTGGTGACAGGATATCTTCTGATGGTGGGCATAGTGCATTTTCTCGGATGGATCAGTGCAGGTATGGCTATATGCGCCTATAGAAGCAGAGATTATGAAAAGCTGATACAGGGCTGGAAACTGTTAAAGTTTTGGTCTGTCCCGTTTTATATTCTGAACTTTATCTTCAGCTTTGTTGTCTGGTTTGTGCTGATTGGTGCATCCAGAGGAATCCTGTTTTTATTTGTGCCGATTCCGATCCTTTTTACCTGCTCCATGATTGTCCAGAGTGGGATTTTCGGGATCTGCGTGGTCAGATATCTGCGCAGACCGGCGGACAGCGAGAGAAAACCGGCATGGATTCATTATATTCTGCAGCTTATATCAGTATTGGATCTGGCCAGCACTGTGCTGATTCTGAAAAAATATCCTGTAAAAGGGAAAAGGCATCTTCCATGCGCATAAAAAACCCCCACAGGCAAAATACCTGTGGGGGTTTGTGCGGAGACGGAGGGATTCGAACCCTCGTGCCCCGGAGGGCTAACGCATTTCGAGTGCGCCCCGTTATGACCACTTCGATACGTCTCCGGATAGCGAGTCTATAATAACTGCGCCCTTAATTATAACGGGGAAACGGCCGGAAGTCAATAAGTCTTTACAATAAAAAATGTTTCAAAAATGTTGGGAAAATATGAAAAAACAAAAAAGAAAAAGTTGAGCATGTTTTTAAAATATTATATAATAAAAACAGAAAATAAAGTGCGGTAAGACGCACACGGAAAGAAGGAGGTTTCTTGATGAAAAGAATAGGGTTGTTGACCAGTGGGGGAGATTGTCAGGCATTGAATGCCGCTATGCGTGGAGTGGTAAAGTCCATTACCAATGCATCTGACCAGGTAGAGATTTATGGCTTCCTGGAAGGCTACAAAGGGCTGATTTATGGCAATTATAAAATGCTGCAGAACTCCGATTTTTCCGGTATCCTGACAAAAGGAGGCACGATTCTGGGAAGTTCCAGGACACCGTTCAAGCTGATGCGTGAGCCGGATGAAAATGGTCTTGATAAGGTAGAGGCCATGAAACATAACTATTATAAATTAAATCTGGACTGCCTGGTTATACTGGGAGGAAACGGTACTCATAAGACGGCAAACCTGCTCAGGACGGAAGGGCTGAATGTGGTTACACTGCCCAAGACCATTGACAACGATCTGTGGGGGACAGATATGACCTTTGGGTTCCAGAGTGCGGTCAATATTGCGACGGATGCCATTGACTGTATTCATACCACGGCAGCTTCTCATGGACGTGTATTTATCGTAGAAGTGATGGGACATAAGGTAGGATGGCTGACACTGAACGCCGGTATGGCAGGGGGCGCGGACATCATCCTGATTCCTGAGATTCCCTATGATATCAAGAAAGTGGTAAAAGCCATTGAGACCAGACATAAGAGAGGCAGCCGGTTTACGATCCTGGCAGTGGCAGAGGGTGCAATTTCCAAAGAAGATGCGGCTCTTTCCAAAAAAGAACTGAAAGAAAAGCAGAAGAAAAACATTTATCCCAGTGTATCCTATCAGGTGGCCGCAGAAATTCAGGCCAGAACCGGTAATGATGTACGTGTTACGGTTCCCGGACATACACAGCGCGGCGGCAGCCCCTGCCCGTATGACAGAGTATTTGCCAGCCGTCTTGGTTCAGAGGCAGGTAAGCTGATCATGAAGGGAGAATATGGCTTCATGGTAGGCTATAAGAACAGGGAGATTGTAAAGGTACCTCTGGAGGATGTGGCAGGTAAGCTGAAATATGTTTCTCCGGATGCCACTATCATTAAAGAAGCAAAGATGCTGGGAATCAGTTTCGGTGACTGATCAGACATGACATAATTGTCATAAACTATCGGGAGCAGACAGGAATGTCATATACTGCACTTTACAGAAAGTTCCGTCCCAATCGTTTTGAAGATGTGAAAGGACAGGAACACATTGTAACGACTTTAAAAAATCAATTAAAAGCAGAAAGGATAGGCCATGCCTATCTTTTCTGCGGAAGCCGGGGAACCGGAAAGACTACGATTGCCAAAATATTTGCCAGGGCAGTCAACTGTGAAAATCTGCAGGATGGCAGTCCCTGCGGGGAGTGTGCCGCGTGCCGGGCAATCGGTGCCGGCGCCAGCATGGATGTGATTGAGATAGATGCGGCATCCAACAATGGTGTGGATAATATCCGGGAGATTGTGGAGGAAGTTTCCTATTCTCCTGCCCAGGGCAGATACAAGGTGTATATTATAGATGAAGTTCATATGCTTTCTATAGGCGCTTTCAATGCCCTGCTGAAGACATTGGAAGAGCCGCCTTCTTATGCGATTTTTATTTTGGCAACCACAGAGGTGCATAAGATTCCGATTACCATATTATCCCGATGCCAGAGATATGATTTCAAACGAATTACCATCCAGACAATTATGAACCGGATGCAGGAGCTGATGCAGACAGAGGGCACAGAGGTGGAAGAACGGGCGCTTCGCTATATTGCCAGAGCGGCAGACGGCTCTATGCGGGATGCATTGAGCCTGCTGGATCAGTGTATTGCCTTTCATTTCGGAGATCACCTGACCTATGATAAGGTTCTGGATGTGCTGGGAGCGGTGGATACTTCTGTATTCAGCAGAATGCTGCGCCTTATTATAGATAAAAATATTATCGGTACCATAGAACTGCTGGAAGAGATCGTAATGCAGGGCAGAGAGCTGTCCCAGTTTGTTTCGGATTTTACCTGGTATCTGCGTAACCTTCTTCTGGCAGGAAGTTCGGATGCCATTGAAGATGTAATTGATATGTCTGCCGATAATCTGGAAAGACTGAAAGAAGAGGCGCAAAAGACAGAGGTCCCGGTTATTATGCGTTATATCCGGATTTTTTCGGAAACTTCAGACAGAATGCGATATGCATCGCAGAAACGCATTTTGCTGGAAACCACGATAATCAAATTGTGCAGACCGGAAATGGAAACGGAGTTTGATGCGCTGGCGGACCGGATTGGGGCACTGGAAAAACAGCTTGCAGAAGGCACTTTCGTATCCGGGCAGACAGACGATGGGAAAGATGAAAGCAAAGCCGGACAGGCAGCGGAGAAAGAGGACAGAAGAGAGAAAAAAACGGTTTCCGCATTGCCCAGAGCGATTCCGGAGGATGTACGAAAACTTGTGGAACGATGGCAGAGTGTGATCGGAAGTGCTCAGATGCCGATGAAACAATATTTACGGGAGGCAAGACCTTCCCTGGATCAGGAGAACAGACTATTACTGGTGTTCCAGGACGGACTGGCTTCCGACTATTTCCTGCATCAGCCGGACAACAGGCAAAAGCTCAATGAACTGTTATCGGGCTGTATTGGCAAAGAAGTGGAGACAGCCATTCAGACAATACAGGATAACAGAGCATTTGAGGACAGCTATGTGGATCTGCAGGCTGTGATCCATATGGAGATCGAGGACGAAGAGTAAGGAATTTGGAGGAAAGAAAAATGGCAAAACGCGGAGGATTTCCGGGCGGCGGCATGCCGGGCAATATGGCGAATCTGATGAAGCAGGCGCAGCGGATGCAGCGTCAGATGGAAGAAAATCAGAAGGAACTGGAGACAAAAGAATTTACTGCAAAATCAGGCGGCGGTGCCGTGGAAGTGACTGTTACAGGAAAAAAAGAAATAACAAAGGTGAAACTGTCTCAGGAAGTGGTGGATCCGGAAGATGTGGAAATGCTGGAGGACCTGGTGATGGCTGCCGCCAATGAGGCGCTTCGAATGGCAGATGAGGCCAATGCTGAGATGATGGGCAAGATGACAGGCGGGTTGGGCCTGGGCGGAGGTATGCCGTTTTAATGGATTTGTACAGCGGATATATCAATCGGTTAATAGAAGAACTGGCCGGCCTTCCGGGGATCGGAACCAAATCGGCACAGCGGATGGCTTTTTATCTGATCAATCTGCCCAAAGCACGGGTGGAACGTTTTGCGGCTGCTGTTCTGGAGGCAAAAGAGAATGTGCGCTATTGCAGGCAGTGCTGTACATTGACGGATCAGGAACTGTGCCCGGTCTGTTCCAACAGCAAACGGGATGAAAAGACTATTATGGTAGTGGAAAATTCCCGTGATCTGGCGGCATATGAAAAAACAGGAAAATATGAAGGCGTTTATCATGTGCTTCATGGAGCGATTTCCCCTATGCTGGGAATCGGTCCGGGCGATATCAGGCTGAAAGAGTTGATGGCGCGGCTGCAGAATGAGATCAATGAAGTGATTATTGCCACCAATTCCAGTCTGGAGGGCGAGACCACTGCCATGTATATCAGCAAGCTGATCAAACCCACCGGAATCCGGGTTACCAGGATTGCCAGCGGCGTTCCGGTTGGCGGAGATTTGGAATATATTGACGAAGTGACACTGCTCCGTGCGCTGGAAGGGCGTACCGAGTTGTAGGAAAGGGAAAAGGATGAAGAAAAGAGTATTCGGAACAACAAAAGAAGGAAGAGAAGTCTATCTGTATACATTGGAGAATCAGAATGGTGTGAAAGCAGAAGTGACCGATTATGGCGCTATTCTTGTAAATCTGTTTGTGCCTGACCAAAACGGAGTTTTTCAGGATGTTACACTGGGCTATGATAATCTGGAAGACTATTATACCAATGGCAGTTTTTTCGGTGCCACCATTGCGCCCAATGCCAATCGGATTGCCAATGCTTCTTTTACCATTGACGGTACGGTATATCATCTGGATGCCAACGATGGCGTTAACAATCTGCACAGTCATTTTGATCTGGGTGCGCATAAGAGAGTATGGGACGCAGAACCGGGGGAACACAGCATTCGGTTTACCGTTGTTTTAAAAGATGGAGAGATGGGGTTTCCCGGCAATAAGACTTGTTCTATTACCTATACTCTGACGGATGACAATGCACTGCGTCTGGACTATCATGCGTCTACCGATAAAAAGACGGTTCTCAATCTGACGAACCATGCATATTTTAACCTGGCAGGGCATGACGGAGGCCTGATTACAGATCATGTACTCTGGCTGCATGCAAGCCATTATACACCTGTGGTGGAAGGTGCGATCCCTACCGGAGAGATTGCACCCGTGGCAGGAACGCCCCTTGATTTTACAAAGGAAAAGCGGATTGGAGATGAAATTGAAGCGGACTTTGAACAGTTGAAACTGGTCAGCGGTTATGATCATAATTTTGTACTGGATGACTGGAAGGGAGAATTGCAGCTTGCGGCAAGGATTTTTGAACCCGCAAGCGGCAGAACAATGGAAGTATACACCGATCTTCCGGGGATTCAGTTCTATGCAGGAAACTGTATTACCGAAACCGTCGGCAAGGGCGGCGTGGTATATAAGAAGCGGGACGGCTTCTGTCTGGAAACAGATTATTTCCCCAATACAGTGAATGAAGAAAAGTTCCCTTCCGCTGTTTACGGACCTGAAAAAGATTATACTTCTACAACCATTTATAAATTTGTTTAGGCTTTCTACAGAAAACAATGATTGTTCATTGAAAAAGTGCCATCCTGGTGATGGCACTTTTTGTCGTAAAAAACAGGGGAAGAGAGGACAAATTACGAGCCATATTTCTGTTTCCCGGGGGTATACTGAAAACGAACAAATGTATTTTTAGGACAAGGAGGGAAATTATGGTAGAGAGGCTTCCGAAAAGTGTATGCCTGGTGGGGCAGTCAGAACCGGGCAGAAAAATTCTGATTGAGGAATATGTGATTTCCTTTTTGCAGGACATGATGAAAAAGAAAAAAGGCCCGCATATTATTGTCTTTTTCGGAGACGGATTTGAGCGGGAGGGAATCAGGCATTTTTTGATCAGAGGAGCTGCTTCCCACAGAGCTTCCGGGGAAAATCTGAAAAAAATGGATGAGTTTTATTTCCAGACTATTGGCAGGCAGTATTTTCCCGGTTTAAAAGGAATTGGCTGGTATTATATGGAAGAAGGAGAAAAAGATATTCTGGAGATCCTGAAGCATATGAGGGAGCAGAAATTTCAGGACAGTGTGGGATATTACCTGTTTTTTGAAAGAAATGAAGGGATGGAAGAGTATATGCTGCATCGTCAGCGGATGGATAAAAACGGAATCGATGTAATTGGTGAACCCGGAAAGGAAACCGTACTGCCGGAGAAAAAACAGGCTGCATCCAATCGTAAAAAGCCAAATCCCAAACGGCCTGCCCCCATGGTGGCAGTGCAGATACTGAACATGGTCAGCCTCTGCATTTTAATTATCTGTTGTATCATTGCAGTAACCACACTGAATCAGTATGATAAAATGAAACAATTGGAGGAAGCAGTGATCTGTCTGGAAATCAGTATGGAAGAACAAAAAAATTTACCGGAAGAATGAAATGTGATATACTGTGAACATCCGGCTGAAAACGCAGTGCATCAGGACTGCGGTATAATACAGAGGAGCACTGTATGACAAATATCAAAGATTACATAAAAAGAAAAGAGAAGAACGAGGAAGAGAGCTTTGGTAAAAAAATTCTCCGGCACCGTCTGACGATTTTATACCGCAGTATTCTGGTGGTTGCGGTGATTGCGGCGGCAGCCGTAGTAGTTGTTGTTCAGACAAAGAACAGAGTATTTGGCGAATACCAGGTTACTTCTTCGGTTCCGAGAGAGAGCATTACCAATTCTTCCATGATTGCACTGGGCGAAAATATTCTTATTTACAGCAGTGATGGCGCCAGTTGCATCGACCGTCGGGGAGAAGTACTCTGGAACCAGACATTTGAAATACAGGATCCTGTCTTTGCCGTCTGTCAGGATATGGCGGCAATCGGTGATTATAACGGAAGCACCATTTACTTAATGAATACAGAAAAGACCATCGGAGAAATTGATACCAAGATGCCTATCCGTAATTTTGCGGTTTCTGCAGGCGGGATTGTGGCGGCGGTACTGGACGATACTGCCGATACCACATGGATTTATCTGTTTGATTCTTCCGGGAATACACTGGCATACTTTAAAACGACCATGAAAGACAGCGGATATCCGATGAGTGTTACCATTTCTGACAATGGATATCTGGTGGGCGTATCCTATCTCTATATGGATAACGGGATGATGCGGTCCAGCGTGGCATTTTACAATTTCGGTCCGGTGGGACAAAATGAAATAGACAATTTTGTAAGCAGCTATGATTACATTGATACGGTGGTGCCGTTTGTAAAATTTTTAAACAATGAAAAAGCTGTGGCTGTGGCAGATAACAGGCTTGTGTTTTTTGAAGGGAATCAAAAACCGGTCAGTATTGCAGATATTTTGCTGGACAGCCGTATCGAAGGGATTTATTATGGAAACGGTTATGTGGCACTGCTTTACAATGATGTAACCGGCAATGCTCTTTATAAAGCGGATATTTATAACGACAGTGGTAAGCTGGAAGATACGCTTATGCTTGATTTTCAGTTTTCTGACATTCTGTTTCACAGGGACAAAGTGATTGTTTATAATGAACAGGAATGTGTGGTACATACAATCGGTGGCATGGACAACTTTAACGGTAATTTTAATAAACAGGCATTGACGCTGATACCGGCTAATGCATCTTATGAATATGTTGTGGTAACGCCGGACTCTATTGATACGATTGAACTGAAATAAAACAGGCACCAGAAAAAGGGAGAGGGTACACAGGATATGAATATTGTATTTTTCACAGTTTTGCTGCTTTTGATCGGCGGAGGTGTAAAAGGATATAAGCGGGGAATGGTAGAAGAGCTGAATACTGTGATTGCCCTCATACTTGCGCTGGCAGCAATTTCCATGTTTGTTGTAGCGGTAAAAGGCTATATGGAGCATGCAACACTGCGGACCATCCTAGGTGTGGTCTGCATGACAATCGCGATTCTGGTATATAAGATAACAGATTTCATTTTATCATCATTGAAACTGATTTCCTCTGTCCCGGTGCTGCGGGGGGTTAACAAACTGTTGGGCTTTGGTGTGGGGGCGCTGGAATCTGTGCTTTTGATATGGGTCGTTTTTATTATTATTGTGGCATTTGAATTTGGGGGGATCAGCAGCTACATATTGACACAAATCCGGGAAAATACTTTATTGATCTGGCTTTTCCAGAATAACTATCTGGCAGATTTGATATCTGAGTGGCTGCCGATGATCTCAGAGGTACTCTCTGGTGTCTAAAAAGCAGAAGTATAAGAGTTTGAAAAAGAATTTTTAAAAAGATAAAAAATAACTGTTGACAAATATAGGGAATTGGTGATAATATAAAATTCCACCGCGGGCAAGAGAGCGGATGGGGAAAGAAAGACACGAAAAAAG
>CANDNA010000029.1 GCA_947385955.1 uncultured Clostridia bacterium
TCAGGCATCTTTCTCCCAGTATATCATTCTCTTCTGCTTGCTCAGTTCTTCCACAAACTTCTTTTTAAACAGCAGGAAATCTTCCAGGTCCATCAGAACATGATATAAAATCGCTCTGCTTTCAAACTCAGGCCGGCTGACCGGCAGCGGTTCCTGTTTCATTCCCTCAAATATTTTATGCAGCGCTTTGATCTGTTCATCTGGAAAATTCTTTTCAATCACATAGGCTTTCATATACATAATATAATCTGCTATGATCTGTGCCTGCACCGGCATCTCTCTGATCTTTGTCATTTCATAGTGAAGATTATCCAGCATATTGCATTGCTGCATACGCATCTCAAAATAGTCAATATAGTATCCGGGATGGGAAGAAAACGTATTGTTCTGGTATTCACAGGCATCCATGATATACTGTTTCAGTTTTTCCTCCAGATCCCGGATTTCTTTCCAGACATCCCTTTCCGGCTCCCTGCCTGACAGATACACCGCCAGTTCTTCCAGTATCATCTGAAGGTTTTTTTCCGTTTCACGCATATCTGTGACCAGCGCTTTTCTGGACTCCTCATTCACATGGAACAGGTTCAGAACAATGGCAATGGTAATACCGATCAGCACCAGCAGTGATTCATTGATGATAAAATCTCTGCTAAATTCCAGCCTGGTCAGAAAATGAGCACCGATCACCGCATTGACAGACAATGTGGCGCCCCACCCGAACATTTCACATATGATAACCGACAGAAAAACAAAAATGCCATAAGCGACCCATTCATTGCCCACATGGAAAAACACAACCCAGGCCAGCACAATGGTAATGAGTAATGTAATCATACGAAACAGCGACAACTTTAAAGTCTCCCATTTCGTAGTGACAATAGTCAGAAGCGCAATCGTACCTGCCGAAATTTCATAATCCAGATGCAGGATATGCGCTATATAAATGGCAACACTGCTTCCTAATGCAGTCTTTGCTGCTTTTAACACTCTTTTTTTCATCTGTATGATCTTTTTTCTGTCTCCCACCGCATCTCCTTTTCAAAAAAATATTCCGGAATCCGGTTCCCTCCTCATATTACCATATCCGGTAAAAAACAGTGTTTTTCTTCACACCACTCAAAGTCCATATCATCAAGATGTACATGCCACTGCGCATCCACCAGCACACATTTCAGTTCTGCCAGACATGCCAGCCACCAGTCTGCAATATCCAGGCAAAGTTCCGGACTGACGTCCGACGGCAGTTTTGTGGCGCCGTCCAGAATGACCGATTCCTCATTTCCTTCCCGGCATGGTTCCTGGTCATAGATACAAAAGCCTTCATACAATTCCCCAAACGGATATTGTTCGTCATAGCGTTTTACAATCTCATCGCAATTGTTTTGTTCCTGCAGTGTGATCGGAACTGCTCTCCTTGCAGTATAGTAAAGTGATACAGACATCATATACTCCTTTCCCCTGCTCCAAAATACCAGTTTACATATCTGATTATAGAATAATTGCCTGCTGTTCACAAGAAAAAAATACATCTTAAAACCCCCGGCACTGTCACATGCCGGGGTCTGCTGAAACCACACCAAAATTTTTTTACATGTAAAAAAGTTTCACTGCCTTTATGCTGCCGGTACTGCAGGTACGGCTACAACGGCTACCTGGCATACTGCCGGCAGTACTGCTGCCACTGTCCCGTCAGGGAATACCACCGGTACCACCACCGTCAGGTTTCCAAGCGCATCCACTACCAGAAGAGCGCTCCCCGCCGGTATGGAGCCGGGTGCAAACGCTGTCGTTACATAACTGCCCGGATCGATTCCTCCCGCCGTATACGCAAACGTATCCGTTACGCTTACTCCGAAAATCGCCGCCACACTCTGAAATGCCGCCTTCATCTCTTCCGTCTGTACGGTAACGCTCACTTTTGCAGATACGCTCTGCCCGTCAGCCGTTACCACTGCCTGGGTGGGATTGTAGGCTTTCTGCAGCGCTGCATTCGCCTGTGCCTGCGGCGTTACCACCGATGCCCGGCTCCCTGTGCCGGAGCTGCTTGATCCGCTTGATTTACTCCGGCTCTTAGAATGGCTTCTGGAGCTGGATGAAGAACCGGATGACGAACTGCTGCTGCCATTGCTGTTGCCCCCGTCCTCCACCACTCCCGGCGTATTCGGGCTCAGACTCCCCGCCCCGGGACTTGTGCTGCCTGCTGCAAATGCCGTCATCGACATGGATGCCGCCACTACTGCCGCCAATGCGGCTGTCAGATACTTTCTCATTTCCATTCCTCCTGTCCTCATGATGCATGGTTAAATGTGGTTTCTCTATATCAACCCATCCGGGTCAATACCATTGCCTTATTCCACTTCTTTATAAAAAATCTCCAGGATCAGTTCATACATGGCATCCTCATCCACATAGAATTCCTCATATTTCTCTCCCATTACGGTCTCTCCTTCTATCTTCCGGATATCTGTCCTCTTAAAATCAAACTCCGCCGCCAACCCTGCCAGATACGCCGCTTTCTCCACCGTCAGGTCTGTGGTCATATACGGCCCAAGCTCCTCAAACATCCGCACCGGCAGCGTCGGGTCCTCCAAAAACTTCTTCTTTGCCTGTTCAATAAATTTCCCGATATACTGCCTCTGCCTCTCCAGACGCCCCTGGGCGCTGGCAAAGACCCCTGTATCCCGGTGGTGCAGATAATAAAACGCACTCTTTCCTTCCAGATGCACCTCGGCCCCTTTTACCAGTGTTTTGTCCCATTTTGTCAGATCCTCCAGGACCACCAGATCCACTCCGCCCACCCCGTCATTGATCTTTTCGATGGCGCTCATATTGATAGCGCAGTATCCATTGATGGGCAGTCCGTACAGCAGACGGGACACCGCCTTTTCCATATATTCCGCGCTCTTCACCGTACCGTCCCCAAACCCGTGCTGCACTGCTATCTGAGCCTGTACTGTCTTTACATACTCTCCGTAATAGCTGTACATATCCACATCCGTCATGGTGTTCCTGTCTATGGCCACCACTGCCAGCTTCTTTTCATACGGGTCCAGCACCACCAGAAAGATAGCGTCTGCCGATCCCCCGTCATAGCCTTCCGTCTGTTCCTTTACCGTTTCCGAGGTCTGGTCAATGCCCATTACCAGAAATGTCAGGATATCCTCTTTAAAGTCATAGGCCCGTCCTTCATAAAAGACCCGTCCTTCCTTTTCCTCCACACCTTCCGGATAAGGGTCCGGTTTCACACTGGCCCGCTCCGTGGCATCCAGCCCCAGATCCAGGTCACGGGTATGCCCTTTTTTCATCTGCATCCCGGATATGCTTCCTACTGTGTCCCTGCGGATCTGCTCAAGGCCTCTGAACCGAAGTATGTAGAAGAACAGACATACAGACAGCACAAATCCCATAAGAACAGCAAAAAATACGACTATGGATTTCTTTTTTCCGTTTGTTTTTTTCATCATATTGATCTGACCAGCCTGCATTTTTCAGCGCAGCTCTGCAGTTCTTCCCCTGTCTGCATCCAGAATCACAAACCAGTGTGCGGGATTTTCAACCACGTCGTAGTGTTTTACCAACGCAAAATAATTCTGAAAAATATCCAGCAGTTTCCGTTTGGTATACACTTTCGTTCCCACTTCCCAGTAATGTTCCCCCTGAAATTTGATTTCTTTTTCCCAGAAACGAAGCACGGAAACCATTCCCTTCCATCTGATTTTCGGCGCCGCCACCTGCCACCTGAAATGCATCATCCGGTTCGGCAGGGAAATAATCACCCGTTTTTCACAAATCTTCCTGACCTGCCGCAGAACCGGCTCAAGCTGTTCAAACGGAAGATGCTCCAAAATTTCACAGCATACGACACAATCATAGGTTTTTCCGGCAAGCAGCTTACTGATATCCGTCAGGTCTCCTGTAATATCCGGATAAAGCTCCGCATCAAAGTCAAACGTAGTAACCTGAATACCCCCCCCCGAAAATTTTTCGATACATCGTACCGCTTCACATACGAGCCCATCCCCTTTTCCAACGTACAAAATGCTCTGACAGCCAGAAGAGAGAATTTCCCTGATCTGGTAATAATAAGAAATCCATCTGTCCGGATTCGTATAAGACAAAAAATGGTAATGGCTTTTATCTACCTGGACTTCATATTTCATTTTTTCTTCTCCTTTCCGGATACAACAGGGCAAGTGCCAGAACATACACCACACCGCCAATGCCAATCTTAAACAACAGAGATCTGAAAGAAGCCGTCTGTGAAAAGTTGACAGACTTCACGACAATCCCCATCAACAGACCAGCCAGCAAAAAAGGACGGGAAGCCTGTAAATACCGTGACAACGGAAGTTTTCCCGATACGCCCACGCATTGACAGATGCAGACAATTCCTTCTGTCAGCAGCGTTCCTGCGGCTGCTCCCACGGATGCATAACGCGGAATCAAAAATAAATTCAGCAGAAAATTACTGACCGCACCGATGATAACGGAAACGACATACTGTAAATCCATGCCCCGCGGCAACAGATACTGAGTTCTGATCACATTGGCAAATCCCAGAAACAGGCAGCTTGGCATCAGAATCTGCAACAGCATAATGCATGTCTCAAATCCTTCCCCAAAAAACAAAGGAACAAAAACATCTGCGACGCCGGCTATCCCAAAACTCATTCCGGAAGTCAGAAACATCACCCAGACAACAGACCGGTACAGATACCGGCCGCTTTCCTCATCTTCTGCCCTGCCCACCAGATGACTGATTCTGGGAATCATTACCGTGCTCAGGGATGTAACAAAAAGCATCGGAATATTTACCAGCCGCTCACTGCATTCATAAAATCCCACCTCCTGCATCTGTGTCATCAGGCCCAGCATCACCTTATCCATCACTTTATAAATACTGACGGCCAGACAGGGAACAAACAGTACCAATACCGATCTGATATGTGTTTTCACACAAAGCTGCCTGTGTTTCCTTCTGACAAGCGCCTTTCCCGCTGCCGGAAGCAGCAGCAGATTCGCAAGAAATGTACCGGATGAAAAAATCAACGCATACAGAGCCGTATCTGATTCATTTTTTACAAATACCAGAACCAGAATCAACGTACCTGCTTTGATCAGCAGATTTCTTGCCACAGTCACCATAAATTGTTCCATCCCAAAGAACAGCCAGGTAATATCAAATGCAGATGCAGCCACATAAATGCCGAACATCCATCCGACCCCGTTGTCCTGAAACAACACATGTACGCAGCACAGATACACCCACAGTACCAGCACCGACATAATCGCCTGTATTTTGTAAATTTCCCAAAATACCTGTGTCCTTCTTTCCCTGTCCTCCCCGATCCGTGCAATCATCCGGTTTCCATAGTTTGGAATCCCCAGAACAGAAAAAAGTACAAAATAAGAAGCACAGGAAGAATAGTAAGAATATTGACCGATTCCGCCGCTTCCCAGCGTCCTTGTCAGATAAGGAGTCAGAAAAAAAGGGAAGATCACAGAGAGCATCTGATACATACTGTTTAAAAGATAGTTTTTTATAATTTTGTTTTGTTTCATTTTCTCCTGCATACCGGCCGGTCAGTTTCCACTCTGTCTGTTTTTCAGAAAAGCAAGAAACAGGACCATCCGGAAAGGAAGTCTTTTCCTGATCTTCCATTTGATACAATTCCACTTTTTATCCCGGCATAATCCAAATACCCACAGACTTTTATCCTTTGACATATAAGTCCTGTAATCCTCCCGATACCTGTGCTCACAGTTCTGATACCAGGGTCTGTCTATACTCCTTCCCGCAAAATGGACAATATAAGGCGCATTGCCTGCCGCTTCCAGTTCCGAATCAGAATAAAACCACTCTGCCCCCGTCAGACGTTTTATCTGGTCACTCCGATAAATCAGCATCTCAGGCAGCAAATTACAGGCCGGCGGAAGAATCCTCATATTCTGTCCGATACAGGCATTGAGCACTCTCTGATCCCGGTAAATCCCCTTTGAAATGCCGGACTGGTATTCCCGGAAAACTTCGGTAAGCCCGTTTTCCCTCCATCGCTTCAGATTCAGCAGCAAAACGCCGGAGTTAAAATACAGGCCGTCATCATAAACGCCTGCTTCCCGCCTCGCATCCTTTCTCGCCGTGTCCAGAACCGCTCCTCCATAACAGGCGCTTATATCCGTTTCCCACAGTGTTTGCAGACTCCTGCAGACCAGGGTATCACAGTCCAGATAAATCACTTTTTCTTCCTCCAGGATGTCCCCCAGAAGAAGCCGGACATATCTGCAGTCCTCCTCTTTTTCCCAAAATCGCCGATGGCTGCAAAGCTGATCCACATCCATAAAAATCACGTTTCCGGAAAAGCGCCGAACCATTTTTTCTGTCTTTTCCTTTGTCTCAAGGCTCATCCCCTGTCCCAATATAAAAACCTGTATCGAATCCGCGTCCCTGTTTGTTTCCAACAGAGAAAGAAGGGAAACCTGCATAAGATTCCGGTATGCCTTATCACAACTGTAAACAATATTCATACTCCCTCCCTCTTTTATTCCCAGAAAAAATGATAGGGCGCCGCATGTAACTCCCAAAACAAAAAACCGAAAAGATAGATACAGAATATTACGGTGATCATCAGAAAGAGGAGCAGTCTCTTCCGGGTACTTCCGCTCTCATACAGAGCGTTGGAAACCAGAAGGACATCCGCAATCCCAAAAAACCTTGCAAACCGATGCAGCTCCGAGATAATAGGGGTAAATGCATAAAATACACAGCACCAGACTCCCATATCAATCAGAACAGCATTGTCCTTATCCCGCGCCAGCATTTTTTTCTCATAGACAATCGCACAGAGCAGACAGGCAAATGCCAGAAACCATCTTGTCAGAGAATCCGATTTCAGATTGCTCAAATAAAAATACCATCGGCTTGACTTTTCAATAAACAGTGAAAGCAGAAACAGAATAGGCTTTTTGCCAAACAGCCCGATTATGACGCTTCCTGTAAGCAGCAAAAAGTGAAACAGATGCATTCTGCTTTGATACCGTATCAGTAAAAGCAGAAAGATAAAGGCCGACGCATGGAACAGACATGCAATCAGTGTAAACAAAACAAAATATCTGACTCTGTCTTTCAGCAGCTCTTCCACGGCAATCAGCAAAAACACGGTTGCCCAGATATGGTGAACCAGATAATACGCCGAAGTAAAATAATTCAATCCCACAAAAAGCAGAAAACTCAATCCATATATTCTGGAATGCCTGTAAATAAAAACGGTACTGACCACCAGATAAGGAACCGATGTAAAAAAAATAAACCATTGATCACTTTTCGTCCCATAGGACAATATTTTGGTAACGCCTGCATAGCCGATGTCCTTCAGGGCTGTTTTTCCGGTCAGGCTCTTTCTTATGATTTCCGTCCAGGACAGATTCTGTACCATATGCCAGCCTGGCAGATATCCGGTCACCATATCATACAGTCCCAGATTCCTGTCTCTGAGCCCTGCAATCAGAATCATACAGACACATATAAAAATACAATATCTTTTTCCTGAAACCAGCTTGCTCCAAACCAGGAATTGACCTGCTATGATCAAACCGATCAGTACAGCATAGATCAGCATAAAAACCACCTGTTATAAAATCATCTGTTACTTTGACGGAAACAAAAGTCCATATAACTTTTCTGCAGAATGCTTCCAGCTATATTGTTCCAGCACTTTCTTCCTGTCCTCTTCTGTCTGCAGCCCCATCTTCCCCAGATCACAGCTGCTGTTGCCGGGATCGAGATAGGAAACTCCGTCCTGATAAATTTCCGGCAGACATGCGGCTCTGGAAACAATCACCTGTCTGCAGCCTGCTCCCATAGCCTCCATCGGAGTCAGAGCAAATCCTTCATAGACCGCAGGGTGGACAAACGCCCTGCAATGCCGCATAAGCGCTTTCATCTCCCCGTCTGTTACATTGTCAAGATAAAGGAGGTTCTCCCCGCTCTCCAGTTCCAGATCCGTACTTTTTTCTTTTTTCCCTACGATCACATACCTGCTGCCCGGATACCTGCGTGCATTCTCCAGAATCCATCTGAAATTTTTATGAGGAGCAATACCGCTGACCGCCAGGTAATACTGTCCCGGCTCAATCAGGGGATACCGGCTCAGGATCCTGTCATCTTCCCTGATCCGCAGCATATGCTGCCAGGCATTGGGAATCACCGTTATTTTTTCACCGGGCACATGATAATACTTTATGATTTCTTTTTTGGAAAACTCAGAAACGGTCACGATTTTCCCGGCAAGTCTGACTGTCAGCCCAATCATCAGCAGATTGTACCATTCAGCGGCCGCACCGCTTAAAGTATGATAATAAATATGGGGATACGCTTTGAATAACGTATCATGAATATAAGAAATATCTGCTCTGAAAAGAGGATGGGAATTGGTAAAATTAACAAGTGTCCTCTTTTTCCTGCACACATACAGCCAGAGATATGTCTGTTCCCACAGATGCAGATTCCCTCCCCCGACCCGTACCACGGAAATATTTTTCAGTCCCTCCATATCAAACCTGCTGTGCGGCGCAACAATCTCCACCATCCCCGGCCGTACCAGTTTGTCCAGCTCCAGAATGATCTCTTTTGCCACTCTGATCTGCCCCATCATTTTACGTCCCAGAAATTTACCGTTGATTGTATACATACTGTCCCTCTTTTCCTATGAAAACTCCCTTGTCCATTCCCCGATCTCTTTTCTGGTTGTTCCCCACCGGTTTCCATAGCTCCTGTGACCGACATCACAATAACTGCACATGGGAATTGCCTTTCCCAGTTTTTTCAGAATTTCCTCTCCGCTTTCCGTATATATATCCCCGTAGTCCGCTGCCGTAATGGGAATCTGTTTTCCAAACCTTTGGTTAAACCGGTCAATAAAGGCAGCATAGGAACAGGGGAACAGCTTTCCGTCCCGGAGGGTAAAACAGTTTCTGGCCATAAAACAGTTCCGGTAACTTTCTTCTTTCTGCTGCTTTCCCTCACAGTCCAGCGGCAGAAAATACTGGGTTTTCTGTATGTATCCGGATCTGCCGTAAAAACGGAACGAAACACCCGTTTCTTTTGCTTTTTTCCGCATCCCTTTATAATCCAGCCTGATCGGATATCTGGTAACTTCTATCCCGATCCGCTCTTTTCGTGCTGTTTCCCAGAACGCATCCGGCTCTTTTAACAGAAGCAGTCCATTGGTCACAATGATGATTTTCCCATTCGGAAAATACCGTCTTGCCACTCTCATGCATTCACAGATATCTCCATGCAGCAACGGTTCACCGCCCAACAGATGAATCCGTCGTACCTTCCCTCCCAAAATCTTCTGCAGCCGGGCAAAATCTTTCTCCATTGCCGGTATGGAGATTTCTTCCGGTTCTGCAATCGGAGAAAAATGCGTGCAGCACCTGCAATTCAGATTGCAGTGTCCGGCCAGTTCCACATCCAATACGGAGATTTCTGACAAAGCAGTGTGAAACTCTCTTTTCCTCCAGAGGCATGCAGGTTTTCCTATGATATTTTTATAAAATCTGATCCAGTCCATCTCATTGCCCCAATAATGCTTCCAGCCTTTCTCTGCATGTTTTCATCGAATGCTTTTCCAGCACATACTCTCTTCCGGCTGTTCCGATCTCATTCCGCAGACACTTATCCTCACTCAGTCTCCATACGACGTCCAAATAATCCTCATCCCGTTCGCACACCATCACTTCTCTTCCCCCGATAACCTCCAGCCCTTCGATCCCGTACCGGTTGGTCACAACAGGCACCCCCATTGCCATTGACTCTATAATTTTAATTTTAATGCCTGAGCCATAAGGAACCGGCGCCACAACAGCCACACATTGTTTCACATAGGTTCTGATGTCCTCTACCCGAAAAGTAAATTTCATATATGGATACTTTTCAAACTGTGAATGGGTATCCGGAGAACAGTTGCCGACTACAAGCAGTTGAAAATCCGGATCCTTCTGCAGCAAACCAGGCATAATATGACGGGCCAGATACATGACACTGTCCCGGTTTGCCGCGATATCAATATTACCCAGATAACCGATCTGTCTCTTCCGATATCCGCCCTCTCCTGTCATGCCGCCAAAATATTCCGCATCCACGGCTGTGGGGATACAATCCGCTTTCCGGTCTGATTTCCTGTTAAATTCTTCTCTGTCCTTCGGAGAGCAGAAAAACAACTGATCAAACTCTTTTGCTTCCTGCAGTTCATACCGCTCCATAAGATGCGCCTCGAACAAAAGCAGTTTTTTCATAATCCGCAGACCCGACAGAGCCGCCGTGACAACCCCCGGCAGTTTCTTCTTAAACTGCCCCAGTACATTGTCATCCAGTTCCGTTTGTCCGGCCTGCCTGTAATACCGTTTGGAAAGCAGATCATCCATATCCAGAATCTTCCTGCAGCTTTCACCATATCTTTTATGCAGATAAGGGGCTGTCCTGACCATATCACAGATAATGACCTGGGGCCCGACCTGTTCCACAATCTGATCCAGCCACTTCTGAGTCCGCCTGCAATACATGACCGACGCCTGAAAAGGCCATCTGCGGCTCAGAACCGATTTGAAAAGGACATGATACAGCATCTCTGCCATTCCAGGCCCCTTCAACCCATATACTCCGGAAAAATAAGGCGGCTGCTCTTTCTTTAAATCAAAACAGGCATAATACACTCTGTAATGAAGCTCTGTCGCCAGAATCGAACAATACTGGTTAATCAGCACCGTCCTTCCGTCTTTCATCGGCCAGACCGGCCTTGTCCCTATAAATAAGATCTTCTGTCCCTTCATTTTATGTATCTCCGGCTATCCCACATCTAATGTCTGTTTTCTGCTGGCTGTCAGCTCTCAGTTCATATCAGTATGCTCCCCTGCCTGTCAGCACGCTGACAACCGTCCTGCAGACAATCTTAAAATCCACCCAGATACAGGCTTCACTGATGTATTTCAAATCCATCTCGATCCATTCATCAAACGGAATATGGCTTCTGCCGCATATCTGCCAGTAGCAGGTCAGCCCCGGTTTCACCAAAAGACGCTGTTTCTGGTATGGTGTACATTTTTCGGTTTCATAGGTGGGCAGCGGCCTGGGTCCCACAACACTCATTTCACCTTTTATAATATTGATAAGCTGCGGCAGTTCATCTATGCTTGTCCGCCTTATAAATTTTCCCACCTTCGTAAGTCTGGGATCATGCTTCATCTTAAAAGCCGGTCCGTCCAGCTCATTTTTATCCAGCAAATCCTGATGCATTTTTTCCGCATTCACACACATGCTGCGGAACTTATACATTCGAAACACTTTTCCGTCCAGCCCGTTCCGTTCCTGAGAAAATATCACCGGCCCGCCATCCTCCAGCCGGATGGCCAATGCCGTAGCCAGAAATATGGGAGACAATAAAACCATCCCCAGTATTGATGCCATAACGTCAAATACTCTCTTTCCAACATAAAATCCCAGTAATTTTCTGTCCTGTACCGGTTTTAAATCTGATAAAAATATATTCCCGGCATCCATCCCGGTTTTTATATCCATGTCAGTATCCCCTATTCTCCATTGCCATAATTTCCATAATATTTCCCATAATACTTGCCATAGTACCTGCCGTAATATTTTCCATAATAGCCTTTTCCTGACAGATTGACCTTGTTCAGCACACAGCCAAGTATCCGGACCCCTGCCGCCTCCAGCTGTTCCTTTATTTTTCCGGCAAAATGACAGCTTATAGCCCCGCATTCCATAACAATGATAATGCCGTCGCAATTTCTCGCCACTACGGCTGCATCAATCACGCTCCCGATGGGAGGGGTATCAATAATCACCACATCATAGTTCTTCCTTGCATCTTCCACCAGTTTTCTGAAAATGGCATTGCCCAGCAATTCACTGGGATTGGGCGGCACCGGACCTGCAAACATCATATAAAGCCCGGGAATATCCGTATGGCACAGCGCTTCTTCAGGCTCCGCCCTGCCGGCCAGTACATTTGTTACGCCATTTCTGACAATTCCCTTTTTGTATTTGGACTTCATTACGCTCTTGCGCAAATCCGCGTCAATCAGCAGTGTCTTTTTTCCATTCTGTGCAAACGACACTGCCAGTTCAAAAGAAACACTGCTTTTTCCCTCATTGGGCGTTGCGCTGGTCAGACAGATTACTTTCACATTTTCTCCGGAAAATTCAATATTTGTCCGCAGCGTCTTAAATGCCTCCTTCGTCCGATAATCAAGATTCGACGATTTCAGCTCCAGTTCCTGCATGTCTTTCCCTCCACCTTCTTCTTTTCACCATCAGACCGATGCCTGCTCTTCATTTTTTACTTCCCCCGTCATAACAGGAATCAGAGCCAGTGTGCCAAGTCCCAGATATTTTTCAATGTCCTCTGAGGACTTAATGGTATCATCCATCATATACATCCCGGTCAGCAGCAGGGCACTTCCACCTATTCCGGACAGGACGCCGGCCAAAGTCCAGAGCAGAACAGACGGCTCTGACGGCTCCGTAGCAAGATTGGCCTCATCCACCACATTGACCGCCTCAATATTCATTACTGTCCTGATATGTTCCGATGCAATGTCTCTGACAGAGTCGGCAATATATCTGGCCGTTTCTGCATCCGGATCCTTTACCGTAATACCGATAATGCGGGTATCCGACGTATTCTCCACTGAGATCCGGTCACAAAGCTCCTCATAGGTATCTTCCAGCCCGCATTGCACAATGGCCTTTTCCAATACATATCTGCATGTAATCAGTTCTTCATAATCCTTCGTAAGCTGTGTTGCAAGCTGTGTATCGCTGTAAGTCAATGTACTGCTTTCACTTTTATTTAATATGTATACTTTAGTCGTCGATTCATACTGCGGCGTAAGCACAAATGCGCTGAGCAGAAAGGTTATGCCTCCCACTGCCAGACCACACAGTACAATCAGCCAGAATTTCTGCAAAAGCACAAGAAACAGCTCCTGTAAATCAATCTCTATTCCGTCTTCCCGGTTCGCTTCCCGCACCCTGGCACGCTCCTTTCCTCTCTGTTTTTATCTTTTCTTTCATGTTTGATCCAATATTTTTGCAGCATTTCCATACAGAAGCGCATCCGCATATTCAGAACTGCAAAGCCGCTCCAGTACTGCCGCACATTGTTTTACAGCCGGCACACGTCTTCTGCTGTCATGGGCATCTGTTCCTATATAATCCGCCAGATGTTCTGAAAGCATTCTGCGCGTAAATGTTCTGATACCGCTTCCCATACTTCCCACGATACCGGATGCATTGAGCTGGATGCCGATCCCCATCTTATGGAGCTGTCCTGCCCGTTTCCAGTCTTTCAGGAGACACGGATATCGCTCTGCATGAGCCAGTATGGGCAGATACCCTGTGCCCGCCACCTGATCCAACGCATTTCTGATATAAGAAAAAGACTCTGTAGGCATAAACTCTATCAATACACAGGAGGTATCATTCAGAGTACATATCTGCTTTTCTTTCAGCCGTTCTTCCAGATCACTGAAATACAAAATCTCATGGCCGAAGTAAAGCGAAACCGGTATCTGCTGCCGATTTGCTTCCTCCTGTACCTCTTTCATCGTCTTCCTGACCTGATCCGGCCCTGCACAACGCCGTCCCTCTTTATAATGGGGCGTTGCAATTACATCTGTAATTCCCTCGTCTGCCGCCATCCGAAGCATCCTGAGCGTTTCCTCCAGGCTCTCTGCCCCGTCATCCAGTCCCGGAAGTATATGACAATGGATGTCTGCTGTTTTTTTCCGTTTTCTCCCCGCATCTGTTCCCTTTTTTTTCCACCACACTGCCTCTGTTCCTCAAATCTCCTCACAGACAAATCCTGAAAATCCATGTATAATTTTTATTTTTCTTCCCAGACTTTCTCTTATCCCGCAATAAAGTCTTATCCGGCCGGGCATTCCTGATTTCGCAGATTTTCTTAATCTGCGAAACCGTGTAAAAAAGTCAGTCCTGACATGGTTTATGAGCATCGTTGACCCAGATACTGACCATAAACAGCCGACATGGAATTTACATGCCGGCGCTTGGTTTCCATTGAAGGATGCACATAACGGTTCAATGTGATCTTCACATCTGCATGTCCCAATACCTCACTGAGACTTTTCACATCCATGCCGCTGGCAATACAATTTGTCGCAAAGGTATGCCGGAGAATATGAAAATTTTTTCTTTCTATCCCTGCCTGCTTCAGATAAGTTTGAAATTTGTTCTGATAGGTTCTCGGCTCCATCGGTTTCTGTTGATTGAGCACATAAACTCCCGTTCCATAAAAAGGCCCCAGTAATGTTATCAGTTCATCGGCAATCGGGATTTCTCTTCTGGAACATATACTTTTTGGGGTCCCTTCCATCAGAATTGTCTTTGTCGTATGCCCCTCCACCGCAATCCTCTGTACGGTACTGTTCACATACAATATTTTCCCGTTCAGATCAATGTCCTCCCATTTCAGAGCGCACAATTCTCCCAACCGCAGTCCCGTAAAAATACAGAGTATGATTCCCAGTTTGCAGATGTCCATATCCTGATGCAGATATTCCAGCATCCTGATCTGCTCAGACTGCTTCAGTACTTCCACCGGCCTGCTTTCCCTGCTCTCTTTTTTGAAAGAATATCTGAAATGTTCTGTCTGGTACTGTGCTTCACTATAGGCAAGAATCTGGTTCAGAACACTTGTGATACTTCTTAACAGGCTTTCCGACAGCCCATCCTTCTGATATTCCCCCAGCACCTCTGCAAACACCTGTCCGCTCAGTTCTGATACGGACACCATTCCCAGCGGAGCTTCCAGATACTTTTCATAAACAGAACAATACTTACGAAAAGAAGCCGGTTTTTTCTTTTTTTCTGTTTCCGACAGCCAGCAGAGTGCCGCCGCTCCGAACAGGATCTTCTCCTTTTCCCCTGCAGTACAGGGTTTTCTCCGTGCCGCAGACTTTTTCAGAGATAATTTTTCTTTTGTTTCTCCATAAGTTCTGGCATAAACCGAACAGGAAACATTTTTCCCCTTCTTCCAGTCATATGTCATATACCTTCCCTCCCATCGTCCATCCTTTCTCTTCCGGATGTTTTCTCCTCGTCTTGCCATCAGCATTTCCTCCTGACCATTTTTTTGACCCACAATAGCATAAAATCACCTGTTAAAAAAAATATTCTAATAAATATTTTTACTAAACTTTGTCAATCCATTGACAGAACGCATACTGAATGCTAAAATATATGACGTTACATAGATCTTATAGTAAAATGAATTTCAGAGATGGAATTTTAAATCGGGAAACCATTTCGCAGATTAAGAAAATCTATGACAAAAAGTGATGCCTTCACAAAAGACATCACTTTTTTTAATGACATAAAAGATATGAAAATAAAATACGTTTAAAATCTGATTATTTCCGCTCTGCCAGCGCAGATGCAATATCATTCTTCATATCCAGCACTGCTGCCCTGGCAGCATCCGCATAGCACGCCTCGCCATAGGAAGCATATTTCTCCTGCTGATAAGCGGCAATGATACCCCTGGAAGAATTGATGATGGCGCCCAGTCCGTCCTCATTGAAAAAATGCACCAGGTCAGCGCCTTTTCCTCCCTGCGCCCCATAGCCCGGCACCAGGATATAGGCTTTGGGCATACTCTTTCGCAGTGTCCTGCCCATTTCCGGATAAGTTGCCCCTACCACGGCGCCGATTTCACTGTAAGCGCCTGTTCCCATACAGGACTCTCCCCATTTTGCCACCTGTTCACCTACCAGCTCATACAGAGGACGGCCGTCTGTTATCCGGTCCTGAAACTCCCCGCTGCTGGGATTGGAGGTTTTGACCAGAATAAAAAGCCCCCGGTCCTCCTCTTTGCACACCTGTATAAACGGATTGACCCCGTCTGAGCCAAGATACGGATTGACTGTGGCAAAGTCCTCATCAAATCCCCGGTACTGTTTTGTGCCCACCTGTACCCTGCCCAGATGGCCTGCCGCATACGCCGCCGAAGTGGAACCAATATCCCCCCGTTTGATATCGCCGATTACCAGCAGCCCCTTTTCTTTACAGTATTGTATCGTCCGGTGAAATACCTTCAGCCCTTCGATGCCGAACTGCTCATACATGGCGATCTGCGGCTTTACCGCGGGCACCAGATCACAGACTGCATCTATGATGCCTTTATTATACTGCCAGATGGCTTCCCCGGCTCCCTGCAGGGTCTCTCCAAACTCCTCATATGCCTTTTGTCTGATCTGCTCCGGTACATAGGACAGCATCGGGTCCAGCCCCACCACGATGGGCGCTCCTGTTTTTTCAATTCCTGAAATCAGCTTTTCAATCATTGTATTCTCCTTATGTTCTGTATGGTATGGATTCGGATAATGATATGTAAAAACGGCAGGAATGCGTACACTCTGCCGTTTTATAAGTAAGTCTTTACAGATCGTCATTGACCAGTTTGATCGTCGATGTTTTTGCAGGGATCTTGAAATATACCTTGTAACCGCTGCCGCCTTCGGACATCCCGGTTGCCACTGCCTGTACATTCCCGGTGGGATCACCGTCGCTCTCTTCACATTTTGCAATAAAAGTTACTTTGCTTCCATCTCCCAGTCCCTTATCTTTCAACGTAAAATACACATAAAGGCGTTCCTCGCCATCCACATTTTTGATTTCATAATCATCAATGGTGGCAGCCTCTCCCTGGGTACCTGTCATATAGCCATAATGTCTGACTGAATAGTCCCCTTCTGTCTCCCTCTGATAATAGATAGAATTTACGATGATGTACTGGCAGGATCTGCTGTAACCATCCAGCCACACCTTTACAACCGTAGTCCCGGTTCCGTTGGCTTTGATTTTCAACTGGAAGGAACTGCTTTTCTGATTGCTCAGTTCCACTTTTGCCACACTGGGATCGTCCACCGCATATTTCACCACATATGCTTTGGAACCCTTCCACTCTTTTACATCCACCTTAACCTTTGCAGATGAATCATCATGGGTTACATTCACCACATTCTCAGAAACGGCTATCCTGGGCTGACTTCCTGCAGACGCCGTCAGACTGCAGGCGAACATCAGTCCCGCCACACAAGCCGTTGCTACCAGTTTCCTCAAATTCAGTTTCATAGCTCCTCCTCCTGATTGCCGCTGCGAAGTCCCCTCGGATTCCTGCCCGCAGCACCTGATCTGTTTTTCTATTTACCACAATAACAGACAAAAAAACCCCTGTCAATGTTTCCCATAAAAATCTGTTCCTGTCTTAAAAATATTAAGAAAATCTTTCGGGTTACATCTTCCTCTTATCTGGTTTTCAGAAATTCATATTCCCGCTTTGCCCGCTCATCATCAGGATACAGCTGCAGATAAGCCTTCATTAACGCTGCTGCTTCCTCAAACCGTGCCAGCTTTTCACAGGCCGCTATTTCATTGAATTTCAGTGTCTGCATATAAGTGGTGTCCTCGCAGGCAAGTCCCGCTTCAAACGCCACCAGGGCCGCTTCATAATCCCCCATCTGCATTTTACAGATGCCCAACTGATTCTGGATCTGAGGGCTTTCCGGAGTACCGCTTATAAAATCAGAATACACACTGGATGCATAGTTAAAATCCCCCAGTGCCTCATAAGTCCTGCCCAGAAACAGTACCGCTTCCGCAGTACCGGTGTTTCTCGCCTTTTCCAGACAGTTCCTTGCATTGTCATAATCCTCCAGATAGTAATATAATCTGCCTTTATCATAATCGGATATCTCATCGCCGCCTTCGGTAAGCGCCTTCTGCAGATATTCTATACCCGCTTCCCTGTATCCGTTTTTTTCCATACTTATGTAAATGTCCAGCAGACAGTCATAATCTTCCCGATCCAGTTCTATAGCCTTTTTAAAATCCGCATCCGCTTCCTCATAAGCATCCTTTTCCAGCTTCAGCTCTCCCCGCAGGCAGTAGGCCGTTTTTTCATTCCGGCGCAGATCCAGAATCGCATCATACACCTGGATCGCCCTGTCAATATCCCCATTTTTATAATAAGCCACTGCCAGATAATAATTGATGTCAAATTCCAGGCTTCCGATATATCCATTGCAAAAAGAAAGGGATTTTTCCAGTGCCTGTGCCGCCTCTTCGTACCTGGTCAGTCCGATGTAGGCAATTCCCTGCCCCCGGTACAAAAGCTCACTGTCCTCCCCTTCCACAAGGGCTTTTTCAAAACAGACCAGGGCAGCTTCATACTCAAGCTGAGCAATGGCTTCCATTCCCTGGTCTATATTTTCATGTTTTTTCCCTGCCTCACAGCCTGTCAGAAACAATGTGACACAGACCACAGACAGCAGCATCCCGATTCGCAGACTCATATCCGGTTTTTCTCTCCTCCGTTCACTCCAAATTATACGGAAAACGGAAAAGTCTGTCAATCATGGAGCCATATGTTTCACATAAGCGCCATTTTCCTGTACAAACCCCATTTTTTTCAGATAGGCACCGTGGGTTCCTTCATGCCCGGAAAAAATCAGCTTTCGGATCCCCTGGGCAGACAGTTTTTCATACAGGTAGGTTCCCACAGAACAGTCTCTGTACGCAGGCATGGAATAATCAAGCGTAATCTCCAGCGTTCCTTCTTCCTGCCGCTTTCCCAGAAGTACGCCGGCAGGCGCCGCGTCACAGCAGACGATGTATGCCGCATCCCCCATCTCATGCCCGCTGTTCCATCCCGGAAAGCAGGCGCTGATATCTTCTCCGTAATGTTTTAAAATATAGTGGAGAAAGGCATCGTCTGCTCTGCTGTTGACCAGATCATAATGCTGTCCGGTCTTTCGGAGCCGCATCAGATAATACAGATTCACACCGATCAGGCACAGATTCATAAACGCCGTAGGGTAGGAATGAATCAATATGGCATAGACGGTAAAAATCAGGCTGCCCACAGAGTTGATCACCCGCAGCTTTACCACCGATGACATGGAAAAAGATACCAGTACCAACAGGGAACTTACATATCCCATCATTTCAATCAATACTTCTGTATTCATCCTCTCACCCAAATCAGTATCCCGAACCGGGATCTGCCTGTTTCATAATTTTGATCAGTCTGCTGGTTCCCAGACGTTCTGCTCCCCGGCGGATCATCTCTTCTGCATCCGCAAAAGAAGCAATCCCTCCTGCTGCCTTGATTTTCACGCCCTTTCCCACATGGGCTTTCATCAATGCCACATCTTCCGGGGTAGCGCCTGCCGTGGAAAATCCGGTGGAAGTTTTGATGTATTCTGCCCCTGCACCGGTTACGATCTCACACATCCGGATCTTTTCCTCCTCTGTCAGAAGGCAGGTTTCAATAATCACTTTCAGGATTTTCCCGTCACAGGCTTCATGAATCCTGCGAATCTCTTCTTCCACTTCCTGATACCGGCGATCCTTCACATGGCCTATATTGATCACCATATCGATCTCCTCCGCCCCGTTTGCAATCGCATCCCGGGCCTCAAAGATCTTGGTTTCTGTCGTGCTGTATCCGTTGGGAAAGCCGATCACTGTACAGACAGGCAGTCTGCCGGCCGTATACTCTGCGGCCTGCTTCACATAAGCAGCCGGAATACAGGCAGAAGCCGTATGATACTTCATTCCGTCATCCAGTATCTGACGAATCTCTTCCCAGGTCGCCGTCTGTGTCAGTAACGTATGATCCACGTACTTTAATATCTCATTCCGATCCATTTGTTTTCCTCCTGTTCCTTTATAAAAGTTGTTCCAAAACAGAGCTGCCAATCGTTCCTTCCGGCATGGAAAGCCCGAAATTCTCTGCAATCGTCGCACCGATCACCGCAAAGGTATCCTGATCCTCCAGCCTGCCGCAGCCTTCCATCGACGGAGACCAGGCGATAAACGGCACCTGCTCTCTCGTATGATCCGTTCCTGTATGGGTGGGATCGTTGCCGTGATCCGCCGTAATCAGCAGCAGATCATCCTCTCCAAGAAGCGGCAGCAGCTCGCCCAGTTTTTCGTCAAACCGCTCCAGCTCCTGTGCATACCCTTTTACATCCCGGCGATGGCCCCACAACGCATCAAAATCCACCAGATTCACATAACACAGTCCTGTAAAATCTCTTTTGGCAATCTCGATGGTCTGTTCCATACCATGTACGGAGCTTTTGGACTTATTGGATTCCGTCAACCCCTCCCCATCAAAGATATCAAAAATCTTGCCTACGGATATCACCGAAAGTCCTGCCTCTTTCAGTACGTTCAATGCAGTTCTGCCATAGGGCTTCAGTGCATAATCATGACGGTTGCTGGTCCGTTTGAATTCCCCTTTCTTTTTCCCCACATAGGGCCGGGCAATCACACGTCCCACCTTCCACTCGTCTTTCATCGTAATTTCCCTGGCAATTTCACAGCAGCGATACAGCTCCTCCAGGCCAAAGGTTTCCTCATTGCCGCAGATCTGCAGCACCGAATCTGCCGATGTATATACAATCATATGGCCGGTGGCAATCTCTTCTTCTGCCAGTTCTTCCAGTATCTCCGTACCGCTGGCACTCTTATTGCCGATAATGGTACGGCCGGTCCTGGCAGACAGTTCCTCCAGAAGCTCTTTGGGAAATCCGGTTTCGGTAAATGTCTTAAACGGTTTGGTAATATGCAGGCCCATCATCTCCCAATGTCCTGTCATCGTATCCTTTCCCGTACTTGCCTCCCGCAGCTTCATAAAATAGCCCATCGGTTTTTCCACCGCAGGGACCTGTTTCAGAGGATGCAGATTGGCCATCCCCAGCTTCTGCAGATTGGGAATGGCAAAGGTCTCCACAGACTGAGAAATATGTCCCAGTGTATCCGTCCCTGCATCTCCATAGTCTGCTGCATCCGGCAGCGCCCCCACTCCCAGCGAATCAATTACAATCGTAAAAATACGTCGGTAATTTTTCATATAAACTCCTTTCTGTAATAAACTCTTGCTACAACTCACCGATCCGTCAAAAAATACCGCTTCTTTTTCTCTCTCCTGCCCATATTGTATGCGACTTTACAGGTTCAAAAAAGGACACTTGTCCCTCCTCATACAATTCCACAAAAATTCTACTTTTTTCACAAGCGCCGTTGTATCTTTTTATCTATTATTTACAAACAGAACTATACAATACAACACAAAAGGACGGTATGATCCTCCCATACCGTCCTGATCCCCATATCTTTTACCGTTCTCTTCTCACCCGGAACATACTGGTCAGATTTTTCAGAAGTCCTGCCTGGGCGCTCAGCTCCTGGCTGGTAGCCGCACTTTCCTGGGCTGTGGCCGAATTGGTCTGTACCACACTGGAAATCTGACTGATCTGCTCCTGTACCTGAGCCACAGAGCCTGCCTGAATCCGCGCCGCATCAGCGATCCCACTGGTCATCTCTGTCACTTCGCCAGCGCCTGTTACCACCTCTTCCAGACGATCCGCTGTTTCATTGGCAATCTCTGTCCCCTGTTTTACCGATGCAATAGAACGTTCAATCAATTCCGCCGTGGACTGGGATGCCTCGGAACTCTTGCTTGCCAGATCCCGTACCTCTTCTGCCACTACGGCAAAGCCTTTTCCTGCCTCGCCGGCTCTCGCTGCCTCCACTGCCGCATTCAATGCCAGAATATTGGTCTGGAACGCAATGTTTTCAATGGTCTTAATGATCTTTTCTATTTCATTGGAATTGGCGTTGATCTCCTGCATGGCAGCAATCATTTCCTGCATTTTCCGATTGCTTTCCATGATCTGTGCACCCACACTGTCCACTTTCCTGGTCACCTGCTGCGCATTCTCAGCCGTTTCTGATACATGCCCGGAAATTTCTTCGATGGTACTTTCCAGCGCTTCTATCGCACTGGCCTGTTCCACTGCCCCCTGGCTTAAATCCTGGGCGCCCATAGCCATCTGCTCTGAACCGTTGGATACATGGGCAGAACTTTCCACAATCTGTGACATCGTATCGTTAAGCTGATTCAGGATCCCGTTCAGGGAAGTTTCAATGGAAGCAAAATCCCCCACATAATCCTGCTCCGTATGTACTGTCAGATTTCCTTCAGAGATTGCTGCCAGTATGTTTGAAATCTCTCCTATGTACCCTCTCAGGCGCCGGATGGTATATTCAAAAATTTCCGCCAGATATCCGATTTCATCGTTGGAGCGGATATTCACGGACATATTCTTCCCATCCCGCAGGCCCAGATTGCCCTCTTCCATCGTCTGTGCCAGTCCTGTCAGACTTTTCAGCGGCCTGGAAATAGAATGCCGGATAAAAACAGACAGAATCAAAATACTCAGAATCACCAGGATCACACCGGCCCCACAGGCCATTGTAACCGTCAGATTGATCTGTCTGGAAGCCTCTGCCATAGAAATACCGGCAAAAATCAGGCCATTGACCTGGCCGTTGGCATCCCTGGTAGGCACATAAGAGCAAAGATGCTCTGTCCCAAGTATCTCGGCTTTTCCCACATAAGTCTGTCCCTGCTCCAGCACAATTTCAGACAGCTCCGGTGACAGTGTGGTACCCACGACCCGCTCTCCATTCTGCTGAATGGTCGTATAGGTCCGCACGTTCCCCTGAAAAATCGTAAACTCACATCGCATCTGTTCTTTCAACCCGTCCAGAAGCTGGGTCTGATCATCTGTCCCATGCCCCTCTGCCAACTGATAGGCCAGCATATTGGTGCCATTGACACAGCGGTCCTCCAGCATCTGCATGGTAAGGTTATAAAACATGAACACGCAGACAGCCACCACGGAGACAATACTGACTCCCAGCAGGCAAATCACCAAAGCGCTGACCTTACTCCCAAGATGCCTGATTTTTCTTTTCGTTCCCTGATTCATTTTCCTACACCTCAATATCATTAGAATGCATTACGGCACATACTGTGCCTGATATCCATATTATAGATTCTCCCTGTAAAATGCAACAACAATTTATTGCAAAGAAAGGCAGGCTGCTATCTGCTTTTCATTATGCTGTCAGCCGAATCCCGGAAAATTTTGGCGAAATATGCCTCATCTGACAACGAAGCATCCGTATAAAACAGGTCCGCATTGTTCAGAAAAATTTCCCTGGCTTCTTCGTCTATCACAGTATCCGCCCTGCTCCCGGTATAGAGAAAAGTAATATACTCTGACTCGGCATATTCCATAAATACAAAGATCACATGCCCCTCATCCTGATACAGAGAATCATACAACGTCTGCAGACAGGCTTCTGCCTCTTCATCGGTGATTTCTCCGCCTTTTCCCTCCAGGGAATCACAGATCAGCAGATAAGGCTGTACTCCTGTGGCCTCATAAAAATACTCCATTGCCTGTTCTACGGTTTCCGTATCCGTGATCCAGCCCAGACGGTCTTCCAGAGTCTTTGCATTTCGCAGGCACGCCTCTTCCTCCAGCTTTTCCCTGGGTACTCTTTCCGGCCCGATCACATCCCGGAAACCCTCCCGGCTCTCCCCCGGGTTCTTTCCCAGAATCTGCTCCAGGCCGGCTGCATCTACCTGTCTGTCCACATTTTCCTGACTGAGCCCTTTCTCTGCCTTTTTGAGCATATAAGAACCCGAAAAAGCCACAACGCATACAAAAATCAAAAAGAGCAGAATCACCGTCAGACATCCGATCACGACCGGATTCTCTCTGGGACGGCGGCCATAGTTTCCTCCATAATTTCTCCCATAGCTTCTATAGCCCCAGGACGGAGCATACGGATAGGGAGGCGGTGGCGGCGGCGGTGGCGGCGCTCCCCTGAAAGAATGACGACGCTCCGGCATCCTCCTCTCCGGCGGGCGATGCCTTTCCCTGGGAGGCGGTGGCGGGGAACTGCGGGGAGCTCTGCTGCTGCCACCAGATGACATCCCCCTTCCGCTTCCTGATGACGAACGATGGCCGGAAAACCCTCTGCCACCGCTGCCACCCCCACTGCTGCCTCCACCTCTTCCCATATATGTGATCTCCTTTCTATGCTCCATTTTTCACAGTCTCCCGGATTTGCCGGATAGCTGTCAGTACTTTTCCGGATAATCCGTACCGGTTTCTCCCTGCATCCTTTGTATATACTCCTCCGGCTTTTGTTTCATCTTCAGCAATGTATCAAAAGCCAGAAGCAGCATCTGATCCCCATTGCCGCCCATACCCGGATCCCTGCGGTCCAGCGCCGCCTTGAAATGATCAATCTGCCACACCATCACATCGATCACCGTATACCCTTTTACCGATGCCTGACAGGCAAACGTACCATGTTCCATATAATAGCAGAACTCCTCCAGAATATCCGTTTCCCGCACAAGCGCTTCCCAAAACTCTGCCAGAAACACCTCATCCTTTTTCGCATATTTACATAAAGATTCTGCAAACCGGCGGGCCTGTGCCAGTCTCTCCATCCTCTCTTCCTCCTTTTTATGGCTTACATAGTTTGCAGGGATCGTCATACCCTGCCCGGACCGCATCCTGCTTTGTATCAAAAGTCACCCTGTTTTCCTGTTTCGGAAGTTTGCTGCAGTCGGAACGATGGAGCTTTCCGTTATTTTTATTTCCGATATAGGTTTCCTTTGCTGCGCCGGCCTTTTCTTTTTCCGGTTCTGCCGCCTTCCGGCTGCTCCCGACGCCTGTCTGTCCCAGCGCTGCAGACCCTGTCCGCTCCCCGCTCTGCCATGTTTCAGAAGGCGCACAGTTCCACGTAATCCCGCTTCCGTCAGACTCTGCTATGATACTTCCCTGTTCATCGGTACGGAATACCTTCACATGCATGGAACGCAGACTGTTCAATACCTCCGCATGAGGATGCCCGTAGGAATTGCCCTCTGCGCAACTGATCACTGCAAACTCCGGACGGACCGCCTTTAAAAACGCTGTGCTGGAAGCTGTCGCACTGCCATGATGCCCTGCCTTATAGACATCGGCCTTCACACTGCGCCCTGCCTCCAGCATATCCCCCTCCGCCTCTTCTTCCGCATCACCGGTAAATAAAAAACTGTTGTCCCCATTTTGAAACAGCAGTGCAATCGACGAATTATTAGGATCCTCATAGCTGCCGCATGGCGCCAGAATGGTAAATTGGGCAGTTCCCAGCGCATAGCTTTTTCCCGGCGCCGGCGTACTCCATTTCAGTTTCTGATCGGAAAGCGCCGTTATGACTTCCTGATAGGTCTTATTGTCTTTTTCATAATCGGCCATAAATACTTTGCCAATCGGGAACTTGGTAATAATGACATCGGCGCCTCCGATGTGATCCGCATCCGGATGGGTCAGTATCAGATAGTCCAGCGACTTTACCCCCTGCTTTTTCAGATAAAGCTGTACCGCGGTACCCTCATCATTGTCTCCCGCGTCAATCAACATGGCATGGGCGCCGCACTGAATCAGCGTGGCATCTCCCTGTCCCACATCAATAAAATGTACCCGGGCTGTGGAAACTTCCGATGTCTCTTTCGTCACAGGCGCCGCTTCTGCTTTTAGTATACCATCCTGCCCTGTTCCCGGAGTCCCCGGCAATCCTCCCTTTCCTGCCCCTGCCCCCGCCAGAAGCAGGACCGCCGCAAATACCCCCAGCAATCCTGTCCATATTTTCTTTTTCATAGCCATCTCCGATTATCCCAGCAGTTCCTGATAAGCAGCTTCCCGGAAGCCTGCCAGTATCCCGTTTTCTGCAATCAGCAATGGCCGTTTCACCAGCATACCGTCCGTTGCCAGCAGCGCCAGCGCCTCCTCTTCCGACAACTGCGGCAGTTTTTCTTTCAGATTCATGGATTTATACACCAGTCCGCTGGTATTGAAAAACCGTTTCAGCTCCAGCCCGCTCTTCTCATACCATGCTTTCAGTTCCCCTTCCCCGGGCCGATTTTCCTTAATATCCCTCGTCTCATATTCGATGTGATGCTCATCCAGCCATTTTTTTGCCTTCTGACAGGTACTGCACCTGGGATACCATAAAAACAATACACTCATCTTCCTGTTTCCTTTCTCTTTTGTTTTTGCAGCAGAAAGCAGGCTGCGCGGTCTTTCTGTTGTCGCACATCATCCACAGCCGCTGTCTGCCGCTCCCGTTTTATAGCTTCTGTGCCCTGAGCCGGTCAGCCAGTGTACGCTGCGCCTGCTCTGTTTCATCCTCCGCCTCATCCAGAACGATATGATGCGGCCTGCTCCTGCCTGTTTCTCTGTCAATGGTCACAAAGGTAACCGCTCCTTCCATATAGACTGCCGGCGAAATCGCATCCTCCGCCCTGACCACCACGGTAAAGCTGCTGGTTCCCACAGCCGCCACCCGGGCCAGGAAACGGACGATCGCACCCTTCTGCACCGGTTTTTGAAACGACATATTCTGCAGATTCCGGCAGACAATCCCTTCGCTTGTGCCGCAGGCACATCCTGCTGCCACAAAAGCCGCCTCAATCAGCCAGCCCGCCGCCCGGGCCGCAAATAACGTACCATGATGGTTCAGATCTTCTCCCTTGACCAGACGGGAGGTTTCATACTGCTGCATATCCTGTCTCCTTTTTCATCAACGCGATTCCTTCCATGTTACTCCCGGCGTGGTAAGGCCCTGATCCTGGCCGCATAAGATCCGATAAACCAGATTCACATCCGGAATATTCTCCAATATCGGATCCACCTGCCCTGACCGGCCCGATGCATCCGCAAAGACACCATTGCCCCAGAAATACCGGCCCGCTCCCCGGCCATACCGGTCAAAAACAATCGTCCCGGAACCATCCCGGTCCACTGTCACATGTATCTGGGGAAGATGGCTCCTGTCCAGAAATGTGACACGGTTTCCCTGAAACTGCAGCACTCTCTGATCGGTTATCGCATAAAACGTCCGTTTTTTCCTGTATTCCTGCCAGAAAAAGCGCCCTGCCATCATATAAAGCCCCACCAGGACAAACGGAATCCCCCAAAGCGCAAAAAAAAGATTCCCTGACAAAATTACCATCAGCTCCCAGAATATGGCAAAGCCGCCCCACATAATGCTGAATGGTATCATCAAAATATCATATTTGCTGAAAATTTTCCCCTCCATCGGCCTGCCTCTCCATAACACAGACTCCCCTGGCAAAAGGCAGGTATTCAGCCACCCATACTCCTGATTCATTTTATTTCCTCCCGCCCGATAGATTGGATATATTTTATGTACGTCCCGGTCTCCGCTCCCTGTTCAAAAACAAAATACACCGTAAGTGCGCATCCCGTTGCACAAACAGCGCAGGAAATCATAAGATATCCATCTTCTGTTATACTTTTGCCCATACAGACAGAAAACCCTTTTGGATAATATTCCGAAAAACCCTCCAGCGTTTCCACTCCCTGCTGCCTGAATGCCTGTAAAAAGAAAGAAGAAACCGTTTCCTCATCTGCCAGTTCCCCGGTCTCCGGATTTTCCCAGTTCCATGTGGAAATATACAGGGTTGCAGCTTCTCCTGCTTCAAAAATAATCTGCATGGGCTGTTGATTTTTGTCCATTGAAAATTTCCACTCCTGCGGAAACCGGACATACCAGCCATCAATATTATAATTTGTACATATTACATCCATTGATCTGTCACCGGACAGCCGGTTGACGGCTGCCGCCTTTCTGTCTGCTTTTATAGTTTCATACTACCATAAACAGCCTGTTTCCACAAGCCGGAGAATCCTGTATCAAAAAGTGTGCTGGAAGTGAAAAAATCGACTTCTTTTTCTCAAAAGAAACCGATTTCAGAAAAGGCCGCTGCCCGCATTGATGATTTGATTTCATCCGGCCCGATTTTCAGTTTTCATTCATCTTTGCCAGCTTGGCCGCCTGATCGGCAGCGATGCAGGCATCGATAATCTCCTGGATATCACCGTCCAGGATTTTGTCCAGTTTATACAATGTCAAATTGATCCTGTGGTCTGTCACACGTCCCTGGGGGAAGTTATAGGTCCGTATCTTTTCGGAACGGTCTCCCGTGCCGATCTGGCTCCTTCTGGCCTCGGCCTCTGCATCATGGGCTTTCTGACATTCCATATCATACAGCTTGGCACGCAGCAGGGCATAGGCCTTGGCTTTGTTCTGGAGCTGGGATTTTTCTGTCTGGCTGTATACCACGATACCGGTAGGATAATGGGTCAGACGCACCGCAGAGTCCGTTGTGTTGACGCACTGTCCGCCGTTGCCGGAGGCACGCATCACATCGATACGGATATCCTTTTCATCAATCTGCACATCCACTTCCTCGGCTTCCGGCATAACCGCCACGGTAATGGTAGAAGTATGGATTCGTCCTCCCGACTCTGTTTCCGGCACGCGCTGTACCCGATGGACGCCGCTTTCATACTTCATCACGGAATAAGCGCCTGTCCCCGTAATCATAAAGGTCACGCTCTTCATACCGCCGATACCGATTTCTTCCGCTTCCACAGTTTCCACCTTCCAGCGTCTGCCCTCGGCATAATGTACATACATACGGTAAATCTCCGCTGCAAAAAGAGCCGCTTCATCCCCGCCTGCCCCTGCACGGATTTCCACCACCACATTTTTCTCATCATTGGGATCCGTGGGCAGCAGCAGGACCTTCAGCTTCTGTTCCAGCTCTGTGGTCCGTTTTTTTGCCTCTGCCAGCTCTTCTTTGAGCATCTCCCGCATCTCTTCATCATTTTCTTCTTCCAGCATGGCAAGCGAATCCTCTATATCCTGCCCGCATTTTTTGTATTCTCTGTAAGCCTCCACAATGGGTGTCAGGCTGCTCTGTTCCTTCATCAGCTTACGGAAACGCTCCTGATGATTTGCCACATCAGGCTCGTTCAGTTCATTCATAATCTCTTCAAATCTGCTTACCAGATCTTCCAGTTTATCAAACATCGCTTTCCCTCCGTGTTTTTCGGGCAGGTAAACCGCCGCTCTGCCCTATGATACAAAGATGCATTTCACCACTCGGTCATTTCCCGCATAATCTTTGATCAGTTCCACATCCCCGTATCCTGCATCCCGGAAAATGCCCATAACATCCGCTCCCTGGTCATAGCCGATCTCCAGAAATACCGGTGCTCCACGATACAGAAAAGGCTTCGCTTCCCTGCTGATCCGCCTGTAAAAATACAGGCCGTCCTCTCCTGCATCCAGCGCTTCCCGTGGTTCATGCACACGCACCTCTGCGGCCAGAGAGGGAATCACGGAAGATGGGATATAAGGGGGATTGGACACCAGCATATCGAATTTTATTCCTGCATCCAGCCCTGCGCACAGGTCACTTTCCCGGAAGTCGGCATCCAGGGAAAGCTGCCCTGCATTTCTCCTGGCCACCTCCAGCGCCTTCCGGGAACAATCCACGCCCACGCCTTTACAGTCATTGGAATATCGCAGCAGACTTAACAAAATACAGCCGCTTCCGGTACACAGATCCAGAATGGACATACCGTCATGCAGCTCCCTCATAGCCTCTTCCACAAGAATTTCCGTATCCTGTCTGGGAATCAGCACATTTTCATTGACAATAAAAGCCAGCCCCATAAACTCCTGAATTCCGGTCATATACTGCAGGGGCATATGTGCCGCCCGCTTTTCCAGCAAAGATCGGTACACTGCTTCCGGCTCCGGATCCACGGCTTCCTCTCCGTGTGCCAGAAGCTGGTTTCTGTCAGTATGGCATACATATTCCAGCAAAAGCCGGGCATCCAGAGAAGCCTCTCCGATCCCGGCCCCTTCCAGACACCTCACACCGTACCGGTATAATTCCTCATATTTCATGGGTTTCCTCGCTCCGAAAACAGATTGTTTTCCGACTGTCCTCTGCCTCTGCAGCCGCTTCTTCTTCCCAGTACAGCTCATCCACGCCGTTTTCTTCCAGCCAGTATACATCCGCATCTGTGCTTTCGTCTGCACGGTAACCCGAAACTTCCGCCCCCGTTTCACCGCTCCCGGTTTCTTCCGGCACTGTCATTTCCGGCAGAAATACCTCTTCTTCTGTCATCATCTCTTCCGGCTCTGTTCCTTCCTGACAGACTTCTCCCCCGGAAGTCTCCTCTTCCACCTCATAGTCAAAGGTGTCTTTCAGATAAGCCCGCCAGTCAAACACTGCCTCCACAGAAGCGATGGCCACCTCCGCCATCTCTTCATCCGGCTCCTTTGTCGTCAGCTTCTGCAGCCACATCCCCGGCGCCGAAAGGATACGGACCAGAATATTGTTGCTGTTGCCTGCCAGCCGGATAATCTCATAGGAAATCCCGGCAATCACCGGAATCAGCAAAATCCGCAGCCCTACCCGGTAAACCGGATTTTCCACACGGATAAAGAAAAACAGAATCACACTGACCAGCATCACAAACAGAAGAAAACTGGTGCCGCACCGCCTGTGCTGCCTGGAGCTGCGCATTACATTGCGCACCGTCAGCGGGCGGCCTCTTTCAATACAGTTGATACACTTATGCTCCGCTCCATGATACTGATACAGTCTGTGGATATCCTTCATGGCGGAAATCCCCACCACATAGGCCACAAAAATCAGAATGCGGATCAGGCCCTCGATCATCGCCGTCAATGACGCATTCCTCACATAGCCGCTCAGCAGGCTGGAAATATAATAAGGCAATATCATAAAAATCCCCACTGCCAGCACAATGGAAACCGTCGTGGTGATCCCCATTGCCACATCATCCGCCCGATCCCCGAACAGTTTCTGAAACAGCGACGGCTTCTGCGGATCGGATTCCCCGTCCTCCTCAAAAAAAGAAACTGACCATGTAAGCGTCCGCATTCCCAACGTCATGGAATCCACGAAATTAAAAACGCCTCTGACAAACGGCAGCCTCTTCAACACACTGTCATGCAGGATCCCCCGGAATTCTTCCGTATCTGTCTCAATCTCTCCGTTCGGTTTCCTTACCGACACTGCGTATCTGTCTTTATTTTTCATCATAACGCCCTCCAGTACCGCCTGACCGCCGATACCGCAGGACCTGCCTTTTTTCTTCATAGGAAACATTTCCCCTGTTTATTAAAAATAAGGTTGAGATTAAAAACCTCAACCTTTTTCATACCGCTATTTGCTTTCTACGCCATACTTCTTATTGAACTTATCAATACGTCCGGCCACTCTTGCAGCTTTCTGCTGACCTGTATAGAATGAATGGCATTTTGAACAAACTTCTACGTGGATTTCAGGCTTGGTGGACCCTGTCACAAATGTATTGCCGCAGTTGCAGGTAACGGTCGCCTGATAGTACTCCGGATGGATTCCCTCTTTCATCGCTCTCACCTCTCTATTTTCATCAATTCCCTTAATGCTCTTGTCCCATGTCTGTGATATTCTCACAAACAGCTTATTCATTGTAGCATAGTTTATTTGCTCTTGCAAGTCTTTTTAAAAGAATTTAATTTTCTTTACCATTCCCACAAATTCCACATTGTTCCTGGTCCTGGAGAACATATCCAGTATCTTATCCACTGCTTCTTCCGGCTTGAGCGTATTTAACGCCTTTCTCATAATGTTGATGGCCTCCAGTTCTTCCCTGTTCAGCAGCAGATCTTCCCGTCTTGTACCGGATTTGGGGATGTCAATGGCCGGGAATACCCGCCGTTCGGAAAGTTTTCTGTCCAGTACCATCTCCATATTGCCCGTTCCCTTAAACTCTTCATACACCACATCATCCATCTTACTGCCGGTCTCCACCAGCGCCGTAGCCAGGATGGTCAGGCTGCCGCCCTCTCTCATATTCCTGGCCGCACCGAAAAACCGCTTGGGCATATGCAGGGCCGCCGGATCCAGGCCGCCGGAAAGCGTCCTGCCGCTGGGCGGAACCACCAGATTGTACGCTCTCGTCAGACGGGTGATGCTGTCCAGCAGAACCGTCACATCCCTGCCATGCTCCACAAGACGCTTGGCACGCTCGATCACCATCTCCGACACTCTCTTATGATGCTCCGGCAGCTCGTCAAAGGTGGAATAGATCACTTCCACATTAGGCCCCTCGATGGCCTCCCGGATGTCCGTCACTTCTTCGGGACGCTCGTCAATCAACAGAATGATCAGATGCATCTCCGGATTGTTTTTCTTAATGGATTTGGCCACTTCTTTCAGCAAAGTCGTCTTGCCTGCCTTGGGCGGGGAAACAATCATCCCTCTCTGCCCTTTTCCCACAGGGCTCATCAGATCCATGATGCGCATGGCCACACTGGCTCCCGGCGTTTCCATGCGCAGTCTCTTGTCGGGGAAAATGGGTGTCATATCTTCAAAATTCCGGCGTCTGGCCGCAACCTCCGGCACATATCCGTTGATTCTCTTTACAAACAGCAGTGCGCTGAACTTCTCGGCCTGGGTCTTGACTCTCGTATTGCCTTCCACGATATCGCCCGTTTTCAAACCAAAGCGCCGTATCTGGCTGGGCGCCACATACACATCATTTTCCCCCGGCAGATAATTTTCACAGCGGATAAAACCATAGCCGTCCGGCATCACTTCCAGAATCCCGTTGGCAATCTCGCCGCTGTCCAAATCTGCCAGAGACTTCTCGTTATCCGGCCGCTCCCGTTCACTCCGCTCTGTCCTTTCGGCCCGTTCTGCCCGTTCCGGACGCTCCTGCCTGTCCGCCCGTTCCGGACGTTCCTGTTTTTCCGCCCGCTCCGGGCGTTCCAAACGTTCCTGCCTCTCTGTGCGCTCAAAGCGCTCCTGCTTTTCTGTAGGTTCTGTCTTTTCGGACTGCTCCTGCTTCCCGCTTTCCGCCCGGGCCGCCGCCCCTCTGCCCTGCGCATCCGCTCCGCCGTCAGCCTGGCTCTCTCTGCTGTCCAGTTCCAGCATGGCTTCCACCACCTCCGCCTTTTTCATCGCAGAAGTGCCTTTGATCCCCCTTGACCTGGCGATCGCTTTCAAATCCGCCAAAGCCAACGACTCATATTTTTCTCTCATTACGTTTCCTCCCTTTCTCAAATCAAATAGATTACCTGTTCTCTGTTGTCTTAATGGGATTATCGTACGAATGTACATGAAGCTATCCGAAAACATCCAAAGTTTCTGACTGATAGCTTTATTATACATAACTTTCTAAGGAATGCAAACATATTTTGCAAAAAGATTCAAATTATTATATAATAGAAAGGACGTTGATTACATCCAAGAAAAGAGGAAGGACTATGACTACCAACGAAAAAGCACTCCATCTTCATAAAGAATGGAACGGGAAACTGGAAACCGTTTCCAAAACACCGGTCAAATCCAGGGAAGCGTTATCTCTGGCCTATACTCCCGGTGTGGCAGAACCCTGTAAAGTCATCGCAGAGGACAGGGAAGCCGCTTATCAATATACCATCAAAGCCAATACCGTCGCTGTCGTATCGGATGGCAGCGCCGTCCTGGGGCTGGGCAACATCGGACCCTATGCCGCCCTGCCTGTTATGGAAGGAAAGGCTGTTCTTTTCAAAGAATTTGGCAATGTAAATGCCGTACCCATCTGTCTGGATACTCAGGATACAGAGGAGATCATCCGCACCGTTGTGAACATCGCACCGGCATTCGGCGGTATCAATCTGGAGGACATCAGCGCTCCCCGCTGTTTTGAAATCGAAGAGCGCCTGAAAAGCCTGCTGGATATCCCGGTCTTTCATGACGACCAGCACGGGACGGCAATCGTAGTACTGGCCGGCATCATCAATGCACTGAAAGTGGTGCACAAAACAAAAGAACAGTGCAAGGTGGTGGTCAACGGAGCAGGAAGCGCGGGCATCGCCATTACCAGACTGCTTCTGACCTATGGTTTTACCAATGTGATACTTTGTGACAAATCCGGCATCCTGTCCACAGGCAGCCAGTCCCTTAACTTTATGCAGGAAAAAATGCTGCAGGTGACAAATCCCAATCACGAAACCGGCAACCTGGCAGACGCTATGAAAGGGGCCGATATCCTGATCGGGGTATCCGCTCCCGGCATTATCACGCAGGAAATGGCGGCTTCCATGAATCCGGACGCCATCCTTTTCGCTATGGCCAATCCGGTGCCGGAAATCATGCCGGATGAGGCAAAGGCTGCCGGTGTCCGGATCGTAGGCACGGGCCGTTCCGATTTTCCCAATCAGGTCAACAATGTGGTGGCATTCCCGGGTATCTTCAAAGGCGCACTGGAAGGCAGGGCACGGCAGATCACCGAAGAAATGAAACTGGCCGCTGCCCATGCCATTGCCGGACTGGTACCCGATCACGAACTGAGCGACACCAACATCCTGCCGGAAGCATTCCTGCCCGAAGTGGCACAGGTGGTGGCTGACGCCGTAAAATCCAACATCCGCATCCGGTAAAAACTCCAGAGAGGCGCCCATGCAGAACCGTTCCCTCCCCGGCTGTCCTTCCTTCTGGCTGGATAAGCCTTATTACTCGTTTCATGCCTACTGCCTGCATA
>CANDNA010000030.1 GCA_947385955.1 uncultured Clostridia bacterium
ACTCTATCATAAACCCTATGTCAAGCAGGTGCAGTATAATATTGGATTGCTATAGATTATTTGTAACTCGCTACGGGGAATGAAACTTAAAAAGGCTTAATATTATTTTTTTGTATCCCTACACTCCACATCAACCACCGCAGAAACCTCAAAATACTTCTCCACCCTCTTATTCCGATTCCCTTCCTCATCTTCCACAAACACAAAATGCTTATCAAATTGCCTGAAACAAAGGATTTCTAGATATGTTTCCTTTGCATTCCCACTACACACTCCACATGCACCGTCTGCGGAAACATATCCACGCATCTCACCCGGCTGAGTGCATAGCCGCCATCGCAAAGTATCTTCAGGTCTCTGGCCAGGGTGGCGCTGTCGCAGCTTACATACACGATTTTTTCCGGCTTCATCTGCAGCATTGTGGCCAGGCATGCTTCATCGCATCCTTTCCGGGGCGGATCCACTACGATGACGTCTGCCCGGATTCCTTCACCGGCATACTTTTCAGGCAGCACTTCCTCCGCCCTGCCGGTAAAAAATGTTACATTTTCAATCTGATTCAGTGCCGCATTTGCCCTTGCATCCTCTATCGCCTGGGGAATCACCTCCACGCCGTAAACCTGCTTTGCTTTTCTGGCCATAAACAAAGAAATGGTCCCGATACCGCAGTACAGATCCCAGACCGTTTCCGTTCCCTGCAGATCGGCAAACTCCACTGCCAGCTCATACAGTTTTTTTGTCTGTACGGGATTGACCTGGTAAAAAGACAGCGGTGAGATGGAAAACCGGATATCCCCGATCTTGTCCTGTATCGTCCTGCTGCCCCAGAGCAGAACAATTTCTTTTCCCATAATCACATTGGTTTTTTCCCGGTTGATGCTGTATGACACGCTTGTCATACCAGGAATGCACGAAAGTGCACTGATCAGCTCCTCCTTAGCCGGCAGGTCCTTTCCATTGATCACCAGGCACACCATCAGTTCGTTGCTGGCAAATCCCTTTCGGATCAGTACATGGCGCAGCAGGCCCCGGCCCGTTGTTTCCTCATAAGCGCTGACATGATTTTTTCTCATATAGGCCAGAATCACCTCCAGCACGTCCCTGTTTTCCCCGACTCCCAGAGCGCAGTCCGTATTGGCAATGATACTGTGGGTTCTGCCTGCATAGAATCCGGCCACCGGACGTCCTTCCCGATCCACACCAATCGGGAACTGGGCCTTATTCCGGTAATGAAACCCATCCTCCATTCCCAGAACAGGTTCCATCAGGCTTTCCACCAAAGCTTCGGGAAATCCACCGATTCTGACCAGATTGTTTTTTACTTTTCTGCGTTTAAATTCCAACTGCTTATCATAAGCCAATGCCTGCAGTTGACATCCTCCGCACTGCCGGTGAAATCTGCATTCCGGCCGGACACGAAAAGAAGAAGGCGCAAGCACCTTCTCCAGTCTGGCATATCCATAGTTCTTTTTCAGCTTTGTCACCCTGGCTTCGATCCGGTCCCCGATCAAAGCATCCTTAACAAACAGCGGAAATCCGTCTATCTTACCGATCCCCTCTCCGTCTGTTCCCATATCCTCTATATCTATGACAACTATATCATTTTTCTTATATTCCATCTTACACTCCAGCCTGTCTGATGGCTTCCCACAGCCCATCCATTCTGTTTTCTGTTAACCGTAGAGCCGCTTCCGCTATCTCTGCCTTTCACTTCCTGTTCTTCCTTATTTATTCCAGATGAGCCTTTCTGAGATTGGATTCAAACAGACGGTTATAGCCCAGCCATCCGTTTCCCTGCGCCCCATTCAGAAGTTCCGTAAAGGTCTGCAGCTTGGCATCCGTATTATCCGCAAAATTCAGCGCCACTGCCTCCATCAGGGCCGGCTTTTTCGGAGAACCAAATTCATATTCCCCATGATGGGCCAGAATACAGTGTTTCAGTTCTCCTTCCAGTACTGCGGGAAATCCTTTGATCAAACGCGCCTTTTCTCCCACCATCTCCGAACCCATTACGATATGTCCCAGAAGCTGTCCTTCATCCGTATAATCATTTTCAGGGAACAGCGACAACTCTCTTGTCTTGCCTATGTCGTGGCAGATCGCTGCTGTTACAAGCAGATCCCGGTTCAGCAGAGGATAGGCGCCGCAGTAATATTCACACAGCCTGACAACTCCCAGCGTATGCTCCAGCAGGCCGCCCACAAACCCATGATGCACCGTTTTTGCTGCGGACGACTGTCGGAATGCTTTGATAAATTTCTCATCTTTTCTGAAAAAGCCATCCAGCAGCTCTTTCAGATACGGATTTTTCACACTGTCCGTAATATCCAGCAGTTCCTGATACATCCCGTCTATGCCCTTCCCGCTGACCGGAAGATAATCGGCCGGGTCATATTCTCCCTCCTGGCAGAGCCGCACTCTCTTCATATTCACCTGCAGCATATTCTGAAAGCTGGTAACCTCTCCATAGACCTCAATATAATCCAGGCTGTCAAACTCTCCGATACCCGCGCTGTTGGGATCCCATATCTTTCCGTCTATCGTACCCGTTTTATCCTGCAGGATTACATTGTCATAGGCCTTACCGTTTTTGGTGACTGCGGACTGCTTATGTTTGCATAAATAAATGTCGAATACTCTGTCGCCTTCTTTATATTCCTGAATGAATTTCATCGCTTCTCTCCTCTGTGATACTGTTTGTATTATTTTTTATTCCAACTCTCCCAGCGGGGCCAGAAAACTGATCGACTGGTACTCATCCTGATTCATCCGCATCAGCGTCACATTCACCGTACTGCCCGGTATGCTGTCTGACAGAGCCATAATGTAATCCTCATAGCTGTCCACGGTCCTGCCGTTCAGGCTGATGATGACATCCCCGCTCTGTATGCCCGCCTGCATGGCAGGAGAGTCCATCTCTATTTCCGTCACATAGGCCCCATAGGGAACCTGCATACTTTCATTCGCCTCCTGTGTCACATCTGTTCCATAGATCCCCATATAAGCCTGGCTTTTTCCGTTGGACAGCCGTTCTATCGTGGCTTTCAACTCTGAAATACCCAGAGCTGAAATCATATTTTCCATTCCTGCTTCGTTATACCGCTGATCAATTACCCCGATGACCTGCCCCTGCAGATTCACCAGCACGCCGGTGCTGTCCGGGCTGCCATACATATCCGTGGTAATCAGCTTGTATCTGGAATCTACCGTATTCAGAATATTCCCACTGGAAGTGGCCACCCCATACATCACCGAACCGCTCACTCCGGCAGGGCTGCCCAGGGCAATCACCGGGCTGCCGGTCAGAGATGCATAATTGGAACTGCCCAGAGAAGCTGCTGTAATCAGATCCAGCGTCCCGCTGCCGATTTCCTTATTGTCTATGGCCAGCACTGCCAGTCCCGTCACCGGATCCACCATCTTGATCTGTGCCTGCGCCTGGGAATTGTCACAGAATGTGACCCGGATTGTCTGTACTGTCTTTACCGGCGCAGCCGCCGCCAGCACCAGATATTCTCTGCCGTTATTGGTCACAATCACGCCGGTGGTCTGCCCTTTGCTTTCATACATATTGTCAAACCAGTCCTTATCCGATGTGACCCCCGTCACCGTTACCAGGCTGCATGACACCTCTTGCGCCAGCGCCTGCAGCCTTCCGGCGGTTTTTCGGTAAATTTCCAGCTCGTCAATCCGTTCTTCTGTTTCCGTCGTACTCTCCTCCGGCTCTTCCTGCTCCAGCTCTGCGTCATCCAACGCCATATCTTCCGGCAGGATCTCTTCTGTATCCGGTGGAAAGGTAATATTCTCTGCCGTTTCTTCCGGATACAGCCAGTTATTAAACACCGGCTCCAGCACCAGTACTGTCAGGCAGGCCACCAGCCCGAACAGCACTGCCATCGACACCGTCATGGCAGTCCGGCGCAGCAGCTTTTTTTTATTCAGCGGCCGCTCCTTGATCTGCTCCTTCATGAAATCAAATCTGGGATTTTCCTTTTTTTCCGGCTCTTTTTGATGTTCATCCATGATACGTTCTCACTTTCTTCTTTTCAGTATAGACGATGCCGGGAATACTGACAAGTTTTTTGTTTCCTCCCCTGCTTCTTTATGGTATACTGGCGTTATGAATGAAAAAGTATTGAATACCCTTGAATATCATAAGATTATCCATATGCTGACAGAGCTGGCCTCATCGCCGCCCGGCAAGGCACTGTGCTCCGGCCTTCTGCCTTCTTCCGATCAGGCTGCGATCCAGCAGGCACAGACGGAAACAGAGGATGGCCTGAGTCGTATCTTCAAAAAAGGCACCCCTTCCTTTTCCGGTAACCGGGAACTGGGCCGTATGATAAAAAGCCTGGAAATCGGTGCCGCCCTTTCTTCCGGGGAGCTGCTGCAGATCGCCTCTCTGCTGGACTGTACGGCAAGGCTCAAAACCTATGGCAAGGCCGAACGGGATGACGAACCTGACGATTCTCTGACAGAACGGTTTTCTCTGTTGGTAACTCTGAACGGACTGGCAAATGAGATCCGCCGCTGTATGCCGGAGGAGGATACCTTTGCGGACGATGCCAGCCCGGCGCTGCGCCGGATCCGCCGCAGTCAGACTGCCATCAATGACCGGATCCATTCCAGACTGAATGAAATGGTAAACGGCTCCTGCCGCACCTATTTACAGGATGCTGTCATTACCATGCGCGGCAACCGGTATTGCATACCGGTTAAGGCAGAATACAAAAACCAGGTCAATGGTATGGTGCATGACCAGTCCTCTACCGGTTCCACTCTTTTCATTGAACCGGCAGCCATTGTTTCCATGAACAACCAGCTAAAAGAGCTGGAACTCCAGGAGCAGGAAGAAATCCATGCCATTCTGCAAAACCTGAGCGTTATGGCCGCAGAACATTGTGACGAGATTCTGTCCAATCAGCATATTCTGACAGAGCTGGACTTTATCTTTGCCAAAGCGGCCCTGGCCCTTGCGCAGAACGCCACCCGGCCTTTGTTTAACGATCAGCGCCGGATTCTGATCCGGAAGGGACGCCATCCACTGATTGATAAAAAAGCCGTGGTTCCCATTGATATCCGGCTCGGCGATACCTTTGATCTGCTGGTCATCACGGGCCCTAATACCGGCGGCAAAACCGTTTCCCTGAAAACAGTGGGGCTGTTTACCCTGATGGGGCAGGCAGGGCTGCATATACCGGCGCTGGATCGGTCGGAACTTTCAGTTTTTGACGAGGTTTACGCAGACATCGGAGATGAACAGAGCATTGAGCAAAATCTCAGTACCTTCTCGTCCCATATGACCAACACGGTCCGGATTCTGGAGCAGGCAGACGAACATGCTCTCTGTCTCTTCGATGAGCTTGGGGCAGGGACTGATCCCACAGAAGGTGCGGCACTTGCCATTGCTATCCTGAACCATCTGCATGAACGGGGTATACGCACGATGGCTACCACCCACTACAGCGAGCTGAAGGTATATGCACTGACCACCCCTTTTGTGGAAAATGCCTGCTGTGAATTTGATGTGGAAACACTCCGGCCCACCTACCGGCTGCTGATCGGCATTCCCGGCAAAAGCAATGCCTTTGCCATCTCCGCCAGACTGGGCCTTCCGGAAACCATCATTCAACAGGCAAGGGCACAGATAGACGAAGAAAAAGAGAGCTTTGAAGAACTGCTGGCAGACCTGGAACACAGCCGTGTCACCATAGAAGCCGAACGGGAAGAAATCGCTTCTTATAAAAAAGAAATCAAAGCACTGAAAGATAAATTACAGGATAAGCAGGATAAAATAGAAGTCTCCAAAAGCAAGATTCTCCAGCAGGCCAATGAACAGGCACGGGAAATCCTGCAGGAAGCCAAAGAAGTGGCAGATGAAACCATCCGTTCCTTCCAGAAGGCCGGCCCCGGCGCTTCCATGAAGGAACTGGAAAAATCCCGTGAAAAAGTGCGTGCCAAGATCAATGAAAAGAACGAAAAACTGGCTGTCCGCAAAAAAGACACCGATACAGGCACATTAAAACCCGGACAGCTCAGAAAAGGCGATGCCGTCAAAGTACTTTCTCTGGGATTGCGGGGCATTGTCAATACCCTGCCTGACCGGAAAGGCAACCTGTTCGTGCAGTGCGGCATCATCCGTTCCCAGGTCAATATCAGCGATCTGGCACTGATCCGTGAAGATACCATCACCGCCCCTTCCCTGCAGCGCACCGGTACCGGCAAAATAAAAATGTCCAAATCTGCTACGGTATCCACAGAGATCAATCTGCTGGGCAAAACAGTGGATGAAGCGTTGGCAGAGCTTGACAAATATCTGGATGACGCCTGTCTGGCCCATCTGCCCAGTGTCCGTATTGTTCACGGCAAAGGGACCGGCGCCCTCAGAAACGCTGTCCATAAACAGCTTCGGCGTATGAAAAATATAAAAGAATTCCGGCTGGGGGAATTTGGCGAAGGCGACGCAGGCGTCACCATTGCCACTTTTCGATAACCATAACCATGACAGGATTCGGCGCTGCATACCAGGCAGCGCCGAACCGTTCTGATAAAGGAGAATATACATGGTAAGCAGACAGAAAATTCTGATCGTAGATGATGACAACAATATTGCGGAACTGATTTCCCTCTATCTGACCAAAGAATGCTTCGAAACCATGATCGTCAATGACGGAGAATCCGTACTGCCCGCTCTGGATACCTTTCGTCCCAACCTGATGCTGCTGGATCTGATGCTTCCCGGCATGGACGGATATCAGGTATGCAGGGAAGTCCGGGCCAAATCCGCCCTTCCTATTATCATGCTTTCCGCCAAAGGGGAAATCTTTGACAAAGTACTGGGACTGGAACTGGGAGCTGACGATTATATGGAAAAACCGTTTGACTCCAAAGAGTTGGTTGCCAGAGTCAAAGCTGTGCTCCGCCGTTATAAAGCGGCCCCTGCCGCTTCCGAAAAGACCGACATCAAATGTGTGGAATATCCGGATCTGGTCATTAACCAGACCAACTATTCTGTGATTTATATGGGACATTCTGTGGAAATGCCCCCCAAGGAGCTGGAGCTTCTCTATTTCCTGGCTTCTTCTCCCAATCATGTATTTACCAGAGAACAGCTCCTGGATCAGATCTGGGGCTATGAGTACGCCGGTGATACAAGGACCGTGGATGTACACATCAAACGTCTGCGGGAAAAGATCAAGGATCATGCCTCCTGGAAACTGGCTACCATCTGGGGGATCGGTTATAAATTTGAGGTGAAGAACTGAATATGCGCAAAACTCTTTATCTGAAATTTATTCTGGCGTATCTGATTTTTGGTTTTTTCGGCTTTGTGGCGGTGGCGACTTTTGTATCCAGTATGACCATTGAGCATCTCAAACGGGAAAAAGCAGATTCTCTTTACCGGGAAGCCACATTGATTGCCAATACCTATGCTTCCGACCTGTATAACAATCAGGCTTCCCTGGACGCGGTAAAAACCCAGTTGGATCTGATGGATACTTACCTTTCCGCTTCCATCTGGATCATCAATCCGTCAGGACGAATCATCCTGAATTCCTCCGCACCGGTGGATATTGACAATCCTATCGTAGTGGAACATTTTGACCCTACTATTACAGCAGGTTCTTACTATATGGTGGGCAATTTTTTCGAGTCCTTTTCAGAAGAAACCCTGAGTGTGTTTGCCCCGATTACTTCCCGTTTTAAAGTAAACGGCTATGTTGTCATCCACACCCCCATGAAAGAGATCCGGCAGTCGGCTGACAATCTGCTGAATATTTCCTATATTCTGCTGTTTATCATGCTGCTGCTTTCCATGATTATTCTTTTCTTTTTCACAGAGATGGTGTATATTCCGCTACGGAAAATCACTTATGCAACCGAACAGTACGCCAGCGGCAACCTGCACTATGAATTTCAGATTGACAGTGAAGATGAAATGGGATATCTGGCTGCTTCTCTCTCTTTTATGGCCAGCGAAATCGCCAAAAGCGAGGATAATCAAAAAAAATTTGTGGCCAATGTATCCCACGATTTCCGCTCTCCCCTGACTTCCATCAAAGGATATCTGGAAGCTATGCTGGACGGTACGATTCCGCCTGAAATGCATGAAAAATATCTGCATATTGTATTGAATGAAACCACGCGCCTGACCAAGCTGACCAATGGCCTGCTGCAGCTCAATAATTTAAACACCAAAGGCATGCTGCTGGAACGTACGGATTTTGATGTCAATCAAATGATCCGCAATACCGCCGCCACCTTTGAGGGCATCTGTACCAGTAAGATGATCGGGATTGAACTGGTTCTGACCGGTGAGACATTGACGGTCCGCGCCGATCACGACAAAATCCAGCAGGTATTGTACAACCTGCTGGACAACGCCATCAAATTCAGTCACAATGATTCCGTTATCAAAATAGAAACCACCGAAAAGAGCAACAAGGTACTGGTTTCCGTCAAAGACAACGGCATCGGCATTCCCAAAGACAGCCTGAAGCTGATCTGGGACCGTTTCTATAAAACAGACCTGTCCCGGGGCAAAGACAAAAAAGGCACCGGCCTGGGCCTGTCTATTGTAAAAGAAATCCTCCATTCACATGGAGAGAACATCAATGTGGTCAGCACAGAAGGCGTTGGAACAGAATTTATTTTTACCCTTGCCAAAGTAGAGGACGAGGAGGAGGACTGAAAATCCCCCTCCTCTTTCATTTTCAATATCCGGTGTCTGGTACATCGGCAATGGAATATATCTGTGATCCGGAAATTCCCAAATCCTGCAATCTCTTTACGGCAGACGTGGCTGCCAGCAGATCCAGTATGGCAACTAAAATGCAGTCATAAGAAACCTGCAGGATATGCTCTGGCGGAAAAACAGTTCCATTCGGAAACTGTTCCCCGGCTTCCTGATCAACCCAGAGAACAAGCTCACAGTACCCGGTAAAATCAATCTGCTCTTTAAACGCACGGCCAATCGCACCCGCACCATACAACACCACCTTACTGCCGGCTTTGATTCCGGCATAGGGAAATACCCATCCCTTTTTCATTCCCTTCTGCTCTTCCTTCTCTGTACAGAAGTCCGTTTCCCGGCAGATTCCAAACAGCCGCTCTTCCTTATCTACCAGTGGTAATACATCCACTCCTGCCCTTTTAAAAAGCGCTTTTGCTACCCGTGGATGAACCCCTTCTTTTATATAAATGCCATCCCGGTTATATATTCTTGCAATAAAAGTGTCTCCTGAAAGGCCAAAGCTGCTCTCCAGCATTTCTTTTGTCACATCTCCAAGATAATGTCCTTCCTCATCTTTCACAAACAATATCCTGTTTTGATTCCTGCAGATCTTCCAATATCCCTTCTGCAATGTATCATGCACGGAAATACTGTAATCTTCCAATCTGTTTTCCTGCTTCCAGACACATAACAGTCTGGCATCCATCTCTGTCAACTGTTTCCGGGCTTCCCTGACCTGAGTTTCTTCCACACAGATCAGTATATGCAGTGCACTTCTCTGCTGCAATTCCTCCAACATAACTATGGGATATCCGTATAATTTCTCTTCACCGGCATTTTTCCCTTTTGGTGCAATAAACCCTTCCAGAACCGGATTTCCCTGAAAACTGATAACAGAACGGTATACATGCAGTGCCAGAGAATCCGTTCCATAGATAAAAACTGTTTTTCCTTCTTTTATAAATTCTGTGATTTCTCTTTTGGAAACAAGTCTTTCGATCTGACTGATGTCAGAATGCAGTTTTTCCTGTATATGCCCGTCTTTCATCTTTGCGGCACACAGATGGTACCCATATCGTTCCTTCAGATTTTCCATCAGTTTCTCTGCCGCATCTCCATACAGACTCCACAGACAGGCCAGTACATCCTCCACTGTTTCCTTCCGATAAAATTCACCATAAAATACTTTCTTTTTTATCACAGGGACATGATCTAGGAGCAGGCTGCCCACAGGATTGGCATATAAATCACAGGAAATGTTTCTGACCAGTGCATCATACTGATATCCCTGTCCTGTCAGAGCATTGAACAGGCCATTTTCAAACACACTGCAAACCTCATCATATGCAAAACTGCTGCTTATTTTTTCTCTGAAATAACAAAACAGAGTATCCCCCTTTAGTATGGTCTTTCTGAATACCATAAAATAACTCTGAATATGCTCCACCAGATTTTTTTCTGAACTGGTAATTCCCCAAAAATCTGCTTTACTGCCATCCATTTGCGCAAATATCTCTGTCAGGGACAGAAAAGGGCCATAAAAGCTGTTATTACATAAGATCAGTTCATCACACCGGGAAATCCTCTGTCTGTAATGCTCACCACAAATCACTTCCCTGTAAGCGCCTGCATCATAGCCTGCGTTTTCCCGCTTTATGATATGCCTGGTAATGCAGTCAAAACAGCTTTCGTCAGTGATGGCGCCATTGATGATTATAATGATCTCATCCGTTACCTTCTGTAATTGCTGTAACTGCCTGTATGTTTCGGATTCCACAGTCCCCTCCGGATCATAAAAGCAATACAATGCGATTCGCTTCATACATAATACCCTTTTCAAATGAAATCTGTTTCCAAAACAATTCGAAAAACAGCCAGTCCCACACCGGCATACAAAAATGAATTGGCATGTTCCGGAGACATCCTTTCTCCCATTGCCTCATCCGTAAAGCAGTGTGAAGCCGGAGGGGTTACTGCCCGTACCGGAACCTGATTTGCTTCACATCTTTCCAGAAAATATCTCTCCAGCTCTGCGATCTGTTCATTCATCTGCACGAGGGAATCTGCATTTCTGTAGGTCTTTCTTTGATTCATCGAACCATGTTCCAGAGAAAGCCGGTTTCGCACCAGGACTGTTTTTACCAGTTCTTTTTTATCCTGCAATAACCGAACCAACCCATCACACTTCTCCTTCCAGACTTTCAGGAATCGTCCTGCTCCGGCATCGCCGGCTGCCTTTTGTTCTTCCATAAAGTCCAGAATCAGCAATGTCTGTTTGCGGATGCTTCTTATGTGTTCCAAAACCCTCCGGCCTTCCGCCTCTCTTACCAGGCTTTCGCCGCCCAGGTATTTCAAACTGCCGCCGATAAGACAAACTCTGTCTGCACACCGCCTTACATTTTCACTTCCCAAAACCAAAACAGGCAAAAAGGCAGCCTTCTGCCCGATTCCCAGTATTTCCTTTACATAAGTGTCCATCTCCCTGATGGCTTCTATCGCTTCCGCATCTTCCTCTTTTTGGGCTGTGGATAAATTGTATCCCATGTTTTCCCTGAAATAATAATACAGGCATTGTCTGTTTTCCTGCAGGATTCCCTGCCGTGATAAACGATCCACGATAAAATCAAATGCCCTTTTCCAGTCATCCATATAGGTAACAAGTCTTTCCCCGGACAGACTTCCCTCCCGGCTCACCCGGTAATTTAATCCGGCGCCTGCTGCCACCACAATCCTGGAAGCAGACAACTCCGCAACGGGCTGAAATCCCCAGTCCTCATAATGATACAGCTCCGGTTCCCAGATATCCTGCGCCAGCAGCCAGCTTTTTAAATACATCCGGTTCCAGACCGGGTGGATATCACGAAGCAGAAAAATCTGCCTGTCTGCAGCAAGGCTGTACTCCCCCGGTATCAGATAATAAAATGCTTTCTTAACTTCATCTACAATATTATATCTTCCGGCATAAGAAGCCAGCTCTGCCCCGCTGCTCTCCATTGCTTCCACCAGGCCCTCCACGAACGCAGGCTCATACCAGTCATCTCCATCCAGAAAGCAGATAAATTTGCCTTCTGCATTTTTTACGCCTGCATTTCTGGCAGCGCCCAGCCCCCTCCGGTCAGCATGTTCTATTATTCTGATCCGATTGTCTCTGGACTGCCAGTACCTGCACAATTCCAGTGTCCGGTCGGTACAGGCATCATAAACGATCACAACCTCCAGATTCCGGTAACTCTGTTCTGTTACACTTCTGATACACTGTTCAATGTATCCTTCCACCTGATAAGCCGGAATGATTACACTTACCAACGGCACCTTTGCTTCTGAAACTTCCATTACTTCACCACTTTCCCAGAGAAAAAGACTGTTCAAACATTTTCAGATTTCTGGCATCAATGACAATATAATTTTCTACATGAAACTTTTTCAATACCGCTGTCATTTCCGGAGGCACTTCCCGTATGGCCACGATCACCAGGATGTTCTTACTTTCTTCCTTTAGCAGTTCGTCAATCTTCCATACCGGCCTGCCGCAAAACGCCTCCTGATCCGGCTCTTTTGTTGTCCCGAAATAAATGTCAGTTTTTCTGGCAGATCCTGCTGATATATTGTTCCAAACACTTTTTCCGTACTTACCGGCGCCATAAATAACGATCCGGTCAGCCTTCTCCATCCGGGATTGTATCTCTTTCTGCATCTGCTTTACAGAAGCCATATAAACCCCGGCATACTCAGCCACCGCTTCTTTGACAAACTGGACATCCTGATTCTCTTCCGGATTTTTCCCCAGAAGTTTTAACAGATCCACCATAGAAAACAAAACTTCCAGATTTCCGTCCAACAGTTGTTCCGTCAGATCAAACGCATACCCCTTCAACAAATCTTTCTGAAATTCTATTACTTTATCATAAGAGAAGGCTACTGCTTTCCGGGCAATCTGAAGCATCCCCTCAATATAATCAGCCTGCTGCCTTTTGCCTATTCTGTAATTTTCCTTATGTTCACGCCGATAACAATACCATTCCAGAGGAATGATATAGTACTTTTCTGCGGCAGTCAGAGCACTGAAAAGAAAGGGGGGATCTTCAAAATAACAAAGAGCCGGAAACTGAATTTTATGCGATTCCAGAAAATCTCTCTTATAGAGATATGAGGTAAAGTTAAAAATTTTCTGCTCCTCAGAAAAAGAGAGCCACTTCCCCCCCCTCTCACATTTTTCTGTAAAATACTCTACATGTAAATCCGTTCTTTCCCTCTTGCCTTCATGAGCCAACAGGAAGAAAGTTCCCAGCACATCGCATGGAATCTCTGCCAACGTACTGCAAATTGTTTCCAGACACCGCTCATCTGCCCAGAAATCATCTGCATCCAGAAAGGCAATATAATCTCCCGAAGCATGTAACATCCCCGTATTTCTGGCTATGGCCGGTCCCTGATTTTCCTGTCCAAACAATTGGATTCTTGTATCCCGTTCAGAATAAGCATGAACCAGTTCCATCGTATGGTCATTGCTTCCGTCATCCACCACCAAAACTTCAATATTTTTATAAGTCTGACAGACAACGCTGTCCAGACATTCCTGTATGTATCTTTCTCCATTGAAAACCGGTATGATAACAGAAATCAACAGATCCCGCTGCTTCTCTTCCATTCCTTTCCTCTTTCCTGTTCCTTATATTTAACCGTTTTTTTGCTGATCTCCGCACAATGTCTGGTAAAATATACTCATCATCAGATGATCAAACAACATATGAATGTCCTCTGTCACCTGCATACTCATCACCTCAGCATGAAGTGGAATATCCGCCATCTTTTTTAAATGTCCGCCCGCAAACCCTGTCATGCTTATCACCTTATTACCGCAGGCTCTTGCATACTCCACAGCATTGAGCACATTGGGGCTGCTGCCGCTTCCCGAAATTGCGATCACAATATCTCCCGGTTCCAGTTTCCCTCTGAGCTGAAAGCGGAACACTTCTTCAAATCCAATGTCATTGGCAATCGCCATAACCGTGGCTATGTTATCATTGAGACATTGAAAACGGAATTTTCTTTCTACATATTCAGAAATCCCCTTATTGAAATCATTCTGAAAGTGCGATGCTGTGGCAGAACTGCCTCCGTTACCGAAAATATAGATCGTATGTCCACCCTCATAGGTTTCCAATATTAAATTCATCGCATCATTGACCGCATCCACATCCAATGTATCAATTACTGCTTTTTCCAGCTCCAGATAGTTCTTAATTTCTTTCCTGTAATCATTCATCTCTTTTGCATCCATTATGTACATAAAACAGCCAGTCTCCTGAAATGATTTTCCTGCTGTCTGTTCCCATGCTTTCCAGCTCTGCCCGGATTTCTTTTTCATACAGTTTTGAGCTGACCAGAATATAATCCGGTTGTATTTCCGGCAGTCGATTTGGCTGTATGGTCAATCCGTTTTTCCCATATCCAATCTCTTTTACTTTTTTGTCGATGACACCTGCCAGCTTCCAGTTCACTGTATTCTCCCGGTATACTCTCTCATACGCTTTCAACAGCCCCCAGCCCCTGGCACCCGCCCCATATATGACAAACGATATGGGCTTTTGTAAAATCTGATTTCTGTTTTCCAGTATCCGTTTCACATCTGCTTTCATATGCTCGTCCGGATCATCCATTACTTCCTCTGCACATCCGCCAGGTTCCGCCAATTTCTTTCTTTTTTCTGCCTCATTCCAAAACAGATGAAAAAGCGCACTGCCTGACGGATCTGTAAATCCGCCCAGCACTTTCTCAGACAGACTGTACAGTCGTTCCCGGATCTCACAGGCAAGAAGCGGCGGCTCAAATCCTCCCTGTTTCCTGTTTAACCGGTCAATTTCAAGTAACAGTTTTATCTGTCTTGCCAGATATTGTTCTATCGGCTCTGTCAGAGGGACTTTTGCCTCGGTAGGATAAAAATCCACAGTCTGATAAGATAACAATTTCGTACCAAATACTGCTTCCAGATAAGCTCTTGCACTTTCTGCCGCAGACTGATTTACTTTCTGCTGCGAAAAACCGGAAGCATTGTTTCCATGTATTCTGTGCCCCATTAATGGTTCCGGAAGATTGGCAAACTCTGTATACCGGATCAGCCTTGTCCATAAATCGTAATCCTCTGCCGTTTTGTGTTCATCATACCGCCAGCCGTTTTCAAACAATTCTCTCCGAAACATGACAGAAGGATGCCTGATGGGACAGTGGAACAGCAGTTTTGCCTTTAGTGCTTCCTGCTCCTGTGTCACCTCCGGTGTTGCAATGCAGTTTCCGTTTTTATCAATATAACGCCAGCCTGTTCCCACCACTCCCACAGAAGGATTCTGCTCCAGAAATCTGACCTGCTTTTCCAATCGCTCCGGATGCGCAATATCATCCGCATCCATACGGGCAAGATAAGTGCCTTCTGCTTTTTCAATTCCATAGTTCAAAGCCGCTCCGATTCCCTGTTTTTCCATATAAAAATATCGTATCCGCATCCCGTATAATCCGGTCAGAGTTTTCACAGCCATATGATCTGACGAGCTGTCAATCATAATCAGTTCCAGATTGGTATAAGTCTGAGCCAGAATACTCTCTACCGCATCCTGCAGATACTGCAATTCATCACAGACAGGCATTATCACGCTGACTAATTCTTTTTTCATCTCTGTATTGGCTCTTTCCATACTATTTTTGTAATTTTTACCCCGCTCTCTGTCAGATCGGCATACATCTGCTGCGACAAAGCCGCCTCTCCTGCCGCTATGATAATAAAATCATACGCAGAATCCGGCAACTTTCCGATTGTACCGGCATCCCCTGTTACGGCATCCTTTTCCAGATACTGATAACTTTTATCTCCCCAGAAAACCAGCTCACAACTCTCTCTTTTTTGCAACTGGCGGTAATAGTCACATCCCACTCTCCCGGCTCCGTACAGGATGAGTTTTTTACCTTCTGTTTCCGAATCGGTATAGGGAAGCATATACCTGTAAGAATCACTATATGCAAAGCCCAGCCGGAAACTCAGTGCATCATCAATCATAAGCCGTACACGTTTTTCCAGTTGAGGAATCAGTACATCTTTCGCGGCATGCTCTGAAAAAGCCTGTTCTAACTGGATATATAAATCGTGGATATTTTTTAAAAAATATTTGTTGACACTATGGACTGAGGACTTTGTTCTGATCAGATAATGGTAATGGGCTTCCTCCAGAATCCGGACAGAAGAGCAAAATAAAAGATACCAGTATACGAAAACCGCATCTTCTCCCGAAAAAATTTCCGGATTGATTTTTGCATAAAACCGTTCCACAATCGACCGCCGGAACAACTTTACACACATAGAACTGCGGACTCCCTGTCTGGCCGTATCCATAAAATAAAGCATATTGCTCCATATATAGCGCATTCCACAGTTTCCCTCATATCGTCCTGCCGGAATGGCGTTATAGATGTCCACCATTTCACAATCCATACTTTCATAATGTTTATGAAATCCCATGCATACCAGATCAGCTCCCTCTGTCTCTTCCATCAGCCGCTCTACTGCATCTGTATCAAGCCAGTCATCTGCATCCACAAATGTCAGATAGGCGCCTGATGCATGAGAAATCCCCAGATTACGGGCGCAGACCACCCCTTTTCCCCGACTGCACAGGACTTTGATCCGTTTATCCTTCTGTGCCCATTTCTCACAGATTTTCAGAGAGTCATCCTCCGAGCCGTCATCTACTGTCAATATTTCCAGATTCCTCCAGGACTGGTTTCTTATGCTGTCAAGACAGGTGTCAAGATAGTTCTCCGCATTTTTCACAGGAACAATGACACTGACCAATTCCTTCATTGTACACAACTCTCCTCATCGGTACTCTGTATTTTCTGCCTTCGGCCAGCCGCCGTCAGCTACAGAGCATACATCACGGTTTCTGTTCTGGAATAATTATAATGTCTGAAATATAACCGGTAGTCCTCATGGAGGGATAACACATACTCCGGTATCTCCCACATATCTTCCGGCTTATGGTACGTACATATAGCCAGCTTCGGTCTGTATTTCCTGATCGTACCACCCCCCCCTCTCAATGCCGGCAGTTCACTTCCTTCAATGTCCATCTTAATGAAAGTGGCTTTCTCTCCCTTCAGCACCTCATCTATCGGATACACCTGGGTTATGCTGTTTCCCAGCTTTGCATCGATTCTGGCAGAGCCGGGCCTGATGTCACTTTGAAACCTTGCTTCTCCCCGACACTCTCCCACTGCTCCGTTGATCACTTCCGTATTCTGATACCGGCTTACAAGCCTCTCCCGGGTCTTTTGAAAGAACCGTATATCCGGCTCAAACGCCAGGATACGTTTGTAACGGCCTCCGCACCATGCCGCGAACTTGTCCACATCCATTCCGTCATAACAGCCGCAGTCAATAAATATTTCTTCTCCTTCACTTTTCATAAACTCCGGGTCAAAATACTGCCGCCTGCTAAAGCCTTTTCTCCATATCCTTCCCACAGATATGATGCATTCCGGCGCTACGCCTGCCAAAGAAAGCTGCTTTTCGATCTCTTCATAATACATCGTCGCTATGATATAGATTCCCTCACTCCCGGTGTCCAGTCCTCTTATCACCCGTCCCTCTGATGTATGCTTTTTTTCATCGTTGTCAACAAAACCGGCCACCGGATATATTCCGGAAAGCAGATCATAGATCACATTTCCCCAGAAGCCGGCTCCGAAAATCCAGATTTCCGAACTGTCATAGCATTTCCTGCAGCTCTCCAGTCTGCTTATCAGCCAGTCCCACTCCTTCTGCTTTTTTACAATATGTAAGATATAAGAATAGTCACCGGTCAGGCTGTACAGCAGACGGTTTGCAAACACATATCTGGACTCTTCATCCGCCAGATGCCGGTAAATATCATGGATACTGCCGGGTAATTTTCCACTTATCTTCTCCACTTCTTTCATCCTCCCACATACCTATAGATACCTGCGCAGGCATCGGATGACAGCCTCACCCAGAATACGCCTGCCTTCTTCTGTCCCGAAATGCACATCATCCGACCGGGCTGTATCATTCATCTGTTCTGATACGCTCCACAGATCATTGATCTCCACCGGCATGTCTTTCCATAGCTGCCCGGCTATTTGATTGTACCTGATAATATCCGAATTTCTCCGCTCTCCCACATGGATTCCGGGTGCAAAACCAGGCTCCCTTACTTTCGTTGTCAGTGCAAATATCACGGCAGCGTCCGGGCAATACATTCTGATTCTTTTATAAAGACGCAGCAGAACCTGCTCATATTCTTTTTCCCCGGTAAATGGGCCTGTATCTCCCTTTAGCCGTAGTACATCCCACAGTCCTACATTAAAATGCACTACATCAAATGAATCATGCTCTGTACCACCCCCCCCTCCCAATAAATCGCCGAGCCATACATGAAAATACCGAAGTGTATAATAGCCAAATTTTCCATTCTCATTCGGATAGAAAACCTCAGCCACATCTGCCAGATTTTCTTTTACATAACTCTGATAATTCTGTCTGATCGAATCTCCCAATAACAATATCCGTTTCATTTCTGTAAGACTTCTTTCCTGATAAAATCTGCCAATGCCCTGAAATCATTTTGCAGCCGTTCAAATACCGCCGCATCACTGCAGGCTCTCTCCAAAAAAAGTGCGTCAAAAGCCGCCTGCATTTCCTCCTCTGCCCTGACGAGCCGTATATGGGAAATGTCTCTGATCCATTCATATACACCTGACAATTTCCCGGTTATATTATCCAGTGCAATACAGGGAGTCCCGGATAATGCACAGAAAATCATACAATGCAGCCGGTCCGTCACGACCAGTTTTTTCCCGGCCAGCATTTCCAGTACCTGTGTGACAGCTTCCTGCCGCTCCCCGATATGGATTCCTTTTTCTGACAGCGTCGAAATTTCTTCTGCTTCCAGACCGGCTGTTGTTACCATCTTTCTGATTTTTTCCCTGTCCCATCCCAGGCTTTCATGATCCTGCCGCATGCACAAAAGCGCTCCCTGGCGGGAAACAGAGGCAGGTATCGGTTCCAGATACATCGCCATATCCGGTGCATATAAAGTCCTGACCTGCGGCCCAAGCCATTCCCCGGCCCAATGATAAGAACGCCGGTCACGCGCCATCACAGTAACTCTGCCATGTTTTTTTACGACACTGCAAAAATACGCCCGCTCCCGTTCTCCGCAGGGAGAGGGTGCAAAATAAATGCTTTGAGGAAAAATCAGGATTTTATTTTCCTGTAACTGTTCTATGATATGGGTGGTATAGTCCTCGATCCGCAGCCAGAGGGAGCCAATGTTACCTCCCCCGGTAATGACGATAATATCCTGCCTGGTTATGATTCTGAAAATCGCTTCACTTTTCTTCTGAAATTCTCCGCAGGTAATCTCTGCCCATTCATAGTCCGGAAAACATTCTGTCAACAGTTTTTTCTCCGCCAGTGCAATCGCATGATCTCCTGCATTTTCATAATCAGGACTGTTTAATAAAACAATGGCCGGTTTTCTGTTTTTCCGTACCAGCTTTTCATATCCGTACTGCCCATCCCCCTCATAGCAATGGGTGTCATACAGTTTATCTTTCATAAAGCTCCGGACAGGCTCTTTTACCCAGTGCTTTCCGTTTCTGTCAACCCGGTCCCGCATGGCAAGATAATTCTGACAACGGATTGCCGGGACCGTGCCCCAGGCCAGAAAAGCATGATTGTTAAAACAGTATGCCATATGGCAGTCATGTCCCACCGGCGCATCCGGAAAGCCTTCAAAAGACGGACTGTACAGATTGCCGATTACATCCTGTCTGTAGCATGACTTAATATCCCCTGTCAGAAGATTAACCAGATAGCTCCACTGTCCCGCATAACAATACTCCTCTATTTTCTGATTATAGTAATCACTTTTCAGGCGGAACATCTCAGAATCAAACTGCCCCCATATTCTGTTATATTCTTCCACGGTATAATCCGAAAGAATATCATAATCAATCCTGGTGGAATCTCTGGCAAAGGAAACATGAGGCAGGGCACCATCCGCTTTCCGTTCAAACATGTTCCTGATCTCATCCACATAAGGTACCAGATCATCCGAAGGGGTTATTTCAAGTGTATAGGAACAGGCGGAATCCCGGATCGCATTCACATTATTCCAGAACAGATCAAACAAACTTCTTTTCTTTAACTCCAGATAATGAAACGACAGCTTGAAAAACATTCTCCTTTGCAGAGCTTTTGGAAACGAAAGAATCCTCTGTATGCTTTTTGTGACAGTCCCATTGGTCACTACAGATACATAGTGCCCTTCCTCCAACAGTTCATAAACCAGCTCTGCCACTTCCGGGCAAAGCAATGTTTCGCCTCTTGCGCACAGATTAATAAAGCAGGTCCCTCCCGTTTTTTCCCGGGACAGTCTGCTCCGAATCTCCCCGGGAGAATGTTCGGACAAAACAATACCGTTTTCAAATCCAAAGCGCCTCCATACATAGCAATAAGAGCAATGAAAATTGCAGGCCGTAATGCCGTGCAGATTCAAATCCAGAAATTTATGGATATGCCTTTGTGCGCTTTCCTTAAGCCAGCCGCTGTCAGCCCGGCAGGAAATCCGGTTTAAAACATCCAGTATTCTGTAATGTTCCAACCCTTTTTCATCCAACTGTTTTTCGATCTCCAGAATAAACTTCTGCACATCCACCATAATAATAACAACCGGAGCATCCATCTCTCCCAGCCTGGATGGCGCAATACACTCTCTTTCATCCAGAAAGGGACTGCTGCCCCACCTGCTGCTGTTGTTGTCACAAAAGCAGTCCACTTTCACGTCTTGTTCCAGCCGCTTCATATAAGGGAAAAAATTTCTGCCGATTCCAAAACATACCACTTTCCTGCCTTCAAACATATTTTTTCTCCAAAAGGCCCGTATCCTGTATCATAAAGTTCACATCAGCCTGATAAATTCTGTGAGAGCCCACGCCCTGTTCTTCCAGTTCCCGCCGGATTTCCTTTACTGCCTTTGATACCAGAACAGCTATGATCACAATATCATATTCAATACTGCCAATTTCACAGGGCCGGATTACGCCTTCCCGATTTCCTGCCTTATCTACCCAGGCAGCCAGCCTGAATCCTTCCTCCTCCAGCTTCTCTTTCAGTACAGCGCCGAATTTCCCCGCACCGTACAAAAGAATCTTTTTCTCTCTGGTAATATTGCCAAAGGGATACAGCAATCCGTTTCTGTAAAATATTGCCTGCTGCGTATCCTGGAGAAGCAGCATATAATTTCGGAATACTTCAAACTGTTTATCCAGATTCGTTCCTGCTTCATTAGCAGAATAAAATTCTTTTTCCAGATACTTCAGCATGACAGAAAGCGATACATCATTGTCCGCTTTTTTCACTCCCATAATGGAATCATTTCTGACACAGTAATGATAATAATTTCCCCCGGAAATACATACCTTTTCTGCCGTAAATAAACAGGGATAAATTACCGCTGCATCTTCTCCCACACAGATCCGGTTATCCAGCTTCATTTGCAGAGGGTACACCAGTTCTCTTCTGAAAATCTTATTGGTAATATGGGCGGAAAGGCTGGCTGAATAGAAACTTTCAATGTCAATCAGGGAAGAAAGCACTTTCTCCTTCACCTCATCCCCGGTATAAAGCCCTGCCGGAATCGTTTCCCCTTCTGTCACCGTATGATTCCCATAGTCCCGGATCAGTCCGGAAGTCACAATATCCGCATTGTTTTCTGTCATCAGTGCCATCAAATCCCGGTACATGTCCGGCTCAATATAATCATCCGAATCCACATGGGCAATATACTCCCCTGTGGCAGCCTGCAAAGCCGCCTTACGTGCACTTACAAGCCCTCCGTTTTCTTTGTGGATCACTTTGATTCTGGGATACCGCTCCGCATATTCCTGTAAAATCGAAAAGCAGCCATCGGTGGAACCATCGTCCACACAAATAATCTCATGGATTTCATAAGTCTGGGCAAGAATACTGTCCAAAGCTCTTCTCAGATATTTTTCAACATTATAAACGGGAACCAAAACCGAAAGAGTAGCATGTTTTTTCATTTGTTCTCCTGTCGCCTGTACGGCCTGCCTGATAAATCTCCTGTATACGTTCTCAAAAGGTGTACCTTTTGAGAACATATACAAAAAAGCCGAAATCAGGCTGACAGACAACCGAAAACAGATTTATCACTTCCGGTCATGGTAATACAGCGGTAAATTTCCAGAAATATGTAGACATTTAAAACAAAATACTGTAGTATATAGTTTATCTTTAAAGCTCAAAAGGTACACCTTGCGATACCTGTTGTCCTTATCTTACCGTCTGATTTTCCGGCGAATATTCCCTCAGTTTCCGACAAAAAGTTGCCCTTCCCATATTGCACTGTTCCAATAGCTCTGTCATTGTAATTCTCTTTTTCTTCCACTGACAGATCAGGCCCGCAAAATCTTCCGGCACCTCTTTTACAGGCCGTCCCATATGCACACCCTTTGCTTTTGCGGCAGCGATTCCCTGCATCTGACGCTTCCGTATATTTTCCCGTTCGCTCTGGGCTACAAATGATAAAATCTGAAGTACCAGGTCTGCGATAAACGTTCCCATCAGATCCTTTCCGTTTCTGGTATCCAGAAGCGGCATATCAATCACGCAGATATCAATTCCTACTTCCTGAATCAAAAACCGCCACTGTCCCTGAATCTCCTCATAATTCCGCCCCAGCCTGTCAATGCTGAGAATATACAGCAAATCCCCTTTTTGAAGCCGCTCCACCATTTTTTTATACTGCGGCCGGTTAAAGTCTTTTCCGGATTGCTTATTCATATAAATATTCTGCCGTGGAATTTCCTTTTTCAGCATTTCCACCATCTGCCGGTCCTCATTCTGGTCCAAGCTGGACACACGTACATAACCATAAGGCTGTGACTTTGCTGCCATCCCCTCTTCCATCGGATTTGTCATATTTTTTTCCATCCCATCTTCCTCCATTGTAAATAGTTTGTACCTATAGTATCTGCCCCATTTTCCGGAACATACAATGGATATCTGCCCGGCCTTTGCCACAACAAAAAAAGACTATGGCGCTCACTCACACCATAGCCTGTCTGATCTGTTTTCCATCATTTTGTTTTATCCCTGCCACTCCAAGCGGTGCAGGGCCCCCGCCTTTTCCATCCCGGCAAACCCGTTCTGGCGCAGCGCTTCATAGAGCACCACAGCCGCAGAATTGGACAGATTCAGTGAACGTATTCCCTCCAGCATGGGGATACGGATACATCGCTTTTTCTGTCCGGCCAGGATTTCCTCCGGAATGCCGGCACTTTCCTTCCCAAACATAATGTAGTCATCCGGCCCGAACATCACATCGCTGTATACCTGCTCCGCCTTTGTGGTGGCATACCAGATCTCTGCTCCCGGATTTTCTGCCAGAAAGGTTTCGTAATTCACATACCTTTTCACATCCAGATGTTCCCAATAGTCCATACCTGCCCTTTTGATCTGCTTTTCGTTCAGCTTAAAACCCAACGGTTCGATCAGATGCAGCCCTGCGCCTGTGGCTGCGCAGGTCCGCCCTATATTTCCTGTATTGGCCGGGATCTCCGGCTGATGCAGTACAATATTTATCATATCCATTCTCTCCTGTCCAACATGTTTTGTTCCTCTTCTGCACGTCCCGCTCTTTCTGCCTGGCCGCAAAAGAACAGAGGGCACATTACCCCGCATCCGGCAATGCCCCTCTGTTTTATATTTTTCTTATGAACGGCCCTGTTCTTCCCTCAGTCTGTGGACAAATTTTTCCAGTCTGCCGATTGCCACCTTCAGATTTTCCAGAGAATAAGCATACGAAATACGCAGGAATCCTTCTCCGCTGTCACCGAATGCCGTTCCCGGTACCACAGCCACCTTTTCTTCTGCCAGAAACCGCTCTGCAAATTTCTCGCTTGTCATACCAAATTCTTTGATACAGGGAAATACATAAAACGCCCCATAGGGTTCAAAACACTCCAGGCCCATCTGACGGAATGCATACAGCAGATAACGTCTCCTCTGATTGTACGCCTCGCGCATCTGTTTCACATCCTCGTCCCCGTTCTTTAACGCCTCCACCGCCGCATACTGGCTGGTGGTAGGCGCACACATAATCGCATACTGATGGATTTTCAGCATCTGGGCAATGATCTCCTTCGGCCCGCAGGCATAGCCCAGACGCCATCCTGTCATAGCATGGGATTTGGACAGGCCATTGATCAGTATCGTCCGCTCCTGCATACCCGGAATAGCGGCAATGGACACATGATCCTCTTTATAAGTCAGCTCTCCGTAAATCTCATCGGAAATGACAAAAATATCCTTCTCCAGAATGACCTCTGCAATCTCTTCCAGGTTCTTTTGTTCCATAATTGCCCCCGTGGGGTTATTGGGAAAGGGCAGTACCAAAATCTTGGTTTTATCCGTAATGGCCTCGCGCAGCTCGGCCGCTGTCAGACGAAATTCATTCTCCGCTTTCAGATTGATAATCACCGGAACCGCATCTGCCAGAATCGCACAGGGTTCATACGATACATAACTGGGCTGAGGAATCAGTACTTCATCCCCCGGATTGATCATGGCACGCAACGCAATGTCAATAGCCTCCGAACCGCCCACCGTCACAAGCACTTCACTGACATAATCATAGCTCAGATGAAATCTCCTTTTTAAGTAATTGCAGATTTCCACCTTCAGTTCTTTCAAACCTGCATTGGATGTATAAAAAGTCCGCCCCTTTTCCAGAGAGTAAATCCCCTCGTCCCGGATGTGCCAGGGCGTATCAAAGTCCGGTTCGCCCACGCCAAGAGAAATCGCATCCTTCATCTCACTGACAATGTCAAAAAACTTCCGGATGCCGGACGGCTTCAGCTCTACCGCTTTATCTGCTAAAGGATTTCTCATGGTGACACCTTCTCTCTTTCGTCCTCATACTTTTTCGCCAGGATCGTACCGTGATCCTTATATTTTTTCAGAATAAAATGCGTCGCCGTACTCAGCACATAGTCCATCGTAGACAGTTTATCCGACACAAATCTGGAAATTTCCCGCAGATTTTTACCGTCCAGTGTCACCAGCAGGTCATAGGCCCCGGAAATCAGATAGACTGCTGTCACTTCCGGATATTTATAAATACGTTCTGCAATGTTATCAAACCCCTGTCCTCTCTGAGGCGTTACCCGCACTTCAATCAGCGCTGTCACTTTATCTATGGAAGTTTTCTCCCAGTCAATCAACGTATGATAACCGCATATGATCCCTTCTTTTTCCATCGCTGCCATCTCGTTGACAATGTCCAGTTCTTCCACACCCAAAAGGACTGCCAGCTCCTTTAAATCAATACGGCTGTTTTTTTCAAGAATTGCCAAAATCTGTTCTCTCATCTGTCTCTCTCCATTCATTTCCAGATACATTGATACAATTCATCCGATTTGGGAGGCTCCAGATAACGCCGTTCTTCTTCATTTATGACGATTCTGTCATTTCCTTCCCGAATCTTCCCAATCACCGCAGCAGGAATCTGTTCCTGCTCCAGCTTCCTCACCAAATCCAACCCGTCATCTGTCACCATCAGCAGACTGCCGCTGGAAATCAACTCATATGGATTGATTTCAAAAAACTCACAGATCTCTATGGTTTCCTGTCTGACGGGGATCCGTTTCAAATCAATTTCAAGTCCGACGCCTGAGCTTTCCGCAAGCTCCCAGAGCGCACCAAAGATACCGCCCTCTGTCACATCATGCATAGCCGAAACGCCGGACTTACCGGCGGTGGCGGCCTCCGGTACGATGCTCAGATAACGGTCAAAGGCTTTTGCTTCTTCGATCAGATGGGAGGGATAACGGGTCCGTAGTTCCTGTTCTTTCTCCCTGGCCAGAATCGCCGTGCCTTCCAGTCCGATCCATTTTGACAATACCACATCCTGCCCCGGCCTGGCGCCGCTGGTGGTAATCAGCCGGTCCCTTCCGGCCCTGCCTATCCCTGTCACCGTCAGAACAGGCTGATTCACTGCTGCCGTAATCTCGGTATGCCCGCCTGCAATCTGCACATGCAGTCTGCCGCAGGCTGTCTCCATCTCCTGCATCAGTGCACGAAGCTGGGCTTCTTCTGTCTCAGGAGGCAGAAGAGCAGACACCAGCACTGCCACCGGCTCCGCACCGGAGCTGGCAAGATCATTGACGGTTACCTGGACTGCCAGGGTCCCGGCGCCCTGAACCGCACCTGTAATGGGGTCGGTGGATACCACAAAAACCTCATCTTCCGGCAGCGCCAAAACGGCGCAGTCCTCCCCCACTCCTGCGCCGATTAACACTTCTTCTCTTTTGGTATGAATTTGTTTTAAAACGGAACGCTTCAATACGCTCTCGGGTACTTTTCCAATCCTCATTCCTGTATCCACACCTGTCACTCTGCCACATTGTCATGTAAACCGCACAGGCCGCATCGGCTCTTACTGGGCAGGCGGCACTGTTTCCCCGCCGGCAGGTACTTCCGGCACTGCGGTTTCCCCGCCTCCGGTACCCTCTGCAGGCGGCGCCACAGGTGCTTCCGGCACTGTCGGCACCACTGTTCCATCAGGCAAAACGGTTCCGTCCACGCCCGGTATTCCCGGTACACTGGGAACTACGGTCCCGCCCAGTGTGGTATCTCCTGCCTTGAGCTGGGCTGCCACGCCTTTGACATAATCAATATCATTGGTGGCAATCGCTGCCTGAATCAACTGGGCTGCCACCGGATCAGAAGTCGCCGTCCCCACAGTAGCCGTTCTGGGTACCATCTTATAGCTGCTGCTGTTGACTTCCTCCCGGCTCACTTCCGTTCCGTTTTCCTTGGTGATCTTCCACAGCTTTGCACTTCTTCCCACATGGACCGACTGTACTTTCACATAACCGATCGGCTGCTTGCCGTCCGCAATCACACTTTCCGAACTGGGCTTTGTCTCAGAAAGAATCTCACTTTCAAAGCTGATGCTCCTTGCCGGATCTCTTGTTTCCACGCCATATATCGTAAAGGTGATCTTCTTATCCTCTGTATGTCCTTCAATGTAAATGGGATATTCCAGATTGTTCACAAACCGGAAATCCTTGCCTGCGCTCTCTGCAATCGCCGCATCCGCAGAAGGCTGCACATAGCTGACTTCCATAGAATGGTTATGGCGCTCTGTCACTTCCAGTTCCGACAAAAGTACCGCATTGTACAATGTGGTGGACACCTGACAGATTCCGCCGCCCAGGCTTTCCACTACCATTCCGTTCAGATAAGATCCTGCCAGATGATAGCCGTTTTCTTCGGTAAAAGGGCTTACTTTTTCATAGGCGGAAAATTCTTCCCCCGGATATATGGTAGTTCCGTTGATCAGGCTGCATCCATTGGATACATTGGCGCTTCTATCCGCACCGGACGAACTGTAGCTGGTGGTAAATGTGCCCAGTACGTCCTTTACCTTCTCCAGATCTTCCCGGCTGCCCCTGGGTTCATCCACAGCCACCACCAGATCCACTTCTGCCGCAGCCTTGTTCCAGCCATCTGTCAGAAATGCCTCCAGCTCTGCCGCCGAAGCCTCCACATCCACTTTCTCACCGGTCTGTCCGCCTTCAATAATAAACTGGCCGTTCTCTCTCCGTAGCGAGGCATCTTCTGCCTCCACATCAAACTGTGCACACTGCTCTGTCAGTACTGTCTGCAGCGCCGCCTGGTCAAACGTAAATTCCAGATCATATTTATGGGTATTTTTTTCCAGATCTTTCAGTTCTTTATACCGCCTGATAATATTTCCCTGCTTGCCCAGGCTGAAAGCCTCTTCCAGCACGTTCTGGTTCTTCCACTGAATCCCCATATCGCCTGCGGTCACTGTCACCTGATTGCCGCCTACCGCATTCAGCGTAATCGGCACCTGGCGCAGACCGTCCACATAGCCCTGCACCGCTGCCGTGGCTTCCTCCATACTCATACCGGACACATCGATATCACCAATAAAGATGCCGTTCTGGATATAAGCATCTCCGTTTCCTTTCGCTACTGCGCCCGCCTGCAGGGCAAAAGCACAGATACCGGCTGCCAGTACCGCAGCCAGCGCAACTTTCCATTTTTTCATAGCTTCCTCCAAATTGCATGCTCAGCCATATCTCACCATCAGATACAGCGTTCTCCGTTACCGTTTCCCCGGATTACTTTCCTGCAACATTTTTCCCCTCAGAATTGACATTTCCCTGTCTTATACAATAAAATAAGATAGCACCGGCAAAAGCATTGCCAGTACAATAATCACAATAATGATGGTTGAAATAATCTTTCTGTTTTTTTTATGAAACATGTTATCACCCCGTTGAAAGGATATTATATATGAAATTACCGTTTTTGGCAAGTTTTATCGTCTTTATCATCTGGCTTTCCTACTCCATCACCCGTTCCAGGAGAGCTATGGAACGGCAGGAAAAAGCATTCTGGGACCGTGAAAAGCAGGCCAACCGCACCAGAAAGAAATCGCTGGATTCCCTTGCCTATATTACCATTCCGCTGGAAACCCTGCCATTGGATGCCTGCGCCGACCGGGAGGATGTAAAAGAATGCCTGGATATCATCCATACCCTGTCAGAACAGACCATTGTCAACCTGACAGGCTATTCCAACACTGACCTGAAACTTATGTATGGCGCCCCCAACATTACAGCCCTCACATGCTACGATCAGAATTATACGCTTCTGGCCCGTACCCTGCAGAAATGGGCTTCGCTGCTCTATGAACAGGGTCTTGTCTCTCAGGCCCGGACCATCCTGGAATTTGCCGTTTCTACCCATACCGATGTCAGCGGCACCTACCGGCTGCTTTCCTCCATTTATCGTGCCGGCGGCGAAACGGAAAAACTGGCCGAACTGCTTTTGGTGGCCCAGTCCTTAAACAGTGCCTCCAGGAATATCATCGTTCGTATTTTGCAAGAATCTGACCCGTCAGACGACTGACCTCATTTCTGGTCATACCATCCACCTCTGCCCCTATGGAAACATTATGCTTTCTCATAAGGGATAATAACTGTTCTTTTTGCCGCACTCCTGCCGGCGATTCTTTTCTGACCCGGTATCGTAACGGCTGCGGCCGGAAATCCGCCTCCTGATAAAACTGCTCCCGCAGCTTCTGATACAGAAGATGGGAAGCCCTGGCATCCTCCAGCGCCCGATGTGCCTGTCCTTCGATCCCATAATAACGGCACAGTGCAGGCAGACTTTTGCCCGGAAGATGAGGCAGGAACTTTTTGGCCAGCTTTAACGTATCAATCCCGTTTTTTTCAAATTTCATGCCCCCATTGACAAACGCCCGTTTCAGAAACGCATAATCAAACAAAATCTGATGGCCCAGCAGTATCCGGTTTCCGATAAATTCCGACAATTCTGTCAGAATTTCTTCCATACGGGGCGCAGCTTTCAGCTCTTCTTCTGATATGCCTGTCAGTTCTGCAATCTCAGGGGGAAGTTCTCTGCCCGGATTGATCAGTGTGGAAAAGCTGCTCCGCACCTCGCCTTCCTCCACAAGCACCGCACCGATTTCTATAACCTTATCCAGCTTCGGCTTCAGCCCTGTCATTTCCAGATCCAGTGCCACATAAGTGTTCATTTTGTTTCTGCCTTTCCGGCTTTCACGGTTCTGGAAGTTTTCCCGGCTTTTTTCTCTGTCCCGCTTTGGTACGCAGGGCAACAGCCGGTCAGGAAACACAGCTCACACCTGGGGGTAGGCGCCTTGCATATTTCCCTGCCCAGCCGTATGATCTGAATATTGTAGCGGATCCAGTGATCCCTGGGCAGCACCTTCATCAGATCATATTCCAGCTTCACCGGATCGTCCCCGGAAACCAGCCCCAGCTTATTGGAAATCCGCTTCACATGAGTATCCACCACCACACTTGGTTCATGGTAAATATTGCCCCGGATCACATTGGCCGTTTTCCGCCCCACGCCTGCCAGTGCCGTCAGTTGATCGATTTCCCTGGGTACCTCTCCTCCGTATTTTTCACAGAGCGTTTTACAGCAGGCTATGATATTTCTGGCCTTATTGCGGTAGAAACCGGTGGAATGGATGTCCTGTTCCAGTTCTTTCACATCTGCCTTTGCAAAATCGGCAGGGGATTTGTACTTTTGGAACAGCTCCTTTGTCACAATGTTCACTCTGGCATCTGTACACTGGGCGCTGAGCATGGTGGCAATCAAAAGCTGCCATGCATTTTCATGATTCAGATAGCATACATATTCTTTCCCATAATGCTCATCCAGCAAATCCAGGATCTCTTTTGTATGTTTTGTCATAAAACAGTAACCTCCGCGTTATAGCTTAAAGGATCTCTTTTCGAATAGTCAAACCGGACAAAGAAAGGCCCCCCGTCCCGCATCCCGGCCTTTGGCAGTGCTGTCTCCCATACCCGGTGAAAAAAAACCTCTATATGTTCTCTTTTATCCCGCTCCCTGCTTCTGAGCGCTTCCCGAAACGGTGTTCTGTCTGCCGCAAACTCAGGGCGGCTTTTACATTTTTCCCGCAGATACAGATCAAATGTCAGCAATTCCCGGTACAGCGATTCCCGTCCCTTATCTGCGGAAACCGCAAACTCCAGCAGCACCTCATAGCGACGGCTTCTGGCCGGGCTGTTCTGCAAAAGCCCTCTGTCCTCACAGTACGCTGCCAGCTTTTCATACAGCCGGAACGGATGAGGAAATACCTGTTCCAATGCCCGCAGGGTGTGGACAAACTGTCTGCTGTTATAGTACAGTTCCACCATCTCCTCCACCCGCTTCAGCTTCAGCACCTGTTCATAGGAAAGCCACTTAGAGTATAACACCTCATACGGCGGAACAGAACGGTAATTGATACCATATTCCTCTGCTTTCTCATAGAGGGGAGAGCCTTTCAGAACCTTCAGAAAGCCTAACTGAAGCTGATCCGGCTGCATATGATATACGGTATTGAAAGAAACGACAAAAGTGTCATAATCTTCCATCGGCAGTCCCGCTATCAGATCCAGATGAATATGGATATTATTTCCCCGGCGGAGGCGCCCCACGCTTTCTCTGAGCCGTTCCAAATCTGTAGCTCTGCAGATTTCCCGCAGGGTATCCGGATGCGTGGACTGTACACCGATTTCAAGCTGCACCAGCCCGGGCCGCATGGTTTCCAGCACCGCCAGTTCTTCCTCTGACAGAAGATCGGCAGAAATTTCAAAGTGGAAATTCGTGACACCATTGTCATGTTCTTTCAGAAACCGCCAGATTTCCAGCGCATGTTCCCGCTTGCAGTTAAACGTCCTGTCCACAAATTTAACCTGGGGTACTTTATGTTCCAGGAACACAAGAAGCTCCTGTTTTACCAGTTCCGTATTTCTCAGGCGCACTTTTTTCTCTACGGAAGAAAGGCAATAGCTACAGTGAAAAGGGCAGCCTCTGCCGGATTCATAGTAAATGATACGGTTGCGGAACCACTCCGGATTCTCATACAGAAAAGGGAGACTGTTTAAATCCAGCGGCTGTCTTTCCCCGGTCAGTCCTGTATCCGGCAGGCAAAGCCCTGACACTTCCGTCAGTTTTTTACTCCCTCTTCCATAATACTCCATCAACTCCCGGAAGGTCTCTTCCCCTTCTCCCACCATAATCCCGCTCAGACAGGGGTACTGTTCCAAAACCTTAACGGCATCATAGGATACCTCCGGGCCGCCCAGCCACAGGTCTGTCTCCGGCATGATTTTGGGAATCTCCTCCAGCAGTTCCTGTATGATTTTCCAGTTCCATATATAGCACGAAAAAGCAATCACCTGCGGCCTTCTCTGAAAAAGGTCCGCAAGAATTGCTTCCGTTCTGTGATTGATCGTATATTCCGCAATTTCAATCCA
>CANDNA010000031.1 GCA_947385955.1 uncultured Clostridia bacterium
CCCTCGACACTACGGGTATGAACCGTATGCTCTAGCCAACTGAGCTATCTCGCCACAGTAATGAGTGGGACCTATAGGGCTCGAACCTATGACCCTCTGCTTGTAAGGCAGATGCTCTCCCAGCTGAGCTAAGATCCCATTCATACGGGCCGCTTTCCGCAACCCGCTCTGCTAGTATACTATTAAAGCCTATGGCTTGTCAAGTATTTTTCATAAATTTTTACAGTTTTTTGACAACATCTTACACAGGTATTTACATCCACTCCGGAGCAGTAAAACCAAGCAGATCAATACAGGTTTCCAGCATTTCCTTTGTCAGCACCAGAAGGGCAATCAGTCCGGCTTTTTTATCCTCATCCGGCTCTGTGAGAATCATAGTGCTGTGATATACGCGGTTAAAGGCATTTGCCAGATTGTACAGGTAGGCACAGATTTTATGGGGCGCCAGCTCTTCATAAGCCGATTCTATCATAGCCTGGAAACCGGCCAGCTCCATCATCAGTTCTTTCTCTGAAATGCTGCCTGCTTCCCTGAGGGAAACAGTTATCAGATCCCCGCCCTGCTGTTCGTATTTTCTTAAAATGGATTTGATCCGTACCAGCGTATATAAAATATAAGGCCCGGTATCCCCTTCCGAAGAACTGAATTTCTCCACATCAAAAATATAATCTTTGGATGCCTGATTGGACAGGTCACCGTATTTCACGGCTGCCAGCGCCACCTGCTCCGCTGTCCTGCGTACTTCTTCTTCCGGAATCTCCGCATTTTCACCGGCCCGGATTCTCTGGTACATACCCTCATTGATCTCGCCGATCAGTGTTTCCAGACGCATCACGCCGCCTTCTCTGGTTTTAAAGGGCCTGCCGTCCTTTCCGTTCATGGTACCAAAACCCAGAAATCTCAGCTTTGTTTCCTCTCCTGCCAGCTTTGTTTTCCGCGCACATCGGAATACCTGCTCAAAATACAGTTCCTGCCGCTTATCCACCACATAAATGATCTCATCCGGCTTCTGCTCTTCCATACGCTCCATAATGGTAGCCAGATCCGTGGTATTGTAAAGGGAAGCACCGTCGGATTTTAAGATCATACAGGGCGGTATTTCTTTGGTATCGGTTTCCTCTTTGACATCCACCACAAGGGCCCCGTCGCTTTCATGTGCATAACCCTGCTCTTTCAGATATGCCACCATACCCGGTATCCGGTCGTGGACATCCGATTCTCCCTTCCATAAATCAAACTCCACATGCAGCCTTTCATAGTTCTTTTTAAGATCGGCCACTGACACCGCTATGATATGCTGCCAGAGCGCCCGATACCCTCTGACACCGCTCTGCAGCCTATAAGTAGCTTCCATTGCCTTTTCCTTATAGGCCTCATCCGTTTTGGAACGGCTGCTGGCAGTGGGATAGATTTCTTCCAGTTCAGCAATCGTAAAAGGCGCTTCTCCCGGATATTCTCCCTTATAATTTTCATCAAAATACACAAGATCCGGCTGGCGTTCCTTCAGTTCTGTCATAATCAGGCCCATCTGCAGCCCCCAGTCACCCAGATGAATATCACCGATGACCCGATGACCCATATACCGGGCAATGCGCTTTACGCTCTCTCCAATAATAGCGGAACGCAGATGCCCCACATGCAGCGGTTTCGCCACATTGGGCCCGCCGTAATCAATTATGATCGTTTTTTCATGTTCCGGCGCAGATATCCCGAATTTCTCGCTGCGGCCCATTTCCGATACATATCCGGCAAGAAATTCTTCTGTTACTTTCAGGTTCAGAAAGCCGGGAGCGGCCGCCTCCACATGCGAAAATACCCGGCTGTCCTTTAACTGTGCCGCCACATCCTCAGCAATCATAAGCGGCGCTTTTTTATATTTCCTGGCTCCTGCCATCGCGCCGTTGCACTGGTATTCGCAAAGATCAGGCCGGTTGGAAACGGTCACACGTCCCAGCTCCTGATCGTACCCGGCAGCATCAAAAGCTGCCTTTACTTCTTTTGCTATCAAATCCAGAATCTTTTCCATTATTTCTTATATCCTCTTTTCTTTCACCCGGCCGACTGACTGTTCTGTATCCATACTCTGCCGCCTGCGGATCTCTTCCTGTCTCTGTGCCCTGGAAAACACACAGCCGCAGTAATCCTGTCTGTACAGATTATAAGTCCCGGACAACAGGATGGAACTTTTATAGCCGTCCCGCTTTTTAAAATCCGACGGCAGAAAAGGAATCCCATACCTGACTCCCATTTCCTGCCCGATCTCATTTAACGCCTCTGCATCCTTCAGCGGGCTGATCGTCAGAGTCGTGGTAAAAAAATCAAACGCCTGTGCCTGTGCCCTTTTTGCTGTCTCTTCCAGACGCAGGGCAAAGCACCTCCGGCACCGCTCTCCGCCCTCCGGACACTGTTCCAGTCCTCTGACCGTCTGAAAAAACACCTGCGGCCTGTAATCCCCTTCCTGTATCTCAATGGGAAATCCTTCCGTTTCCTCAGCCCGAAGCTCCTGATTCAGGACTTCAATCAGCCGTTTCTGCTCCGATGCCCGCTTCCGGTATTCTTCCTGCTCCGTAATATTGGGATTGTAATAAAAAACCGTAATCCGGAAAAAACGGCGCAGATAAAGCAGCACATAACTGCTGCAGGGCGCACAACAACTGTGGAGAAACAGACGTTTCCCCACGGTTGTTCTCTCCTCCAGTATCTTTTCCAGTTCTTTTTGATAATTATGCTTCATATAACAAGTATCCCTGCTGTTTTTACCTGATCACTGCCGCGGAGAAACAGCCTCTCAGTGTCTCTTGGCGCCTCTCAGCTCAGAGATGCCACATCGATCAGCGTCAGATCACCGCTCCTGGCATTTTCCAGACTGGTCACAAGCGCTCTGGCCGTATCCAGGCTGGTCAGGCAATTAACGCCTGTTTCAATGGCAGTACGCCGAATCAGGAACCCGTCTCTGGACTTATCCCGTCCCTGTGTGGGGGTATCAATGACCAGATCAATCTTATGACCCAGTATCAGGTCCATGACCGTAGGGGATTCCTGTTGGATTTTGTTGACCTTGCGGGCCTTTATGCCTGCCTCCCGCAGCGCTGCGGCAGTGCTGCGGGTCGCATAGATGGTATATCCCAGCTTTTCAAACCGCCGCCCGATCTCGATGGCTTCTCCCTTATCCGCATCCTTTACGGTAATAATCATCTGACGGAATTTGGGCAGATCCACGCCGGAACCTAAAAATGCCTTGTACAGCGCTTCCTGGAAGGTACGGGCAATCCCCAGACATTCTCCGGTGGATTTCATCTCCGGCCCCAGACTGATCTCTGCGCCCCTTATTTTTTCAAAGGAAAATACCGGCATCTTGATCGCCACATAATCCGCTTCCTTCTGCAGGCCCGGCTCATATCCCAGCTCCCGTATGGTTTTCCCGATGATTACTTCCGCTGCCAGATCCACAATCGGAATGCCTGTTACCTTACTGATATAGGGCACTGTCCTGGAAGAACGGGGATTGACTTCAATCACATAAACTTCCTCTCCGATGGCAATAAACTGAATATTGATCAGGCCCTTCACATGCAGCGCCCTGGCCAGCCTTTTCGTATATTCCGCGATCTTCTCCTTGACCACCCGGTCAATGGTATGGGCCGGATAAACCGAAATGCTGTCGCCGGAATGTACACCGGTCCGCTCAATATGCTCCATAATACCGGGAATGAGAATATCCGTCCCGTCACAAACCGCATCCACTTCGATCTCTTTGCCCTGCAGATACTTGTCCACCAGTATGGGATGGTCCTGAGCGATCCGGTTGATAATCTCCATAAACTCTTCGATTTCCTGATCGTTGATGGCAATCTGCATCCCCTGTCCGCCCAGCACATAGGAAGGGCGCACCAGTACCGGATATCCCAGACGGTTTGCCACCTCTTTTGCTTCCCGGGCTGTATAAACCGTACCTCCTGCGGCTCTGGGAATGCCGGTCTGTTCCAGAATCCGGTCAAACAGTTCCCGATCCTCCGCCGCATCCACATCCTCCGCTTTGGTGCCCAGAATGGGAACGCCCATCTTCATCAGGCTTTCTGTCAGTTTGATGGCTGTCTGCCCGCCAAACTGCACAATGGCCCCGTCCGGTTCCTCCAGACGCACGATGTTTTCCACATCCTCCGGCGTCAGCGGTTCAAAATACAGTTTGTCTGCAATATCAAAATCCGTACTTACCGTTTCCGGATTGTTATTGATGATAATGGTCTCATATCCTGCCTTTGCAAAAGCCCAGGTGGCATGCACGGAACAGTAATCAAACTCAATCCCCTGTCCGATCCGGATCGGGCCGGAGCCAAGCACCAGTACTTTCTTTTTGCCCTCTGTCCTGACCGCCTCGTTTTCACTGCCAAAACAGGAATAATAATACGGTGTGCTGGCTTCAAATTCCGCCGCACAGGTATCCACCATTTTAAATGCCGCCACAATCCCGTTTTTATGACGCATCTGTCTGATTTCGTTTTCTGACACTCCTGTCAGTCTGGAAATCACACAGTCCGGAAACTCCATTCTCTTGGCCTCTTTTAACAGCGCAGGCGTCAGCGGCCCCTGCTCCAATGCAGCCTCCATCTCCACCAGAATCGCCAGTTTATCGATAAACCATACATCAATCATAGTAAGCTCATGTATGGTCTGCTGATCCATGCCTTTGCGCAATGCTTCCGCAATCACATAAATCCTCTGATCGTCTACGATTTTCAGTCGGTCTTTCAGCTCTTCCAGTGTCAGATCCGTGAAATCATAGCTGCGCAGACAGTCCACATGCTGCTCCAGTGAACGGATGGCTTTCATCAGAGCCCCTTCAAAATTCTGGCAGATACTCATAACCTCCCCTGTGGCCTTCATCTGGGTGGTCAGTGTCCGCTTGGCCGTAATAAACTTATCAAAAGGCAGCCGTGGCAGCTTCACCACACAGTAATCCAGTGTGGGTTCAAAGCAGGCACAGGTCTTGCCCGTAATGGAATTGGGTATTTCATCCAGTGTATAGCCCAGGGCAATCTTGGCCGCCACTTTGGCAATGGGATAACCGGTGGCCTTGCTGGCCAGCGCAGAGGAACGGCTGACACGGGGATTGACCTCAATCACACAATATTCAAAGCTCACCGGATGCAGGGCAAACTGTACATTGCAGCCTCCGGTAATCTGCAGCTCGCTGATAATATTCAGCGCCGAACTGCGCAGCATCTGATATTCTTTATCTCCCAGTGTCTGGGACGGAGCCACCACAATACTGTCCCCGGTATGTACGCCTACCGGATCGATATTTTCCATGTTGCAGACCGTAATGCAGTTTCCTGCATGGTCCCGCATTACCTCATATTCGATCTCTTTCCAGCCGGCGATGCACCGCTCCACCAGCACCTGTCCCACTCTGGAAAGCCGCAGGCCGTTGGCCAGTATCTCTTCCAGCTCGGTCTGACTGTGGGCAATACCGCCGCCGCTGCCGCCCAGTGTATAGGCAGGGCGCAGTACCACCGGATAGCCGATGGTCCTTACAAAAGCCACACCATCCTCCACGGTTTCCACCACTTTGGAAGCCGCACAGGGCTCTCCGATCTTTTCCATCGTGTCTTTAAACGCCTGCCTGTCCTCCGCCTTTCTGATGGTGGCCGCAGTGGTACCCAGCAGGGTCACATGATGGGAGGCCAGAAATCCGGACTCTTCCAGTTCCATCCCCAGATTCAGTCCGGCCTGTCCGCCCAGTGTGGGCAGGATGCTGTCCGGCTGCTCTTTTTCAATCAACTGTTCCAGCACCTTTACTGTCAGCGGCTCAATGTACACCCGATCCGCGATGTCCTTGTCCGTCATAATCGTGGCAGGATTGGAATTTACCAGCACCACCTCCACGCCCTCTTCCTTTAAGGAACGGCAGGCCTGGGTTCCTGCATAGTCAAATTCCGCCGCCTGCCCGATCACAATAGGCCCGGAACCGATTACCAGCACTTTTTTTACATTGGGATTTTTAGGCATGCTTTCCCACCTCCATCATTTCAATAAAACGGTCAAACAGATACCCGGAATCCTGGGGGCCGGGACACGCTTCCGGATGGTACTGGACAGTAAAAATGGATTTCCCCACATAGGACAGCCCCTCGCAGGTGCCGTCATTGGCATTGACAAAAGCCGGCCGCGCCACATTCTCATCCAGCGTGTCCATATCCACCACATAGCCGTGATTCTGAGAAGAGATATAAACCCTGCCTGTCTGCAGATCCTTCACCGGATGATTGCCGCCCCGATGGCCGTATTTCAATTTATATGTGTCTGCGCCGGTAGCCAGCGCCATCAGTTGATGACCCAGACAGATGGCAAAAATCGGGACATCCGACTCATATAACGCTCTGATTTCCTTTATGATCTCCGTGCATTCCTTAGGGTCTCCGGGGCCGTTGGAAAGCATGATCCCATCCGGCCTGCTGTCCAATATCTCTCTGGCAGATGTAAAAGCCGGGTAAACCGTCACATTCACCCCTCTGCTGGCCAGGGAATCGGCAATGTTGTATTTCATACCCAGATCCAGCAGTGCCACCCGTTTACCGGCCCCGTTTAATGCCCTGACCATTGTGGGCCTTTTTTCCTTCTCTCCGGTATAAACAGCGCTGCCGGATGCAGGGCCGATGTCCGCAAGGCTGACAGCCCCCTTTACCTCATAGGCATGCCGGCAGGTTACCTTTTCCACAACCTTTCCCGTCCGATAGGCTTTCAGGCGGGGGATCACCTCTTCCGGTTCAAAAGACGCATCGGTGGTAATCATACCGTTCATGGTCCCCTTCTCCCGCAGAAGCCTGGTCAGCGCTCTGGTATCGATTCCGGCGATACCCGGCACATCATTTTCTTCCAGAAACTGCTGTATGCTTTTGTCGGAACGGAAATTACTGGCTGTCCTGGACAGTTCCCTCACAATCAGACCGTCCGGCCAGGGTCTTGCAGACTCCATATCCTCCATACAGACCCCATAATTGCCAATCAGAGGATACGTCATACACACGGCCTGTCCGGCATAGGAAGGGTCGGTAAGCACCTCCGGATACCCTGCCATAGATGTGTTAAATACGATTTCGCTGATCATTTCCCTGACAGCTCCGATCTGAGTCCCCTCAAATACCGTGCCGTCCTCCAGAATCAAGAACGCCTTCATTCAATACCTCCAGTCATAGATTGCCTGTTACTGTCCCATAATCGGTTTATTATATCATATGGATAATAGGGCTTCAATACAAAAATGCAAAGAGGGAATCCTGACACACTGTGCCGGATCCCCTCTTTTTTCCTCTATCTGAAATACCTTACACCGGATTCAAAGATACGCATATCCTGTTCTCCGTAAATATTGACCGCCACTGAAGCCCCTTTCCGTTCACAATGTACCATTTTGCCCAGACAGCGTCCGTCCGGGGAGGTGATGCCCTCAACAGCGGCATACGAACCGTTTATATTCCATTCCGGATGCATGGAAACATTGCCTTCCGGATCCGCATAACGGGTAGCTACCTGTCCGTTTGCAAACAGCCTGTCAATCCACTCCTTTGGTGCCACAAACCTGCCCTCTCCGTGGCTGGCCGGATTGACGTAGGTCCTTCCCAATTCTGCCTCTGCCAGCCAGGGGGATTTGTTGGAAACCACTTTGGTATAGACCATTCTGGAAATGTGGCGGCCTATGGTATTGAAAGTCAGTGTGGGCGAATCCTCTTTTTGTCCCTTTATTTCGCCAAACGGCACCAGTCCCAGCTTGATCATAGCCTGGAAACCGTTACAGATACCCAGCGCCAGGCCGTCCCGCTCCTGCAGCAGCTTTGTCACCGCCTCCTGCAGGCGGGCATTGCGGAATGCAGTGGCAAAAAACTTGGCGCTGCCGTCCGGCTCGTCCCCTGCCGAAAACCCGCCGGGGAACATAATGATCTGCGCCTGTGTCACAGCCTGTTCGAAGGCTTCCACCGAACCCCGTATGTCCGCCGCAGACAGATCCCTGAATACTTTTGTGATCACACTGGCCCCTGCCTGCTCAAACGCCTTTGCGCTGTCATATTCACAGTTGGTTCCGGGAAATACCGGAATAAATACCACCGGCTTTGCCACCCTGTTTTTACATACATATATGGAAGAAGCCTGATAGCAGTCCGGATGTCCTGCCTGCTCTTCTGCCCCTTTTTCTGCCTGCGCAGGAAATACCTTATCCAGCCTGCCTGTCCATGCCTGCAATGCTTCTTCCAGGGACAGACGCATATCCCGGTAAACCAGAACAGGCTCCTGCGTCACTTCTCCTACCATAACAGCATCGATATCCTGTTCTTCCAGCTCCGCCGAAATATCTTCCGACACCTCTGCCAGAATGCCGCCCAGAGCATTTTCAAACAGCTCATTCTCATCCAGATCCCCCGCAAACAAAACACCCAGCCTGTTGCCAAAAGCCATTTTAGAGGCCGCTGCCGCAATGCCATAAGAATCCAGTGCATAAGCAGATACAATCTTTCCTGCCCGGATCAGCTCTGTAACATTGCTGTAAAGCTGCATTACACTTTCATAAACCGGCAGGTCAAATTCATCCTTTTCAATCGGAAAAGCCATCAGGCGATTGCCTGCCTGCTTTAACTCCGGTGTAATCACATCATGACAGTCCGCCACGTCCACTGCAAAGGACACCAGCGTAGGAGGCACATCGATTTCATTGAATGTGCCGGACATACTGTCTTTTCCGCCGATGGCAGCCAGTTCAAAGCCCATCTGGGCATCAAAGGCCCCCAGCAGCGCCGCAAAAGGCTGGCTCCACCGGGAGGGTTCCGCCGTCATCCTGCGGAAATACTCCTGGAATGTAAAATGTATCTTTTTATAGTCCCCGCCGGATGCCACGATCCTGGCCATAGACTGGGTCACTGCATACACTGCTCCGTGATAGGGGCTCCAGGACGACAGATACGGATCAAATCCATAGCTCATCATAGTCACGGTATCTGTCTTTCCGTGCAGGACCGGAAGTTTGGCCACCATCGTCTGTGTCTCTGTCAGCTGATATTTCCCGCCATAAGGCATCAGCACACTGCCTGCACCGATGGATGCGTCAAAGGTTTCCACCAGCCCTTTCTGCGAACATACATTCAGATCAGACAGAGTGTCAAGCCATGCCTTCCTGACATCCTTTTCTTCCAGTGCCTTCTCCACGACAGGGATGGCAAACTTATGAAAATAATTCTCTTCTTCGGACGGCATTTCCACCACCACGTTGGTTTCCTGATGGGCGCCGTTGGTATCCAGGAATGCTCTGGAAAGGTTCACGATTTCCTTTCCTCTCCAGGAAAGCACCAGTCTGGGCTCCTTCGTTACCACTGCCACTTCCACGGCTTCCAGATTTTCCTCTGCCGCATATTCCAGAAACCGGCTCACATCCTCCGGTGATACCACCACCGCCATCCGTTCCTGAGACTCGGAAATGGCCAGCTCCGTCCCATCCAGACCCGCATATTTCTTGGGTACCTTATCCAGATCCACCCGCAGGCCGTCTGCCAGTTCCCCTATGGCAACCGAAACACCGCCCGCGCCGAAATCATTGCACTTTTTAATCAGGCGGCTGACCTCTTCCCGTCTGAACAGCCTCTGTATTTTACGCTCTGTGGGAGCATTTCCCTTCTGCACCTCCGCACCGCAGGTTTCTATGGAGCTTTCCGTATGCACTTTGGAAGAACCGGTAGCGCCGCCGCAGCCGTCCCTTCCGGTCCTGCCGCCCAGCAGGATGATCACATCCCCCGGATCGGATGTGGCACGAACCACATTTTCCCTGGGAGAAGCACCCATCACGGCTCCGATCTCCATGCGCTTTGCCACATAGTCAGGATGATAAATCTCCTTTACATAGCCTGTGGCCAGACCGATCTGATTGCCATAGGAAGAATACCCGTCCGCGGCTCCCTTCACCAGCTTTTTCTGAGAAAGTTTGCCTTTCAGCGTCCGGGATACGGGCAGCGTGGGGTCTGCCGCCCCTGTTACACGCATCGCCTGATAGACATAAGAACGGCCCGATAAGGGATCCCGGATGGCGCCTCCCAGACAGGTAGCCGCACCGCCGAAAGGCTCGATCTCGGTAGGATGATTGTGGGTTTCATTTTTAAAGCTGACAAGCCACTCCTGACTTACCCCGTCTATTTCCACAGGTACCACAATGGAGCAGGCATTGATCTCCTCCGATTCCTCCATATCCAGCAGCCTGCCATCTTTTTTCAGTTTTTTCATAGCCATCAGGGCCAGATCCATCAGGCAGATAAATTTGTCTTTCCGGTCCCCCACGATCTCTTCCCTGGTGTCCAGATAGGACTGGTAGGTGGTCTCCAGCGGAGATCTGTAATAGCCATCCTCAAAGGTAATCTGCTTCAGCTCTGTGGAAAACGTGGTATGACGGCAATGATCCGACCAGTAAGTATCCAGTACGCGGATCTCCGTCATGGACGGGTCCCTGTGCTCCTCTTTTCCAAAATAATTCCGGATATGCAGAAAATCCTGAAAGGTCATAGCCAGCCCCAGAGAAGCATACAGTTCCCGCAGCGCTGTTTCTCCCATCCGGGAAAATCCGTCCAGTATTTTCACATCTGCCGGCTCTTCATACCGGGTTTTCAGAGTTTCCGGCTTTTCCATGTCTGTTTCCCGGGAATCCACCGGATTGATGCAGTATGCTTTGATCCGCCCAAACTCATCCTCTGAAATCCTGCCCTCCAGAAGATAGGTTACGGCTGTGCGGATCACCGGTTCTTCCGTTTCATTCAGAAACCGGATACAGGATACGGCAGAATCCGCCCTCTGATCAAACTGTCCCGGAAGAAATTCCACACCGAATATCCTTGCATCCTCCGGTATGGGAACCGTCTCCTCATATAAAAGATCCACCGGCGGCTCGGAAAAAACAGTCCTGCAGGCCAGTTTCCAGGTTTCTTCACTGACATTTTCCACATCATACCGGATCAATACCCGAACCCGGTTTACCCCGTCGATTCCGAGATAACTTCTGATTTCCTCCTGCAGCTCCTTTGCCTTCACCGCATAGGGTTCTTTTTTCTCCACATAAATTCGTCGTACTTGTTCCATGAATCCTCCTCCACCTATTCTTCTGCCACAAGTCCCTGCATGACATACAAAAGCTCACTGTCCACTGTCTTTTCCGTAATTCCCATCGTATGGGCCGACGCCTTCAGCCCTTCCAGGACGTACATAATATTACGTGCACAGCCCAAAGGGTCCTCACAGTAAAACTCACCGTTCTCCACACCATCCACAATCAGTTTTTCAATTACTGTCACAGCCTCTTCAAACCGGCTGCGCAGCAGATTGTCTTTTTTTGCCACTTTATTTTCAAAAAAATATTCATAGGTAGCCACCGTCAGATTGCTTTTTTTGCGCAGAATTTCTTTTTTTTGTTCTTTCAGGAACAGCGCCAGGATATCGGATGCCGCCGCATCCTCCGGAACGCCTGCGGAAAACACATCATCCATCTCCTGGCTTTCCAATCGAAGCACTTCTGCAAAAATATCCCGGGTGCTGTTAAAATAAAGATACAGACCGCCCCGGCTGATACCGCAGGCTTCCACAATATCTTTCATTGTAACATTTTTATATCCTTTTTCCATAAATATCTTTCTGGCAGTTTCCAAAATCAATTGTCTTTTCTGATTTGATTTTTCTCCCATATGTATAACTCCTCATTCCTTCACTGAACTTCCTTTCCTTCCCGGTCCCAGAAAGCAAGAATCTCTCTCATTTTCATTAACAGCTCCAGAAAGATGCCGTTTCTCACTCCCTCTGACCAAAGTGTGGCCTTTGTCATGCCCTTCAGAATATATTTGGAAAGAATTCCCCAGAGGATCCCCATCTCTTTGATGGTGGCATTCTGAATGAAGCGATGTTCATCCGCCGTTGTACGGATTCTGTTTCTGGAATATACATATACATAATTACGGTCAATCAGGCTGCTGGCCCGGGCCGTTTTTACAAAATTCATCAGGGTACCGTCATAGACCGGAAACGTAATCGAATTTTTTTCCACGCCTTCCCCCTGAAATGCGGCGGAAACCTCATTTCCTTTATGTGTTTCCAGCCACGGTATATAGGGAATCAGACTTTCCACATCCGGTTTATAATAAGCAACCATTTCTTCCACGCTCAGTTTATCACTATCCATGTTCTGCTCCAATCCTTTGCATCTTTTTATGACATGCTTGTCTTTAATTTTATCATATTTTTACATTATGTACAAATACCTTTAAAAAATTTTTCGATATTGTACATTTCCCGTTTTTCCGGTATACTGTATGATAGTGGTTTTATTCTGCCGCATCGTACATACCAGGAAAAGGAAATGCGGCGCCCGGTCTGACTGAGCCGGAAGCGAAAATATATGACACTTATGTCACAGGAGGATTTATGGCAATTACAAAAATAGAAAACGGACAATTTGTCTGTCAGGCAGGAGATGCATTAACCGAACTTTATGTCATCGGAGAAGGGAATGTCCGCGCCGCCTTTCCCGGCGGGGGACTGATGCTGCGCAAAGGAGATATCATCGGTATCCAGGATATCAAATCCGGTGTTCACTCCTGCACCTATATCGCTGCCACGGATGTGGCACTGGTCCCTTATCCCTATAACGGACTGGAACAGCTCCTTTCTCTGTTTCAGAGCAAGCCCAATGTAATGCATCTTTTTTTTACATCCAGCGCCCGTTTTTCCAGCTCTCTGCTCAAATACTGTGCGCAGATCGACCGGAAAGAACCGGGAGCCTATGTACTGGATGCCCGGGAACCCGGCTCCGTCTTTCAACGGGCAGCAGCATTCCAGAATCAGGCTGCTCTAGAAAGCGCTCAGCTTCTTTCAGAAAAAGGCAGCGGCGTAAATGCTCTGGACGCCAGCTCACCCTGTGACGGTATCCCCTATGACCGGGTGATTCCGCCTGCTAAAGTAGATCCGGTGGCCAGAAAATCCGCGGCTGCAAAATCCAGGGAAAATGCCGCTTTGGAAGCCGAGGAAAAAGCGGCTGCCGAAAAGGCGGCTGCTGTCATGGGAACTTCGGAAATCCCTCCGGAACTGGAACAGGCGCTTTCTGTCATCCTCTCTTTCAGTGAATGCGACGAAGAACTGGCACGGCGTTTCGCGGAAGAAGTTGCCGCCTATAAAGCCATGCCGGACAAAGACGGCACCGATGATGCGGACAGAAGATTCCGTCTGTCGCTTACCAGTGATTTCTATAAACTCTATACAAAAGTATTTGAAATGAGTATCAATGAAACCAACCTGCCGGCTCCGGTAAAAATGTTTTTGAATTTCGGTTTCGTAGATGCCGAACTGGCAGGTATCGGCAATTCAGCCTACCTGCTTTCTATTCTGGATACCTTCGGAGGCGATGCGGAAAACGGGGTTTATACCTTTTATGAATGGCTGCTGGCCATTTACCGGGGGGAAAAGGAACCGTCCCGCAATGAGTTTGATATGGATTATCCTGCCTACCTGCGGGATCAGAAAAAAAGCGGAAAAATCAATGAACAGCAGGAAAAACAACTGGCAGACTCTCTTGTGGATAAAGTACGGTTTGAACTGGAAAATGTATTTCCGGTTGTCAATAAAATTACGTTTGGACGCATTTCCACATTCTGTCCGCTCCTATCCTCCCATAATCTGCTCAAGCCGCTGCATACTTCCCTGGTAACGCCTGCTCAGATTATGAAAGCACTGAACGCCATCCGGGAACTGGATTTCTCCGCATTTTACCGTGAAACCACCTATACCAGTGAAGAATACGGTATTGTCAGGGAATATATTCAGGTGGAGATCCTGCCCGACTTTATCCTGATGCCCAATGCCGGCATCCGGGGCGCTATGTGGCAGGAAATTGAAGGAAAGCGCCGTCTGACCCCTTCCCGGATGATGCTGTCTGTGATCGGGCTGGAAAACCTCTCTCAGCTTCTGATCCGTATGACCGGCGAATTTCGCTGGGAAATGTGCAAACGGGTACAGGGCGCCCGCTGGAACGATGTATCCGAACCGTCCCTGACAAGCCAGTATACCGATTATATCCAGTTTTACAGGAAAAACCGGGAGCTGTCCCAGGATGCAAAAGAAAAGCTGCGTCTGAGCCTGCAAAGGGCCAAAAACAGCGTCAAAGAAATGTTTGTCAGAGATTATATGCTATGGATTTCCTATGAAGGCAACGGCTCTCCCCGTCTGAATAAAGTGGCCCGCCCGATTTTATTTGCTTACTGTCCCTTTGCCAGCCCCATCCGGCAAAATCTGGTACAGCATCCTCTCTATATGGAAATGGTCAACCGCTATAAGCTGATGCTGACCCAGAAGCTGCATCATCTGGATATGTTGAAAAACAAGCTGGAAAAAAATTACGGGACAATCCCGGATGAAATCCTGGCACAAATAGAATTCCTGAAAAGCTGAGCTTTTCAGGAATTTTTATGTTCCATATATTCTTCAAATAACCAGAAGGTTTCTTTTTTATCCTCTGTATATTCCGGAGAGCGGCGAATCCGCAGCGCCACTTCTGTCCCATCCTGCTTCCGATAATGATATTTCAGGTTTTCCCGGGTGCAGAGTGCCTGCTCCACTCTGCAAAAATCCAATACCTCCCGGAACTTATCCCAGTCTGAAGCATCCAGAAACGTATCCCGGTATGTCCCCAGCGCCACACTGAATCTGCCCTCAGACGCATCCAGCATAGCCGCAAAATAAGCCGGCTTATAAATCACCCGTACTTCATCTGTATCCAGATTCACAATATAAACACCCATAAAATAAGAAGAAATAATTTCCAGAAAATGATCCGCATCCTTTTTTTCCAGTAAAATCTGCTCCAGCTTATAGTTCATACTGCGGGCTCTGGATTCATCCCCTTTTTCCCTGTAATAAGCAGTCTTATTCTCATACATCCTGTATTCTGCCTCGGCAATGGCATCTTTTACAGACATATCTGCTGATTTTACAGCCATCCCTACAGAAACACAATATTCTTTCCCTTCAAACTGCTTTTGCAGAGCTTTCAGCTTTTTCTCTGCTTCCCACTCTCCCCCGGAAAGCATGACGATAAATTCATCTCCGCCGATCCGATAGGCGTTTTCTTCCCCGAAAACCTCTTTCAGTCTGCTGCCTACAAATGCCAGCATGGCGTCACCTGCCGCATGTCCCAAAATATTGTTCATACTGTGCAGGCCATTGGCATCCAGATAGATCACCTGGAGCAAAGTCTCTTTTTCATACGCTTCCAGTTGAAGCTGAAAAAAATTACGGTTTCTCAGTCCCGTCAGTGCATCCCGGCTCCCCATTTCCCGAATCACATGATAAGAAGCCGCACTGCGCAGGGCCATCAGAAAGTTTCTGGCCACACATTCCAGCAAAATACAGTCTTTCCACCTGGCTTCCATATCCAGCACACCCAGAATCCCTTTCAGATGCCTTTCCTGATCCAGAACGGGGACCATCATCAGGCTGGCAAAGCCGGCCGCTTCCAGTATCTCCCGGTCTTTTACGGAAACTCTGCCGCTGCCCCGGTAAATCAAAACCGGCTCCCCTGCCGCAAGACGTGCAAACGTATGAGGAAGAAATACTGTCAGAGGAATTTCTTCCTGCTCTTCTTCCTCCCCGTTGTTTTCACAGAAATAAAAATCTTTCAGTTCTCCCGCTTCTGTGGACACAAGAAAAGCTCTTTTCCCGGTCAGCATCACAGCAACCTTACGCAGCGCCTCTTTGATCTGATTGGTGTTTTCATAGGTGCTGTATAAAATCTGCTGCACTTCCAGCATATACAGCGTCCGTTCCAGCTTTCTCTTTTTCCTGCTGTTTCGGTACGGTATCCTTCCCATTCCGGCTGCAACCGCATAGAGCAAAAGGAAGAACACCACTGAAATAAACAGTCCGGACAAAAAGCCGGGCAGCATGCCAAAGCCCGCAGCACCAGTCCCTTCCGTCACTTATCTGGCCGCCTTTGCCTTATCGGTAGGACGTACCATCACAAGAGAAATCACAAGAGAAATTATGTACAGAACAATCGTGGCATATAATACAAACTGATAACCGGTGGGGTTCACATGAAGAATCTCAACGGAACCGTCTGCCAGTGCATGCTCCAGTTCCACTTCCGTACCAAATGTGTTGACAATCCAGGTTGCCATCTGGTTGCCTGTCAGTCCGGCAAAGCCCCAGGCAGACAGTGTAATACCGTGGATGGCACTGATGTTGCCCATCCCATAATGATCCGAAAGCAGTGTGGGTACATTGGAAAAACCGCCGCCGTAACCTGCATTGACTACGAAGATCAATCCCAGCACCAGTGCAATCAGAAGATAATTGCCTTCGCCGTTCTTAATGCCATTGGTTACCAGTACAATCCCCGTAAAGGCAATGGAAAGTACAAAAATAATTTTGTAAATCGTATTCCGGTCTTTCATCGTGTCCGCCCATGCGGAAAATCCAAGTCGCCCGCCTGCATTGAATATGGCGGAAACCGTAGCAATCACGCCTGCCGCACTGGCCAGGCCGATACATTTTACGATCATCTTTTCCTGTGAAATGAGTGCAAGGCCGCAGGTAATGTTGATATAGAACATCAGCCAGATACCTATGTAATTGGCAATGGGTTTGGACTTGATGACATCCAGTGCACCCTGTCCCTTTTCCTGCTTCTGAGGCTCATGCCAGCCGTCCGGTTTCTTCAGAAGCAGATGGCCTGCAAACATCATGATAAAGTAAACAATTGCCAGAATCAGGAACATCTTGTAGATGCCGCCCTCGCCCAGATTATCCAGCATCGTCTGCATAATCGGGCTTGCAATTGCCTTGGCAGCGCCGAATCCGGCAACAGCCAGACCGGTAGCCAGACCCTTTCTGTCCTCAAACCACAGCATCAGCGTCTTGACAGGAGACAGATATCCGGTGCCCAGGCCGACTCCCATCAGAAATCCATAGCACAGATAAATACCGATCAGCGACAGCATACTTCCCTGATGCATACCGCCATAGTAAATAAAAAAGCCTGTGCCGGCCATACCCAGTGAAAAACAGATGGCTGCCAGCAGGGAAGATTTGTGAATGTCCTTCTCCACAACATTGCCCAGGAATGCGGCCGACATCCCCAGGAAAAAGATGGCAAAGCTGAATGCCCACTCGGTAGCCCCCTTGGAAAATCCGATGTAATCGGCAATCTCCTGACTGAAAATGGACCAGCAGTACACGGTTCCGATGCTGCAGTGCAGCAGCAGTGCAGGGATCGCGGCACGGAACCATTTGTTGCTGCGCCATCCCCCGGTGTTCTTCTTAACTTGTTCTCCCATTTCTCATACTTCCTTTGTATTTTTTTGTTATTATACACCATTCAATTTCAGGTTTCAACCCCTGCGGATGGCCGCCAGAGGGCTCAGGCGCATAGCCCGCAACGCCGGGAAAAAGCCTGCTGTCATTCCTACAAAAACAGCAAAGAGAACCGAAGCGCCTGCCAGCCAGGCCGGTATATAGGACAGTCCCATTTCCATCCCCATGCCTGCCACGACCCGATTGATCAACAGCGAAATAAAAGCGCTGAACAAAAGTCCCAGAATGCCTCCGATCAGTCCGATAAATCCGGCCTCCATCAGGAACAGAGTCCGGATGTCCTTCATATCGCAGCCGATTACTTTCATTACACCAATTTCCTTTGTCCGCTCATAAATAGACATCATCATGGTATTGGTAATGCCGATCGCTGCCACGACCAGGGAAACAGCCCCGATGCCGCCCAATACCGCCTGGATGTAGCCATACTGTTTCTTCGTGGAATCCACCCATTCCGTATTGCTGTAGGTCTGGTATCCCATATCTGTGATCCACTTCTGTACTTCGCCCACATATTCCATATCATCCACTTCCGCATAAATCTCATTATAATAGAACTGCTTATAGGGCTTGCCGGAAGCTGTGGAAGGCTGCCCCGGAATGAGCTTTCCTTTGAAAATCCGTTTCAGATGATTTTCCAGCGGTACGATATTGCAATAGACATACCAACTGTAGGACTTGTAAGTATCCATTCCGCCTTCTGCCAGGCCGGCATAATTGGCCAGGTATTTTTTCGGCGGTTTAACGCTCTGTCCATTGTTCTCGGAATTTCCCTGAGAATTGTAATAGCTATCCATGTCATAGATCAGAAAAATGGCATCTTTTTCAAAATCAATCTCCGGTATGGTACCGTCCGACCAGAACCCTGCCCCGGTCTTGCTGTTCATAAATCCGGCCAATACCTGATTGCCATACAGAAAAGCCAGCTCATCCTCAGAAACCGGCACCTCCCCGGAAGCCAGCGGGATTCCCATCTGCTCCAGCGCTTCACCGCTCATTCCCCGGATTTCCAACTGATTTTCATATACACCGCATTTTGCAATCACCGATATGGAAAGCACAGGGGAAACCAGTTCCACATGAGGATTTGCTTTCAATGTTTCCACCAGCGTATCGTCCAGACGCTTTGGCTCCTGATTCGTACTGTCACCCTCCATATAACTGTTGGCCTCCCGCACTTCAATAGAAGTCAGGCCGCCGTTTTCCTCAATGGTTGCCATTGTGGAACGGTTCAGTCCCAGGCCCAGTGACACCATAACCACAATGGAAGCCGTCCCGATGACCACACCCAGCACTGTCAGTATGGTACGTACTTTCCGTTTCCAGAGACTGGCCGCGCTCATAAACAAAAGATCGCCAAACCGCATGCTATTCTCCCTTGTCCTGTTTTTCGTCCTGCAGCAGATCCGCCAGATCTTCCGCCAGTTCCTTCTGTGCTTTCCGCTTCTTTCTCTGTCTGACCACCAGTACAATAACGAGCGCCACTGCAAAAACCGCTGCAAGTATCACTGCGGGAATCACCGGAAAACCGCCGCTTCCCTCTTCCTCCATAAATTCCTCCTGCATATAGGACGGGTCCTCCATCATCTCCTCTTCCACCCAGAGCGGAATCTGCGTTTCCACCTCTGTCACTTCTCCGGCATCATTTTCATAGGAAATAATGGTCCGGATCGTCCCATCCCCTGTGGTGGCAGCCTGTCCGGTCAGCATAGTGTCCACATTTCCCGTTGCCCCTGATTCCAGCTTCCCCACATAGCAGTCGCCTCCGGATACAGAGTCGTCCTCAAAACGGACCTTTACATTATACAATGTGGTTTTGCCCGTATTGTAAATACTGAACATGACATTGGCCTGGCCGCCCACCGTAACGGACTCCGGCAGCACCTCTGCCGTACTGTACTCCACTCTGGAAAGCTGCTTTACCGGAACCGACAGACTTGTCATATTTTCGTAAGGATTGTACTCACTGTCCTCATATTTCATCGTCATATCAATGGCATAGGGTTTCTGTACCAGATCCGCCTTGGCCGTCATCTCGATCTGAAGTTTTGTTTCTCCCCCGGAAGGAATGGACGACACATAAATCGTATTGGAGCCGGACGTGGGCAGGAACGACGCATACAAGGTCTTATCATCCTCCCCCTCTTCCGCTGCTTTTAAATCAAACTCAATATTGGAAACCGCCGTCCGGGCAGATGTGTTTTTCACATGTATGGTCAGCATGAAAGTACTGCCTGCATACACCTCTGCCGGCTCTGTTTCAAATCCGGTTACAATGATCCGGGGCGTGGATCTCTTGTCATCCTCCTCTTCCTCGTCAATGGAACCGCTGTCCTCCTTGCCGATTACTTTGATGTATGTGGAAAGCTGCGCTTTTTCCGGCTTTCCCTCCCGCTCATACACAATATCAAAATCCAGCTTGTAATACCCGGTCAGCACATCCTGCCGGGTGGCAAGGGCATATCGTACCTCACCGTGATTGGCATAGGCTTCTTCCATCGTATGGCTGCCGGGAATCTGGGCAATTTCCTCTGCGTAACCGGTACGGCTGATTTCAAAAGGCCACTCCTTTACCGTATTGGAAATCACCGGTGTCACGATCACATTGGTCAGCGTTTCTTCTCCCAGATTCAGAATCGGAAGAATGAGTACCACGCCTTCCCCGTATTTTGCCACAGGCGAATCATATAAATTGCCTACAGCCAGATACTCTATCGTAGACTGAGGACGCAGGGACAGGCACTTCTCCACATAAGCATCCATCAGCGCTTTGGTTTCAGATACATGGATGTCCACCTGGGATCTGGTAATGTCATCCGTACCTGCTATGTAATTTCTACCGTCATTGCATATCTTTTCCAGATTTTTCAGTTGTTCTTCATCCAGCTCATCTCCGTTGACCAGCTTCAGATTCTTATAATAAGTAGAAAGGCGGTTGACTGCATCTGCAATCTCATCATCACTGGCCTCATCTGAATAGACCTCGTCCTCATCCCGGTCTGCATACACTGTCATCTGCGGCGCCGAAAGCAGCAGGCACAGCAATAAAATCCCCATTCTCCTCTTCCATGTTTTCATCCCGTCTCTCTCCCCATCTGTTCTTCTATTTTTATAATTTTTCCATCTCTGATGTGAAATATGCGGTCGGCAAAACCTGCCAGTTCATTGTCATGAGTGACCATAATCAGCGTCTGCCGCTTCTCCCTGACGACCCGCTGCATCAGCTCCATCACCTCACGGGATGTACGGGAGTCCAGATTACCGGTGGGCTCGTCGGCAAAAATAATCTCCGGCTCCACCACAAGGGCGCGGGCCACTCCTACCCGCTGCTGCTGTCCACCTGACATCTGTGTCGGTTTATGATTTTTATAGCTACCAAGACCCACCATGTCCAGTATCGCTTCTGCCTTTTTCGTCCTCTTCTTCCGTTCCATTCCCTGAAAAGTCAGCGGCAATGCCACATTTTCCACTGCGTTCATCGTATCCATCAGATTAAAAGACTGGAAAATAAAACCGATGTGGGCCTGCCGGAACCGGACCAGTTCATTTTCATTTTTCCGCTCCATATGCTCCCCGGCAATGACAATTTCTCCTTTGGTAGGCTTTTCCAGCCCTGCCAGCATATTCAGAAGCGTGGATTTACCCGACCCGGAAGCACCCACAATAGAGCAGAACTCCCCTCTGCGTATGGCAAACTCCACACCGTTTAAGGCACGCACTTTGGTCTCCCCTACTCTGTATATTTTATATAAATCTTTTACCGTAATTACAGCGGCGGTATTTTTCATTCCTGATCTGCTCCTTGTCAACGTGAACAGTATACCATATTCTTATGTCATTAGGTTTTTCCAAACCTTAATTTTTCATTAAAATTTTTTCCTGTTCTGTTGCCGCCTGTATATGACATGCTATACTATATTATTAACATGATTTGGGTGTCGTACCCAAATCCCAATGAAAACAGGAAAAGGGGAATCTATGATGAAACACAAAACAGGCAGACGAAAACTTTTCCGGCTGCTTCCCATGATGGCACTGTGTCTGTGCCTGACCGGGTGCAGCCGGGAAAATGCGCAGGAGGCCATTGAAAAAGCGCAGGAAAGTCTCCAGGATATCACCAGCATGAGCTATGATATCACAATGGATATGGAAATGTCCGGCGGCGGCCAGACGGTTGCCATGTCCACCACCGCTTCCGCAGACTACATTCTGGAACCGGCACAGATGAAACTGGATATGGAAGTTTCCATGAACGGTATGGGAGGTATGGGCACTTCCTCCTATCTGGTGGAAGAAAACGGCGTATACACACTGTACACCGGAATCAGCAACGGCAGCCAGACTTACTGGCAGGTATCCGAGATGGAAAATATGGATTCGTATACCCAGTACAATGCAGAGGCCAATCTGGAACTGTATCTGTCATCGGCAGAATCCTTTCAGGAAAACGGCGAAGAAATCATCGGAGAGACAAAAACCGTCCGCTATGACGGCGTCATCTCCGGAGATGCCCTGTCTCAGGTCATCAAAAATTCCGGCATCTCCGCTCAGATGGCTGCCCTGGGACTGGATGAGAGTATATCAGATTCCATGTTCCGGGATCTGAAAGATCTGCCCGTCAGCATCTGGATTGCAGAAGACACTTATATCCCCATGAAATACGAAATGGATATGACAGGTCTGATACAGAATATCATGACCGGTATCCTGTCCGGTATGGATGAGGATGCCGCCGGTACAGACATTCGGATCGACAGGGTATTGATCTCCATGACGATACATAACATCAACAATATAACATCCATTGAAGTGCCCAAAGATGCACTTGCTGCCGGGCTGACCGGCGCATCCGGTTTGGAAGATACTACCCGGGTGGTAACGGAAGAACTGAATGAAGAAAATTACCAGTCTTTTTTCCAGCCCGCACAGGATCTGGGCTATCAATATGTGGGACGGACCTACTGCAAGGCCCCTGAGGGCATGCTGGGTGAGGGCGCTTTCCTGACCGCCTACCTTCCCTATGGAAATCAACTTTCCTACTCCGACGACGGTCTGACCGTCCAGTCCTCCGCCCACGGTATGCACGTGTCCCAGACAACTCTGTATACAGAAGGGAATGCACAAACTGTAGTAGATCAGGCTTATCAGGAACTTGTCGATTCCGGTATCGAGTTGATCGACCAGGAGATCGGCGAAACCCAGTATGATGCGGATTATGACATTGCTTACAAGCAGATCGCTTTTTATGAAGGAGAACCCCGTGTTGCCATCCTGTACGCAGATTACAAACAGAATAACTATTATCTGTATGCACAAATCACCTATATGCCGGAGCAGTTCGACGACCAGTATCCGGCAATGCTGGATGAACTGAGTGATGCATTTGCACTTTCGCTTCCTCAGTTCGCCTTAAGTCAGTTCTATTGATCCAAAAAGCGGCCAGGGAAAACTTAAACATTCCCTGACCGCATTTCTTTTTTCTCTTTTTATACAATGCCCTGTGCTGTCATGGCATCAGCCACCTTCAAAAAGCCTGCAATATTGGCGCCGGCAACATAATTGCCTTCCATGCCGTATTTCTTTGCCGCCTCATCCAGATTGTGGAAAATATTCACCATAATATGTTTCAGCTTTCCGTCCACTTCCTCAAAGGTCCAGCTTAAACGCTCGCTGTTCTGGCTCATCTCCAGTGCGGATGTTGCCACGCCGCCGGCATTGGCAGCCTTGCCCGGTGCAAACAGTATGCCGTTTTTCTGCAGATATTCGGTTGCTTCCATTGTAGTAGGCATATTGGCGCCTTCCGCCACTGCAATACAGCCGCCGGCTACCAACGCCTTTGCATCTTCCAGGTCCAGCTCATTCTGTGTAGCACAGGGAAGCGCCACATCACAGGGAATGGTCCATACGCCCCTGCCCTCATGATATTCCACACCCGGTTTTGCTTTTGCATACTCAGTCAGTCTGGCCCTCTTGACTTCCTTGATTTCTTTCAGAAGCGCCACATCAATACCATCTTTATCATATACCCAGCCGGTAGAGTCGGATACGGTTACCACTTTGGCGCCAAGCTGCTGTGCCTTCTGCGCCGCATAAATTGCCACATTGCCGGAACCGGAAATCACTACGGTCTTACCGTTTAAGTCATGTCCGTTGCACCTCAGCATCTCCTCTGTCAGATACAAAAGGCCATATCCGGTCGCCTCTGTCCTTGCCAGGGAACCGCCATAAGACAGCCCTTTGCCGGTAAGAACACCCTCATAAACACCACGGATTCTCTTATACTGTCCAAACATATAGCCGATCTCTCTTGCTCCTGTTCCGATATCGCCTGCAGGCACATCCGTATCAGCGCCTATGTATTTGCTCAGCTCTGTCATAAAGCTCTGGCAGAATGCCATCACTTCTCTGTCGGATTTTCCTTTGGGATCAAAATCAGAACCGCCTTTGCCGCCGCCAATCGGCAGTCCGGTCAGAGAATTCTTAAAAATCTGCTCAAATCCCAGGAATTTGATAATTCCCAGATTCACGGAAGGGTGCAGACGCAGACCGCCCTTATAAGGCCCGATGGCACTGTTAAACTGTACACGGAACGCATTGTTTACATGGACCTGCCCTTTATCATCCACCCACGGAACACGGAACAGAAGCTGCCTTTCCGGTGTCACCAGCCTCTCCAGCAGCGCATCCTTTCTGTATGCCTCCTCATTGGCTTCAATTACCACACGGAGAGATTCCAGAACCTCTTTGACTGCCTGATGAAATTCCGGCTGTGCAGGGTTTTTTTCCACCACCAGATCAATCACTTCATCAACGTATGACATAACATATCCTCCTTCAAATTGTATACACGTATAATTTAGAAATCCTCTAGTATTATATAACGCCGGTTTGCCGATGGCAAGCACTTTGTTCAATTAAACCATAAAAGTTTTTCTTTCTTCTGTTTACAGAAATTTGCGAAGCTGCCTGATATTGGATTCTTCAAAATCCATAAATTCCCGTGCCATTTCCACTGCCTCATCTCCCGCATTTTCATACCTGTGCAAAGACTGGCAGAGCCTGCTGATCTTTCTGCTGCTTTCCTGAATCACCACCTCTGCGATATGGCTGGTGCTCGTATTGAGCAGTGTATCTTTATGAATATTGCCTGCAACCAGCATTTCCTGCACCACATTGGCTCTGGCAGGTTCCAGATGGGCAGCCAGCAGCTTATCCACTGCCTGATTCCGCAGTTGAGAATATTTCAGCGACTGCCGGGAAAGCTGCAGTGCCAGAGCATCATCATATGTTTTATCAGAAATGGTGTCAACCGCTTTCATTGCCAGTTCCGCATGCTTCTGTACATCCCGGAATACCTGGATATCTTCCCTTCTCATAGTCTCACCCCTGTACCTTTTTCTCTACAGTATTTCCCAAATATGCCAGACTATACAGAAGTGTGGAATCTGTATTGTAAAAGCCTGCTATTTTGTATGCCTGTCAGTTTGTACCGGTTATTTGCCGGCAGTTCCTTACGAAGAATATTAGAAGTTCTTAGTACTTTGCCTGCTGTCAGCAATTTTCGGACAGGGATGTCCGGAAAAAGCCCGCCTGAGCCTGGATGGCGAATCGGGCTGCTTGCGTTGCCTGCCGGAATCTTATAACAAAGTACTTAGAACTTCTTATATTCGTAGTCCGGAACTGCCGGTAAATAACCGGTACAAAACATATACCCCGTGTACAAAAAAAGAACCATCGCCACGCAATGATTCTTTTTCGCTTTATTCCATTCTTATTCTACAAATTCCGTCTTGACATAACCGGTCTGTCCGTCGTATTTCACCTTGCACCAGCCATCCGCCTGCTGCATGACCAGCTCCAGCTGTTCGCCCTCGTAAATCACACCCAGACGTTCCCCGCTCTCGTTGGCAGAAGAACGTACATTGACCGTTGTCTTGGCCGTTACCTTACCGTCGGATCCTACCAGTCCGCCACCGGAACTGCTCTGCTGCTGGCTTTGGCTCGCCTCTTCCGGCTGCTGCTCTGTCTGTGTATCCGATGCCTGCTGCTGGCCCTCCGTTGTATCTACGACATCTGCCAGAAACTCCGATTTGATAAAGGCTTCCTTCCCTTCAAATACAATCTTGCTCCAGCCGTTTTCCCTTTTTTCCACCAGCGGAAGCCGCATTCCCTTTTCTGCCTTGCCTAGCTTATCGGCCATCTCACTGTCAGAAGTCCTTACATTGACTGTATCAATGGTCTCAACTTCTGTGATCTTCGGCTTCTCCGGCTCTGTTGGGGTATCTTCCGACTGAGGTGCAGGTTCTTCTTCAGCCCCGGATTCCTCTCCATCCTCTGCGGATGCGCTCTGTTCCACTTCCGCAATGGCCTGTGCCACCTCTTCGCTGATCCTGTCATTGAAACTGTTCATAAAATCTGCCAGTTCTTCGTCCTGTGCAATCGCCTCATTATATTTGGCCTGTACGGTAGTACACAGGTTTGCCACATCTTCCTGAGCGGAAAGCCCGTTGAAATACTGCAGCACATTGTCGTCCATATCCCCTTCGTAAATATAATAGGAGCCTTCCTCATTTTTATAGACCACAAAGGTATTCAGTGACGGCACCGGCGTATCATAATCATAAAACTTCACTTCCTGATACGCATAAACGATATAGGAATCCTCCATCGGCCCTTTTTTTGTATAACAGGTTATATTGTTGTACTTGTCAATATAATTGCTTTTTTTCTGAATCTTCAGTTTGTTTGAATCACTGATATAATTTACCAGATGATCCAGCTTTTCGATATCGGCATCCTCCAGAGCAGTATAATAACTGTTCATCAATTCATTGACGGCAGCCACCGCATTTTCCTCCAAAGGCACTTCCGGTATCGATACAGACTCTGCCGTTTCCTCTTCCGCTCCCTTACTTGTATGGAGCAGGGAAACACCAACCAACAGACCAACCAATATGATCACTGCCACGGGAACGGATATTTTTCTGTGCTGTACTGTCCAGTCTCTTGCTTCCATCAAAGCCAGAAGGACTCTCTGCTTCCATCCATCCGAATTCAAATTCATATTTCCTTCAATCCTTATTTTTTGTCAGAGTGATGTAAAATGCACCCGACAGGAATCGAACCTGCATTAAAGGCGTCGGAGGCCTTCGTTCTATCCGTTAGACTACGGGTGCATAACATGAGTTATTACAAAGTTGTTATAAAGTTATTACATCACTCTGACAGATTATATCATAGCTAACATGAATTGTCCAGTATTAAAATTTTTTCTTTTTTTCTGTCATAATAGTACACCGAATCTGTCAGTATTTCTTCCGGCTCTACCAGGGTACGATTGATCTCTTTTACGATTGCTCCAAAGGCACTTCCCTCAAGTCCCCTCCTTTCAGGCACAAGAATGGTCTCGTGCACAGAACTGGGCAGAATAAAAAAATTATGTTCCAGATGCTGTGCGATTCCCTGCAAAAGCCAGGGATACACAATGCATGCGGCTCCGTACTGCCCTGTTTGGTTTGTCAGTAGATACATATATGCATCTTCCTCCTCTTCATATGACGTTTCCGTCCATTTTTCCAGCACCTGCCGTATATCTCTGATACAGGCCGGAAACAGCCGGGGCGTATTTTCTCTGGCCCGGGCAAACAGTTCCTCTTCTCTGATTTCCCACAGGCGGCACATATTCTGCCTGACCAGCGCTGTCATACTGCCGGGGCCATCCATCGTAAAACTGATGTAACAGACCAGTGCCATATCCAGAAAACGTAAATGGGGTATTTCCCGGAGCTGCTCTCTGTTTTTTTCATATCCGATCAGTTTACAGGCAATCTTTTGCCTGACCTGTTTAAAATCCCGGATCATCTTTTCATCAAAATTCCTCCTGGGTCTGCAGTGTTCATATAACCGGATCACCCGCTGCATAATATCACATAAAGGGGTACCGTCTGTATATGACCGGAACAGATCTTCCATGTAGATCGTGGGAAATACATTAAAATCTTTTCCCATAATCACCAGTCCGGTACAGACCACACCGTTGTTTTTCTTTCCTTCTCTGATTTCCACCCTGTATTCTTCCCCATAATGCCGGGCCAGGCCGCTTTTCAGCTTTTGTAAAAATGTCTGATATGATGTCATAAATATTTGATTTTCCTTTCTGAAGTGAATGTAATCCGACTGATTACAGATGTGCTGTGACAGATCAAAGAAATGCCGGATTTTCCGAACCGGTCAGGGAAGGTCACTTCCCCTGCCTGAAAAAGAATCCTGCTTTACAGGATTCCCCGTCTGCGGCGGATCGCTTCAGCGACATATTTCCTCTCCGCCGCAGGGCGATCCCGCCCGGAGGGCTTTTGTGATACAGGAAATCCGGAGGAATTTCCTGTATCACAAAAAAAGACAATAGAATCTCTTCTATTGTCTTATAAGCTCATACTATGAAAGAAAAAACAGTTTATACTCTGGACAGATATTCCCCTGTTCTTGTGTCAATCTTGATCACATCACCGATTTCCACAAACAACGGAACCAGTACATTGGCCCCCGTTTCCACAGTAGCCGGTTTGGTAGCGCCTGTAGCGGTATCTCCCTTAAAACCAGGCTCGGTTTCTGTAACCGCAAGCTCTACGAACAAAGGCGGATCAATGGCAAACACATTGCCATTGTGAGAGCAGACCTTTACCATTTCATTCTCTTTCACAAACTTCAGCGCATCGCCGATGGTTTCCTGATTGAGTGCAATCTGATCATAGGTCTCCACGTCCATAAAATTGTACAGATCCCCGTCTGAATATAAATACTGCATGTCCTTTCTGTCAATGCGTGCCTGCGGACATTTTTCTGTAGGCCTGAATGTCTTTTCCACCACGCCGCCGCTTTTGATGTTTTTCAGCTTGGTCCGTACAAATGCCGCACCTTTTCCGGGCTTTACATGCTGGAATTCAATAATCTGGAAAATGTTATTATCTAACTCAATGGTAATGCCATTTCTGAAATCACCTGCAGAAATCATATGCTGATCCTCCTAAATCTTCACGTTATAATTCCAATATAGTGTAAACCATATCCTGTTCTTTTTCAACTACTTTTTGTCAATTAATCTGCAAATCTCATCAATGGCCGTCAGATAGCCCAAAAGACCCTGCCCGTAAATCTGACCGTCACAAACCTCTTTCGTTACAGAAATACTGCGGAACGCCTCCCGTTTTGTAATATCCGAAATATGGATTTCTATTTTCGGCATGGGAACGGATGCCAGTGCATCCCGAATGGCATAGCTGTAATGGGTATATGCCCCCGGATTGATTACAATGCCGTCGGTACCGTCACTGTAGGCATCCTGGATCCGGTCAATGATCGCCCCCTCATGATTGCTCTGAAACACCTCAATCCGGCACCCCGTCTCTTCTCCCTTTTCTGCCAGCATCCCCAGCAGCGCATCATAATCCTGGGTGCCATAAACATCCTTTTCCCGAATGCCCAGAAAATTGATGTTGGGTCCATTGATTACCAAAAGATTCATACTGTTTTCTCCTCAATCTCTCTCACAATGTCGTCTGTCTCTCTGCCGTCCGCCACAATCACCACATCCGCCCCTGCCCGGTACACAGCCTCCCGCTCTGCCATCAGTTCGCGGATACGCCGGAGCGGATCTGCGCACTGAAGCAGCGGCCTGCTGGTATCCTCCCGCAGACGTTCATATACGGTCTCCGGCGTCACCTTCAGATACACCACTGTGCCCAACGCACGCAGGAGGGGTCTGTTTTCCGCTCTCATCGGAAGCCCGCCGCCGGTGGAAATGATCCGCTCCCGTTCTGTTTCCGCCAGCTTTCTCAGCATCCGGGTTTCCATTTCCCGAAACCGTTCTTCTCCCTCTTCTGCAAAAATCCGGGAGATTTCTTTTCCCTGTTCCCGCTCAATCAGCCGGTCTGTATCCAGAAATACCCGGCGCAGGCGATAGGACAGGCAGATACCTGTGCTGGTTTTACCACTGCCCATAAATCCTGTTAAAATAAGATTACTCATCTGTCTTTGTTTCTTCCTTCAGTTTTTGTATGATACGCTCTGCCGTTTCCCGGCTCACTTTTATACCGTTCCACAGCTCATAAGCCTCAATTGCCTGATAAGCCAGCATTTTCAGACCGTTGTATGCTCTGCCGCCCTGTTCCCTCACAAGCTGCATAAAGCGGGTGTCAAAGGGACGGTAAATCAGGTCATAGCCGGTATGTATCTTTTCGTACAGACCCGCTTCACAGATCACGGCAGCCTCCGTATCCGGATACAGGCCCACGCTTGTCCCCTGGATGGCCAGATAGCTGCCTGCCGGGATCTGCCGATACTCTGCCAGTGTCAATGCATGGATACAGCTTCTGCCAAACCCGGTACTGACCTCCTCTGCAAGCTGCCGCGCCCGCTCTGATGTCCGGTTTAACAGCCACACCTCTGATACTCCCGCATGGGCACATAAAAACGCGGCTGCCCTTGCCGCACCGCCGGCCCCCAGCAAAATCACCTTTTCTCCTTTCAGATCAATGCCGTCCGACTCCATAGCCCGCTGCAGTCCTGTCAGATCGGTATTGTATCCCCTGTATCCGCCGGGGCAGCGTACCAGCGTATTGACCGCTCCCACCTTTTCTGCCAGTGGGTCAATCTCTTTTAACCAGGGAAGGACCGCACTCTTATGAGGCACCGTTACGTTCAGCCCGGCGATATCCAGGGCGCAGGCCCCTTTTACCGCCTCGCCGATTTTATCCGGCTTAACAGGAAAGGGCACATAGACCAGATTCTGCCCCAGTTCCTCTGCCAGTGTATTATGAATCAGCGGAGATAAGGTATGGGCCACCGGATATCCCAGCAATCCGCAGATTCTTGTTCTGCCGTTTATTTCCATCCTGCTTTTCCTCTTTCTTTCCGGTAAAAATACAGTACGATTTTTTCAAAAAACCGTTTGATTACAATCTGTATTTCCTCTTTGGGATGAATCGGTTTGACCAGAAACGTCCGCATCCCTGCCCGTTTCGCTCCCCACACATCCGTAAAAAGCTGATCTCCCACAAACAGGGTATTACCGGGCTTTGTTTTCATCTGTTCCATTGCCTTCTCATAGCTTTCCGGGAACGGCTTATTTGCCTTATAAATATAGGCAGTCCCCACCGCGTCACAGAACATCTTCACTCTCGGTTCTTTGTTATTGGACAGCATCATCACCTGAAAGCCCCCATCCAAAAGACGTCTGATCAGTTCCCTGCTCCGGCCATCCGCAGGCGCACCGTGGGGCACCAGCGTATTGTCGATATCAAAAACAATCCCCCTCCATCCCTTTTCATACAGCGCTTCATAAGGGATCTCATATGCGGAATCCACATACTC
>CANDNA010000032.1 GCA_947385955.1 uncultured Clostridia bacterium
GGAGTGGTCAGCGGAGCAGGCAATGTCAGCCCTGAAGGTACCGGAAACAGAGCGGTCTTTGTATGTGGATTTGCTGAAAAGGTGATAGATGGTATGTAACCGTAGGACAGAAATGGGGAAAATTGAAAAGTGACTGGAAAAGACCAGGCAATAGATAAAATCTGGGGCGGTTGCCCCAGTGACGTCAAGTAGTAGCAATTTGGATACAGAACTTCTGTCCACCTACTGGAATGTAGGGCGCATCATTGTCGAGCATGAGCAGAATAGTAACGAGCGTGCCGCTTATGGAAAACAGCAGTTACGTCAGATTTCCAAAGAACTTACAAAAGAATTTGGCAGAGGCTTTTCTGTTTCCAATATTCAGTTTATGCGCCGGTTTTATCAGGCTTATCAAATTCAACAGACAGTGTCTGTTAAATTGAGTTGGTCGCATTATTGTGAATTGTTATCTATTTCTGACCTCGACAAACAAGGATAAAATTTTTATTTTGTGAAAAAGAAAGGTATCTTGCAATTAAAATCTGCATATGCTATAATGCCGTTAGACAAAGAAATGTGGAGAAATCCATGTAGGCAAAGAACGAATCCCCCGACTGTAATGGCGTACAGTCGAGGGATTCTTCTTTTCTTTTTATAGTGGCAAAGCACCCACCAGACTATTTGTTGCCTTTGTCGTGCCTGTCTAGCCATTTGCTGATGAGGTGGCAAACCACACCTGCTGCGACAGTCACAAGAAATGTGAAGAATAACTCCATGCAAACACCTCCTCCCGTTGCCGGGTGTAGGTTAGACAACACAAGCATTATAACATATCAAGGAGCATCCTCCTATCTCTTTTTTAAAAGGCTTTATAATGTATGATAAATATTTGCAGGCGGTTGCAAAAGAAAGGCAATCGGATACGGTAAGGAGAAGACAACAGTGTCTCAATTTGAGACATCCGGGAGGAAATCATCAGGATTTGACTGATACCGGATAAGGATAAGTTTTAGATTTTCAAAAGCATATTGAAAAAGTTTATACATATGCTATAATGCCGATAGGCAAAAAGATATGACAGTTCCATGTGAACGTAGAATGAATCCCTAAACTGTAGTAGCGTACAGTCGGGGATTTTTCTTTTCTTTTGTTGTAGCCTATCCCAATTTACAAAGGACAAAAGAAAGTAGCCGCCAACTATTCCCAGTAGCTGACGGCTGTTACTTTGTAACATGTTAATGTTATTGTAAGGGATAGAGCCGCTTTTAAGGCTTTCCTTTTTCTATGCTTAATATAACATATCCAAAGGAAGTATATAAGAGGTATGATAAAATGTGCAGAGTGAATATTTGCAGAATGGGATAACGAAAGCCGGCATTAGACAGTACAACAAAAAGAAAGGCAATCTGATGAGGAAGCAGAGAAAAATGGGATGGAGTGATAGCCAAAGAGTAAGTGATATTTTTTGAAATACAAACAGCTTGTTTGACAGGGAACTCTGTGTTATATTGCTGCTATGGGAAAACCATAGAGCCAAAGGCGACCGCACCCCTCTTATTTTTCGGAGAGTATCGCAGCCCTCCAGACGAAAGAAAGGAGGGCAATACAATGATTACATATCAGGATTTCTTTTTATTCTGTACGTTCATTGTGTCCCTTATCAGTCTGCTTTATCAGATTTTTAAGGGAAAGAATTAAGCCGCCGCTACTGCAATAGCGACGGCTGACCGCTTTTAGCGGAAATCAGTAGTTTTCGTTGGAGTAGGCCGCTTTTATGGCTTTCCCTTTTCTATGTCCAATATAACATATCCGGAGGCAGTATACAAGAGATATGATAAAATGTATTGGTGAATATTTGCGGAATGGACTAAAACTGGCGCCAGACATACAACAAAAAGAAAAGCGGTTGCAAAAAGAAAGGCAATCGGATACAGTAAGGAAAAGATAACCGTGTCCCAATTTGGGATACAAGGGAGGAGACAGAAGATGAGGAAACAAAGGTATGCGCTATTTGGGCTGCTGGCAGGGGTTATGCTGGTGCTGGCAGGCTGCGGAGGCCAGGCAAAGGAAACATCTGCAGATCAGAAAGAGGCCGGGGTGCCGGAACAGTCAGAAGCCGGTACAGGGATGGCCGGAGCAGGAGAGACATCAGAAGAAGAGCCGGGAAATGATATGGCGGAGCTGGTAGGTGAAAAAGGAGCCAGGCTATTGGAAGAGATAACCCCGGAAGAGCTGGCAGCCATGATTCCCGATACGGAAGTAACGGGTACAGGGTATTATAAACGGTATCCGGGGGAAGAAAAACCGGATGCGAAAATAAAGAATACCGTAGATCAGGAAATAACCGGGTATATGAAAAACTATGAAGTAATCAGCCAGGACTGGGAATGCATTACGGCAAGGGGAATCATAGAGAATGATGCATTAAAAACAGAAGAGGCAGTGGAAGCAGTCTATTATATCAGTATCAACGAGGGGGAAACAGCAGTGGTACTTTCCTCTGCTGAGATCATCAGCCAGCAGGAAAGTGTGCATATCATACCTGTGGTGCCATTCCCGACGGCAGAAGAATTGCTGGAAATGGGTCTGTCAGTCAATGTGGAGATTACACCAATGTCTCCCTGGGAGAATCTTCCGTTAACAAAGGATACGGTTACAGATATATGGTATGATGAAAAGGATTTACAAAATGAGATGACAGACTGGCGTTGTATTGGCAGTGTACATTATGTGATAAATGGATTTGAGCATCACGGTGGGCTGACACTCAGTTATGAAGCCTATAATGATGAAGAAGCAGAGGCGAAATGGACAGTGCGTGATCCGGTGATCGATACAGTGAAAGCAGAAGAAACCGGAATGGAGTGGTAGCCAGAGTCTGTGGTATTTTCTGATACTAAGAAAAACAGAATATAGGGAGAGTGTTATAAAAGGGGCAAAGCCAGGAGTTATTGGTTTTGCCCTTATTATATATTCAGTATTTTGTACAAATTGATTTTTTGGAAAAATTGCTGGTGGATATGGTTCGTTTGGTGAAAGTCAGGATTCCTTATTGTCAGCAATGCTTTCACGGTGTTTTTGAAAAGTTTTAATCATATCCAGTATATAGTCCTGCTCTTCTTCAGAAAGCTCTTTGGCTGAATTATATATATCCGAAAGTAATCGAGAGTTTTTCTCTAACTCGGAATTACGTTCCATTTTTCCTTCACCGGAAATAAGCCAATGTTCATCAATTCGTAAAATATCACAAATAGCACGAATAACAAGTGCTTGTGGTTCAGCTTTTTCATATTCAATATTTGAAATTACTCCGCGAGATACACCAATAGCATTTGCTAGGGAATCTTGTGTATAACCTCTGGATTTGCGAGCTTGTTTTAAGCGTGAAGCAATGTTCATTGTGTCACCTCCTTAGAATAGAGTTATTATACCACATTTTTGTGCATTGTCAAGACAAAAAAGAATTTTAAAAGCAAAATAAAGTATTGACAAAACAAAATAAAGGTAGTATCATGTCTTTACAAAGCAATAATAAGATTTGAAAAAGCAAGGAGGTGAATACAATGACGAAAGCAGAGGATGTGAAACGCTTGGACGCTATTGTGGATGGTGTGAGTAAACTTCCTATTGAAAATCAGGAATATATTTTAACAACAATCAAGGGAATGCTGTTTACTCGTCACCTTCTGACAAAACAGAATAATCAGTCCCACGAGTTGTCAATCAAAACTGTATAGAAGTGATGCAGGCGGGAGATGGGTAGAGGTATACATTTGTAAATACAATAAAAGAAAAAGCATGTGATCCTGTTTGGCGACACATCACATGCTGAATAAGAAAATATCTCCGGGCTGCAGGAAAGCCCAAAGATGTGAATTTTGCACAGACAAGACCCAGATACATTATTTTATTTAGTCTCATCTGATCTGAGTGTTGACATCAGCGACGGAGCGGATCGTCAGAACGTCCTACCAGATAATCCAAAGAAACATTGAAGTAGTCAGCCAGAGCAATCAGGACAGTGGTGGATGGTGCGTTCTTTCCGGATTCAAATTGGCTGATAGCAGCCCTGGATACACCAAGTGCTTCAGCAACATCTTTGGCTGAAATATTTCTGGATTTCCGGATGGTTACAAGTCGTTCGGAAAAAGTTTTGGTTGGAAACATAAAATCCCCCTTGACAGTTAAGGGATACTTAACTACAATAAGGACACAGGAGTTAAGCAACACTTAACTTTAAGGAGAAAGGAGGATGGATGAAACTTATGTTGCGTCAAGAACGGTTGAAACGTGGATGGACACTTGGGTATGTGGCAAAACAAATTGGAGTAACTAAACCGGCAATTCAAATGCTTGAAACCGGAGTGACCAAACCATCCTATGATGTTCTTGTCAAACTTCTGGACCTATTTGATTGTAATGACCCTCGTAAATTGTTTGGGGCGGCAACCCCGACAGTAGCAGAAACGCCCGGCGGCAACCGGGCGAATCAGGAACATCTGTAAAATTAAAATACCATAGGTACAGCGTCAGGTCAAGGCTATTTGCTGTAAATAGAGGAAAAGCAAATGTCAGAAAACAGTGTATCAAAAGTATTGATTTTCATGGATGAAATGGAGGCAGAGCAGATTATCAGTGAGACATATGAAGCAGATCAGAAAACCTTCAGTAGAGCATACTGCGTAAAAGATAAGATTTTGATAAGCCCTGTCCCAAAACAATCCTCCAAAAGAAAAAAGCATGTGATCCTGTTTGGCGACACATCACATGCTGAATAAGAAAATATCTCCGGGCGCTTGCCGGATTCTGTATTTCCCTTATCGTATCAGAAACGGCCGGAAAACGCAAGGAGAAATCAGATTGAGCTGTATATACCGATACAAAATCATAAAAGAACACAGATGCGCCGTCTGCGGGCGATGCTTTGTCATACCCTACGGATGGCACCGCACATGGCAGTACCAGATCTGGGGCGGCAGGAAACGGCTCTATCTGTGCGGATACAGGTGCTATCAGAAGAGCATGCAAAAGAGAAGCGGAGGTGGATGGATATGATGGCGGCGTCACACAGGCTTGGCGGGGCGGCAATGGGAATGCTGGCGGCCCATATGCTCACAGGGCCGGAGGACATAACTGGAAAGGCGGTGATCCTGTCGGCGGCAGTGCTGGGCAGCCTGATCCCCGATATTGACCATCCCCGCAGCAGCATCAGCAGAAAACACAGGAGTATCCGTGGGGCAGTGGGACTGGTGCAGATAATGCTCCGGGGCATTTCCGGCCTGCTTCCCGGGCGGCAGGGAAACTACTTAAGGACTGCGGCGGGGCACAGAGGAGCCAGCCATTCCCTTCTGATGGCCGCGGCCTGCGTCCTTTTGGTACATATGGGGGTGCTGATCTGCCCGGCATGGGAGGGGATGATCACACTGGCGGCCTGGGGCATGGGCGCCGGCGTGGCCAGCCACCTGCTGTTGGATCTGTTTGCGGGCGGCGTACCGCTATGGTTCCCCTTTTCAGGGAAACGGGTCGCGCTGGCACACATCAAAACAGGCGGGGTGACAGAGTGGATCATACGCATCCTGTCGGCAGGCATACTGGCCATACTGGCAGGGGCAGAGGTTATAAAGTGGAGATAACCGGGCAGAAAACAGGGATTTTCCTGCAGCGCCGGCAAAGTGTGCGGCAATCCGGGGAAATAAGTTTAATACAGGAGGACAGGTATGATAATCAAAGGAGCCAAAACATTGACAATAGCAGAGTACGTTATCAGGCGCTGGATGAAAGAGAAAAATTTTGCCACAGAATGTTTTGATCTTACTATGGATGGAAATGAGGGGACGCTGACGGACAGGACCGGGGACTCTATGGTGGTTGTATATGATCCCAAGACGCAAAAAGTGTACGAAAAAGAATAAAAAAGCCCTGATGGCATGGCAAAGAGATCATGAAATCACAGGCGAAGACAACCAGACAGAGAAAGGGGAAAAAGATGGGATACAGAGATACAGAGCTGCAGATCACTTTCCAGGATACACAGCACCGGGATTTCTTTTTACAGTGCCTGGGCAGATGCGGCAGTACGGATACGCGCCATATGACATTGTTTTATTGCCTTGGGATCAGCCAGGATCTCAGGGAACAGACGGAGTCCGTATATGATTTTGATACCGATAAGATACAGACAGGGAGCCTTTTGTCCGGGCATTTTTCCGGAAGCAGTGAGAAGGCCCTGCGGCTGGCAGTTTCCCTCTACATGGATGCCCTGCCCGGCATGGACGGGGAAATGGGCATGGAAGAAAAACTGGAGGAGAGCAGCCGGTATGCGGCCCATAACCTGTTTGACTGCGAGTATGCCGGATATTTCTGGCAGGCGCTGCAGCTTCGTTATCCGGGATATTGTTAAAGGACAGGAGAAAAAAGAAATGAAGAATACAAAGGTAACGGCGGTGATGAACCAGAAAGGCGGGGTGGGAAAGACCACCACTGCGCTGCATCTGGGGATCGGGCTGGCAGAGCGGGGATGCCGGGTGCTGGTGATTGACACGGATCCCCAGGGGAACCTGGCCAAGTCACTGGGATATGATCCGGACGAGCTGCCGGAAACGGTTGCGGACATTTATGGGAAGATCATGAGGGAAGAGGGCGTGGATCCGCAGGAAGGGATACTGGATGGCAGGGAAGGCATACAGATACTGCCCGCCAACCTGAACCTGTGCCCTATGGAAATGACGTTAATGTCCGCAGTGAGCCGGGAATCCATCCTGAAGGATTATATCAGCCTGATTGCGGATGGGTATGACTATATCCTGATTGACTGCCCGCCCTCCCTGGGCCTTCTCACACTGAACAACCTGACCGCTGCGGATGATGTGATCATTACAGTGGAACCGGAAAACCTGTCCGCCGTGGGGATGCAGCAGCTTTTCCGGAGCATCGGGATGGTGCGTAAGAAGCTGAACCGGACCCTTGAGATCAGGGGGATCCTGTTCACCAAAGTGGATGCCAGGACAAACGAGCACAGAAATGTGATGCGCCAGGTAAGGGAAGCCTACCAGGATGCCGTCCCCGTCTTTACTTCCTGGATACCGAGAAACATCAGCATTGCAGAAGCTACCGGCAGGGGGATGAGTGTCTATGCCTACAAAGGGGCATCCGCCGGCGCCCGTGCCTACAGGAGCTTTACGGAGGAGATCTTATCATGAAGTTAAAACCGCTGGAAGAGCTGTTCGGCATATCGGAAAGCGGGGCAGGGGAGGCGGGCTTTCCGATACTGGATCTGGATCCGGCTGCGGTGAAGGATTTTAACGGCCATCCTTTTTCCGTAGCCCTCGACGGGGAGATGGCGGAGCTGGTGGAAAGCATAAAAAACAACGGCGTGCTTTATCCGGGGATCGCCCGTCCCCTGCCGGACGGCAGTTATGAAGCCATTGCTGGGCACAGAAGGAAACAGGCATGCATCCTGGCCGGGCTGCCCTCCATGCCCTTTTACATAAAGGAATACAGTGATGATGAGGCCGCTGTCATTATGGTGGAATCCAACCTGCACAGGAGCCGCATCAGCATCCGGGAGAAAGCCTTTGCCTACAGGATGCATATGGAGGCCGAAAAGCGCCTCCATGCCGGAAGGCGCCTGCAGAAAACCTGCGGCCAGGAAAACCTGCGTTCCGATGAAGCGTTGGCCCAAAGGACAGGGGAGAGCCGGAATACCATACAGCGGTATATCCGCCTTACCTGGCTGATCCCGGAACTGATGGATCTGACAGACGCCGGGCGGCTGCCGGTGATAACCGCATCTGACCTTTCCTATCTGACCACAGAAGAGCAGCAGACCCTGTACCGGTATATGACGGACAAGGGACTGATGCCCACAGGGAGACAGGCGCTGCACCTGAAGGAATGCAGCAGGGCCAGGCCCGGATCGGTTACCCGGGATCTGCTGGAACTTGTCCTGAAGGGGAAACAGGAGAGAGGGCCGGGCAGAGTGACCATAAAGAGAGAAATACTCAGCCGGTACTTTCCCCGGGAGTATAGGACAGAGGACATGGAACGGGTCATTATAGAGCTGCTGCGGCAGTGGCATGGGGAAAATACAGAAAAACCCGCCGGTCAGATCGACGGGCAGGTCAGTATTGAAGAGTGGGAGGATGGCAGATATATGCCGTAACAGGGGCAGGGCCGCTGCCAGGGCACTGTCAGCGGCTGCCATAGTGGGTCCTGCACTGCAAAATTTCAATCCGGTTATCGACAATGCGGTAGACCAGGCGGTTGGAACTGTCTATTCTGCGGCTCCAGTAGCCCTGCAGATTCCCCTTTAACGGTTCGGGCTTGCCGATACCTGAGTGGCCGTTACGGTCAATGTCCTGTAACAGTTGGTTGATACGCTTTAATGTTTTCTTATCCTGTGTCTGCCAGTACAGGTAATCGTCCCATGCAAAATCATCCCATGCCTTAATCATCTTCCACCTCAATCATATCGTGGACGGTGCCGCCGGTTGTTTCCATGCGTTCTTTGGACTTCAGCAGACGGGCCTGGTTTTCGGCAGAGTAGAACGGATCCGCGCGAAGCTCAAAGGGGATCCCGTTGCAGCGTACCACCTGCTTTAAAAACATTGTGGTTGCAGCCGAAAGGCTGATACCCAGATCAGAAAAAATAAGTTCAGCCTGTTGCTTCAGGGTGTCATCGACACGAATATTCAGGTTGGCCATATACAATTCCTCCTTTTTATGGAAAGAATAGTAACACAAAATTCGTATATCTTCAATACAATATACGAAAAACGGGATGATATACATACTGTAATACGAAAGGGGAGGAGACTTTAAACATACAACGAGAGGATATTGAGCATACGTGCTTAATATAAGCGCCGCGGAAACTTTCATGTGCAGACGATTTCGCGGAAACGCAGTTCCTGGCATCCGGATAGGCGGCGCGTCCGGATGCGGAAAGGAGGGAGGCAGGATAAATCATACATAGCCTGGAAACGGACATATACATGATAGAAAAAAGAGGATACATGATATGGGTGCAGTGATCAATGTGTTGAAAAATGACAGCAGAGAAGAGCGGGTAAAACAGTTTACACGGCTGTTTGCCCAGATGATAAGCGAGCGGGAAAGAAACTATGATTCCCTATATAAAAATAATTTACAAAAAGAGACTGAGAAAATATAATGAAATAGAATATAGTTTGTTTCGGAAAGAGGAAATATGAATGAGATAGCAGGAATCTATTGCCGACTTTCGGAAGAGGACAGACATAAAAAAAGCAGGGAAGAGGACAGCGAAAGCATTCAGAATCAAAAGTCCATGCTCATCACATATGCGATGGAAAGGGGATGGGAAATCTACAGCATTTACAGCGATGATGATTATACAGGGTCAGACCGAAGCAGGCCGGAATTTAACAGGATGCTGGCTGATGCAGAGGAAGGAAAGATCAATATCGTATTGTGCAAGTCCCAGTCCAGGTTTTCCCGTGAACTGGAGATCGTGGAAAAATATATTCATGGATATTTTTTACTCTGGAATGTGCGTTTTGTCAGCGTAGTGGACAATGCGGATACGGCGCTCAGGGGCAACAAAAAGGCAAGGCAGATCAATGGGCTGATCAACGAATGGTATCTGGAGGATATGTCGGAGAGCATTAAGAGTGTCCTGGATGACAAGCGTTCGAAAGGGCTGCACATTGGCTCCTCAGTAGTATATGGATATAAGAAGGACCCTGAGAGGAAAGGGCACATTATTATTGACGAACCGGCGGCAAAAGTTGTGCACGAAATTTTTGAACTGTTTTCAGCCGGTATGGGAAAAACGGCCATAGCCAGGCTGTTGAATGAGAGAAAAGAGCCGAACCCCACAGAATACAAAAGAATACACCACTTATATCATAAAAGATATTCCGGAAAATACAGTACGCTCTGGAGTGTCCAGGTGATCAGGCGTATCCTGAAAAATGAAATGTATATCGGAAATATGATCCAGGGGACGACGGGGACGGTATCTTATAAAATAAGCAAAACAGTCAGAAAGCCTCCGGAGCAGTGGTTTTATATCCAGGGAACACATGAAAGGATCATTGAAAAAGAATTATGGGAAACGGTACAGCATCTTCTGAACACGCGTTACCGGAGCTGCAGTAGTGGGAAAATGGGCATATTTGCAGGAAAAGCCCAATGCGCTTATTGTGGATATGCGATGCACCTGGGGACAAAACGGGGACGGAAATATCTGGCCTGTGGAAATAAGTACCGGATTCCGGGTTCCTGTGAAGGCTCCTTCATTCCGGAGGCAGTGCTTGCGTCAGTGGTACTGGAGCAGTTTCATGATATGGCGGCCCGGTATCTGGATGAGGAAGGGGCCGAAGCGCAGATCACATTTCCGGATGATAACGGACAGGAAGAGGTTATCAGGAAAAAAATTACTGCATTGGCCAATCGAATGAACAGGAGTAAAAATGCTTTAAAGGATATTTTTGTTGATAAGGCGAACGGGGATATCACAGCAGAAGAATTTGAAGAATTTGCGGATGCTTTCCGGGCTGAAATTAAAAAGTATCAGCAGGAAATCGAATACCATGAGAAGGCATTGGAAACGGTATGTGCAAGAAATGCACAGGAACATGTAAAAAAGGAACTTCTGCAGAAATACAGGAGTATAGAACAATTAGATCGTGATATTATGAACATATTTGTTCATTCTATCGAAATAGGGCATCGGAAAAACAGATCAGAAGAGTATCCAATTAAAATTTACTGGAATTTTTAGTCCTGAATATAGAACAATGGCGGAAGGTGTGATTACCGTAACTGCCTACAATGACAGGGACGGAGGCTTTTATGAGAGGTCCGGCCGGGGCTTTACGGCAGACCGGAGGGTAAAGCCGGAATTTGCCGCTCCGGGAGTGGAAGTTTCCACTTCACTGGGAAAGCGGACAGGGAGCAGCCTGGCGGCGGCGATCACCGCAGGGGCCGCAGCGCAGATGATGCAGTGGGCTGTGGTGGAACGGAATTATCCGCTGGCTTCCGGCCGGGAGCTGAAATATTATCTGGCGCTGGGGGCAGAGCGGGAGAGCGGCGTACAGTATCCCAACAGGGAATGGGGACTGGGCAAGATCAATGTGCAGCGTACCTTCCAGGAGTTGGCAGGATTATTCTGATAAGGAGACAATATGATATGGCTGTTTAATCTGTGGATACACAGTTAAACAGCCATATATTTTGTTCTATTTGTAACAGGATCATAAAATCATTGAATAATGGATTTATGTACAGTACTATAATAAAGGAAATGAAAAATACGGACAGGCTTTTTCAAAGATGACAGAGGAAAAGGAGGCTATATGGGCTGCATTGGGCTGGTGGCAGGGATATTCCTGCTGGAACTGGTTGTGAAAAACAGGATTGAAAAACAGAAAGAAGAAGGAAAGGAAGAAATCGTATGCGGGGGCGCTTTGCTGATTCGGAAATACCACAATAAAGGGGCATTTCTGAATGCAGGGGAAACGAAAAGAGGCTGGGTGGCATTTCTTTCCTGCATATTGACTGCCGGTATCCTGCTGCTGTTTATGGCCGTGTCCCGGCGAAAAGGCAGCAGGATTTTGCGGACGGGGCTTGCCCTTTTGCTGGGCGGCGCCCTGAGCAATACTTATGACAGGCTGAAACGCGGGTATGTGGTGGATTATTTCAGCTTTGGCGTCAGATGGGAATGGCTGCGCAGAATCGTATTCAATGTGTCGGACTTCTGTATTCTGGCAGGAGCGCTGCTGGCAGCATGCAGTCAGGAGGAGATAAGATGAGAAAAAATTTGATTTTTGATGTGGACGGGACTTTGTGGGATTCCACACCGATTGTGGCAGAGGGATGGAATCGGGCCATAGCAGAGGTGGGTGGCTGCCATGCGGTGATTACGCCCAGGGTGCTGCAGCGGGAGTTCGGACAGCCTATGGATGTGATTGCAGAGCATTTGTTCGGGGAAGTGACCGATCCGGAGAAACGGAAGGCACTGATGGAGAAATGTTGTCTGTATGAACAGCAGCTTCTGGAAGAGAACGGCAGGGATCTTTCCTATCCGGGGATGCGTACCTGTATGGAGGAACTGGCAGAGACTTACAGGCTCTATATTGTCAGCAACTGTCAGTGCGGTTATATCGAGCTGGTGATGGAGAAAAATCAGATCGGGCATTTGATCCGGGATTTTGAATGTTTTGGGAATACCGGAACAAGCAAGGGGGAAACCATCCGTATCCTGATGGAACGGAATCACATTGCCGTCAGTGATGCAGTCTACATCGGCGATACCCAGGGGGATTATGAGGCCGCTTCTATGGCAGGCATTCCTTTTATTTTCGCGGAATATGGCTTTGGGAAAGTGGAAAAGACAGAAAATGTGAAAGGATCCATAAGAGAATTTGCCGAGCTGAAAAAAATTCTGGACAGGCTGGAAGCTGAGAACAGATAACAACAGGCACAGGCCGCCGCGTGTTCCGCGGGAAATTGTATGTGTGAACCCGGACACCGGCGATACGGCGATAACTGCCGCATTCCTCCCGGAACCTGCACCATTATGATTATAATACGATTTTGGCTCTGACGCAATCGGAATCGGTTACTGGCAGGCGTTTATGCGCCGCCGGGGCCGTCTTTTTCCGGTCTTTGATCCGGATGACTGTATCGGGAGCTGTTTTTTGTGCTGTCCGTCTGACTTTTGTCTGTCGGATAATTGTTGGTCGGATAGTTGTCAGTCGGATAGTTGTTTTTCGTATTCTGGTTTGCCGGGCGCTGACCGCCGGGCGTAGTGGTAATTTCCTGATGATTCATACACATCCCTCGCTTTCCCTGACAGGATGTGCATAAATCGGGAGAACTATACATAAAAGAGCAATCAGTTTGCGGTAATGACAGTTCCTGTTTTGCCCCTGACTGCTTTCAGTGCATGGGCAATGGAGGTGATAATCACTTTGCCGTCCGGTACACATTCCAGATAGGCAATGGCGGCTTCGATTTTAGGCAGCATATCCCCTTTGCCAAACTGACCGTTGTTTTTATAGGCATTGGCCTGTGCTATTGTCATAGAGGAAATGGGTGTCTGCTGTTGCGTCCCGAAGTTTTCATATACCTGTTCCACACCGGTCAGGATGATCAGCAGGTCTGCCTGCAGGTCGGATGCCAGCTTGCCTGCCAGGGAATCCTTTTCGATGACGGCAGATGCCCCTTTCAGCACATGCTGCTGTTCGATGACCGGAATACCGCCGCCGCCGCAGGCGATTACGGTCTGTCCTGCATCGGCCAGGGTACGGATGGTATCAATTTCCACGATGTCAAGAGGTCTGGGTGCAGCCACAATGCGGCGGAAGCCTTTGCCCTCTATTTCTGTTACATAATTGCCTTTCTGTATTTCCGCATCGGCCTCTGCTTTTGTCATATATCTGCCGATGATCTTGTTTGGCTCATAAAATGCCTCATCATAGGGATCCACTGTCACCATAGTCAGGATGGTGCTGACCGGAGTGGAAATGCCCCTGCTTAAAAATTCCGAACGCAGAGAATTTTGAATATCGTATCCTACATAGCCCTGGCTCATGGCGGAGCAGACACACATGGGAACCGGGGTATAGTCAGGATTGACCCGGCGCAGTTCTGTCATGGCTTTGTGAATCATGCTGACCTGCGGGCCGTTGCTGTGGGTGATGGTAAGCTGATAGTCAGCCTGTGCCAGATCAGCCAGCGCCCGGGCAGTTTTTTTCACTGCGTCCCATTGTTCTGTTGTCGTGTAGCCCAGAGCTTCATGGCCCAGGGAAACAACCGCTTTTCTTTTTTTCATAATCCAGCCCTCTTTGTGTATGGAGATTGTATGTTACGCACAGTATATCAAAAATCAGGAGATTTGTATACCGGGAATAGAAAAAGTTGTTGACAAGACCAGGGCAGCGGTATATGATTGTTTTCATAGAAAACCTATTAAATAAGTATGAAAACAATAAGATTTGCAGAATCGGGATAAATATGGTATGATTGACAGGTTAAATACAGACATGTATACAAGTATGGAGTGATAAAATGGAAGCGATAATCCAAATCAGGGATGTGACAAAGACATTTATCGGGCGGGATAATCAGGTGGAGGCTCTTAAGGGCATCAATCTGGACATTGAGCGTGGAAATATCTGTGGCATCATCGGTATGAGCGGCGCAGGGAAAAGTACTCTCGTCAGATGTCTGAATTTTCTGGAAAAGCCTACCAGTGGTACCGTATTGATAGAGGGACAGGATCTGCAGGCTATGAATGGTGCCCAGCTTCGGAAGGCACGCACGGAAATTGCCATGATCTTTCAGCATTTCAATCTTCTGATGCAGCGGAATGTCCAGGATAATATCTGTTTTCCGCTGGAAATTGTGGGGATGAAGCGCAGGGAAGCAAAGAAGCGGGCTGCAGAACTGCTTAAGATCGTGGGGCTGTCTGAAAAAGCAAAGGCATACCCGGCCCAGTTATCCGGCGGGCAGAAACAGCGGGTGGCCATAGCCAGAGCGCTGGCCAACAACCCCAAAATTCTGTTGTGCGATGAGGCTACCAGTGCGCTGGATCCCACGACTACCAAGTCTATTCTGGCATTGCTGAAGGAGATCAATATTCAGTATGGGATTACAATCGTGATTATTACCCATGAAATGTCGGTGGTGCAGGAAATCTGCAACCAGGTGGCCATTATTGATGAAGGGAACCTGGTGGAATCCGGCAGTGTGGAGGAAGTATTTTCCAGGCCCCGGACCAAAGCGGCGCAGAAGCTGGTGTTCCAGGGAGAGCGCAGTACGATGGAGATGCGGGGCAAGCGCTGTATCCGCATTGTATTTTCGGAAAATTCTTCGTTTGAACCGGTAATCGGGAATATGGTGCTGGCATGCAAGACGCCGGTGAATATCCTGCTGGCCGATACCAAGGACATCGGAGGCATTGCCCACGGACAGATGGTGCTGCAGCTTCCGGAAGATACGGTGACGGCAGAAAAGATGATTCAATATCTGAAAGACAGAAATCTTACGGTAGAGGAGCTGACGGATTATGTGGAATAGTGAAACGATTCTGATGTTGGTGGAAAATACAGGCATTACATTATATATGACACTGACTTCCACGATTATGGCTTATCTGATAGGGCTTCCGATGGGTATTGCACTGGTGGTAACGGCCAAAGACGGGCTGCGTCCCATCGGTATCATATATAAGCTGCTGGATGTGATCGTGAATGTCGTACGGAGTGTGCCGTTTCTGATCCTGTTGATTCTGATTATACCGTTAACCCGGCTGATTGCAGGAAAGAGTTATGGCGCTACGGCCACCATTGTACCGCTGACTTTCGCGGCGGCGCCCTTTATTGCCCGGCTGGTGGAGTCCTCTTTGCTGGAAGTGGACAAGGGTGTGATCGAAGCGGCGCAGAGCATGGGAGCCAGCCTGTGGACGATTATCTGTAAAGTGCTTCTGGCAGAGGCCAGGACATCATTGATTGTAGGCGCTACGATAGCGCTGGGTACCATATTGGGATATTCGGCTATGGCCGGTGTGGTAGGCGGCGGCGGTCTGGGAGATATTGCCATCCGCTATGGATATTACAGATATGAATCTGATATTATGTGGGTAACGGTGATTTTACTTGTTCTGCTGGTACAGATTCTGCAGGTGATCGGTACCAGGCTGTCCAGAAAACTGGACAAACGGAGCCGGTAAAGAGAAGGCAGAGCGTGGATTTGCATTCCCGTCAGGGATACAGATAAAAAGAGAAGAGGAGGAATTATTATGAAAAAAAGAGTGTTATCGGTCATCACAGCGGCATTGCTGGCAGCAGGGCTTTTGTCTGCCTGCGGTAAATCAGAAGAAGCGGCAGGCGGTACCATCAAAGTAGCGGCCACCAGTGTACCCCATGCGGAAATCCTGGAGGCAGCCAAGCCGATTCTGGCAGAGCAGGGATGGAATCTGGAAGTGACAGTGTTCCAGGACTATGTACAGCCCAATGAAGTGGTGGAAGCAGGTGACTTTGACGCCAACTATTTCCAGCATACCCCTTATCTGGACAGTTTTAATGAGGAAAAAGGTACTCATCTGGTCAATGTGGGAGAGATCCACTATGAACCGCTTGGGATCTATCCGGGTACGGTTTCCAGCCTGGATGCCATTGAGGACGGCGCAGAGGTGGCTATCCCCAACGATACCACCAATGAGGCAAGAGCGCTGCTGCTCCTTCAGGACAATGGCCTGATTACCTTAAAAGAAGGGGCCGGCATTGAAGCCACAGTCAATGACATTGCAGAAAATCCTCATAACATCAGGTTCAATGAGCTGGAGGCAGCACAGGTATCCAGAGTGCTTCCGGAGGTGGCTTTTGTGGTACTGAACGGCAATTACGCACTGGAGGCAGGTTTAAACGCCAAAGACGATGCCCTTGCCATCGAGACTTCCGATTCCGAAGCGGCGAAAACCTATGTCAATGTAATCGTGGTAAAAGAAGGCAATGAAAACAACGAAGGCGTAAAGGCTCTGGTGGATGTACTGAAATCCGATGAGATCAAGAAATTTATCAATGACAAATATCAGGGCAGTGTGGTTCCTTTTGAGGGATAACTGCTGATAACAGATGAATATGGAATATATGCCCTTCCCGTGGCCCATCCTGAAAAATGGTGGCATGGGGAGGGTATATTTTTACTTGACTGTATCCTTGTATAGTTATATAAATATTTACAAAGGAGAAAATCATGTATGAAAACAGTAGATCAATTATATTTAGGTTTTTCAGATGCACAAAACTATTCGAAAAGGCAAAATAAGGTTGCTTTTAATGATATTTTTGTTCGCAATTTTTATTTAGATGAATTGCTCAATCCAAGTGTATATTTTCTGATTGGAGAAAAAGGTACAGGAAAAACAGCGTATGCTACATTTTTAAGTAATAATAATTATAAAGAAACGAAAGCCTCTATTTCTTATCTTGCTGCAACCGATTATGAAAAATTTTATACTTTAAAGAAAAGTAAGAGTTTAGACTTGACAGGGTATGTTGGTATTTGGAAAGTAATACTTCTGCTTTTATTGGCAAAGAATGTGCAAGAGAAAGATAGAATTGTTTCAATATTTAATAAAAGTAATATTAGTACTTTAAATTTGGCAATTGACGAGTATTATATGAATGCTTTTTCACCAGAAATTACTAATGTAATGAAAGTTATGGATGAAAGCGAAATGGTTGCAAAACTTATATCAAAATATGTAGAAGTAGGAGGAAATATTGCAAGTAAAATAGAATTTAGCGAAACCAGATTCCAACACAATTTATTTTATATTGAAAAAAGTTTTTCTGATGCCATTACTAAATTAAGATTAAACAAGAATATTATACTTTTTATTGATGGAATTGATATAAGACCTGATACGATACCTTATGCAGATTACATTGAATGTATTAAGGGGCTAGTTAATGCTACATGGACTTTAAATACAAGTGTTTTTTCAAATGCTAAAGATACGAAGGGACATTTTAAAGTAGTATTACTTCTTAGACCAGATATTTTTAATTCTTTGAATTTACAGAATGCAACTAATAAGTTACTTGATAACTCTATTTTTTTGGATTGGAGAACAACATATCAAACATATAAAAAATCCTATTTATATGAAGTCGCAAAAAAAATTCTGCTATATCAGCAGGAATATATTGGAGATGATATTTTTGAATGGTATTTTCCTTGGAAAATAGCAACAAGTAGTCCTGAACGTGAATATGATACTGCTTTTATGGAATTTTTAAAAATATCTTTATCTCGTCCCAGAGATATTCTTGTGATTTTACAATATATCCAGAGAAAAATGAAGAAGGATAATTTGGGAAATAATGTTTTTTTCAGCAAAGAAGTATTTGATAGTAATGAATTTCAGAATAATTACTCGGAGTATTTTATGAGTTCATTAAAAGATCAGTTGTCCTTTTATTATTCAAATGTTGATTTTGAACATTTTTTGAAGTTATTTGATTTTTTCAAAGAAGCTGATTTTACTTATGATGAGTATATGATTAGTTACGAAAAGTTTATTGACTATATACTTGAAAATGCAGATGAAATTCCAGAATTTGTAGATGATAGTCAGAAATTATTACAATTACTCTATGATAGTAATATTATTGCTGCCATTGAGAAAGAGGATACTGGGAAAACGTACTTTCATTTTTCGTATAGAGAAAAGAACAGTGCAAATATTAATCCCAAAGTATGGAAAGGAGATAATATATCTTATCGTTTTCATTATGGATTATATAAGAAAGCTAAAATGGGACGATATTAAAAATAGAGCGTGATAGTTTGAAAATTGATTGTTGTATTTTATTTTTGTTGTTAAAAGTTACTGAAAGTTATGCAGTAGAAGTATGATTATGGTAATAAGTTTTACCAGTTCCATTTAGCCTTGATTTTTTATTGAGTTATCTCATATTTCAAAAATCGTTAGCAGGACAGAAATCGGAGAAGTTTGTTATATTGATATGATTCCAAACGGGATGGTTCCTGCCATGTCTGCGCCTACGAAGGGCATTAGAGATTCTTACTGTTGTGTCATAATCTGCAATTTCCGGGCATGGATGCCCGGAAAAGGACTTTTTGCGCCTGGATGGCGCATAAAGTCCGATTGCACGCTTGCCAGATACATTGCCACAACAGTTAGAAAATCTTATGCCCGCAGTTTGAAGCAGACATGGCAGGAACCATCCCGTTCGGAATATTGTAACCTGACTCAAACCCCTATTGAAAAATTCATACTACTATAGTATGATTTGGAGGAGAGAACGAAACGTATGGAGGGAAGCTATGAGGATCTCAACAAAGGGACGTTATGCGGTACGGGTTATGCTGGATCTTGCGGCCAACAACACAGGAGAATACATCAAGGTGAAAGAGATCGCAGGCAGGCAGGAGATTTCGGAAAAGTATCTGGAACAGATCATCTCCATACTGAATAAAGCAGGTTATGTGAAAAGTGTAAGAGGCGCTCAGGGGGGATACCGGATTGCCAGAGATCCGGCCAGCTATACTGTGGGGATGATTCTGCGGCTGACGGAAGGCAGCCTGAATCCTGTTTCCTGTCTGGATGACGATGTGAACGAATGCGAACGATGTGATACCTGTGAGACGCTGGGGGTCTGGAAGGAGCTGGCAAAGGCGATCAATCATGTGGTGGACAATGTGACGATCGCTGACCTGCTGGAGCGGCAGCAGGAGAGGATTGCAGGCTCATATACAATATAAGGTAAGAGGATAAAGAGGGCAGAGGAGCATGAAACTGAGAACAGCCGGAAAAAAAGAGACAGCAGAATATACGATGTTCAGTAACCGGGCGCTGGCGGCGCTTATTTTTCCGCTGGTGGTGGAGCAGGTACTGGCGATTACCGTAGGCATGGTGGATACCATGATGATCTCTTATGCGGGAGAGGCCGCCATTTCCGGGGTGTCGCTTGTGGATATGATCAATACGGTGATCATCAATATTTTTGCAGCAGTGGCAGCAGGCGGCAGTGTGGTGATTTCCCAGTATATCGGTAAAAAAAAGAAAGGCCATGCCTGCCATGCGGCAGACCAGCTGATTATGATTACGGTGTTGATCTCTCTGGGCCTTACTCTGTTGACGCTGCTTGGCAGGAGGCCGCTTCTGGCGGTACTGTTTGGCTCCATCGAAGCGGATGTGATGGAGAATGCTTTGATTTATCTGGTGATTTCCGCCTATTCCTATCCGTTTCTGGCAGTGTTTAATTCCTGTGCGGCAGTGCTGCGCTCGATTGGAAATTCCAGGCTGCCCATGTATGTGTCGGTAGGAATGAATGTGATGAATGCCATTGGCAATGCCATTTTGATTTTCGGCTTTTCTATGGGGGTGGCAGGTGCGGCATGGTCCACGTTTGCTTCCCGTGCCATGGCGGCTGTGGTAATGTTTGTGATCTTGCTGAATCATAAATATGAGGTGCATCTGACGCCCCGGCAGATTTTTACCTGGAAGGGGAGTCTGATCCGGAAGATTTTGTATATCGCGGTGCCCAGCGGGGTGGAAAACGGTATTTTCCAGTTTGGCCGGGTGATTGTGGTCAGTATCATTGCCATATTCGGGACGGTACAGATTGCGGCCAATGCAGTGGCCAATAATCTGGATGCGATGGGATGCATTGCAGGACAGGCTATGAACCTGGCCATGATTACTGTGGTGGGGCAGTGTATCGGTGCAGGTGACGAGAAGCAGGCCGCCTATTATATCAAAAAGCTGTTGAAAATCACTTACTTTTTTACCTGGGGCGTTAACAGCGTGATTCTGGCGGCGCTGCCCTGGATCCTGAAGATTTATACTCTGTCCGATGAGGCCAGATCGCTGTCATTTTTGCTGATTGTGATTCACAATGGGTTTGCCATGCTCTTATGGCCTCTTTCCTTTACCCTGTCCCATGCGCTGCGTGCTACGGGAGATGTCAAATATACAATGGTGGTATCTGTATTTTCCATGTGTGCTTTCCGCATCTGTTTCAGCGGAATCCTGGGGGTTTATTTCGGCCTGGGGGCTGTGGGGGTATGGATCGCTATGGTAATGGACTGGATCTTCCGTGTGACACTGTTTGTAACCCGCTTTGTCAAAGGAAAGTGGAAGGGCAGAAGCGTGGTATAACGGTATGTCAGTATATGGCAGTCACATTCGTAAGCTGTCCGTTTTCGCTGGTAAAGCTCCAGACGGAGTGCCCCGGCAGTCTGTGTTCGGTCAGGTAATACCGCCGGTCAAAGTAAGAGATATAATAAGGAGTGCCTCCTCCGATAAAGGCAGAATACACATCTTCATAGCCCTGGGATGCCAGAGTGTGCAGATCTTTTGTACGGATGATGGTGGCAGCATCCTGGCTGCCCTGTTTGTCTGTTGAGACCGTGATATAATAATAGCCGTCGATCCATGTGAGCTGAATCATACCGGCGATGGCGTCGGGCACGGGATAGGTTTCCCTGATCCGGAAGGAAGCAAGATCGGCCCGGATAATTGAGGAATTTCCCGATACAAAATAAATATCATCTTCCAGAATGGTAAACGAGCGGACATAGATGCCGTTCAGGTCAGGAATCCGGCGGATCTCACTGATGTAGACCCGGCTGGAATCTTCTTCCCGTTTCAGTATGTACATTTCTCCGGTCATGGAACTCCAGGCATAAAAGCTCTGATCTTCTTCCCGATAAACCAGATAGTGAGGACGGATGCCGATGTCAGGCAGCGTCTGGGTGTGGACAAACCGGTCGGCCTTTTTTTCAAAGACGAGGATCCGGTTTCTTTCGGTGTCGTCTGCCAGCCAGACGCTGCCGTCACTGGCCAGAGTATGTCCTCTGTCAATCTGATCTGTCATCACATTCCACTGGGATATGGGCCTGTCTGCAGAATCCGAATAAAGTATTTGATTATGGTAGCAGTCTACGATAAAATAGGTTTCCCGGATTTTACAGATGAGCGTGGGGACGCTTAAGTCAGAATAGGGGTTTTTTACAGGCTCTTCCTGAGCAGACAGAGCATCTTCCTGATAAAAGGCCGGTTCTGTTTCGGAAAGCCGAAGGACTGGGGCGGCGGTATGCATGTTCGCGAAGTGCAGAAAGGCGGCTGGCAGAAACAGTAAAAACAGAGCCAGGAAGATGGTCTGTTTTCTGTAATTGGCTGAGGTATTCCCGCATAACCTGTTTTTCATTGCTTTCCTCCGTTTCCTGATTGTATGGGAAGTATAGCATTTTGCCTGAAGGGATGCAAGAAAGGGAAGGGAATGTAAAAAGAAAATTAAGAATCAAAGGACAGTCTCTGACTTTTCTTTTGGGAGAAGTGTGCTATAATTGCCAGAGGAGGAGCGTATGAAAAAGAAAACAACGGCAGGAGGGCTGTCTTTGGCCGGATTTTTTCTGTGCCCGGTCCTGACTTTTATTTTAACAGAGAGCTACAGCTATAACCCGTTTACGGATATGAAACCGGTGGTATGGCTTTTGAACGGCTCCTTTTACTGGCTTTCCGCGGCAGCGCTGGTGATGCTGACCGGAAGGCTCCGTGTGGCGCTGCGCCTGCAGACTCTGTTTTCCATGACGGCGGGCCTGGCCAATTATTATGTGTTGGCATTCCGGTCCTCGCCGATTTTGCCCTGGGATATCTTTTCTGCACGCACGGCGGCGTCGGTGGCGGATAATTTCAGTTATGCGCTGCCCGGCCGGGTACGGTGGGTGCTGGCCGGTTTTGCTTTACTGCTTGTCATCCAGCAGATTTTTCGCGGCAAAGTGACCGGACGAAGGCAGCGTCTGGCAGGTATGGCGGCATCGGTTATGCTGCTGTCCGGACTGGCATTCTGTCTCCATCAGGAGGAGGTGATTTCCGGACTGCATCTGTATGATAAAATGTTTACTCCCGGGGTGGTACAGAAACGGAACGGCAGCGCAGTGGCCTTTATGATGGAACTGAAATATCTCATGGTGGAGAAGCCGGACGGATACGATGCAGAAGCCTGTGAAGAACAGTTGCGCCGGTATAGGCCTGAGCCGGGAAGTGTCGGGGCAGAGAAAGAAAAACTGCCCAATATCATAGTGATTATGGATGAAGCCTTTTCGGACCCGGCATATCTGGGGGAGTTTTCCTGCAATCAGGCATATATGCCATATTTCCACAGTCTGCAGGGGGCGGAGCATACCATAACGGGTACGCTGCATGTTTCGGTGCTGGGCGGCAATACTGCCAATACGGAATTTGAATTTCTGACCGGAAATACCATGGCCTTTCTGCCTCAGGGAAGCATTCCTTATCAGCAGTACATCCGGGGAAGCATTCCGTCTTTGGTTTCGGTGCTGCAGGAAGCGGGGTATCAGTGTATCGCCATGCATCCGTACCACGCAAAAGGATGGAACCGGAATCAGGTGTATCCCTGGCTGGGCTTTGATGAGACACGGTTTCTTGAGGAGTATCCGGAGCCGGAACTGGTCAGGAAATATGTCAGTGACAGTGCGGATTTTCAGCAGATTATTGCAGAGTATGAGCAGCGTGATCAGAGCCGTCCGCTGTTTCTGTTCAATGTGACCATGCAGAATCATGGCGGCTATGGACAGGAGTTTACCAATTTTACCCCCGAAATCTATGCGGAGAATATTCAGTCTGATGCAGTGTCGGACTATCTGTCACTGATGTCTTTGACAGACCGGGCGCTTTCGGAGTTGATTGGCTACTTTGAACAGGAGGAGGAAGAAACCATAGTGGTATTCTTTGGGGATCATCAGCCGGGTGATGCAGTGGCTGCGCCGATTTTTCGGGCCAATGGGATCAATCCGGAAGCGCTGACGGCGGAGCAGGAGGAGAGCCGCTATCAGGTACCGTTTCTTCTGTGGGCCAATTTTGATGTGGATGAGAAACAGGGGATAGAAACCAGCGCCAATTTCCTGGCACTGGAGGTATTGCGGCAGGCAGGCCTGCCTCTGCACGGTTATTATGGATATCTGGAAACATTGCAGCACAGGTATCCGGTGATCAGTGCCAGGCAGGTACAAACGGCAGCGGGGGAATCTATGACCGATAAGGAACGGGAGGCGTCTCAGGAGCTGCTGACTTATCAGAGGCTGCAGTATTATCGTATGTTTGATGCGGAAGGGATTCGTGAAGAGATTTGTGAATAAATTTGCAGAGAGAGACAGGGGCTGTAAAGCATATGTGATGAGGAACAGGAAAAGGCCGCTGTTGCTGGCCTTTTGTATTCCGGCGGCGGTTATGCTGGCCGCGCTTGTATACCGGGGCGTGTATCCCTTTGGAGACCGATGCTTTCTGAGGGTAGATTTGTATAACCAGTACATGCCCTTTTTTACGGAACTTCACAGAAAGCTGCGGGAAGGGGAAAGCCTGTTTTTCTCCTGGCGTGCCGGGCTGGGCGCCAATTTTCTGGCGTTGTATGCCTATTATCTGGCCAGTCCGGTGAATTATCTGCTTGTTTTTTGTCCGGAAAAATGGATTCTGGAATTTATGACAACCCTGATTGTCATAAAAGTCAGTCTGTGCGGCCTGACGTTTGCCTGGTATCTGAAGCGGCACTTTGGAACGGACAGTTATGGGATCACATTGTTTTCGGCGGGATATGCCCTGTCAGGCTTTATGGCTGCCTATAACTGGAATATTATGTGGCTGGACTGTATTTATCTGGCGCCGGTTGTGATATTCGGACTGGAAGAGCTGGTTGGCAGAAAAAAGCCTTTTCTGTACACGATTGCGCTGGGGGCTTCTATTCTGACCAATTATTATATTTCCATTATGCTCTGCATTTTTCTGGTTTTGTATTTCTGTATTCTGGTCCTGCCCCTGTCCCTGCGTGAAAAAGGCAGAAGTCTGAAACAGTTTCTGTTGTATTCTCTGTTGTCCGGAGGTCTGGCCGGAGTGGTGCTTCTGCCGGGGGTGCTGGCGTTGCGGGCGACCCGGTTTGACCAGGCAGATTTCCCGGAACGGATCAGGTGTTATTTTCCCGTCTGGGAAGCGGCAGCAAGGCACTGTATGAATGTGAGCACGGAAATCAGAAATGATCACTGGCCGAATGTATACTGCGGTGTGGCTGTTCTGGCACTGCTTCCACTGTACTTTTGCTGCAGGCAGATCCGATGGAAGGAAAAACTGCCCAGACTGTTTTTGCTGGCTTTTTTCTATCTCAGTTTTTCGGTAAATCTTTTGGATTTTCTCTGGCATGGGCTGAATTTTCCCAATAATCTGCCGGCAAGGCAGTCTTTTCTGTATATCTTTCTTGTACTTACGATGTGTTTTGAAGCGGTCCTGCATCTGCGGGAGATTACGGGGCGGCAGATCGTGTTGTCAGTGGGAAGCGGGCTGCTGTTTCTGGCCCTCTGCGCCCGTCAGGGAAGCGGCGGGGAGGTGACCAGGACGAATCTTTTGTTTACGGCTCTGTATGTGACGGTGTATGGGCTGCTGTTGTGCTGGTATCAAAAAGGCAGATGGAGAGGGCTGGTCTGGCTCTTTCTGTTCTGCGCAGTGATTATGGAAACGGCAGTCAATACCATTGAAACCAGTATATTTACCACAAGCCGTTCCGACTATCTGGCAGAGATCCGAACCGATCAGGTGCTGCTTTCTACCGTGAGGACAGCAGGCGATGGCAGCGGCGGCCTGATTCGGACGGAAAAACAGGGGCGGATGACCAAAAACGACGGAATGCTGGGCGGGTTTTCCACAGCAACGCTGTTTTCTTCCACAGTCAGTGAGAATATGTCACATTTTTACAGACGGTTGGGAATGAGCAGCAGTAAGGTATTTTACTGCTATGATGGGGCCACGCCTCTCGTATCGGCGCTGCTTGGCGTCAGGTATCTTCTTTCCGACAGTCCCGATATGGCAGATGACTGTCACAGGCCGGCGGCGGAGGGGGACGGCAGATGGCTGTATGAAAACCGGCCGGCACTGCCTTTTGGCTATGTGGTGGATTTGGAAGTTGTCAGAGACTGGGATCCGGAGGAAGGCAGCCCGATTGCGGTACAGAATGATCTGGCATGGGCAATGGGGATCACGGAACCCTTATATGAGGAAGTCCCCGTTTTTTATGAAGAGGACAGGGTGATTCTGGAACCTGAGAAGAGCGGTTATTTCTGTGTATATCCAAAAGCCTGCAGTACGAAGGATATTGCAGCGGATATTGACGGGGAGGAAAGAATCTATGGGAGGGTGTATTATCCCTATCTGCTGCAGCTTGGCTGGTGCCGTGAGGGGAGCAGGATAAGCCTGTCCAGGAGCGGAGCGAAGCGGAATGAAAAAAACGAACTGGAACTGTCGGCTTATTGCCTGAATCCGTCTGTACTGGAAGAAATGATCGGATATCTGGGGCGGTATCCGATGGAAGTGACACAGATTACCGATACCGGTATATCCGGCAGAGTGGAACCGGAGCAGGACGGCCTGCTGGTCATTCCGGTTTCCGGAGAGATGGGGTGGAAAGCGCAGGTGGATGGGAAACCGGCTCCCATCACACTTTTTGGAGGCGCTCTGCTGGGGGTGGAATTACCGGCTGGAACACATACCGTATCCTTTGAATATACACCGCCGGGAGCAGTGGGCGGCGTGGTGATAAGCCTTTGCAGCATTGGCCTGCTGGCGCTGGTAATACTGCGAAGGACAGTAAGAAAAGGGAGCTATAAGAATGCTAATACCTGATAAGGAAGTAATTTGAAAATAACATTGAAATACAGCTTTATGGGCGTTGCAAAGGCGAAAAGACAGCGTAGAAGGCAGAAATGCTTTTTATGCTGTTTTTCTTCATGTCAAAAAATCAAATCGCACATTCGTCATCTCGATCATCTCCTGTTACAATGTAGGTGCAAAGGAGGTCGATCGTATGCAAAAGCAAAAATACTACATAGCGGTTGATGAATACGAGCGCAGAATTATCATCAACAGTCTGAACGATCTGCGAAATAAGCTGATTGCCGAAGGAAGATATACAGATGCAGTTGATGAACTCATTATCAAATTTGCACACACCGATTAAAAAATTTAGAATTAAGATGACGGAGGTTTAAGTTTATGGAAAAGACAATATTTGAACAGATGAGCGGTACATATGAACAGCAAAGTGATTATCTTATTCCCTGCCTTACCTTACCATCCGAAGAGGAAAATCAGCCTGTCAGTTTATGGGGACAACGATACAGCTACTACCTAAAGCAAAATCATAGGGTGTTGTATATAAATTTGTTGACAAGCGGAAAGCTCAACAGTTATCTTAAGACTTTCACCTCACTTCAAAATATCACTCAGTAAAACCCAGCTATTGCTGTTAATATCCTCGGAATAACTGTCCATACAAATGCACAGTTCTTCACTTTTTTCGTTATAGCGGACAATGCCACCCTTTAAGCCGTAGCGTTCCAAGCTACAGAGAGCAGAGCCTTTTTCGGATTGCGGTGATTCGTCACCATTGTTCTCTGTTCAGAGGTCAGAGTGATGCCTTTATACTCATTTTTAAGGAACAGAGTAGCTGCTTCTAAAGCCCCTTTGCCGAGGCTCAGCTTGACACCGGCGGTGAATTTTTCATCGAAAGTGTAGAGATAACAGCTATCCAGCAAATCTTTGCCGTAGTGGTGCGCCTCCGACATACGGCGAATATGCCCTATGGTCTGAATTTCAAAGGTTTCATCCATATTGTCACGGAGCTTCACCAAAATAGCAGCTCTTGGACAATCCCAGCCTGTGGCAACAGCCTGCTTGATGATAACAGCAACGGAGGGAGCGTTGATTTCTTCAATGCCCTCCAAGTTTTCATGCATATCAGAGAGCCACACCGCAAGCTGACCGTTTTCGTAGGTCACGCCTTGCGTTTCAAACCAGCGTTCCACAGCGTCCTGCAATTTCTCCGATTTGTTCGGGATCTGTACCACAATCAAAGGATTGATGTCCTTTCCGGTGGAAAGAAACTCCGCACGGATTTTACGCTGCTTGGCATACGCCTGTTCCAACAGATAGTTGGTGGCGTTCTCCGTTTCCACACGCTGTGGAAAATCCTCATTAATGATGAGCATTTTCTTGATAAGTCCCTCGGCAATAACATCCGCTTCAGGAATTTCTATGATTTCCGCATTTTTGATGCCTTTCGGCGTAGCGGAACAACGGATAATCTTGCCCGTATGGAAATACTGGATGATTTCATCCGCCTTTACCGTGTTGTTCTGATGACTTTCGTCCACAATGACGATAAAATGTAAACCAGCGTTCAGAGCGTGCTCGATATGCTCCAAGAAATTGGTGCGTTCGCTGTCTTTCAGGGCGTTGTTGCCCTTTTTCGTCAGCTTTTCCCAGTTGATGAAACAGTTATCGTTTTCTTCAAAGCCTCCCGTCATTACATCGGAGAGCAACTTTGTCTGAGCAGCGTGGATATACTTATCCATCTTTTCCTTGCTCTGTTCCTCTAAATTGCCCTTGCCGGGGGGTGAGCCATACAAACACGGTATTGCGGTATGATTGCACATACTGGTGCATAAAATGGGTAAGAATAATCGTCTTTCCGCTGCCCGTAGGGCTTTTTAGGATAATGTCACGGGCAGGCTTGTCCATTGCCTCAAAAAGCGATTTTACAGCCGATAATTGAAAATTTTTCAGTTGCACAGTTACACCTCCTGTAAATCCTGATAGTAGTAATCGGGAATAATATTGATTTCAATTCCGTGATCAGCAAGGGACTGTTCCTGCTCCTCATCAGGCAGCAGATTGTGCCCCATATACAGTTTGCGGCACTTGCTATAGGCTTCGATATTTGACATAAACTCGTCAAGTTCTTCTTCTGTCAACACGATAGCAATTTCAGCATTTTCCGTGAAATTTATACAGTTTTCAAGCTCCACAAGTTCACGGATATGTTTTAAGAGTTCGTCGGCGAATTCATAATACAGACGGTCTGAAATCGAAATATAGTCAACTTTATAATATTTAAGACTTGCGGCGTACCCTTCTTTATCAATCACA
>CANDNA010000033.1 GCA_947385955.1 uncultured Clostridia bacterium
AACCCGTGTTACCGCCGTGAAAGGGCGATGTCTTAACCGCTTGACCACGGAGCCTGAGCCGGGATACCTCCCTGTGGCTAACCTAACGAAAGTTATATTACCATAACTACAAACATTTGGCAAGAGATAATTTCCTTTTTCCCGAAAAATGTTGTCGCTTTTTTCTCCTTCCCCCTACATGGAAATCCATCCCAGCACATTGGCAACGGAACTGAGCAAAATAATCACAATGCAGGCTTTGGCCAGATACCGCATAAAAAAGCAGTACATCTTCTTTCTCTTAAAAGCTGAGGACTGTTCGATTTCCTGCGTCATTTGATCCAGTCCCACCACACGGGTCACCAGAAAACAGGTCGCCAGGGCAGCCAGCGGCATCATAAGCGAATTGGTCAGGAAGTCAAAGAAATCCAGAATTGACATACCCAGGAGGGAAACAAAATCCAGTACGCCAAAGCCAAGGGCAGAAGCCGAACCGAACAAAACAATCACCAGCCCCATCCACATTGCAGATTTACGCCGGCTCCAGCCAAACTGATCCTCGAATGTAGAAACACCCGATTCCGCCAGCGAAATGGCGCTGGTCAGCGCTGCCAGCAGAACCAGAAGGAAAAACATGATCCCCGCCCCGGTGCCGAATCCCATGCTGGCAAATACTTTCGGTATCGTAATAAACATCAGAGAAGGACCTGCCTTCAGCGTATTCGGGTCGCCGCCGGAAAATGCAAACACTGCCGGAATAATCATCAGACCGGCCAGCATGGCAATGGCTGTGTCAAATATCTCCACCTGTATGGTGGACTGTTCGATATCCACATCTTTTTTGATATAAGAACCATAGGTATACAAAATCCCCATTGCAATCGACAGGGAATAGAACATCTGCCCCATTGCGGCAACCACTGTCATCCAGGAAAAGTTTTCCGGATTCGGAATCAGGAAATACATTACCCCTTCCCAGGCACCCGGTCTGGTCATAGAATAGCCTGCCACAAACACTGCCAGCAGTACAAGCAGCGGCATCATCACCTTGGAAACCCGTTCCACGCCCTGCTTGACTCCGGCAAAAAGAACTGCCACCACCGCCAGACTAAAGATCAAAAACCACAGTTCGGCCTGAAAGCCATCGGCTATAAAATCCGTAAAATAACCGTCCTCTGCCAGCTTTGCCGTATTTCCACCCAGATACGCAAACAAATATTTTGTCACCCATCCACCGATCACACTGTAATAGGGTACGATCAACATGGGAATCACTGCATTGACCCATCCTCCCAATCGGAATGGCAGCGTCCTGCCAAATACCTGAAAAGCACCCACCGGGCTTTTTTTTGTCATACGGCCCAGGGCCGTTTCCGATACGATCAGCGCATAACCAAATGTGAGCATCAACAGCAGATACACCAGAAGAAAAATGCCTCCTCCGTACTTTGCTGCCAGATAGGGAAACCGCCAGATATTCCCAAGCCCCACCGCCGAACCTGCCACCGCCAGCACATATCCCAGTTTCCCGGAAAAACTGCTGCGGCCATGTAATGCTGTCTCTGTATGTCCTTCTTTTTTCATTTTCTGTTGTTCTCCTTTTTTTCTCAGGCAACGGCAGACACTAGTGTCCCAATGCTTCTTCCTGGAGCCTGTCAAATTCCGCCATACACTCATCCACCGTGGCCCCGTCCAGCAAATCCCGCACAATGATACAGGTATTGCCCCACTGCTCCACTTCCATTCCCGCATTGGAACCAAGTACATAAACGTTTTCCTGTATCCGCTGATTCAGCGGTTCCAGTGCAGGAATACATTCCACCTCCACATTTTTGGATGGGGAAATCACCTGATTGGTTTCTGAATAGAGCTGAAGCGCTTCATCAGAAAGCATCACATCCAAAACCCGCAGTGCATCCTCCGCGTGCTCTGCATTGGCACCGATGCCAAATCCGGTCACTGATACCACCGGCATCTGCCCCCGGCTGCTGGGAAATCCGATTACCTGCAGATGAAAATCAGGATTCCCATAGGAGGTTTCCGCATTCGCCGCACTCCAGTATGCCATCACAATCGGCGTTTTCTGTGCCAGGAAATCAGGGCCTTCCCCTTCAATGGCCTCATTCGCGGAGGCCGTCTCGGCGTCAATATAACCACAGTCGATTAACTCCTGAAGAAATTCAAAACCGGGACGCATATAGTCGCTGTATTTGCTCTCCCCGCTGTTCAGCGCCGCTATTTCGGCTTCTGTATCCCCGCCGTTATATAAATCCGCATATGCCACTGCAAATACAAAATTTTCCAGCCACCAGCGGTTGGCGCCGATAGGCGTTTCGATTCCGTTTTCCCGGAACACCCGGCAGCACTCCAGCAGGTCTTCCGGCGTTTCCGGCAGGGCAAGATCATATTCGTCAAACATATCCTGATTGACAAACAGGCCATGCGCCACCACCTCCTGAGGAATGGCCACCAGCCTGCCGTCCACGGTATTGGCTGTTTTCACAACCTCTCTTAAATTTTCCGTACATGCAAGCCGGGATAAATCCATCAATGCCCCTTCTGCCCCCAATATCTGAATGGTATCCGGGTTCAGCAGATAGATATCGTCCATCTGATTCCGTACCCGGTCAAGTATAACCTCGTCATACGTTATATCCTGATGATCTTCTGCCGTATAGGTCCGGTAAGCCACTGTTACCCCCAGCTTTTCCTCTGCCATGCTGACAGTCAGGTCCGAAGCGGTTCTCGCCACATTTTCTGCATCCGGATCTGTTTTTTCCATAGGACTGAACAGGTTTACCACTTTTTCGCTTTCATCCTCTTCTGTGATCAGATTTCTGCCGGGTGCTGCTTTTTCCCCGCAGGCAGCCACAGCAAATGCCGACCCGCAGGCCAGACAGATTGCTGCCGCTTTTTTCAGATTCCTTTTCCATTCCTGCTTCATTCTATACTCCCTTTTTCCATATCAGGTATACTGCCTGATTACCTTCTTTAACAATTCCACATCAATCGGCTTGGACAGATGCACATTCATTCCCGCATCCAAAGCCTCTTTCTCATCCTCTGCAAAAGCATTCGCCGTCATGGCAATAATCGGTATCTCCCCTGCATCCGCCCGCTGCAGCGCCCGGATTGCCCTTGTGGCATCATATCCGTTCATCACCGGCATCTGTACATCCATCAGAATGGCATCATAAGCACCTTCTTCTGAATGACAGAAGCGCTCCAATGCTATCTGACCGTTTTCTGCAATTTCGCAGGTAGCGCCCTCAATGGACAAAATCTCCTTCAGGATTTCCGAATTGATCTCATTATCCTCTGCGGCAAGGAAATGCAGCCCTTCCAGACTGCCTCCTTCCGTTGTCCCGGCATCGGCATCTTTTTTATGTCCTTCCTGCATTTCCAGCATTTTTCCCTTCAGGTCAGAAGCAAAAAACGGTTTGGAGAGTACGCCTGTATGCGCTGTTGCAAGCGCTTTTTCGATTCCTTCTCCATCCACTCCGTCTGCGGACAAAAACAGGATCAGCACCTGTTCCGGCGCCGCTTCCCTGAATCTTTCTGCCGCCTGTACACCATCCAGTTCCAGTGCATCCCAATCCAGCAAAATGATCTGATACCTTTCGCCGCTCCCATCCTTATGTGTCAGTAAACTCAGTCCTTCTTCAACTCCGGAGGCCACATCCGCCGAAACTCCCACTTCCTTCATAAGCGTCTGTATCCCGTTTCCTGTTTCCGCATCATTGCCCACTGCCAGAATCCGGGAAACCCCGCTTTCTTTCCAGAACTTCTGATCTGCCTGACCCTCCGGTATCCGGAACTCCAGTTCCACCCGAAACAGGCTTCCCTGATCCACCTCACTGAACACATCAATGGTGCCGCCCATCAGCTCTACGATATTTTTCGTAATCGCCATACCCAGCCCAGTCCCCTGTACCTTATTCGTGGTACTGTTTTCTGCCCTGCTAAACGCATCAAAAATTGTTTTCAGATATTCCGGCGTCATTCCATACCCGTTATCCTCCACCTCAATCCGGATACGCTCAAACTGGCTGGAACGCTGCTTCTGCCCGATGATACGGAACCAGATACTGCCTCCCTCCTGCGTATATTTTACGGCATTGGAAAGCAGATTGATCAGAATCTGATTGACTCTCGTTTCATCCCCCATCAGATATTCATGCCGGATCCCTGTGACTTCCACATGAAACTTCTGTGCTTTTTCCGCCGCCATCGGACGGATAATGGCATCCACTGAAGAAACCAGATCATTTAACGTGAATTTTTCCACACTCAGTACTGCTTTTCCGCTCTCGATTTTGGAGACATCCAGTACATCATTGATCAGACCGAGCAAATGCTGGCCGGAGGCCATGATTTTTTTTGTATATTCCCTGACCTTTTCCGGATTTTCCGCATCCTTGGCCAGCAGAGTCGTAAATCCCAGGACCGCATTCATGGGCGTACGGATATCATGAGACATATTGGAAAGAAATGTGGTTTTGGAATTGCTGGCAACCTGAGCGGCCTGCAATGCCTCCATCAACTGCTTATTATGAACTTCCCGTTCCTCTTCCCGTTCTTTCCGGACCTTGTTCTGCTGTCTCTGGTTAAAATAATATAAAATACAGCACAGGAAAAAGGCTATCAGCATAACGGCAACTACCACAAAAATATTCTGATTGACAGTCCTTCCCTCCTGCTGAATCGCCTCCACAGGCACATAACCGACCAGATAAATGGTTCCGTCGTTTACCTTCCACATATAGTTCAGAGCGCTCTGCCCCCGGATATCATGATAAAACATAATATTTTTGCCGGTTTCCAGGCACTGGGCCACTTCTTTTCTCAGGCTCTCTTCCAGAATATCATTGGCCCGGTAAAAGTCTGTCAGATCCAGATGCCCTGCACTCCGGGCGCCCATCCCCTTGGGCTTTAACACAAACCGTTCGGTTTCTGCATCCATAATATACAGCATAGCTCTTTTATCATAAAATCCGTCCGGCAGCAACTGATCCAGAGAGTCATAGACATATTCCACATAAAGCATACCAATCTCCTGCCCGTTTCTTTCAACCGGACATTTCATAGAATAGGCCCATGTACCCATATAATTCAGATAAGATTGTGAAACAGCCAGTCCCTCTACCACTCCCCCGGCGGAAAAGTCCAGCCCTTCTTCGGAAAACGCTTCCCCTGTATTGGAAATGCCTGTTGTCTTTCCTGACAAAATCAGCGATACTTTCACCATAGACCGGTTTTTCTGATAAGAACGGATATAGTTCTCCGGGTCCTTTGCCATCCCGATCTCCTTTGCCATCAGTTTCTGAAATTCCGCATCCTTTTTAAAGACAGCTTCAATGGTACATTTGATCAAATCCAGGCTCTCGCTCAGATTCTGGATTGCCGAATCCGACATTTCCACCGATATTTTCCGTGCCACCGAAAAGACAACCGTTCCCAAAATACAAAAAACCAATAAAATGGAAAGAAGCAGAGGAATCCCCCGATCTATCTTTTTTCTGTTCTGTTCCTTTTTCACTTTCTCTCTCCCCGAAACTCTGTTTTTCTGATCGCTGATATCCATGATCATTATAGCCTTTTCCCTGTTTTTGTGTCAACATCGTTCCGGCCAGACCGTACGCTTCCTTATTATGTCATGTCACCAGCCAAAGGCTGATGACATGCGCGCACATCAGTGCGCTTCCTTATTATATCATATGTCACAAAAATCACAGTGCCCATGTGAAAAGGGATTCTGACGCAAAAAACCGGAAACTCCGAAGGGGCTTCCGGCTTCCTGTCTTTATTCAATTGGTTTCAGATAAAATCCTCCATAAAAGTCCTGAGACTTAAAGGTATTGATCACCACATGGGGATCTGTCTTTCGCATCAGTTTGGCAATATCCTGAATCTCATAGCTGGATACTACGGTATGCAGCAGACTGACCTTTCTTCCGCTGTAGCCGCCGATTCCGTCAACCCTGGACACTCCGTGCCGATACTCTGCCACATAGGCTTTAATGACTTCATCCGGCATGGTCGTTGTGATCTGCATAGTCATACGCTCATACCTGTGATAGAAGGAATCAATGGTCTTTGTGGAAATAAACTGGAACAGGATGGAATACCCTGCATATTCCCAGCCAAACATAAAACCGAATACGGTAATCAGTGTTGCATTGAATACAAACACATAACTCCAGATGGATTTTCCCTTCTTATTGGAGATATAAAGCGCCACAAAATCCACACCGCCTGTGGACGCATTACCTTTCAGGGCAATCACTGTCATAATGCCATAGGAAAATCCTCCAAAGATCACATTCAGCAGAACATCTTCAAACAATGGCGAAAAATCCAGGACCTTTAAAAAGAAGCTGGCAAAAAATACCTGTAACAGTGAGAAAAAGGTAAATCGCTTGCTGATGCTTTTGCTGCACAGTATGGCCACCGGAATGTTCAGAACCAGCATGCCCACAGAAACAGGAAATGAAAATCCCATAAACGTGGAAGTGATCTTTTCCACCAGGATCGCAACCCCTGTGAATCCACTGGACAGCAGGTTAATCGGATTCATAAAAATCTGCAGAATGGCCGCCTGTAAAAACCCGGCGATCAGAACGCTGGCAAACGTCCAGACAAACCGTACCTTATCATTGTTTCTTAATTCATGAAAATTCATATCGCATCAACCAGCCTCTTTACCAATGCCTCATCCACCACTTCATAGGCATTTTTATCAGGATGTTCTGTATAGGAATAGGATACGTCCGGTCCCTGGGTAGTGGGATCACACAGCCATCCCTTACAGGAACTGTGCACCTGCCATATCCCGGTCTTTTCCATCAGTTCCCTGGCATTTTCTGCATTGACACCGCTGCCTGCCAGTATCTGAATCTTTTCTCCATATTGCTTCTGCAGATCGGCAATCCGTGCTGCGCCGTCCATCGCTTTGGCCCTTCCGCCGCTGGTCAGGACACGGCAGATTCCCATTGCAATCAGTTGTTCTATGGCTCCATACTGATCCTCTACGCAGTCAAATGCCCTGTGAAATACAGCCTCGCCCCTGTATGCATCTATGATCTCCACAATCTGACGCACCTGCTCTTCCTGAATCCTGCCATCCTGATCCAGACATCCGAATGCGATGCCATCGGCGCCGTTTTTCATCAGCAGTTCCGTATCCGCTTTCATAACTTCAAAATCGGCATCACTGTAGCAAAATCCTGCACTTCTGGGCCGCACCATTGTGATTACTTTCAGATCCGTGTGCTTCTTTGTCAGAACCAGCGTTCCCGGAGAAGGCGTCAGTCCGCCCAGATACAACGCACTGTTCAGTTCAATACGTTTTGCACCTCCCCGGTATGCGGCCAGCGCATCCTCATAGCTTCCACAGCAAATTTCCACTACTTTTTCCATACGTTTCCTCACCTGCCTGTCAAATCGTTAACGCAAAGCTATAGGCCGGTCTGATGCAGTCCAGTAAGAGCTGCTCTCCTCCGCCCACATGTCCCACATAATTGTACACATCATCCGCTTTGATTTCTGTCAATACGATCATCAGCTCCCCTGCATAATGCTTCAGGTTATCGTTGACGATGATCACATCCCCTCTTGTAAAGACCTCACGGCCGTTTGCCCGGGGCACAATGTCTTTATCTTTATATTGCAATCTGGGATAGCTGGAGCGGATCACCAGTTCATTGCAGTCATCCCTGGATGCATGAATATCACAGGTAATAATTTCTTTTTCCAGATCGGAAACGCCTTCTGCCACATCCACCCTGATGAGGATCCTGCTCAGATCCGTTTCCGCCATTGCCTTCAGCTCAGCCTCGCTGGCAAAAGCATTGCCAATCAGGAAATCATTGCAAAGCCCCAGAGCATTCAAATGGCGGAGCTGCAGATCAATCGGCAGATCCCGGTGAATCTCCAGTGTGGGAAGTCCGTCATACACTTCCCATGGGCCGTGGGTATGCTCCTGTCTGCTGGACACAAATGCGGCATTATTTAACCCCAGGGGCTGGTACCAGCGATTCAGTTCTATCCAGCGCGAAAGCCCCATACCTGTATTTCTCTGCGGATAAAAATTACTGCAGATACACATATTGCTTCTGTCAGCGCCTTTTTTGATCATAACGTCCAGCCCCTGGGTGGAGGACGCATTGTATTCAATCATAATACCATACGGATTTTTGGTAATTGCAATATCTTCCATATCACTGAAATGCTCATCCAGACGGATAATATCCACTCCCATCTGTGCAAACACGGCCAGATCCCTCGGCCCTGCTCCCAGCCGCCGAAATACGGTTCCGTTGGTATCCACCGATACGGTCAGATGGTTCTCATGGGCCACTTTGCAAAACTCTGTAAAATCAGCTATGATCTTTTCCCTGTCCTCATCTACCGACAAAAGACAGGTGAACACACGCTGAAAACCATAAGAACCTGCCAGTTTCATATATTCATAGCATGTTTCCTTCGGCGCCCGTTCCGGATAAACAGAAATTCCAAGTCTTTTCATTGTATTTCCTCCTGCAAACCTTCCATCAGCTCATGCAATGCATATGCATAAATCTGCGTATTTTTTTCAATGTCACATATCCGCATCCATTCATCCGGCATATGCCCGATTCCCTTCTGTCCTTTAAAGCTGGGGCCGAAAGGCACAATGTTCTTCACCACTTTGGCATAACTGCCTCCGGTGGTCGTCACCGCGCTGCCGTCCTCATGCATAATCTCTTCATAGACCCGCTCCAGTGTCTTGATCAGGTAAGTGTCTTTGTCAAAGAATACCGGATCAATGTTGGAATCCAGAATCAGGATCATATGCTCACTGCAGAGCTTCCGCAGTGCTTCTGTCATGGTTTCCAGCTTATAGGAAGCCGGATAACTGGAAACCAGCGTCAGGCCGCAGCTATCCTCATCCTGAAACAGTTCTACTTTTCTCACCTGATTTTTTCCAAATTCCTCGTCTGCATAATCTATGCCCAGACTGGCCGCCAGGTCATTCTGATTTAAAATAAACTGATTTACAAACGTATACAATTCTTCTGTTTTTTCTTTCGGGAGACTGTAGCGGTATGCAGCCCGGCCCCGTTCCGCATAGATCACCGGATATTTCACATCGGGCGTCCAGCCCATAAGCGGATATTTATGCTCTTTAAAATACCACTTCATATCTTCCATACCGGTTTCTTCATTGGTTCCGAACAGGATCTTGACACGGATAGGAAATTCATATCCCAGATCCATCAGAGCCTTCAATGCATACATGCAGCAGAAAGTCGGTCCCTTATTGTCCAGTACGCCCCTTGCATACAATACACCGTCTTTTTCCGTACATACGAAAGGATCGGTTTTCCACACGCCGTTTACGTCCACCACATCCAGATGGCCCACACAGGCAATATAATCTTCCGTATCCGGGCCGCAGGCGGCGATACCGATCTGATTTCCCACATTCTCTGTCTCAAATCCAAGACGCTTTGCAATCGCCAAAGCCTCATTCAGACAGTCTGTTACCCTCTTCCCGAACGGATCTTCCGGCGTCGCCGTATCCTGACGGGAATCCATACTGCAGATCGTCTTGATGTCCTCCACCAAATCCGGGAGCAGTGTCCCCACATGATCAATAATTTTTTCTTTCATACCCATATTCCTGTTTTCTCTGTTCTCCTGGTTGTTCTGATTTCCCCGGTTTATTCCTCAACCGGCGCCATACGCACACGCATATATTCTTCCAGCCACTCTTTGGAAGCCTCCTCAAAAGTACATCTGCCGTCCTCTTCCCGGTTCACCAGATATACAATGGGCTCCTGGCCCTCGGTGGCAACGCTGAAGGAAAATCCTGCAATGTTGGTGGCACAGCCAAATTCTCCCTGATTGTTCATGGCAACCACGGACAAATCGCCTGCTTCTCCCCGCTTCTGTTTCAGCTTCCGGTCCAGGTCAGCCACTGCCTTCTCACATGCTTTCTGGGGTGTCATCCCCTCTTTCATCAGGCGGACGATCTCATAGGAAATGCAGCCCTTCATCAGGTCTTCCCCAAGGCCTGTAGCCGTAGCGCCTCCCACTTCCGAATCCGCATAAAAGCCGGAGCCTACAATGGGGGAATCCCCCACACGGCCGCTTCGCTTCATAAACAGGCCGCTGGTACTGGTCGCCGCCGTCACAGTGCCGGACTGATCCAGGCAGACCATGCCTACCGTGTCATGTCCGTCATAGGGTCGCAGTTCCTGATCCAGCTCTTTTTTCTTTTTCCGGTAAAATGCTTTTGCCCGGTCGGTCAGCATTTCCTTCTCTTCAAACTGCCGCTCCCTGGCATATTTTTCCGCACCTGCCCCAACCAGTACATTATTGACTTTTTCTTCGCTGAGTTTTTTTGCAATGCTGATGGGATTGGCAAAATCCTTTATGGCCCCCAGCGCACCTACGCTCATGGTATCTCCATCCATATAACCGGCATCCAACTCCACGATCTGCTCTTCATTGGGCAGCCCGCCATACCCCACCGACTTGTAATAAGGAAAATCCTCCACTGCACGGATGGCAGTTTCAATGGCGCTTCCTGAGGTTTCTCCTTTTTTCAGCATGTCATATGCCTGTTCTATCCCTTCCTTTGCCATTCTCCATGTGGCTATGATTCCGTACATATCCTGTCCTCCCGTTACTATATTGTATCATCCGTCAGATTCCGAAACGTTTCCTCCCCTGTATCCTTTACCAGCTCACAGATCAGGCGGATACATGCTTCCACATCATCCTCATGAATCATGCTGTGATTGGTATGCATATATCGGATGGGGATGGATAACGTCATATTCATCACACCTTCAAACGCCTTGTGTATATTTCCCGAGTCGGTTCCGCCTTTATTAAACACTGCATACTGATGGGGGATATCATGCTTTTCACAGACAGACTCCACATATCGTACCAGTTTCCTGGGCGCAATCGAATTGGAATCAATCATGGACAGCACCACACCTTTCCCCAGGCTGCAGATATTGTGATTGAGCGGTGTATCACCGGCCAGTGTGGTATCGATGGCAAATGCAATATCCGGATGTACCGTTTCCACCGCGGTCCTGGCACCCCGGAGCCCCGGCTCTTCCTGCACGGTATTGGCCAGATACAGCGGCGCATGCATGGTATCTTTCAGTCTTTTGGCTGCCTCCACCATAATGTAGCTGCCGATCCGGTCATCAAAAGCCTTGCAGGAAATATACTTGGGATTGTTCATTACTTCAAAATGCGCCCAGGGAGCAACCATATCTCCTATGGCAATTCCCAGAGCGAGTACTTCTTCCCGGTTTTCCACGCCCAGATCCAGATACACATCCTCCATCGAAACCGTTTTGCTGCGAATTTCCTCCGGCAGGCCATGTGTGGCCATGCTTCCCATCAAAGCAGCATACTTCTTTTGCTCTTTTGTTACGATCGTATACCACTGTCCCAGGACCATATGGCTCCACCAGCTTCCCACCGGCCGCACTCTGATAAATCCATTCTCATCAATGCTTTCCACCATAAATCCCACTTCATCCATATGGGCAGCAATCATAATGTCCGGCCCCTGCTGCTCTCTGCATTTCACAGCAATTACGCTTCCCAGCCTGTCTCTGATGCAGCTAAGACCAAGGCTTTCATATTCTCCGGCAAGCAGTTCTCCCGTTTCCTGTTCGAAGGAAGAAATCCCGCAGACAGAACATATCTTTTCCAGTCTTTCCAAATCCATCATAATACATCACCCAGTCCAAACGCTGCAATTTTTTCAGAATCAATGGCGCCCAGATAAGCCGTCAGGCTGTCCACCAGGCTGTCCACATCCCCGGTCCTGCATATTTCATTGGCGCTTCCCATATTGTCCACGGCAATTCCCACACTGACCGCAGGCGTACCTTTTAATGTTTTATGAATGAAGGAACCGTCATTTCCTGTGGCTCCAAAATAAGCCTTTGCTGTCACCTTCTCTGAAAAATCATGTAACAGTACCTGAGAAGGCAGCATCTGACGGTCATAATACCCAAGAATCACACCGTCCCCTGTCTGAATCTTCCGTTTGGCCGTATCAAACGCTGTCAGCGCAATTGCCGCATCCGGCCTGATCACATAGGTGGCCGTTTTGGTTCCTCTGAATCCAATGACAGACTGGGCGATACAGCCCACTGCCAGATGAAAATCAAACTCGGTATCCTTTACCCGCTCCAGCAGCTCCAGAGTAACCTCATTGAAAACCCGGGGAAACAGCGCTTTTGACATAAGGATTCCATCCTGCTCACGGAACCCACTGTCATACCCTGCCAGATCACCGGGATGAACCAGCTCTTTCAGTTCCTCATACGGAAGGCCGCAGGTGATAAACAGATCTTCCGCATTTTTTACCTCACAGGAATCTTCCAGCATCTTTTTGTCCATTCCGATAACGCCTTCCATGCAGGTATTCTTCCTTGTTAAAATACGCACACGCTGATGCAGCAGAGAACTGCATGCCAGATGCTCCAGCGGAATAAAAGAAAGTGTCCCTTCCTTTTTCACCTCCGAAATCATCATTCCCACCTCATCCAACGGGGAAGCAATCATAAAGGTGGCTGCATCCGGATTCTTTGACCGCTTTATGGCAAACAGTGAGCCAAGCCGGTCACATTTTATCTCATCACACAAAGGTTCATAGCTCTTGCGAAGCATACCTGCCACCAGATGCTCCGCGCTGCTGACCCCGAAACTGTTACATAGTGTTTCTAATCTGCCTGTGTTCATACCTCTCCTTTTTGAAAAGACCGCCGCAAAATCCATTTCAGTCAGTCATTTTGCGGCGGCTCTTTTTAAATTCATATGTCCCTAATAGCAAACCCGATTCCGGACAGCTTCCAGTTCTCCTGACCCCTCTACGGTACACTGCATAAACTCACACAGATCCGCAAAGCTGTCATTTAAACCGGTCCCGCCTTTTTTCGGCATTTTCAGAATAGGTGTCTTGTCCTTATAAGCCTCAATCGTTTCCGCATTCTCAACAGACATCATGGCACAGGACTTGAACTCGGTATTCTGCAAAATATTAGCAGAAATCATCGCAGCCATCCGGGAATAATCCGGATAGTTAAAGCAGGGACCGCACAGCACAAAGTCCGGCTTCACCTTCTTTATCATAGCTGTCATCTTGGTTACCACTTCTTCCTCGTTGTGCAGGAAGTATTCATTACCGCAATACAGTGTGGCGGCAACCTGCGCTCCGATTTTTTCAAAATGCGGCTCCAACATCAGGGCAGAACCGACTCCGCCCTTTACGGCAGTCAGGCCCACATTGGGATTGGATTTTCCCCCGGCCCCTGCCAAACCCTGATCAAAAATCAATACTACCTTCATATTCTGCCTCCTATTGTCCCGGTGCAGCTACCTGCGTCCGGTAACCGTTCAGACACGCTGAACCGTTTTTAATCCAGTTCCAAATCATCAAAGGACAGATTATCCAATTCATCCTCCTGGCCGCCTGCGGCACTCTCTTCTTCCAGATACCTCTTATCCAGCAGCTTAAAGAACGGATAGTAAATCAGTACATCCACAATCAGCATTACAATCTGGACGACGGAACCCATCACCGATCCGGTCACCAGGAATCCTGAGAATACAATCGGACAGGTCCACGGTAACTGCACGCCCAGCGTGATCGGCATAATCCCCGTAACTGTGGCCAGATATCCGATGATCGTATTGACAACCGGTGTCAGAATAAACGGAACTGCCATCAGCGGGTTCAGTACGATAGGCAGACCGAAGATAAGAGGCTCATTGATACCGAAAATTCCGGCCGGCAGTGACAGTCTGCCCAGTGTTTTCATACGGTTGGACTTTCCTAAGAAAGCCATGATAATAACAAGACCCAGAGTGGAACCGCCGCCGCCAAAGTTGCAGAAGAAATCTGAGAAGCCGGCTGTAAAGATGTTGGTCATCTCCAGACCTGCCTGTGCAGCTTCGTAGTTTTCCACAGTCAGAACCTTATGGATTGGACTGAAAATCGTATTGGTAACTGCCGGACCATTGATACCGAAGAACCAGAACAATGTGGACAGGAACTGATAAATCACCTCAAATCCGGACAGCTTGCCCAGTCCTACCAAAGGAGCCTGCAGCACACGGTAAATAAAATAATGCGCATACTCAAAGGATGTATGGTCAAATATAATACCTACAGCAAAGAAAATGGTCATCGCAATGGCTGACGGAATCAGAGAAGCAAACGATTCCATAACCATAGGCGGCACTCCGTCAGGCAGACGGATGATCAGTTTCTTTTTGATTGCCCATGCATAAATTTCAACGGACAAAATAGCCGTGATCATTGCCAGGAACATACCTGCGGTACCCAGGAATGTAAACTGGAATCCACTGAAGGATGCTGCTTCTGCAGCGCCTTCCAGCTCTACAACTGTTTTCTGGGGTGTAATGATCAAAAAGCATACCAGAGCCACCACGGCTCCGCCGATCCTGTTTTCAAGACCTTTTTCACGTGAATAACAATACCCGATACTCAGAACACCAAGAAGGGCCACGCAGTCAAACGCGATAGCCGATACCCGTCCCAGATATGCGTCCCAGCCAGCTCCGAAAATGGAAGTCATCATATTCAGAAAGCCTTCCAGAGGGAAGTTGGCGATCAGCAGGAAAATAGAACCCACAATGGTGATCGGGACCGTAACCAGAAAACCGTCACGAATCGCAATCAGTATCTTGTTCCTGGACAGCACATTCGCAATGGGCATCAGGATTTTTTCAAGTTTCTGCATCATAACTTATTTTCCTCTACTTTCTTTGTAAAGCTTCATTGCCTTTTTTAATACTCTCTCGCCATCTACATTGCCATAGTCAGCGCTGTCGATGACTGCCACTACATGCTCCTGTCCGTACCGCTCATTCACCTTATCATAGAGATGCTTTACCTGCGGCCCCAGAAGAATCACTTCCGGATTGAACTCACTTACGATGTCACTCATCTGTGCATCTGAAAATGCCTTGATCTCGATAGGCAACTGATGTGCATCTGCGGTTTTCTGCATCTTGCTTGCCAACAGGCTGGTGGACATTCCTGCGTTGCAAAACAAATAAAATCTTTTCATAGTGTTGTTCCTCCTTTCCCTCAATTCATCTTTTTGTAAAGCTCGATCAGCTCCACAGCCAATAATTTAATGGTTTCTGCCGCCATCAACTGGTCCTCGGCATGCATCAGCAACAGACATACTTCCGTCTTTTCTCCGCCTGCTTCTTTGGTGATCAATTCCGCATGCTGTTTATGCCCGTTTAAATAGCATTCCTCCCCATGCCTGATTGACTCCTCTGCTTTTTCATAATCTCCCTTTTTTGCGGCTTCCAGCGCTGAGATGTAATCACTCTTTGCTTCTCCTACCGCAGAGATGATCTTAAAGCAGATCAGTTCCATTTCTTCCATAATGCATTCCTCCTTCATAATATAGGTTTTTATTGTTGACTGCTTATCACTTTCTGCTATTGTTTACCACATACCACCTTACTGTATGCCCAGGTATCATGCACTGCTTTTCCTCCTTTGCATACCATCCAGGCAGAAATCAAAAATACCCCCAGCATCAGATAACCAGGCCCTTTTCCGATTGCCCCTTTGGTCAGCATGTTCAGCATCTGCAGCACATACTGGCCCGTCAGCATAAAAGAGCCTTCCAGAATCATAACACCCACAATCTGTCTCAGAGCAAGACTGCCTGCCGAAAGCGGATTACCATCCTCACCGGTGATCCTGATATCCATCAGTTTTTTTCCCAGTGTCTGTCCCCGCCATACCTTAAGAGGCACCACATAATAATAAACTGCACCAAACAAAAGTCCCAGCACCCCTGCAAGCCATCCATAAGGTGATTCAAACAGCGTAATATCGGTATTGATTACCTCTTCTCCTGTCTGCATATTCCACAGAATCCCTACCGGAACCGCACTGAACGCCGATCCCAGATACCAGTCCAGCAAAAAAGCAAATGTCCTTCTGTTCAGCGGAGCCGGTGGAGCCGATGGCACTGCCGCATTGTTTTTTTTCTTCATATCCACCCATCTCCTTATTCGATTAAACCAACAAAAGTTTCCGCATTTTCCGCCTTCATAATTTTGGACAGAAGGAGCGTATCGTCACTGAGATTGCCCAGCCAGTCAAAAAATATTTTCAGCAATTCTCTTTCATCGTCCCTGATTGCCAGCAGCAATACCAGACGGACCTGATATTCGCCCCATTGCACAGGCCGCTTCAGGACGGCGATTCCCATTGTGGACCTGATTGCCGAATAATTCAGCGCATGGGGAATGGCATACCCATAGCTGAATGAAGTATATGCCATCTTTTCCCGTGCAAATGTGGACTCCTTGAAACTTTCTTCCACACGTCCCCCTTCATACATCCGGTCGCACATATAACTGATCACCTCTTCCCAGGTGTCACATTCCAGATGAAAGAAGTAGTACTCTTCCAGGATCAGGCATTTGATAAAGTTATCAAATTCTCTTTTATAATGTCTCCGATCCAGCTCCGTAATCGCCCTGAATATTTTATATTCATCACTGGTATTGACAAACATGGTGATGGAAATAATGGGGATATCCAGTTTATGCGTAATCGGTATGGTGGAAATCAGCAAATCCGGATGCAGGCTTTCAATCACGGATGCTTCATAATATTTCAATATGGCATCAATGACAAGACGCTCTCCGAAACGCTCCAGTATCTTATCGCTGCACGCTCCTGTCAGCGTGTTGCTGTTGGGCTGAATCAAAACCACATGATAAAAATATCGGATGTTCAGCCGGTCATACGCTGCCCCCAGATGAATCGCCAGAAAACCGATCTCATCTTCTGAAATCGTACTGCCCGTATATTCCTCAATCACATGACCGATAAAAACACTCATCTCAAACACAAGAGGATAGGTCTTTTTGATCTCAGCCAGACAGACATTGGAAACAACCGCCCTGTAACGGATCCGTTCCAGAAGATTCTGCAGATGCAGGACGATTCCGTCTTTAAACGTCATATCCCCTGAAAAATCAATATCATACCTGAGCCGGACCGTATTGATGATCTTCAGCGTCAGATCTTCTGCCTGTGAAAGATATTCTCCGTCGTTCTCAAAAAGAGGGCTTCTCTGTCTGCCAATCAGCAGATTTGCAAATAAGACCACCTCGTTTTCATTCAGTTCAAAACAAAGAGAGGCTATCACCTTTGTAAAAAACTCCACAGCAATCCTGTATTCGGGAGTCTCCCTGATCTCACTGCGGCATTTGTTCATTTCCACATAGTTGTAATTCATCATTCTCTGAATCGAAACACCTACATGGATCATCAGCATGGGAAACGTTTCCTCACGTACCCGGTAACTGTGCTTTGCAAGGATCTCTTCCAGAGTATTTTTCACTTTGATCAGATCAAAATTAGGAAACAGCTCATCAATCTTGTTGATGTTGATAAAATTGCCTCTGGTTTCATTGGCAAGCAGATCCTTATAGACAGAGCGTTTGCATTCTTCGCTTCCTTTTAAGTAGATATGTCTGTCTGTCCTGACCAATTCCACACCATCATACTTTTCCAGCATTTCGGCAACCTTTTTGATATCATTCTTAATCGTAAATTCACTGACATAAATCGCATACTGCAGATCAAAAAGATTCAGTTTCCTTGTGCTGAAAAGCAGCTTCTCGATGATATATTTACACCGTTCTTCCGAAGTCTGCGGGATATCTTCCCTGAGGTTCCGGCCTGCTGTGTCGCTGTGTCCTGAATCGCTCTTCTCAAACACTTCCTGATTGATCCGGTATCCATAGCGCACACTGGATTCTATGAGCCCCTTGCATTCCTTTCTCAACAGCTCCATATCATTTCGAATTGTCCGATCCGAAACACTCAGCATTGTTGATAATTCTTTCCCTGTGATCCAATCCTTTTTTTCTTTTAAAATCTCAAGGATTCTTTTCTGTCTCATTTGCATGGTTTTATTATACAGGATAGCATCTCCGCTTTTTTCCATATTATTTCCTAACAGGTAGGAAATAAACTGTCTGTCAATGGTAAAATATTATGAAAATGTCCTCGAAAAAAAGAAAAATTTAGGGAAAAAGGAGAGAGTCCGTATCAGCAGGACAAATGTTTTTATGTATTTATACACTAAAAAACCGCAGGAGCGAACTCCTGCGGCATCTCTTTTTATGATTCCTGTAAAAAGGAAAACAGCATCCGGATCTGCGGTGCAAACAAACCAATGACAGGCCAGAGGATCCCTATGCCGCACAAAAGCGCAGATACGCGCCGTTCATGCTTCTGCAGCTTCGGAACATAAAACACCCCGGGATTCTCCGGAGCATAATACAGCTCCTCCTGCTTTCCTTTTGTCACACAACTGACACCGGAACCTTTTGCGGCTTTTACATGATATAAATTTCCCCCTGCCCGAAACTCAAATTCCGGAAAAAAGCTCCTTTTTCCGGGACGTATACGGAGCCCCTCCGAAACCACAGTGGCCGTTGTCAGAACGGTGGCATATCTGCGCTCTTTCAAAAGGCTGCGGCGTATACTCATTCCGATGACAAAGAAAACCAGGGGAATCAGTGTAAACATAGCATCCGCAATGCGCTCGTCTATCTTCCGATCCGGGTCGAACAGGATAATACCCATGAAAACCATACACAACAGCGGCCAGAAAACAGCCAAAAAGCGCCATTTTCCGTTTACAGTTTCTTTTTGGGTTGATTTTTTCATCTGTTCCGTTCTCCTTCTCTATTGCACACACTGCCTTTGATTTTCTTCCTTGCTGGTACGTTTTTTTCTGATGCACAGGGAAAGCAGCGTAGCCGCTGTCCCCAAAACAAGATAGACTGCCGCATACAGGATAAATGCCGTTTCTCCCATATCAAAGAAAATCCATGCGCCGGCCAGGAACAGCACTGCCAAAATAACCGGGAGACTCCACAGATGTCTGATGTCTTTTCCCGCAAGCACTCCGGTCATCACAGAGTATATGGGATCCACCATAAAAAACAAAAGAAAACACATCGCCATCCCTGCATCGCTTTTTATGAAAGTAACCGCCAGCCAGGGCAATGCCAACATAACCGTCACCGAAACTGCCAGCCAGATTATCATATTCCTTTTCATGTATCTCTCCCGCCGACTTAATCAAACCGCTGATATGTTCTGCCAAAGCAGCATATTGTCCTGAAATGAAACCGCCAGCCTCCCGGTATCCTTCAACCAGGAAAGGTAAGAACGCACCGTACTGCCCACCAGCACATACTGCTCAAAGTTCATAGCCAGCCCATAGCTTTTGAACACTTCCTGCAAAACCCGTTCAAAGCAGACCGGCTCTCTGCAGATCAATAAAATCCGCTCTGCAATGCTCTGTACTTTATCCCGGTTATAACGGACAAGCTCCTTTACATCCGCAGCGACCTGCGCATGAGCAGGAACGAACACAGCCGCCTCCATCTTCTCTACCTTATCCAACGTTTCCAGATAGGCTCCCACATCATAAATAAAGGAAACTGCATACTTTTCCAGCGTTTCCCTGCTGCTGATGCAGTCCGCAAGAAACACCACATCATCCGGCATACGGAATCCCACCATACCAAAGAAATGCCCCGGCAGCGGAATCACTTCAACCTCTTTCGGGAACTCTTCCTCTGAAAAATCCGCCACCTCACTCTCCTGCGCCATCAGGAACTTATGACACAAATCCTTACACGGATAACCGCCATAAAGGAAAGAAGGCTCCAGTACCGGGTATTTCGTAAAGGCCGCCTCAATACCGCCGGAATAAACCCTGCATCCTGTCTGCCCCTGTAAGTATCTGTTGCCGCCAATATGGTCTGCATTGGAATGGGTGTTTAAAATCGCTGTCAGATGCCACCCGTTCTGATCCAGTATCTTCCTGACCTTTCTCCCTGCCTCTTTGTCATTCCCGCTGTCAATCAGATAAACATTATCCTTAGCCGCCACATAAACGCCTATCTTAGCCGGACAGTTTATGTAATAGCACTTTTCACTGACCTGTACCAATTCATACATCTCTTCTTTCCTCCTTTAGCCCTCCGGATAAAATCGACCAGGGGAGAGCCATCTTCCTCTGCGCAAAAAAATCCTGCAAACACCAACGTTTACAGGATCTTTTAACCTCCCCGAGTAGGGCTCGAACCTACAACCCCGCGGTTAACAGCCGCGTGCTCTACCATTGATACGGTTACATACCATAAACTTTGATAGAATAATAAATCGAAATACTTTTGATGAATCAAAGTCATTCTCTAAAACTTAATGTCTTAAAATAAAGCCAATCCTCCTAAAATCATTTTCTCTGCTCATTCTCTCTGATTATAAACTCAAATTATTTGCTGCATTAATCAAACTTTTCGCAATCTTATTAATGATTTCCTTTTTACTTTTATGATTAGAACTTTTCGGTCTATAAAAAATATGAAAAAAATTAGATTTCTTATCCGCACTTGATTTTAGCACATCAACAACATTTTGCAAAGGAATCACTTGATTATCTAAATTGGGGAACAAAATGGGGATATCCCCAACTGATGATTTAAAACTACTATTGAATTTCCTCTGAAATATGATAAGAAACTCAAAATGCAACTCCAAATCTGTTGCTATTCGTTCTAATTCACTAGCCCAATACCTATTTTCACCAATACTCCTTGCGATATCTTCATAATAATCAACATCTATTTCTTCATTTTCTTTTGAATAATTATTTTCCTGCTCTTCCTTGTCTAGTAAAGAAAATATTTTCTGATCTACAATAGATACTCCTGTTTTCGCCATACAAAAATCAGCCAAACCCTCAAAACTATCCTCTAAAATTTTTATGTTTTTAGAATCGTCACCAATGCGTTCTTGGAATAAAGCTCTAAATTCTGCTTCAGATTTCCATGCAGGAAATCGACGTTTGTTTCTTGCAAAATATTCATATCCCAATCCATTTTTGCAAAAAGTTTTCATCAAATATAAAAAATCTTCATCAGCTAGCAAATTTAACTGGAACTTTCTGACAATCATCAGACCGTTCAAATCAATGTCACTTTCTACTGAAAACAGCTTTCCTTGCTCTAATAGCCCTTGAGCAACAGAAGAAAACAATTCCGCTCGATTCAATAAATCCTTTGCTTCATCAGAAAACAAGGGCACAAAAGATGAAAGCTCCTTACCCTTTTCCGTCAAAGCCTCATAGCAAAAGATAGGATTTAAGTCCTCCTTAGTACAAAACTGTTGCGTTAAAGTTCCCATTGCATTTTGCAGTACCGTCATTTCATATAATATCGATGGATGCCCTTGTATCCACTTCTTTTCCGCATCATGTGCATATATAGCACTTTCAAGAACACTAAGCGCACTTTTATGATATCCAACACATAATTCTTTTCGATTCTTTTTCCGCTTATTACGTTCCATAGGCTTCTCATAAGACACTATTCGCATACCATCTAATAAACGCTTATAGTCCACCTGAGCATTTTTGAATCCAATAGTTACAGAGTCCCGAATAATATAATCCAAACGATCTACATCTATAATGGAGGAATTTAGTAAACTGATCACGCAATTGAGCAATTCCAATTCTCGTTTTTTTGTTGCATACAACTCTCGTTCCTTTTTTAACTCCCGCCTCTCACTTTCCTGCATATTTTGCCTAAATTCTTCAGGTTCCTTTTCAGTAAGTCGAATTTTCATTCCAATGATACACCTAGCAAAAAGATCTTTCTGCTTAACATTTTCAAAAAATGTCGAATATGTACGCAACCCAACAATACAACTCATACATTCATGAGGAGCAGGTTTATTTGCACCTAATGCATCAAAATCTTTTGAAAATTTATCATCTTTTACACATCCCTTTAAAGTGGCATACAATGTTTCCGCTTCATCCAGATAAAACTTTTCACCTGTATGAGAAAAAGGGGCATGTCCTATATCATGGAGCAAACAGGCTAATTCAAAAATCTTTTTAATGCTTTGCTTTTTGAAATTTAAGTTGGTATCTTCACTATACTCAACCAATTGTGGTTCAATCGCTTGAAATGCCATACACCCTAAATGATATACTCCCAATGAATGTACATATCTATTATGATATGCTGCCGGGAATAAGGGAGTATAACTGGTCTGCCTGATATCCTTCAATCTCTGAAACGCAGGAGTATCAATAATCTCGGAAACAATATTACTATCAATCTCAATATAATCATATATTGGATCTTTAAATTGTTTCTTAAACGCTATAGGCATTTCACCGTTTTTCTCCTCCTTGGTATTTGACAACACTCAATCCCTCTCTTTAATTTCTTATACAAAAGGTGTTACTTCATAGAAGAAGTAACACCTCTCAACTCATCAAGCTGTGGCAACTATTTTTAAAGCCTGTAATGACTCTTTACCCGAAAAGGCTTTCGCAAGATCCACTGTAAAGTTCTTTCTGAATTGACATCTTAAATCCTCTATTGTAACATTCTCCTGCAACTCAATATAGTCAACTCCGTCATATGACACAATTGAAAAGAAATTCGCATAATCATGTACAAATTCATATGTTCTTTCCTTAGTCAAAAAAAGAATTGCATTTTGTCCTTGTTTAGTAAGGAGTCTCACAACCACTGCACCATAATCGGACAGTGTCTGCAAACTCACCTTTCTATTTGATTTCTCACGTTTCATCAACTCAATTAGTGCGCTTGCAACCAAATCTTCTATACCAATATATCTATACATTGTTCTCTCCCATTCAAACAGTCAAAACACAAGAAAATTGTTTAATATCTTGAACTACAATTATTAAAACATATTATATATTACATTATCCCCTATTGCAAGAGCTTTATACCGGATATTTAAGTGTATTATTTAGATTATTCAACAATTTCCATTCACCTTCATCACTTATATGAATTATCTACTCGATACAATTAACAAAACCTGCATACTCAACACAATCAACAGGATGGCACAAACCTTTTTTGTGCATCCCATAGATATGTAATTGATAAGTATTTATATTTCGGTTCACAATCGTATAGAAACTGTAACCTTACTTTTTATTTTTTGAAATGGAACAATCAGTAACAAAAAACCTTGCAAACTCCGATGTCTACAAGGTTTTTTCGTTAAGCTATTCACTTAGCTCCCCGAGTAGGGCTCGAACCTACAACCCCGCGGTTAACAGCCGCGTGCTCTACCATTGAGCTATCGAGGATTATCTCTCTCTTACTTCCTTCTTCCCTCCATACCCTCAAAACCGAACATTGAAATCATTCCACAACCTTCTTACTTCTCTTAAGACTTCTTCCTCTCTCGGTTAAGCCCTCGACCGATTAGTAACGG
>CANDNA010000034.1 GCA_947385955.1 uncultured Clostridia bacterium
CGTTAACGCCGCATGAAAAACAAATGTCTGCTTCGCAGCCGCTTGTTTTTCCTCTGCGGCTATTATATCACAAAGGTTGCGGCGGTGCGACGATTTTATATGAATTTATACAATAGTTTTTATCCTTCTTTACTTTTCAGTCATATTTTTGTACAATGAGGTGGAATGATAAAGCATCAGAAAGGAAGGTATCTATTATGGGGAACAGTATGGAAAACGATGAAGAAATGACTGTTGAACTGGATCTGGAAGACGGTTCCAGAGTTACCTGTGCGATTATTACGATTCTGACACTGCAGAATCAGGATTATATTGCTCTGCTTCCACTGGACGAAAACGGGGAAAATACAGACGGAGAAGTATGGTTCTACCGGTATCATGAAGATGAAAACGATCCGGATGCAGAACCGGAACTGACATACATTGAGGATGAGGCAGAGTACGAAATCGTTGCCGATGTGTTTGACGAATATCTGGACAATGCAGAGTTTGATGAAATTATGGAAGAAGAGGATATGTGACAAGTCCTGTAAAATTTCATATGACATTGCTGTCATAACCTACAAAAGCCGCAAGAACCGGGACCTGGTTTCCGGTTCTTCTTTTGTTCCCGTCCGGTAAAAAAGAAAGAGCCGTTCTCTGGCACGGGTCATACCCACATACAGAATTCTCCGCTCCTCTTCTATTTCCTGTTCGGTCATTGCTTTTTTATGGGGCATGCTGCCTTCATTCAGATCCGGCAGGATCACATAGTCAAATTCCAGTCCTTTGGAACCGTGGCAGGTCAGGATGGAAACGGCCTCTCTGTTTTTTTCCGGCGCCCCGCCGGATGTCCTTCCCTGTTTTCCTGCTTCCAGTTGTGCATTCCACTGGTCGATATCCGCGCTCCGGCCGGAGAGCTCCTGCAGGCGCTCCAGAACCCCCATTGCCTCATCCAGCACAGTTCCCCGGTATTCCTGCCGCAGCCATGTCTCATACCCCATTTTCTTCCGCAGATACATCATCGCGGCATACAGGCTCATACTGCCGGCCCGCATACAGTCCTGTTCCAGCTTTTTAATCTGCCGTATGCTCTCCCGCTCCCCTCTGTGATACGCAAGCAGTCCGGCAAAATCCACCCATTCTCCGGCGCATCCTTCCCTTGCTATTCCCCGGTCCGGACGGTTCATCACCCTGTAAAACGTTTTTCTGCTCCTGTCCCCATAAATCAGTTTCAGATATGCCGTAATATCTTTCGTTACAAAATGATCGCCTGTGGATTTGCCCTGTTCCATGCAGTTCACGGGAATATGGTGCCGGTAAAGCAGCCCTGCCAGTGCTGCGCTGTCTCCGTGTTTGCGGAACAAAATCGCCGTATCTGCCAGTTTTCCCCTCTTTCCGGCTTCCTGCAAGATTCGGAGAATCTCCCGGTTTTCTGTATCCCAGTCTGTAAATCCCCGGCAGACCACTTCCTGCCTGCCGGATCTTTCCCGTACAGGAATCTGTTTTTTCTCAAACCGGTTTTTATTTTCCCCGATCACGGTTTCCGCAGCCTGGATGATTCCCGGCCTGCACCGGTAATTTTTCTCCAGAACAATCTGTCTGGCCTCCGGATACCGCCTGGGAAAAGACAGCATAAGCTCCGGACCGGCACCCCGGAACCCGTAAATCGACTGGTCATCATCTCCCACCAGAAACAGATTGTTCTCCGGCAGAGCCAACATAGACAGAATCCGGTCCTGAATCGGAGAAGCATCCTGATATTCATCTGCCAGAATATACCGGAATTGTTTTTGCCACCGCTCCAGAATATCCGGTCTTTCCCCAAACATCCGCAGGCATTCGTAGGCCATATCATCAAAATCCAGCTTCCCGTTCTCCCGGCAGCGGTTTTGGAATGTCTGAAAGATGCAAAAGACCTGCTCCGGCGGTATGTCCCCGATGGCTGCCGGTTTTTGCAGACTGCCGGTTTTCAGGCAGACAAACGCCTCCAAAAATGCAGGCGCCAGATCCGGGTCCAGATAAAGGCTGCGTAAAATCTGCCCAAGAAGGGTCTGTTTTTCTTTTTCCTTTATTAACGTCAGGGAGGTATTGGGACGGCTGTTTCTCAGGATGTGATAATAGAGTGCATGAAATGTACCGAAGCGAACCGGCAGTCCAGCCCCGGCCAGAGAATGAAACCGTTGCTGCATCTCTGTGGCAGCAGCTTTGGTAAAAGTGACTACCATAATTTTCTCCGGCGGTACTTTCAGTGTACCTGTCAGATATTCCAGCCTTCTGGTAATCACCGTTGTCTTGCCGCTGCCCGGACCTGCCAGTACCAGTGCAGGTCCGTCGCCGTGGCAGATTGCTTCCCTCTGAGAAGCATTAAAATTCTGCAGATTATCCTTCAAGCAATGCAATTCCTCTTCGAATCCGCCGCAGGGATTCTTCTTTCCCCAGTATTTCCATAATTTCCGTGGCGCCGGCAGGTGTCATCTGTTTTCCCGACACTGCTGTCCGCACCGGCCACATTACATAGCCGTTCTTGCAGCCTTTTTTCTCCACATAAGCCAGCAATGTCTGATACAGGGCGTCATTGCTGTAATCCTCCTGGGCTTCCAGCACAGGCAAAAGTTCTTTCAACACTTCCAGAGCGGACTCTTTTGTGGTTTTCATCTTTTTGTGGCAGTACATCTGGGGATCATAATCCGGTAATGTCTCAAAAAAATCCACCATCTCCAAAATATCCGGGAACACTTCGATCCTGGTCTTAACCATAGCCGCAATTTTGGAAAAATCCAGTTCCTTTGTCATCGCTTTTTTCAGATAAGGCAGTGCCATCTCATAAAAAGGGTCAAATTCCATCGCCTTGATGTATTCCCCATTCATCCATTTCAGTTTGGTGTAGTCAAATACCGCCGGGGATTTGGACATATGATGATAATCAAATACCTCTGTCAGTTCTTCCAGAGAAAACAACTCCCTGTTATCTGCCGGACTCCAGCCCAGCAGCGCCACAAAGTTCACAATGGCCTCTGTCAGGAATCCCTGTTCCACCAGGTCTTCATAGGAAGAATGTCCACACCGTTTGGACAGTTTGTGATGGGCTTCATCGGTGATCAGCGGACAGTGCACATAGACAGGCACTTCCCATCCGAAGGCTTCGTACAGTCTGTTGTATTTGGGTGAAGAAGAAAGATACTCATTGCCTCTGACCACATGGGTAATCCCCATCAGATGATCGTCCACCACATTGGCAAAATTATAGGTGGGATAACCGTCTGATTTGATCAAAATCATATCATCCAGTTCTTCATTATTTACCGTGATCTCACCATAAATTTCATCCTGAAAGGAAGTGGTCCCTTCCACAGGATTGTTCTGGCGGATCACATAAGGAACGCCGGATGCCAGTTTTTCCTCTACTTCTTCCCTGGAAAGGGAAAGGCAATGTTTATCATAGACATTGATCTCCTTTCCTTCCACCGTTCTCGTCAGAGAGGCAAGCCGTTCTTTATCACAAAAGCAATAATAGGCCTCTCCCTTCTCCACCAGTTCCCTGGCATATTTCAGATACAGCCCCTGTTCCTGCCGCTGGCTCTGCACATACGGGCCTGCTCCCTTATCTTTATCGGGTCCTTCATCGTGCAGAAGCCCTGTTTTCTGCAGAGTCCGGTATATAATATCCACTGCCCCTTCCACAAGGCGCTCCTGATCCGTATCTTCGATACGCAGGATGAAATCCCCGCCCTCATGCTTGGCAATCAGGTAGGCATATAGCGCTGTCCGCAGATTCCCCACATGCATACGTCCTGTAGGGCTGGGCGCAAATCTGGTTCTGATTTTTTTCACTCTTTTTCCTCCGTTCCTCTCAGGCCTGGCAGTTTCTGTTCGGCCGCCGCTTTAAACCTGCCCACCTCTTTAGCCGCCGCCGCTACCGGGATATTGGTACCCGCACCGGCCACACAGCCGCCGGGACATGCCATTCCTTCGATCAGGCACCCCTTTTTCTTTCCTACCTTGGCCAGCATCAGCATCTTTTTGCATTCTGCAAGGCTCTCCGCATGTTCGATATTGACTTCCACCTCAGGATAGTATTCCCGGATACAGTCCTCTATGGCACTGGCCACTCCGCCTGCCACTCCGTACCCTCTTCCGGCTCCGGTGGCGCCTTTCAACTCGTCCATTGCGGCGATCTCATCCAGTAAGATCCCCTTTGCCTCAAACATACCAGTCAGTTCTTCAAACGTAATCACAAAATCCACATCCGAACGAACCGTTCTTCTGGAAGCCTCCAGCTTTTTGGACGCACAGGGACCGATAAATACCACGCTGGCATCCGGATGTTCTTCTTTGATAATCCGGGCCGTCGCCACCATAGGCGTCAGTTCGTTGGAAATATTGCTGATCGTTTCCGGGAAAAACTTTTTCGCCAGCATAGACCAGGAAGGACAGCAGGAGGTAAGGAGAAAAGGCAGATTGCCTGTTGCCACTTCGTGTACATAGTGCTCTGCTTCTGCCATTGCACCCAGGTCTGCTCCCAGGGCCGTTTCATACACATCTGCAAACCCCAGTTCCTTTAATGCTGTCTTTAACATATCCGGAGTTACCTTAGGACCGAACTGCCCTGCAAAAGCAGGCGCAACCTGTGCTATAATCTTTCTGCCCGACTGCATGGCACGGATCAGCTGAAAGATCTGGGACTTGTCTGCAATCGCCCCAAACGGACAGCTTACCATACACTGCCCGCAGGATACACACAGATCATTGTCTATCACTGCTCTTCCCGATGCGTCACTTTTGATGGCGCCCACGCCACAGGCTCCCGAACAGGGCCTGACCTGGTGGGAAATCGCATCATAGGGGCAGACCGCCTTGCATTTACCGCATCGGATACACTTTTCCTGATCAATATAAGATTTGCCGTTTACCATCGAAATGGCGCCTTTCGGACATACTTCATTACAGGGATGGGCCACACAGCCCATACACCGGTTGGTCACTTCATACTCATTCACCGGGCAGGCATTGCAGGCTGACGGAATGACCTGCATCAACGGCGGTTCATAATATTTCTCGTCAATATTGCTTTCTTCCAGCCCCTGTGTTACATGCACCGGAACATTTTCCGGACGCAGACTCATTCCCATTGCCAGCCTGAGCTGTTCCCGGATAATAGCCCGCTCGCGGTAGACGCTCTCCCGATAAACGGATTCCGAATGATCCACGATTTTATAAGGAAGCGCCTCCATATCGTCAATCAGATTATCCGAATGATACGCAAGAGACGCAATTTCTTTAAAGACACGTCTTCTGATTTTTCTGACCTGTGTTTCAATTCCTCTCATACACTCCTCCATCACAAAGTAAAATCCACGCCTTCATGTTCTATTTTCACATAAAGAGATGCACAAATCAAGGCTTTTATCAGAAAGAATCCCGGCTGTGGCAATCTCTGATATTATGAAAAATCAGAACAGCCTGCTCCCGGCCTGAAATACCAGCACAGCGAAGGCCCAGGCCAGCACAAGCTGAAACACCACCATCTGTATGGTAAATTTCCAGGAACCGCTCTCCTTCTTCACAGTGCCGATGGTGGCGGCACAGGGTACGTACAGCAGACAAAATACCATGAGCGCATAAGCATTTACCGGACCGAAAGCCGGATTCTGCATATGAATATGGCCGATAATCGCCGCCATCCCCGCCTCGGAATTGGCATTCACCACGCCAAAGAGCACCGCAAAGCTGGAAACCACCACCTCTTTGGCTGAAATACCAGAAATCAGAGCCACTGCGATCTGCCACATATCCAGCCCTGCCGGCGCCAGTACCGGCATCAGCCCCCTGCCGATCATTGCGCCGAAACTGTCCGCCGGATCCGATACCATGCCATGTATGCCGAAATTCAATACAAACCATATGATAATAGAAGCAACAAATATGGTGGTTCCTGCTTTTTCCAGATAATCTTTTAATTTGGTCCAGACATAGATCCCGATCGTCCTTGCGTTGGGCCGTTTGTATTCCGGCAGTTCTATCAGCAGACAGTCACTGACTGCTTCCCGGCTTTTCTCCCACCTGTGCATCAAAAGGGCAACGAGGATCGCAACCCCCATGCCGATCACATACATGGAAAAAGCCGCCAGATGGGCATAACCCGGAAAAAACATATCCGAAAACAGCACATAAACCGGCAGCCTTGCCGAACAGGACATAAAAGGCGTAATCAACATCGTCTTTCTCCGGTCCCGTTCTGTTTCCAGCGCCCGTGTCGCCATAATTGCCGGCACACTGCAGCCGAATCCAAGTATCATCGGCAGGAATGCCTTGCCGGAAAGCCCTGCCCTGCCCATAATCGTATCCATCACATAAGCCACACGGGACATATAGCCGCTGTCCTCCAGTATGGCCAGCGCCAGAAACAGGATCACAATATTGGGAATAAAAGTCAGGATTCCGCCCACACCCGCTATAATTCCGTCCACAATCAGTGAAATCAGCCAGGGGGAACACCTGATCAGCAAAAGGAATTGCCCCGCCTGTCCGGACAGCCATCCCAGCACACTTTCAAATCCGGCTTTCAGAAAATCTCCCACCAGAAAAGTCATCAGAAAAACAACGCACATAATCAGCAAAAATATGGGCACACCCCAGACGGGATGGGTCAGTATCCGGTCTATTTTGTCTGTAAAAGCTGCCTTTTTTTCTTTATGAAACAATACTTCTCTGACAATCATCTCTATGTACGCATATTTTTGCTGAATGATCTCTTTTTCATAGCTTTTTTCCACTACGTTCATAATGGATATGGGGTGTTCGTTTCTCACATCCTCATCATTTTCCAACAGCTTGATTGCATGCCATCGAACACAGGAATGATTGGGAAACCGGGCCTGCATCATCACTTCCAGCTTGGCAATCTTATGTTCGATCTCTTCCCCATAGGTCAGTACATTGCCTGCCGCTCCCTCTTCATAATGATGTACCACCGCATGCAGCAGGATACCCAGACCCGTCCGTCTGGCTGCAGATACGGGCACCACCGGAATGCCGCCCAGCATTTCCGGCAGTCTGTGCAGATCGATTTCCATTCCCCGCTCTTCCACAATATCCATCATATTCAGCGCCAGAATCACCGGTTTTCCCAGCTCCAGAAGCTGCAGTGTCAGATACAGATTCCGCTCCAGGGAAGAGGCATCCACAACATTGACAATGGCATCGATTTCATCATCCATCACGCACTGTCTGGTCACTTTTTCTTCTATCGTATAACAGGTCAGGGAATAAATCCCCGGTGTATCTATAATCGTCAGGCTGCAGTCCTCATATTCCGCAGCGCCTTCCTTTTTTTCCACTGTCACACCGGGCCAGTTGGCCACCTTCAGCCTGGAACCTGTCACCGCATTGAACAATGTAGTCTTACCGCAGTTGGGATTGCCTACAAATGCCACCTTGATTGTTTTGTTTTTTTCTGTCATACGGCAGTCTCCTCTCCCCGCTCTGCCTCTTCCTTTACCTCGATACAGGAGGAAATATGCCTGCCCAGAGCCAGTCTGGTCCCTCTCACCTGTATGATCATGGCTCCCTTTTTCTTACGGTTTAAAATTCTGACCCGGGTTCCGTCGTTGATTCCCAGAGCCTGCAGCCGCCGGCTCACCGCTTCTTCCACAAACACGCCTTCCACCTGATAAGAGATGCCTGCCTTTCCGTCATATAATGTCATCCATATCATCTCCCGCCTGCTTCCACACTTTTTTACATATTTTATTCCTGTCTATTTTAGCATGGATTTTTCTCTGCCGCAATCCCGGAAGAAATACTGCAAAATGATACCAACACAGAGAGAAAGGTCTGCCGGCACCGCCCCGGCTATTCTTTTTTTGCTCCCGGCAGGCGCAGACGGAATACTCTCTCCATCAGCTCTTTGCCATGAAACGGGATCAGCGGATAAATATAGCTGGTATTTGCCACGGTCCTGTTGCAGGCAATGCTAAGTCCGCAGAGCAGAATCGCACCGATATACCCCCAGACGCCAAACAGCGCCGTAGCGATCAGATTGAGAATCCGCATAAACTTCAGAGCATAGCCCAGCTCATAACTGGACTGGGTGTAGTTGGCAATGGCCACAAATGCCATATACAGCATTACTTCCGAATTGAACCATCCGCTGTTCACAGAAAACTCCCCCAGTACCAGGGCAGCCATTACGCTCAGAGGGGTGCTGAGCATATTGGGGGTATTGACTGCCGCCAGCCGCAGGCCGTCTATGGCCAGTTCCAATACCAGAAACTGCCAGATCAGCGGCAGGTTCACCTCATCCTGAATCAGAATAAAGTCAAATCCCTCCGGTATCCACTGAGGATTCTGCATCAGCAGTAAAAAAGTAGGAGTCAGAAAATATGTCAGAAAAGCAATCAGAAATCTGGAAAACCGCAGGTAAGTACCGGTAATCGGCGGAAAATAATAATCGTCAGCTTCATCAATGACATCAAATACTGTGGTGGGCGTAATCATGGCCGAAGGGGAATTGTCCACCAGAATCACAATGTTCCCTTCCAGTACATGGGCTGCCGCCGTATCAGGCCGCTCGGTAAACTTGAACTTGGGAAAAGGATTGTACCATCTGCGTTTGTACAGGCATTCTGCCAGGCTTTCCTGATTCATCGTCAGGGCATCCACATCAATGCTCCGGATACCGTCTTTGATCTTTTCCAGAAACCCATGATCCACTCTGGAATCCATATAGCACAGCACGATATCTGTCTGTGAACTTTCTCCTGCATTCATCATTTCCATACACAGATCTGTGCTGCGGATCCTTCTGCGGATCAGTGCCGTATTAAATACCACCGTTTCCACAAATCCGTCTTTGGAACCCCGGAGAACTTTGTCCTTTTCCGGCTCCGACACACTTCTGGCAGGATACGTCCTGGAATCAATCAGCACTGCTTTCTGATATCCGTCAATCATCAGAACCAGGACACCTGACATCAGATTGTGTATAATGTCTTTCCAGGTATCACTCACATCCACTTCCACATAAGGCATATGTTTTTTCAGCATTTCATGGACATCTTCCGCCATCTCATCAGCAGTCAGTCCGATCAGGTACTGCAATATCTTTTCCATCAGCTCATCTTTGCAGAACCCATCTATCAGATAAAAGCAGGCTTCTCTCCCGCCTATATGAATCACCCGGTATACTACGTCGAAATTTTTTCCGATTGAAAGCGCATCTTTCATGTAAGCCATATCCGGTGTGAGCTTTCCGGCTATTTTGGCTCCTGCCTGTTCCTGCGTGCTTTTCTGTCCTTTGTTCCCGGTCTGATTTCTATTCTGTTTTGCTGGCTGTTTTTTCAAAATAAAAAAACTCCTTTCGGACAATTTGAACTTAGTATGTCTGGAAAGAAGTTTTTTCATGCAGTTTTATGTAACTTTCATTTTTTATACATTCGTGCTGCCGAATCCGCCTGTACGGACAGTCTCTGTCTCATCGTCCATTGTCAGCCCATATTCCAGGAAAACGCCCTGGATAAAGCCCATTCCCCGGTCTACCCGAAGTTCCATGCCCACTTTGGAATCGTTGGTAATCCGCGCCATAATATGACCCTCATTGTCTGCATAAAAATAATCACTGTCAATGACACCCACCGTATTGTTAAGCTGCAGCCGGTATTTAAAGCCCAGACCGCTTCTGGGATACAGCATCAGCACCCAGTCCTCTTCCATCTCCACACGGATACCCGTGGGAATCAGCAGTTCCCTGCCCGGACTGATGTTAAAGGTAATCGGCGAATGAAAATCATAGCCTGCGCTCCCCTTGGTGGCCCTGGACGGAAGTTTTAACTGTCCGTAAATCTCATCAATTTCCGCTTCTGTAAATCCGGGTACTGCCTCGTTCAGATCCTGTGCAAACCTCTCTTTGCTTACCTTGTAAAACTTTGCAACTCTTTTCATTTCTTCCTCCATTGTCTTATGCATAATCGCCGCAGTGCAGTACCGGATCAGAGCCGTCCGTCTGCGCCAGGCTTTTTTTTACATCAATCACTCTCTGATTCCGGCTTCCCTTCCACATCAGCTTTGCATCTTTTTCCTGTCTGTGAAACTCTCCGTCTACCAGTACATCAATATACTGCATCACCGGATCGTTTTTTATATGCTCCCATACATCTCCGGTATAGAGCCAGATCGTTTTATCCGGCAGCTTTTCCCTGATTTCCGCCGCAAGACTCCTGACCGTCATCCGATTGGCCGGATGGAGCGGATCCCCGCCGGAAAAGGTAATACCGGAAATATAAGGTCTGGCAAGCAGCTCAAAAAGCTCCTTATGAGCCTCCTCATCAAACAAAAGACCGCCGTTTGGGTCCCATGTCACCGGATTATGACACTCCCGGCAACAGTGTGAACAGCCCGCCACCCAAAGAACCACCCGCAGACCGTCACCATTGAGCATATCATCCTTTGTAATGTTATGATACCGCATCCTTTTTCTCCTGGCTCTTTTTTATCATGTTATCTGCTCAGTTACATACTGATCCGGTCTGCAATCTCTGCCATCTTTGCATCGTTGAGCCGGGTATCTCCATGAATGCGGGAGTAAGACAAATACCCATTCATCCTGTCAATCTTAGTCAGGTTGTGACTGCCGCATTTGGGACAGACCTCCATTTCCAGTTCCTGATGTCCGCAGTCATCGCAATAGGCCAGGGACAGATTGACGCCTTCATACAGCCCCATCTCCATTGCCCGCCGGATCAATGTTTTAATTGCTTCTATATTATAATCAATGGGATATTTCACATACTGAATCTTGCCCCCGTTGGACATTTCCCAGAAACGGTATTCCATATCCTGTTTTTCAATCGGCGTAATATCCTCCGTTACATGGCAGTGAAAACTGTTGCTCACATATTCCCGGTCGGAAACCCCTTCTACAATGCCGTATTTCTCCCGGAACTGCCGCACCTGCAGACCGCACAGGTTTTCTGCCGGCGTCCCATAGATCGCATACAGATTCCCGTCCTGCTCCTTAAATTCATTGACCTTTTGATTGATGTGTTCCAATACCTCCAGTGCAAAAGCCCCGTCCTCTACCAGAGATTTCCCGTTATAAAGCTCCTGCAGTTCATTAAAGGCCGTGATTCCAAAGGAAGCTGTGGCAGATTTCAAAATCGGCTTGATCTTGTCTGTCAGCTTCAAATGCCCGCCCAGAAAACCGCCTTCGCAGTAGGCCAGCGGATTGGTGGATGCACGCATCTCTCCCAGATACGCATATGTCCTGATATGGAGCTGACGGATCAGGTTCAGATAATAGTCCAGTACCTCATAAAAATCCCGGCTCTCCTGTCTGGCCCTGGCCAGAATCATAGGCAGATGCAGGGAAACCGCACCGATATTGAAACGTCCTACAAAAACCGGCACATCCTGATCGTCTGCCGGATGCATTCCGCCCCGCTCATACCAGGGAGATAAAAATGCCCGGCATCCCATAGGGGAAATGATCTTTCCGTACTGTTTGTACATACTGGCAATATATCCCCTGCCGGTCAGCGACAGCCAGTCTGGATACATGGTTTTGGCAGAACACTGTACCCCCGCTTCAAACACATCCTCCAGTTCTCCGCCCGGACCATGCAGATTCTCGTCATACAAAAATACGATTTTGGGGAACAGCACCGGCTTTCTGCATTCTGCCTTGCCCTGCCCCTTCTGCCGTACACGCAGCATGGAAATCGTTGCCAGTCTGGCAAACCGCCCTGTACCCGTACCTGCCGTTACCGTAATAAACGGATAGTCCCCCCTGCTGCTGGCCACCGTATTGAATTTATATTCCCAGCCCTGGAATCCCTGTTCAAACTCCCGCACCACATCTGCATAGGCTTCCGCCTCTGCCCGCTCACGGTCTATCCCCAGCCGTGTATATTTATCAATGGCACGCCGGTAAGATTTTTCCGCATAAGGCTCCAGGATCAGATCCACACTGGGGACCGTAAATCCGCCATACTGCTGGCTGGCGGCGCTTAAAACAATATCCCCGATCACATCAAAGGCAACATCCAGTGTCTTTGGTTCATTGTACCAGATATTCCCCATCTCAAAACCACCGGAAAGCACATGTTCCACATCAAAGAGACAGCAGTTCATGGTATCTCTTCTGGCAGACATATCATGTACATAAATATAACCGTCCCGGCATGCCTGGATCTCTTCGGTGGTCATAAAGAATTTCTGATACAGTTCCTTATTGAGCTGGTTGAAAATCAGACTCCGCTTTGTGGACACAAGGGCAGAGTCCGTATTGGCATTTTCCTTGTCCCCCACATACATAATGGACTGGCTCTTTTTGTACACATCGTCCAGCATACGGACAAAATCCTGCTTATAATTCCTGTAATCCCGGTAGCTTTTCGCCACAATGGGCTTGACCTGCTCCAACGCACTTTCCACAATATTGTGCATCACAGGAATCGGAATCGCATCCGTATCCATCTCTTCCGCTTTGTCCGTCACATACTGACAAATATGTCGTTTTTCTTCTTCAGTAAATTTCGTCAATGCCCGATAAGCGGATTTCCCCACCGCATCTATCACTTTCTGGACATTGAAAGCCTCCCGGCTTCCGTCTTTTTTAATCACCCATATCTGCCTTCCGGGCTGAAACTCTTTGCTGTAATCTGTGGTATCTTCTTTTTCCCTGTCTGTGGTATACATCGGTCATCCTCCCGGGCTTCTGCCCGCCGGTTTTGCTGCTCTGATTTCAGATTCTGTTATTGCTTATTGCTCTCTACAGATGCGGCTTTGGCATCCTTTGCCTTTCTCCACTTCACTCCGGCCACACAGGCTGTTACCGTCAATGCCACAAATACCCCGAATAAAATCAGATAAGAGAAAAAATATCCTAAAAATGCAGTTACGTTTTCCATATTGCTTTCACCCTTTCCCTGTAAACTGGCGGCTCCCAAACGTCCGCCGTCCCACGGCTCTGTAACAGCATATCCGCAGGAACACAAAATTATTATAAACAATACGCCGGCAAAAAGCAATCATACCTGATAAATATCCGTCAGCAGATTCCCGCCGTCCGCCGCTGCCGTGGCCAGCCTGTCACACCGCTCATTTTCCGGATGTCCGCTATGCCCTTTCACCCAGGTAAAGGTTACCGCATGCGGTTCTTTCGCTGCCAGCAGCCTTTTCCACAGATCAATATTTTTCACCGGCCCTGCGGAGCCCTTCCAGCCTTTTTTCAGCCATCCGGCAATCCAGTTTTTATTGAACGCATCCGTAACATATCGGGAATCCGAAATCACTTCCACTTCACAGGGCTTTGTCAGCGCTTCCAGTCCGATAATCACTGCCATCAGCTCCATCCGGTTGTTGGTGGTTTTCCGATACCCTGCACTGTATTCCCTGGTATGCAGCGTCCCTTCTCTGTCCGTATAATGCAGGATTGTCCCATAACCGCCGGGGCCGTCCGGATTGCCTCTTGCTGAACCGTCCGTATATATGGTTACTTTCATTTCCAGATTCCCTCCTTTAAAAAATGAGCCGCACACGCTCTGGCACACTCCACAATCTCTCTGTCATATCCCACTTCTTCCAACAGTTTTATGGCATTGCTCTGGTCGGCACGTCCCGGCAGCAGACGATAAGAAAACTCCATATCCCCGTTTCTGATCTCTTCCGTAAAATAATAATTGTCATATTCCCGCTCCAGAAGTCCTGTCAGCTCCCTGTCATGTGTCGCCGCAAAACAGACCATCTCCGGCGGCCTGATACTTTTTAAAATCTGAGCCGATGCTGCGATCCGCTCCACAGTGCCTGTACCGCGCAAAATCTCGTCCACAAAGCAAAACACCGGAAATGAAGATTCCCGGCCTCCGTCCAGAATCCGTTTCAGGGAAAGAATCTCAGCCATATAACTGCTCCTGCCTGTCCCGATTCCGCTCCCGCTGTCAGCCATAGCCGTATAGATGCGGCAGAAAGGAGCAGTCATCCCGTCGGCAAGCGCCGTATGGATCGTCTGGGCCAGCAGCAGATTCACCGCAATGGTTTTTAAAAAAGTGGATTTCCCGGAGGCATTGGAACCCGTCAGCAGCACACCTTTTCCTTCGGACAGGCAGATGCTGTTGGCAACCGGCATATCCAGCAGGGGGTGTACACATTCTGTGATCCAAAACCCGCTGTCATCCGAACCTAAACCCGGATATAAAACCGGAATACAGTATCTGGTCAGAGACATGCGGTACATGGCAATGCTGACAGCCGTATCTACAAAGCCGATGCAGTCATAACCATACCGGATCTCTTTCTCCAAAGCTGCTATCGTATCCTGAAGCGCCGCAAACTGTATGATATCAGGATGAAAAAGCATACGGATGTAATCTCCAAATAACGAAAGCGGGCTGCCGGCGCCGCTGCCGCACTGCATCACCCAGAAACTGCGGCGTCTTAAAACCTTTAACGCCCTGATGCAGCTCTCCGGATCGGTATCTCTCCCCATATTCCGTTTCAGTTCCGTCCGGATGTCCGTATCCAGCTCACCATAGAGCTTTTCCAGATTCCGGACCATGCCAAGCAGCCACGCAATACACCGCAGATATGGCAATATCTGCGCCCGTTTTCGAAAATATGTCAGGATCTGTGCGATCATGACACCTGCCAGCATGACCAGTCCGGCTCCTCCCAGGCACACTGCAGCAAAAGCAGCCCCAATGCAGGCCAGTATCCCGATATAATCACCGACAGGTTTTCTGCTTTTCATATGCCCCATCGCTGACAGGGCATCCGGAACTGCCATTCCCTTTTCTTTCCCGATCTCCGCCAGCAGCATCTGTATCCGGACCCGTTCCTTTTTATGGTTCATAAAATAGGACACTGTTTTTTCCCATTTTTCTGCCTCTCCGGGATTTTCCGCCGGATGATGCAGAGCCGTATACAGATATTCCGTACCTGCCTGGGACAGTGTATAGTCCAGTCTGCAAAACACCCGGTCCATATCCAGCTCGTTCCAGGTAATTTCATCAATGACAAAAGATTCCCGTCCGCTCTTCTTCTCCCGTACCCCTGCTTCCTGCTTTCCTCTTTTTCCTTCCTGTTTTGCATTTGCCGCCGCTCTTTTCTTTTCTAATTCCCGCGCTTCTTCATATTTTCCCGGCGGCCTGCCGCAGCTTTTTAAAAATGCTTCCTGTCGTTTTTGTTTCTTCTGTTTTTCTTCCCGCATCCCTCTCAGAAACAAAAGGATCAGCACCGCCGGGATCATTGCCAGCAATATTCCGTAACTCACAGGGAAAACTCCTGACCGGATGCCGTAATCTCCCTGACCCGGCCGGTATATTTCCTGCCGGCCTCAGATATCAGAAATCTGGTAATCACATCATACTCCTCCCACATATGCATGGGGAACACTGCATCTGCCCGGGTCTGTTCCAGAAACACAGAAAGTCCCAGATGGAAACTCTCTCCCAGTCTGGGATCCAGCGGCACAAAAGCCGCATCAAAATGTCTGCCGGCAATACGGCCGATTTCTTCCTGATAGTCCTGTTTCATCCGGGCATTCCATGCAGGATCCTCCCACTCCCAGTGCCACCAGTTCAGATCTCCTGCATGATAGATTGTCTTTCCTTCCACACTGACTACAAATGCCACGCCCTCATCTGTGGAACGCAAAGTTTCAATGGTAACATCCTCCCATCTGTTCACTGTCCGCTTTCCCACACGGGTCACAGCAGAGAGTACGGTTTCTTCCACACCCCTGCGCTTCAGATACTTTTCGTTCAAACGGATATCCGGGCCAAGAAAATAATGTATCTTTTTATATTGACTAAAACAGTCAAAAATCTGCAATACAAAATGATCCTGATGCTTATGTGAGGCAAAGAACAAAACGGTCTTATCCTGATCCCACACGGGCAGCTCCCCCTGTATGTAATCAAATACCAAAACATGCTTCTGCAGCTCCACAGCAAAACCGCTGTGGTACAGATAGGTCACTTTCATTACCTTAAGCCTCCTTTCGCTCAGGCCGGGGACATGACAACAGAAAGTTTACAAGCGCTTTCTGTTGTTTTTTCTCCTGATTTCCTGTATCACTCTACGCCCATACTTCTTCGTGAGAAAACAATTCCCCTCTTTCGATTTCCTGTCTGGCTTCCCGTATCGCTTCCATCTCATCCGGTATTACCGCATCCTCCTCAATAAATTTCAGAAGGATTCGACAGACGGTATCTATCTCTTTTTCGTCTATTATTTCAACCAGACCACGCAATGTATCTCTGCTCATAAAACCACCTCCTACAATCCCTTATATGCTTCGCCTCTGGGCAGTACAGCATCAATAATAACCATATCATGTTCCATTTGATAGATAACCCGGTAATCACCAATCCTGAGACGATATATATTTGAGTAGCCCTGTAACTTTTTAATATCTCCAAACGGTATTTTTTCAATCCCTGTTTTCACCCGCTCTTTTACTCTTATGTCCAGGGACTTGATGCTTTTCATTGCTTTTTTTGTATAAACGATATTTGGCATATTGGCTTCCCCTTTCGGTAACTATACTTTAGCGTGCGGATATGCCTTACGTCAAGCAGTATTTTCCCAGTTAACATTTTATCCACAAAAGGCCCAGGAATCCCATTCCTAAGCCCTTTTCTGAATTCGTTCCTGTTTACAAATGTACAAAAACGGTGTTAAATCACAAGCATCGCATCCCCAAAACTGAAAAACCGATACCGTTCCCGCACCGCCTCTTCATAGGCTGCCAGAACCTGCTCCCGGCCTGCCAGTGCAGACACCAGCATCAACAGCGTAGACTGGGGCAGATGAAAATTGGTAATCAGTCCGTCCAGAATCTGAAACCGGTATCCGGGATAAATGAAAATATCCGTATTACCCTGCCAGGGCTGTACCATACCGTCTGCTGCTGCGCTTTCCACAGTGCGGCAGCTTGTGGTGCCCACACAGATAATGCGTCCTCCCCTGCGTTTTGTCTCATTGATCAGGTCTGCCGCTTCCTTCGTTACCTCACAATATTCCGAATGCATATGATGCTCTTTTACATGTTCCACCTTTACCGGACGGAATGTGCCAAGTCCCACATGCAGTGTTACATACGCCAGACGGACTCCTTTTGCCCCAATATCCTGAAGCAGCTGCTCTGTAAAATGCAGGCCCGCCGTAGGCGCTGCCGCCGAACCTTCATATCTGGCGTACACAGTCTGGTACCGGTTTTTATCTTCCAGCTTATGTGTGATATAGGGCGGCAGCGGCATCTCTCCCAGACAGTCCAGCACCTCTTCCCAGATGCCGTCATACCAAAACCGGATCAGGCGGTTTCCTTCTTCCACCACTTCCGTCACTTCCCCGGTCAAAAGGCCGTCGCCAAACAGCAGCCTGGTACCCGGCCTGGCCTTTTTGCCGGGTTTTACAAGGGTTTCCCACACATCCTGCCCCCGCCGCTTTAAAAGCAGCACTTCCACTGCCCCTCCGGTCTCTTCTTTTATCCCGTAGAGCCTGGCCGGTATCACTTTGGTATTGTTCAGCACCAGACAGTCTCCCGGCCGCAGAAACGCTCCGATCTCCCGGAAAGAATGGTGCTCTCTGCTGCCGGACTTTTTATCCAGTACAAGCAGTCTGGAACTGCTCCGATCCGCCAGCGGATCCTGTGCGATCAGTTCCGCAGGCAGAGCAAAATCATAATCCGAAGTTTTCAATCCGTTCATACAGTACTGTTCATCCCATTGTATTTTAAAAATGCACCATAGCCCCGTTTGGTCTCAAATACATCCACCTTGCTGGTAGCTTCCCAGGGGGCATGCATATTCAGTACGGCCACACCGCTGTCTATCACCTGCATCCCATACAGCGCCAGAATATAAGCGATGGTGCCGCCTCCGCCCAGATCCACTCTGCCCAGTTCGGCCGTCTGCAGATGCACCTGTTCCTTCTCAAAAATATCCCGGATATAGGCAATGTACTCCGCATTGGCATCATTGGAACCGGACTTTCCTCTGGAACCGGTAAATTTATTAAACACCATGCCTCTTCCCATATAGGCCGCATTTTTCTTGTCATAGCTGGCGGCATAGGCAGGATCAAACGCGCTGCTCACATCCGAAGAAAGCATGGTGGAAGCAGCAAGGCATCTGCGCAGCGCCAGATCATGATAATCTCCGCACAGCGCCATCAGCTCTGCCACACTGTTTTCAAAAAACCGGGAGCGCATACCGGTAGCCCCCACACTGCCAATCTCTTCCTTATCCACCAGAATACAGCATGCCGTGCGCACAGGCGCCTCCAGATCCAGCATCGCCTTCAGGGATGCAAAAGCGCAGACCCGGTCATCCTGTCCATAGGCCAGTATCATACTCCGGTCAAAGCCTGCTTCCCTTGCTTTTCCTGCCGGGACCACCTCCAGCTCTGCAGAAAGAAAATCTTCCTCCTCCATACCGTAATCGTCTTTTAACAGTTTCAGGATTCCCTGCTTTACCGGGTCTTTTTTATGGCTGTCCGGGCTGCCTTCCTCTGCCTGCCCCTGTTTTTCTTCCTGTTCCAGCTTCAGCGGCCGATTGCCCACAATAATATCCAGCGCTTCTCCTTCGATCACCTTGCCCGCCTTTTTTTCCAACTGCTCCGCAGCCAGATGGATCAACAGATCGGAGATAAAGAAAACCGGATCCTCCGGATCTTCCCCGACTTTGATTTCTATGGTAGTGCCGTCCTTTTTCACCACAACACCGTGGAGCGCCAGCGGAATGGTCACCCACTGATACTTTTTCACACCACCGTAATAATGGGTATCCAGATAAGCAAAGCCGCCTTCCTCATACAGAGGGTCCTGCTTTACATCCAGACGGGGCGAATCCACATGGGCGCCCAGTATATTCATCCCTTCCTCCAGGGGACGGCTGCCGATATGAAACATCACGATGGATTTGTTCATGCAGACATGATATACCTTATCCCCTGCCTGCAGAGAACGCCCGGCGCCACGCACTGCTTCCAGCTCCTGATACCCTTCTGTTTCAATCCGGTTTACAATATAATCAATGCATTCCCGTTCTGTTTTGCCTTCATCCAGAAACTGCATATATTCTTTTGTAAAGGCTTCCAGTTCTTCCAACCGGTCAGCATCGTAGGTTTCCCAAACATTTTGTTTTTCCACTTTTCTGCTTCCTTTCCTGTTCCGCTTTCTACTGCCGCAGCTCGATTCCCATATGCTCCAGCCCATTTATGATTTTCTTCATCACGCCCACAATATCAGCTTCTTCCAGTGTCCTGTCCTGTGCACGGAATGTAACGGAATATGCCATTGACTTATACCCTTCCCGAATCTGGGCTCCCTCATAGAGATCGAACAGATGGCAGCTTTCCAACAGCTTCCCGCCCCTCTGACGGATCATGGTTTCAATTTGTCCGGCCAGCACCGCCGCAGGCACCACCATACTGATGTCGCGGCTTACCGCAGGATATCTGGCAATTCCCGTATACTTCCGGTCAAAGGTGGCAAACCTTGTTACCTCCGGCATATCCAGTACGGCCACACAGACTCTCGTGCCGATTCCGTAGTTGTCGGCAGCCTGTGGATGCAGCTCTCCCAGATAGCCCACTTCCACATTCTCATAGCAGATCCGCGCCTGCCGTCCCGGATGCAGGAACGGTTTGCCTCCCTCCGGATCATATACGGCAGGTTTCTTCATACCGATTTTGGTGAAAAATTCCTCGATCACACCCTTCATGGTATAGAAATCCCCTTCTCCATACATCCCCAGGGTAAACTGCATCCTCTCATCCGGCAGTTCCGTAACAGGTATCTGATGAGGCAGATAAATATTGCCCAGCTCATACAGACGCACATTTTTATTTCTTCTATTATAATTGACAGACAGTGAAGTCAATATACCGTTTAACGGTATCGTCCTCATCACAGAAAAATCCTCACCCAGCGGATTGGAAATGGTTACTGTGCGACGCAGTATGCTGTCCTTGGGAAGCATCAGTTTGTCAAATACCTTCGGGCTTTCAAAGGAATAGCTCATTCCCTGAGAAAATCCCCAGTGTTCTGCAATATCCCTTGCCTTTTCCTCGATACGGAGTTTAAACGGCAGCCTGCCTGTGGTAGATTCTCCGCTGGGCAGTGTGCTGGGAATCTTATCATAGCCATAAAATCTTGCCACTTCCTCCGCAATATCTGCAAAGCCTTCCAGATCCTGACGGAAAGAAGGCACCACAATCAGATTTTCCTCTTCTTTGTATCCCAGCTCCAGCCGCTTAAAAATCTTCAGCATATCCTCTCTGGCTATCTCCGTTCCCAAAAAACGGTTGATCCGCTCCGGTTCAAAAGGGATCTCCCGCAGCGGCGGAAGGGAAGCGCCGTCCTCCGCCATGCCGCCCACAACCCGGCCGCAGCCCAGTTCTTCAATCAACTGGCAGGCACGGTTGATGGCTGCTTCTGCATTTCCGGGATCCAGTCCTTTCTCAAATTTGCCGGAGGCCTCTGTCCGCAGGCCGATACGTTTGGCAGATTTCCGGATATTGGCGCCATGAAACGTGGCCGCTTCAAAAAGTACGGTTTTTACCTCATCGGTAATCATGGAATTTTCACCGCCCATAATACCGGCAATGCCGATTTCCTTTTCCGCATCACAGATCATCAGCACTTCACTGTCCAGGTTCCTGTCCTGTCCGTCCAGCGTCCGGAACACATCCCCGTCCTTTGCCCGGCGTACAATAATCTTATGTCCGGCAATGGTATCCAGGTCATAGGCATGCATGGGCTGACCATACTCCTCCATTACATAATTGGTAATATCCACCAGATTGTTGATGGGACGGATTCCGCTGGCCGCCAGACGGCGCTGCATCCATCTGGGGGAAGGCCCGATGGTAATATCCGTACACACCCTGCCGCAGTAGCGCCTGCACAGATCTTTATCCTGTACCTCAACGCTGACATAATCCTCTATTTTTCCATGTTCTTTTCTGATTTCCACCTCAGGCATCAGAAACGGTTTTCCAAACGTTGCCGCTGCCTCTCTTGCAATTCCCAGCACACTGTAACAGTCCACCCGGTTGGAAGTGATCTCGTATTCAACTATGGTGTCCTTAAGGCCCATCGCTTCTATGGCATCCGCACCTACCTGCGCGTCCTCCGGGAAAATATAAATACCGTATTCCGGTGCATCCGGATACATGGCTTTGTCACAGCCCAGTTCTTCCACAGAACACATCATCCCATTGGAAGGGACGCCCCGCAGTTTTCCTGCCTTGATGGCAATGCCGTCCTCCGGCAGAGGACCATCCGAATGGGCACTGCCTGCTACCCTGCCGCCGTCCAGTACCACAGGAATCTTATCCCCTTCCTTCACATTGGGCGCACCGGTTACGATCTGAATGGTCTCTGCCCCAACGTCCACCTGGCAGACGATCAGCTTATCCGCATCCAGATGCTTCTCTATCGTTTTAATCTGGCCGATGACAATCTTTTCCAGATTTTTATCCAGTCTTTCCATGCCCTCTACTTTGGTACCGGACAATGTCATGGCATCACAGTATTCCTGATCTGTACAGACAAGCTCCGGCACATATGCTTTGATCCAAGATAACGCTGTATTCATATCGTTTCCTTCTCCTTTTTCCTGATCGTCCCTAAAACTGATTTAAAAACCGAATGTCATTTTCATATAACAGGCGCATATCATCAATCTCATATTTCAGCAGAGAAATACGTTCCAGACCGATACCAAATGCAAATCCCGTATACGCTTTCGGATCAATGCCGCACATTTCGAATACATGGGGATGTACCATACCGCATCCCAGAATCTCGATCCAGCCGCTGCCCTTACAGAACCGGCACCCGGCGCCCTTACACTTAAAGCAGCTTACGTCCACTTCCGCGCTGGGTTCCGTAAAAGGGAAATGATGAGGCCGGAACTTCACTTTCGTGTCCTCTCCGAACAGCTCTTTTGCAAACTCCGCCAGCGTACCCTTTAAATCCGAAAAGGTGATATTTTTATCCACTACCAGCCCTTCAATCTGATGGAAGGAAGGGGAATGGGTGGCATCCACTTCATCCGAACGGAACACCCGTCCCGGTGCAATCATACGGATCGGCAGCCGCCCCTGCTCCATCACACGGGCCTGTACCGGAGAAGTCTGGGTACGCAGCAGGATATCCCCATTAATATAGAAAGTATCCTGTTCATCCCTCGCCGGATGATCCGCCGGAATATTCATGGCTTCAAAATTATAATAATCCTTCTCTACCTCCGGGCCTTCCACCACTTCATAGCCCATACCGATGAAGATCCGCTCTACCTCTTCCATCGCAATGGTATTTGGATGTCTGTGCCCCACCGGACTTTTCTGTGCAGGCAGTGTCACATCAATCACCTCTGCCTTCAGCTTTTCTTCCCGAATCCTCTGCTCCATTCCGGATTTGGCTTCCTCCAGCGCTTTTTCAATCTGCTCTCTTGCCTCATTGACAAGCTGCCCCACTCTTGGCCGCTCCTGGGGCGCCACCTCTTTCATACTTTTTAAAACTGCCGTCAGCTTTCCCTTTTTACCAAGAAATGCCACCCGGACTTCCTGCAGTCCGTCCAAAGCGCCCGCTTCCCTGATCTTTCCAAGCGCTTCTTCTTTGATCTGTTCCAGTCTTTCTTTCATTTCAATCTCCTTTCTCTCTTTCTGTTGATTGACAGATGCGGATCGCTTCGGCGATAGATTTCCTTTCCGCCGCAGTGCGATCCCGCCCGGAG
>CANDNA010000035.1 GCA_947385955.1 uncultured Clostridia bacterium
GGTAACAATAATCGGGAACAGGATCTTCTCCAGCTTGGATACCGGACGAAGCTGCCCCATTTTGATCTTTCTTTCCTTTTCCGTTGTCATCAGCTTCATAATCGGAGGCTGAATGATCGGAACCAGTGACATATAAGAATATGCCGCCACGGCAATCGGTCCCAGAAGTGCCGTCTGCCCCAGCTTACCTGCCAGGAATATGGAAGTAGGGCCGTCAGCGCCGCCGATAATGGAGATTGCAGCCGCTGCCTTGTCGTTGAAGCCCAGTGCAATCGCACCGAAGTAAGCCGCAAAAATACCGAACTGTGCCGCTGCACCCAAAAGGAAGCTCTTGGGATTGGCAATCAGCGGACCGAAGTCTGTCATCGCACCTACCCCCATGAAAATCAGGGAAGGCAGGATCGCCCATTCATCCAGCACATAGAAATAATACAGCAAGCCGCCTACGCCATTGGCAGAGTCTGCGGCATGCAGCATGATATCAGGATAAATATTAACCAGCAGCATGCCGAATGCTATCGGAGTCAAAAGGAGCGGTTCGAATCCTTTTGCAATAGCAAGATAAAGGAACACACAAGCCACTACAATCATAACGTAATTTCCAACAGTCAAGTTGAAAAATGCCGTCTGATGTACCAGATTGTCTAATGTTGTTGCTATATAAGACATTTTATCGACCTCCTGTTGTCGTTCTCACTTCGACAGTAATTAGTTTAATGTTGCAAGTAAAGCGCCTGCCTCTACCGGATCGCCGACTGCCACATCAATACTTGCCACTGTACCGTCCTTAGGAGCAACAACAGGAATTTCCATCTTCATAGCTTCCAGAATGATAACCGGGTCACCTGCTTTCAGAGCCTGTCCCACACTTGCCTCCAGCTTGAACACTTTACCTGCTGCACCGGCCTCTACCCGGATGCTGCCCTGAGCGCCGCCTGCTTTGGGTGCTGCTGCAGGAGCTGCCTTGGGTGCTGCTTTGGGTGCCGCCTTAGGCGCCGCTGTTGCAGGTGCACCTGTGGATGCGCCCTCCTCTACTACAACATCATATACGTTTCCGTTTACGGTAATGGTATAATTTTTCATTTCTATTTCCTCCTGTTCATTAGGCTCTCTGCCATTTATTCGTATTTGCCCTTCTGATACTTCTTACCACAAATCCGTCTGTGGAAGCCGCGCCTTCGCTGGCAGCAATTGCCGCTGCAATCACAGCCACAAGCTCCAGGTCATCCGTCAGATCTTCTTCCTCTTCCACTGTCTGTGCAGGGGCTGCCGCCACTGCTTCCTGTTTCACTTCTTCCGTCTGATTTCCCTTGCTGGAAAAAGCAGCCTGAATCTTCGGAATCAATACAAATCCTGAAATGATTATGCTGATCAGTATCAGTACCACAAATACAGTACCCATACCAATTGCTGTATTCATCAACGCCTTTACCATCAGTTCACCAAAGCCGTACTGGACATTGGTGGTGATAGAGGTAATGGCCAGATTCTTGTCCAGCAGAATTTCCACTTCCGCATCCCGGATCGTACCGCTGACCATCACGGTTATGACTGTGGAATCTTCACTGATGTCTGCCTCATGGCCGGTGATATTCTGATAGGTACCCATATCTGTCTGAGCGGATTTCCAGCTTTCCAGTGCAGCAGAGATCACTTCATCTCCTTCAAACTGCATCTCCATACCGCTCTGTACTACAGAATTGATATCCTGTACCACCTGATCCCCATACGCCAGCGCTTCCTCCTGCGTAATCTTCTGATTCGATGCATCCGTGCTTTCCTGCACAGAACCGCAGGCGGTAAGGCATAGAACGCAGGCAATCATACCTAATATCAATCTGGTTTTTTTCATATTAAGTATCATCCTTTCTTTTTAAACTGTTCCATGCTTCTTTGCCGGACGGTTTTCTCTTTTTGTGAACAACATCTCAAACGCGCCGATTATGTATTTCCTTGAATCAGCCGCTTCTACGATCTCATCCACATATCCTCTTCTTGCCGCACTCTCTGCACTGGTCTGCAGTTTTTCGTACTCTGTCGCACATGCATCAATGGCATCCGCACCCTGTCCGTCACAGAGAATCTTGGCAGCAAGACGCGCATCCATCATGCCCACCTCAGCATCCGGCCAGGCAATGGTAATATCCGCACCGATCGCCTTGGAATTCATGGCAACATAAGCGCTGCCATAGGCTTTGCCGATGATCACATTCACCTTGGGAACCGTAGCGCCTGCAAATGCCGCTGTCAGTCTGGCAGCCGCCTTTGCCATGCCTTTTTCAGCCCCGATGGTGGCTTCATAACCTTTCACATTGGTCAGGGACAGCACCGGGATTTCAAATGCATCACAGAAATTCACAAAGTCCGCTGCTTTCTCGCAGCCGTTCTTTGTCAGAACCGCATCGAACTTGTCCGATACCTTGCCTTCTGCATCATACACTTCTGTCCTGTTTGCCACTGCACCGACCGTCACGCCGTTCAGTTTGATAAAACCGGTCACCATTTCTTTCGCGTAATTTTCTTTTACCTCAAAGAATACACGGTTATCGGAAATCTCTGACAGGGCAATGGAAGTATCCCCCACACAGTTAGCCAGATCCGCACTTGCTCTGTTCAGATCATCTGTACACTCCTCATAAGAAGCATCATCCTCATTGTTGGCAGGAAGCATTGCAACCAATTCACGGATCCCGGAAAGGATACCTGCTTCGTCAGCCACCACATCCACGATACCTGCCTCCCGGCTCTGGAATGCAGCAGAAGCGCTGTTGCATTTATCCGCCGTATTTCCCTCCAGCGCATTGGGGGAATTGACAAAGAGTCTGGCACTCTTTTCTTCCATAAAAGTAAAATCTGTCAAACCGGGAATCAGAGCAAGTCCGCCGCCGCACGTCCCGAAAACAGCCGTAATCTGGGGAATCACACCACTTGCCTCTACCTGCATCCGGTAAATTTCACCAAAGCCATTCAAAGCATCTGTGGCTTCCTGCAGTCTGAGTCCTGCAGATTCCACCAAACCGATGACAGGCGCACCCATCTTTAACGCCAGCTCATACAGATGGACAATCTTTTTTGCATGCATTTCGCCTACGCTGCCGCCAAGTACGGAAGCATCTTGGCTGTATACATACACAAGATTCCCGTCAATCACTCCGTAACCGGTGATGACACCGTCGGAAGGAGTCTCTGTCTGTTTCAGATTAAAATCCGTCGCTCTCGCTGTAATGCGCGCACCGATTTCAACGAAACTGTTTTCATCGAGCAAAGCAGCTATTCTTTGACCCGCTTGTGAAGTAGTACTCATTTTTCAGCCCTCCATTTTATATAAATAATAATCAATCCTGCAAGCAGGACTTCCGCCTGCAGCAGATACCCGGATAAAAATCCGGTATGCTCTGCCGCAGTGCGACTCAAAGCGTTAGAAAACGTATTGCGTAAAAAAAGGCATAAAAAACCTCTTTTACATCTGAAATAGTATATCATAAAAGAACCTGTCTGACCAGCAAAAAAAATACGAATTTTAAGAAAAAACACAATCCCCGGAATCGGAAAATCCTCAGAGCAGATACCTGCTCAGGACAAAGCGGAAAACATAACGGAAATCCTGTTTTTCCACTGCTTCTCCCGCCAGTAATTTCTCCTCTTCCAACAGTTGTCTGCTGCCGTCCGCCTCTACCAGGTAATAGGATATGCTTCCCACACACATTCCCTTTTCCACCGGCGCCGTCAGTGTTTTCCGGATCTCTGTCTCGGCCTCCACCTCTTCTGTCTGTTTTGTCAGAAGCCGGAGCGGAAGTACCTTTTCAGGCCGCCTGGGACTGACAGAAACCGCCTCATAGGGATTCCCGCTTCCGGCTGCCCCATGTTCCACCGGAATCACATCCAGTTTAATCTCCGGTGCAAATTCCCGATAGGTATAATGCTCCAGTCCATACCCGAACAGGGTCCTGCTGTCCGACCATTTCCAGGTTTTATGGTTAGGCCAGCCGCAGGCCAGCAATGCCAGCGCAAACTGTCTCCCATCCCGCTCCAATGCTCCCACATAACAGTAACCGGCCTGATTGGTAAATCCGGTTTTCCCGCTCACCGCTCCCTCCATCATGGTCAGAAAAGCATTATGGTTCACGCAGCTATGGCTCCGCTTCCCTTCCAGATCCGAAAAGGTACAGGAAGGTGTTCTCGTAATTTCCAGAAACGCTTCCTTTTCCTCTGACTGCGTGACGCAGTAACGCATGATCTCTGCCAGTTCCTCTGCAGTGGTGGAATGAAATATCCTCTCTCCGTCAGGCCCCTCCACTTCCGCATCCAGCCCGTTGGGGGTCAGAAATACCGTATGTTCACAACCGATTTCCCGGGCTTTCTCTGTCATCCTGTCGCAAAATGCCCGGACCGCTTCCTGGCTCTGCTCTTTCGTCCGCTCCTGCGGCTGCGGCAGATTCAGTCCTTTCGCGCCCAGATGTTCTGCAATGGCCACTGCAGAATCATTGTGGGATTCCAGCATAAGAGAATGCAGAAGGTCATCCATCTCATAGGATGCTCCCTTCTGCATTCCCAAATGTACTTTAGGCTGTCCTGCCGCATAGGCAGAAACCGTCACCGTTTCCGTCCGTTCTCCTTCTTCCAGCGCCAGAATACAGGTCATGATTTTGGTAGTGCTGGCCATCGGAAGCACTTCACTGCCGTTTTTTTCATACAAAACCCGCCCGCTGTCCATATCCAGCAGCACTGCTGCCCTGGCATACAGCTTTCCTGCCAGCGCCGCTTCCTCCGCATCCTCCGTCCCGGTATCCCCATTGCTGCCCGTCCCGGCCTGCCCCGATACCGCCACGGCCCCGTTTTCCGCTTCTTTCTCCTGCTGCTGTCCTCTCTCCCACCCTGCCAGCATAAGCATTCCTGCCAGTACCAGCAGCAAACATGCCATCTCTGCTCTTTTTTTTCCGATCATCTGTTTCATCAGTCCATAACTATCCTTATTCTCATGTATATGAAAAAGGCATACCGCTTCATGCCTTCTGCAAAACGGTATGCCTCTCTTCCCTGACCCGGTTTTTTATTCTGCCGCTTTGGGATATTCAAAGCAGAGCAGACGATAAGGTGCTTCATCCTCTTCTATCTTCGGAAATCTTCCCATCTCTTCAAAAAAACGATTGTCTGTATTATCATCGTTGCACATGGACACTTCACCGATCAGTACATCTCCGGTACCCGGCTTCACATCAAAATCATGATACTGATGAGGCCACAGGGTAATGCTTTCTCCCGGTTTCAGTTCCACCCCTGTGCCTGCCGGTACATAATAAGAACGGCCGTCAGAATTGACCAGCACATCCCCATCATCAAAAGTGCCGTCACCTTTATCGTTGTATACATGGATAATCAATGTACCGCCGCCCCGGTTGATGATATCCTCACTTTTTTTCCAATGGAAATGCATCGGCGAATGCTGTCCCTCCTTCAGCATCAGAAGTTTCTCCGCATACACCTTTTTATACTTGGGATTGTTCTGATTGCCGTTTCTTAACGTGATCAGGGCAAACCCCACTTTTTCCCAGTCTCCCAGACCATAGTCCGTAATATCCCATCCCAGCATATTGTCCCGGATCTCGTCATACTCATGGCTTTTCTCCTGCCACTCCTGCGGCGTCCAGCCGCAGAACGGCGGCAGTTCAAAGCCATGTTCCCGGATCAGGTTTTCCATGTAACGGATGCAGTTGTTTACTTCGGATCGTTTCATTGCCATACCTTCTTTCTCTTGTTTTTCGTATATCCCCTGCCGCAGCCGGCAGGGCAGCAAGGCCGCGGCCTTATCTGTCTCGTCAGATTTCTACTTTTAAATCAATTTCCTCTTCTGCCTGTTGCCTGAAATCATCAATCTGATCCGGATTGAGAGAGGGCAGTTCATCCAGGGAACTGACACCGAAACTGCGCAGAAACTCTTCCGTCGTTCCGAACAGAAGCGGACGCCCCGGCGCATCCAGCCGGCCCACCTCTTCCACCAGCTTCAGTTCCACCAGACGATTTACCGCATGATCACTGTTCACCCCCCGTACCCGCTCCACCTCCAGCCTGGTAACCGGCTGCTTATAAGCCACAATAGACAGGGTTTCCAGCAGCGCATCCGTCAGTACATATTTTTTCGGAGTCCTGGCAATTTTCACCAGATATTCATACATTTCCCCTTTGGTACACATCTGATAGGCATGATCCAGTTCAATGATGGAAACCCCTCTGTCCTGCGCATCCATTTTTTCTTTCATGCCCCGGATGATTTTCTCCGTTTCCTGCACATCTTCTTCGATGACCTCTGCCAGTCTGGAAACTTCCACAGACTCCCCCATCGTAAAGAGAATCGCTTCAATCACCGCTTCCGCCCTGCTTTTTTCCAATTTTACTTTCCTCTTCCTTCCCTGCCAGACCGATGCTGCTATGCCGCCTCCGTACAGGCAATCAGTATTTCGTCAAATATATGCTCCTGTACAATCCGTATTTTTCCCACCTTCATCAGTTCCAGAATCACCAGAAAGGTGACAATCACCTCCATCCTGCTGCTCTGTTCCTTCAGCAGATCACGGAAGCGCAGATGCCTGCGCATACGGATACAGGCTTCGATATCGGCCGCCTTTTCCTCCATATTGATTTCGTCTTTTTCTATTTTCCCGTATCTGCTCCTGATCGGATCGATCCGGTCCTCCTGTTTCTTCAGAATATCCCGGAACACGGCCTGAAGCCGGCTCAGTGTCATATCCCCCAGCAACTGGTCATAATCCACAGGTTCCCTGTATTCCATGATCTCCTTCGGTACGGTAGGTTTTTTAAACAGATTCCGTCCCGCATCCATCTGCCTGTCCTTTAACTCATAAGACATATACTTGTACATTTTATATTCCAGCAGTTTTTCCACCAGCTCTGCCCTGGGATCCTCTTCTTCCCCTTCCTCATCCACTTCCCTGGGAAGCAGCATCCTGCACTTGATATCGATCAATGTGGAAGCCATCACAAGAAACTCGCTCATAACATTCATATCCTCGGTTTCCATCTGGCGGATATATTCCAGATATTGTCTGGTAATTTCCACAATCGGAATATCATAAATATCCACTTTATTTTTTTCAATTAAATGAAGCAGCAGATCCAGCGGCCCTTCAAACACCTGAAGTTTAACTGTAATTGCCATCCTTTTTCTGATCCTCCTTATCGGGCAGAAGGGTAACTACCACCAACTCACCCGGATTCCACATACGAACCGGCAGAGTATGGGTCCCCAGTCCTCTGCCAAGTATCATAACACTGCCTTTCTCCGTAAATTTGCCGCCGTCATATTTGGGAAACAGCGTTGCGGACGGAGATACCACACCGCCCAGTCCCGGCAGTCTGACGATCCCGCCGTGTACATGACCCGACAGCACCAGATCAGCGCCCCATGCGGCATACTCATTGAAATAAACCGGATTATGGGCCAGCAATATCTGGAAGCGGTCCCGGCTGGCCTTGCCTGCCAGCCTGTCCACATAGCCTTCCGGCATTTCTTTTTTCTGAAAATGCCGGAAATATTCCCGCCCGATCTGCAGGCCGCATACATCCAGATTCGCCTCCGGCAGGATCACATGCTCGTTTACCAAAGACACCACACCCCATCCCTTCAGTTTTTCCATATAAGTCTGATACAGAGAGCCAAAAACGGCAGTCTGCTCTTTGGTTTTCTGTTCATGATTCCCATTGGATACATAAACAGGATACCGCTCTGACAATGCTTTTAAAAGGGCCAGTGCATTGTCAAAGCCGGCTCCTGCCTTTGAGGTATACATATCTCCTGCTGTCATAATACTGTCGGGATGGCAGGCTGCAATGGCGCTGAGCAGCTTTTCATTTTTCTTTCCAAACGACTTGTTATGCAGATCGGACAGCATGACAATCGTATATTTTCGTTTCAGTTTCTTAGATGTAACCTCATAGGGGACAACCACAAACCGGTTCATATCCCGGACTATAACGCCTATGCCATAGAGCGCTATGAGGAAACATACAGTCAGCAAATATCGCATCATTTCTTCCTGGTTTCCTTTTTTCATTACAATGCATTAGTATATCACGAATTATAGATTCTTGAAAGTCCCCTAAAAGAAAATCCTGAATACTTTCTTCACATAATCCCGATAGGTAGCCCGTTCCACCGTTTCCGAAAAAAGGATATCCACACTGCCGATTTCCTTTCCGTCCAGAGTATAGACTGCCCTGCCCGCGATGTCCCCTTTGCTTACAGGCGCTTCCACTTCTTCCGGCAGCCTGATCTCTTTCCGGATCTGGTTTACATCATTGCCTGCCGTATCCAGATACCGGAAGGCTTCCCGATAGGCGATCTGTACTTCCTCTGCCACACCGCCCGTTACCCTCCTTGCTGCCAGTGTATCTTTGTTTTCATCTGTATACAGACTGCTGACCGCAAACCCATAGTTTAACAGCTTCATGGCATCCTGAAAGCGGATCTTATAATCAGGGGCTGCCATCACAACCGCAATCAGATCAATACCGTCTTTGTTGGCTGTAGCTGACAGACAGTATTTGGCCTTATCGGTAGACCCGGTTTTCAGTCCTGTGGCATAGGGATATTGTTTCAACAGTTTGTTGGTGCTGGACAATGTGAACTGACTGCTCCCCTTTCGGGTCGTATGTGTAATATCCTCCATCCAGATTTTGGTATACTGGTAAATTTCCGGATGCTCCGTAATCAAAGCCTGTGACATCAGTGCCACATCCTTTGCCGTCGTATAATGGCCATCAGAAGAAGTCAGGCCGCAGCAATCCTCAAAATGGGTATCTGTCATCCCCAGGCTTTCCGCCTTTTTGTTCATCATGGCAACAAACTCTTCTTCTGTTCCTGCAATATGCTCTGCCATCGCCACCGAAGCATCGTTTCCGCTCGCCACTGTGATACATTTGATCAGTGTATCCACCGTCTGTACTTCGCCCTCTTCCAGAAATACCTGAGAACCTCCCATAGATTTGGCATGGGCGCTGGTAGTCACTGCATCATCCAGATGTATCTTCCCTGCTTTCAGGTGATCAAAGATCAGTAAAAGCGTCATAATTTTTGTAATACTGGCCGGACTTCTGCGTATCTGCGCATCTTTCTGAAAAATAACCTGCCCTGTGGAGGCTTCCATCAGAATCGCAGAGGGAGCCGCTATTTCCACACCTTCCCCGGCCTGCGTTGTCCCGCTTTCCTCTGTGCCGCCTGTCTGCTCTGCACTTTCCGATTCCCCGGTACTCTCCGTTCCATCCTGCTGTATCTTCTGCCCGTTTACATACTTCTCTCCCTCTGCTGATGTCAGACAGACAGGAAAAAACAGACAGACCGCCAAAACAGCTATGCTCAGCACAGCAGATATCAGCTTATGTAGGATCCGTTTCACACATCATCACTCCCGCTAATGGGTTCTGTCACATATATATGAATCTGCCGAAAAAGTTATACTTAGCAATCCGGCGGGAACCGTATCCGGAAATAAGAAAAGGGCACATAAAATGGAAAAAGGCAGACTCACGGCTGTCTGCCGAAAATCCACCTTTTGTATCTTATGTCACAAATCCGTCACATCATATCTTTTATAATGTAAAATATTTGAACTCTTCCCGCAGCCCGTCTGCAATCTGCTCCAGGTTTTTGGCATCTTTTGAGATTTCTCTCATAATCTCTGTCAATTCGGACACTGCCGAAGAAGTTTCCTGAGTGCTCGCCGCATTTTTCTGTGCAATGGAAGTCAGGTTCTGTGCCGATCCCACCACATTGGCCCTTGTCTTGTCGATTTCTCCGGTGCTGTCTGCAATCTCGTTGACCGCATGAACAGAATGATCAATTCCACCCTTAAGCTGCCGGAACATATCGCTTGCCTTATCCACACGGCTGCTCTGTTCCACCATGATCTGACGGACCTCATCCATTGTTTCCACAGCCTGATCGGAATCTTCTATCAGGGAAGTTACGATTTCTTCAATCTTTCTGGCCGAATCATTGGACTGCTCCGCCAGCTTCTGGATCTGTCCGGCTACCACAGCAAAGCCTCTTCCCTGTTCCCCTGCCCTCGCCGCTTCAATAGACGCATTCAGCGAAAGCAGATTGGTTTCTTCCGCAATTTCTGTAATCAGATTCACTGCCTGCCGGATCTTCAGGGCCGACTCATTGGTGGTATTGGTCTGTTCATAGATGACCTCAATCGCCCCTTTGGTCTTGCCGTTGATCTCCTCCAGCTCTTTCAATGTATCGATGGCATCATCCCCCAGACGGGTCATATCCGCCGCATTGGTATTCAGGCTGTCGATCTGCATATTGTTGTTCTCGATCATATTGCCCATCATAATCACATTTTCAGTGGTTTCCTGGGTTTCTTCCGCCTGTGCGGAGGCCCCCTGGGAAATTTCGTTCACTGCCGCATCAATCCGGGAAATATGATTGGCAGACAGCTCTGTCTGATCGTTCAGGGCATCTGCAGATTTATGTAAGTCCATGCACATGGTATTGATATGGCTGATGATCTCGGAAAGGTGCTGTTTCAGATTTTCAATGGCACGTATAATATCTCCCACTTCATCCCGTGCACGGAGATCTCTTTCCTGTACCGTAATCCCCAGATTGCCTCCGGCCACTTCCCCTACCACGGTAATCCCCCGGTAAAGCCGTTTGATGATATGACGCACCACAATCCAGCAGACCAGAGAGCAGAATAGCATCAGTACAACCCCCGTCACTGCAATAAACCGGAGGATCATGGCAATCTCCCATTCCACTTTTTCCTGTTTCATCCCTGCAAAAATCATCCCCACCGGTGTATCCGGATCAGCAGAATTATACAGAGGCGCGTAATAGGCAAAATAAGGCTGGCCCTGTACATCCACATGCTCTGCAAAATAAGTTTCTCCGCCTTTCAGTACTTTATCCACCACGGTCTGAGAAGCCTTTGTATCAATTTCCCGCTCACCGCCTGCATCCCGCACTGTAGTGGCCTTTCTCGTATCTCCGTAAAAGATGGTGATGTCAATCCCTGTGTTTTTACTGATACTGTCAAGCCCTTCCATATCCTGGCTCAGATTCAGCACCCCGCCGTTCCACAGTTCTCCGTTCTCATCCACATAATACTCATCCTCATATCCCAGTCCCCTGCAGATGCTTTCCTCCACTGCAAGTGTCATGGCATATAAGTCGTTCTGGATGATATCCTTTACCACGGTCGCAATCCGAACCGAACAAACCAGGTAAATAACCCCGCACAATGCGATGATCGGCGCAATCACCAACAATAAAATCTTCCCCTTGAGCTTCATCGATACCCCAGCCTCCTTTTCCCTCAATATTCATTTTCCGCTTCAATACCAGCGTGCCCGAAACATTTCATATGTCTCTTTTATTTTAGCACAATATTTCTGCACATTCCAGTGCAGAGCCCGGAACAAATGAAATAAAATATCAAAGGATGCCACAATAACCAGAATGGAGCAGACTTTTGTCCCCTTTTCATAAGAATACCGGTCAATAAACCCCATAATCTTCCCATTCAGGAACATAATGATAATCACTGCATAAAACCCCCAGGCGATCGTACTTTCCAGGCAGACAATCCCCTTATAATTAAAAGGCTTTTCATTATAATCCCACCATACTTCCCCGAACAGGGCAAGCATCAGCTTTCCTACCAGAAACTCAAACAAAGTGGCCGCCACTGCACCTGCCAGGTACAGTTCTATGTATCTTCCCTCCAGAGGATGCAGGATGAGATAGCCCAATACACCTCCGAATCCATAAATCGGGCAAAACGGCCCTTTTGCAAATCCCCGGTTCGTTAACCGTCTGTTACAGATCGACATATAGATGGATTCCACCAGCCACCCGATCATACTGTAAATCAAAAATGAAGCTATGATATGGTAGATATCCGTCCCAAACAATTCCTTCGTCCACATACTTCCCCTCACCTCGCCGTATGATTAAAAAGTCTCAGGTATATGTGTACCTGAGACTTTTCCGATTCACTTCCAGCATCAATTATATTTGCGTTTTCTTGCCGCTTCTGATTTCTTTTTACGTTTTACGCTCGGTTTCTCGTAATGCTCTCTTTTACGGATCTCCTGCTGAATACCAGCTTTCGCACAGCTTCTTTTGAAACGACGTAAAGCGCTGTCTAAAGTCTCGTTTTCTTTTACGATTACGTTCGACATATCACACCCAACCTCCCTTCAGTCCCTTCGAATCAACACGACTGATCGGGTAATTATTATGCACGTATCTGCACATCTATCATTATAGCACATTTCGTACACACGTCAACAGTTTTTTTACATTTTCGCCCAGGTTTCCTGCCCAGGCATCTTTTTTGAAAATTTCCGGCTGCCCTACTGCAACTGGCTTTCCAGTACTTTTGCCGATTCCGTTATCGCACTGTCGATTCCTGCCGGATTCTTTCCGCCTGCCTGCGCCATATTCGGCCTGCCGCCGCCGCCGCCGCCCACCAGCTTTGCAATCCCCTGGATCAGATTGCCTGCATGAGCGCCCTGCTTCTGTGCGCCTTCCGTAGCCATCGCCACGATATTTACCTTGCCGCCGGCATCAGAGAGGAGTACCACCACGCCTTCTCCCAGTTTTTCCCTGAGCTGATCACCCAGCTCCCGCAGCCCGTTCATATCCACGCCGCTTACCCTGGCTGCCAGCAGCTTTACGCCCTTAATCTCAATGACCTGATCCGTCACGTCACCCAGCGCTTCCTTTGCCGCTTTGCTTCTCTGTGCTTCCAGTTCGCTTCGCAGGCTCTTTGTCTCTGCCAGCAAATGGCGTATCCTCTCTGCCAGTTCTTCCGGAGATGTCTTAAGAAGCCCTGCTGCCTCTCTTACATGCTTTTCCATCTCTGCATAGTATCTGCGCAAACCGCTGCCGGTCAGCGCTTCGATTCTGCGCACGCCTGCTGCAACACCGCCTTCCGAAATGATTTTAAACGCACCGATGCTTCCCGTATTGGCCACATGGGTACCGCCGCACAGTTCCACCGAAAAGTCTCCCATCGTCACCACACGCACGGTTTCGCCGTATTTTTCTCCAAACAGCGCCATAGCTCCGGTCTTTCTGGCTTCTTCAATGGACATTTCCTGCGTTACCACCGGCAGAGCCGCCTCAATCTCCTCATTGACGATGGCTTCTGTCTTTTCCAGTTCTTCTTTCGTCATGGCAGAGAAATGGCTGAAGTCAAAACGCAGTCTCTCGCCGTCCACGTAAGATCCCGCCTGTTCCACATGAGTCCCCAATACCATACGCAGCGCTTTCTGCAGCAAATGGGTGGCACTGTGATTTTTGCACGTTTCCGCCCGGTTTCCGGCCGCAACCGTAAGCACCGCGCTGTCACCTCTGCGAAGCATTCCCCTGGTCACTGTGCCGATATGCCCGATCTTACCGCCCAGAAGTTTTACGGTATCTTTTACTGCAAATTCGCCTTCTTTGGTGCGGATCACACCAATGTCTGCATTCTGTCCTCCCATTGTGGCATAAAAAGGAGTTTCTGCTACAAAAACGGTCGCATTCTGCCCTTCTGACACGGCCTCCACCACCTCTGTTTCCGTAGTCAGGACGGAAATCTCTGATGTGTGCTCCAGTCTGTCATATCCTACAAATACAGATGTGACAGAAGGATCAACAGACTCATATACGGTAGCGTCGGCTCCCATATAATTGGTTTCTTTATGAGCCGCCTGGGCCTGGGCTTTCTGCTCTTTCATAGCATCGGCAAATCCCGCTTCATCCACAGAAAAGCCTTTTTCTTCCAGGATTTCCTTTGTCAGGTCAAACGGGAATCCATAGGTGTCATAGAGTTTAAACGCCTCTTCGCCGGACAGCTCCTTTTTCCCTTCCTGCTCCATCCCGGCTTCCAGATCCGCCAGAATGGCAAGCCCTCTGTCTATTGTTTTGTTGAAATTATTCTCTTCCTGGGTCAGTACATTAAAAATAAATTCTTTTTTCTCTTCCAGCTCCGGATAACCGTCTTTGCTGCCTTCGATCACCGTGCGGCTCAGATTGGCCAGAAAAGCCCCTTCTATCCCCAAAAGCCTGCCATGACGGGCCGCCCGGCGGATAATCTTTCGCAATACATAGCCTCTGCCCTCATTGGAAGGCATAATGCCGTCAGAAATCATAAAGGTGGCGGAACGGATATGGTCGGTTACAATGCGGATGGAAACATCCCATGCATACTCTTTTCTGTATTCTTTGCCTGCCAGCTCACATACCCGGTTGCGCAGCGCCTGAATGGTATCCACATCAAAGATGGAATCCACATCCTGTACTACGGTAGCCAGACGCTCCAGTCCCATACCGGTATCGATGTTTTTCTGAACCAATTCGGTATAATTGCCTTTTCCGTCATTGTCAAACTGGGTGAACACATTGTTCCAGATCTCGATATAACGGTCACAGTCACAGCCTACGGTGCAGTCCGGCTTACCGCAGCCGTATTTCTCGCCCCGGTCATAATATACTTCGGAACAGGGGCCGCAGGGACCTGCACCATGCTCCCAGAAATTATCCTCCTTGCCGAAACGGAAAATACGCTCCGGCGCTATGCCGATTTTCTGATTCCAGATTGCAAAAGCCTCTTCGTCATTCTCGTAAATGGACGGATAGAGCCTGTCCTCTTCCAGTCCCACCACCCGGGTCAGAAATTCCCAGGTCCAGGCAATCGCTTCTTCCTTGAAATAATCTCCAAAAGAAAAATTGCCAAGCATCTCAAAAAAGGTGCCATGTCTTGCCGTCTTTCCAATATTCTCAATATCGCCTGTCCGGATACATTTCTGACAGGTGGTCACCCGCCTTCTGGGCGGGATCTCCTGTCCGGTAAAATAAGGCTTCAAGGGCGCCATACCGGAATTGATCAGCAGCAGGCTGTTGTCATTATGAGGCACAAGAGAAAAACTTTTCATCGCCAGATGTCCCTTGCTCTCAAAAAATTCCAGAAACATTTTACGTAATTCGTTCACACCGTAAGCATTCACGTGATTTTTCCTCCAACTCCGTGATCGAAGATAAGCAGTCATTCCGGAAAAGATGCCGCTTTCCCGAACTGTCATTAAAATACAAATTTATCTGCAAAATAGGCATCCAGCTTTGAAATCTCTACCCGCTCCTGTTCCATGGAATCCCGGAAACGCACTGTGACACAATGGTCTGTTTCCGAATCGAAATCGTATGTAACACAGAACGGTGTACCGATTTCATCCTGCCTGCGGTAACGCTTGCCGATATTGCCCCTGTCATCGTATTCACAGTTATACTTTTTGGACAGATCCGCATAGATTTTCTCCGCGCCTTCGCCCAGCTTCTTGGACAGAGGCAGCACGCCGATCTTCACAGGGGCAATGGCAGGATGGAAATGCAGTACGGTCCGCATATCCCCGCCTTCCAGCTCTTCTTCATCATAGGCCGCACAGAGGAACGCCAGAACCACCCGGTCAGCCCCAAGTGACGGCTCGATCACATAAGGCACATACTTGGTATTTTTGGTATCGTCAAAATAGGTCAGATCCTGCCCGGAGGTATTCTGATGCTGGGTCAGGTCATAATCTGTTCTGTCTGCCACACCCCACAGCTCACCCCAGCCAATGGAAGGGAATAAAAACTCTATATCACTGGTGGCTTTGGAATAAAATGCCAGTTCTGCAGGATCATGATCCCGTACACGCATCTCCTCTTCTTTGATACCCAGATCTTTCAGCCAGTTGATGCAAAACGCCTTCCAGTATTGAAACCATTCCAGATCCGTATCCGGCTCACAGAAAAATTCCAGTTCCATCTGTTCAAATTCTCTTGTACGGAAAGTAAAGTTTCCGGGACTGATTTCATTTCTGAAGGATTTTCCGATCTGTCCGATACCGAACGGAATCTTCTTCCGGGAAGTCCTCTGTACATTCTTGAAATTCACAAAAATCCCCTGCGCCGTTTCCGGACGCAGATACAAGGTATCTTTTGCATCTTCTGTCACACCCTGAAAGGTCTTGAACATCAGATTGAACTGACGGATATCCGTAAAATTGTGTTTGCCGCAGGTAGGACAGGGCACCTGATGCTCTTCCACGAACGCTTTCATCTTCTCCTGGCTCCACCCGTCCACGCTCTCTTCCAGCGCAATATTCTGTTCCGCGCAGTAATCTTCGATGATCTTATCTGCCCGAAAACGCTCATGACACTCTCTGCAGTCCATCAGCGGATCGGAAAACCCGCCCAGATGGCCGCTGGCCACCCAGGTCTGAGGATTCATCAGAATCGCACAGTCCACACCTACATTATAGGGATTTTCTGTAATAAACTTCTGCCACCAGGCTTTTTTCACATTGTTTTTCAGTTCCACACCCAGATTACCATAATCCCATGTATTGGCCAGCCCTCCGTAAATATCGGAACCGGGATATACAAATCCCCTTGCCTTCGCCAATGCCACGATCTTATCCAGCGTCAATGTCGTCTTATCCATATTGATTTCCTCTCTGTCTCTGCATTTGCTGATTTATTTGAATACGATATAGGCAATTTCCCTGCTGCTGCCCTCTTCTATCGTACCGATCTTCGCTTCGTTATTTTTGATACACTCCGCACCGCTGATATACAGGATCTTTCCGCTTGTCCGGATAGTCAGATACTCCTTCGGCAAAGGCTGTGTAATGATAATGCTGCGGCTTCCCATCTCCAGAAGCTGGTCTTTCCCGATAGAAGCGCCGCCTTCCCCTGAACCGCCGGCCTCCTGCAGCTCCACATCCAGATCATAGCCCTTCTCATAGGCTTCTGCCACAGTGCCATAGAAAAACGGATAACCGTTGAACACGCTGAACGCCTCTCCGGTACTGTATTCCATCACCAGAGTCACCCGCTCCTTTTTCACTTCCAGCTTCTTTACCGCGATTTCTTCACCGCCAAGCTGTATATTACACTCTGCCGCAGTCCGCAGCACAAATTCCCGCAGCATCTCTTCGTCGCCGTAATCCTCGGCTCCAAAGTCCTCCTCCGTCGTATTGGAAATAACGCCGTCCTTTTTGATTTCCACCACATTGGTACCGGCATCTGCTCCCTGACCGTTTTCGTTGTCTCCCTGTACACCTCCGGTTTTTCCACAGCCGGTCAGCATCAGAGCAAACAAAAGAACCGGCAGCCAGAACAGCCCTGCCACTTTTTTTCGTCTGTTCATACGTTCCTCCAGTTATGTATCTCTTGTCTCATTCAGTTTTTTATTATAACCAAGTTATTTCAGTTTTTCAACCTGCAATTTGTCCAATACATCCAGACTCTTAAATCTTCTGTCCATCACCAGGCTCCTGCCCAGCGACGCGATCCGCCCCAGTTCTTCCAGTACTTTGGGCGTTACCGTAAACGTATACAGCTTTTCAATGGCAGATCCGGTAATAAAAGACACTGCATACCGGGTGGATACATCGGTTTTCTCTTCTTCCGGTATGCCGGGAAATTCACCGTTTACGGCCATTGCCCTGATTTCAAATATGTACCGTACCAGCAGGTTGGAAAATCTGCCGCTTTCCAGAGCCCTCAGGGTCTGGTAAAGGAGCCTGAGCAGTTCCCTTTCATCATTGTTTTCCCTTGCATAATAATCGGCTATCTCCAGAAAATAACTGCCGTAACAGGCACTCTCAAAATCCGTTCTGAGCCCTTCGAAATACTTACTGATCTCCGCTTCTGTCATATGATAGGAGGTCCTTCCCACAGTCAGCCTGAACGTGCCAAAAGAGAAAGGATTCGCTGCCGCACACAGCCGGCTCGTCTGCCGTCTGGCGCCCTTGGCAAATGCAGAAATCTTTCCTCTTTCCCTGGTCAGAATCGTCACGCTTCTGTCATATTCACCTACAGGTATCGTTTTTAATACCATTCCCGTCACTGCCGTGAATTCCTGCATATAGCTTATCCCCTGTCCTGTCCGCAGCGCTTTCCCGTGCCTCTTTGTCTTTGAACAAAAGATAATCCGAGATCCTGCCGGAACAGGTAAACCGTTCCCATTCGCCTTCTGCCTTCATCTCCGTGCCCCCTGTCTCCTGTATGGTAATAGGGTCTGCACATTTCGGTTTTCTATGCGCAGCAGAAGCGGCGAATTCCTTCCAAATTTTTCTGTTTCCTACCTCTGCCCGTTTTCCTGATATCCGAAATTTTTCAGGAGAAAATCACTGTCCCGCCAGTCTTTTTTTACCTTGACCCAAAGCTGCAGATTGACCTGTCCTTCCAGCATATCTTCCATGTCGGCCCGGGCCAGGGAGCCGATTTTTTTCAGCATGGCGCCGCCCTTTCCGATGATGATCCCCTTATGAGAATTTTTTTCACAGACTATAGTGGCCTGGATATCCACGATCTTTTTGCGCCGCTTCATGCTCTCAATGGAAACCGCTATCCCGTGGGGAATCTCCTCTTCCAGACACCGCAGTGCCTTTTCCCGGATCAGCTCCGCCGCAATCTGACGCTGAGGCTGATCCGTCACCGTATCCTCATCATAAAGAGCCGGGCCGTAAGGCAGATACTTCATAATACAGGAAAGCAGTGTATCCGTATTGTCTCCGGTCAGCGCAGACACCGGAACGATCTCTGCAAACTCCATTTCCCTGCGGTACGTATCAATAAACAAAAGCACTTCTTCCCTTTTCACAGTATCTGTCTTGTTGATCACCAGGATAACCGGCGTGCGGCTTTCTTTCAGTACAGACAGAATATGCCGCTCCCCGGCGCCGATAAAGGTGGACGGTTCCACCAGCCAGAGCGCCACATCCGCGTCCCGTATCGTCCCTTCCGCAACACTTACCATATAATTGCCCAGCTTGTTTTTTGCTTTGTGGATACCCGGGGTATCCACAAATATAATCTGCCCTTCTTCACTGGTATAGACAGTCCTTATCCTGTTTCTGGTCGTCTGGGGCTTTTTGGAAGTAATGGCAATCTTCTGCCCGATGATCTGATTCATCAATGTGGATTTTCCCACATTGGGACGTCCAATCAGCACTGCAACGCCCGACTTAAACCGGTTATCCATTCTGTTGTTCTCCGTTTTCCTGTTCCTGACCTGCTTCTTTTCCTGCGCTGTCCCCTGCAGGGATGAATTCATAGTCCTCTGCTGCTGCCTGCGCACTGCGAAGTTTTTCTCTCTTTGCCTCCTGCATTTTTTTCCATTTATCCCGCCGTTTCAGAAACCACTTTCTCAGAAGCCTTATCAGCAGCCGGACCACAATGACAAACACAACCAGCAGCACCAGCCATATGAGAAGGAAAGGCAGGTTAACCACGCAGTCAATCAGAAATTCTTCCGCTCTCCAGCCCAGTCTGTACACATTATTGACAAACCCTTCGGAAATCTTCTCCCATATACTTTTTTCTGCCGCCGGTGTATACAGCTTCACTTCCCGGACGGAAAGATAAACGGTACTGTATGTAATCTGGTTTTCCAGAATGCGGAGCTGTGCCTCCAGACTTTCAATCTGATACCGGACTTCTGAAAGGCGGCTTTCAATTTCGATCAGGTCAGCCACTTCCTCTGCCTGCTCCAGCAATTCCAGAAGCCGGTCCCGCTCGGTCAGCAGTACCTTTTTATGTGTCTCCAGATCCACGTACTGCAGTGTCACATCTTCTACTGTCTCGTTCTGATAGATCACATTGGACTGCCCGTTTACGCTCTCCAGAAAGCCGTCCAACTGCTGGGACGGTATCCTGGCCACGATATAGGCATCCCGGTAGATCCCGTCATTATAATCGCTTGTGGTAAAATTCTCCACATAGCCGCCCAGCGTTTCCACTTCCGTCCGAAGGCTGCTCACCAGTGCATCAAATTCCTGGGTCTCCACTTCCAGATTCACATTGCGGATCAGCTTTTTGCCGGTGGTTTCACTGACCTCATTCCCGGCAGCGCCTTCGCCTGTGTCCGCCACAGTATCCTCTGCTGCCTCCGCCGCCATCTCAGGCTCTTCCAGAGGCACCGCTGCCTCTGATTTATAGACTCCGGCTGCCCCATACCCTTCTGCTGAACCATCAGAAAGATAACTGCCTTCGGCGGCGGCAGTATCGGCGGCCCACTCTTCTGCCGCTGCCTCATTCGTCATCATGTAACTGCTGCTGCCGCAGGCAGTCAGCAGAAATACCATCCCAAAAATGAGCCCCATGTATCGTTTTTTACGTTTCATACTCCTCTCCTCCCTGTGACAAATGAAGCACCTCTGTAAACAATTCCTTCTGCTCTCTGATCTTTTCTTCATTTCCCACCACACACAGACATTCGTCAGACAAAAATGCATCCAGATAAGCTGCCAGTCTGCGGATCTCCTCCTTTGTTACCTGCAGCATCTGCTCCCGCTCCTTCTGTGTCTCTTCCCAGGTCACATGGGTCAGATAAGCTGCCAGGGAACGTGCTCCCTTTGCAGCCGGTGTCAGCGGCATATCATTCTCACTGACAGCGCCGATGATAAACTTTGTCATCGTCCGCTCATCCGCTTCAAAATTTCTGACAAATCCGGAAGCGCCCAGGTACGCCTCAATGGTTTTTTTCAGATTCGGATCCCGGTAGGAAACAAAATAGCTGTCTCCCGACTTGCCAAAACTGCACATACAGCCGTAAGCGCCTCCCTTTACCCGGACCTGGTTCCACAGATATTCATACCCCATCATAACCCGCAGCACCTTTAACGCCCCTGTATAAGGATAACCCTTTTTGCGGAAATTCCCGGCACGGCATACATACTGCACCTGGGCGGAGGTCATCAGCCCCTCATTTTTCCGCTCCACCGACGGACTGTACGCTTCTTTTTCCACCGGTTCCGTATGCAGCGCCGCCCGGAGTATGCGCACCTGCTCTGCCAGCCCTGCACCCTCCTCTTTCCGGGCCGTATAATCCACCATCAGATTTTCCGGCCGGAAAATCATAGCTGTCAGAGCACGGAGTCTGTCAGTCACTTCCGATTTCCTCTCATCAAAATGATCGTCAATCTCTTCCAGCAGACGGTACATGGACAGCCCGCCCAACTGTTCGGAAATGGCCGCTGCCCTGGAAACATAGGACATGGCACGCAGAGCAGCCAGAGAATGTCCCGCACTCATAAAACCGGCCCTGACCCTGGAACGTGCCTCACTGATGATCTCATGCAGACGCTTTTCATCTTCCAGGATCGTATCCAGTATCATTTCCCGCATCAGACCAAAAGCCTGCTCCAGATTTTCATACAACACCTTCGTCCGAATCTCAAACATTACCCGCACCTGATCCGGATCTTTTGAATCGGAATAGGTATTGACAGCCGTACTGATCCCGCCGGTCTGTAAATTCACCTCATTGAAAAAATCGCCGTAACTG
>CANDNA010000036.1 GCA_947385955.1 uncultured Clostridia bacterium
TCTTCCGCCGAAACCTCGATCGTCAGCTTTGCCATATTATGTTCCAGTTTTTCTACCTGTAAGCCCATGTTAGCTCCTCCTTCATTCGCCGCATTCTGTCCTGATTCCATGATATTTTAAAAATGGGACATTCTCCCATACTCACAGTCATTTTAGAATTATAGCATAGGACTTTTAAAAGCGCAAGAATTCTTGAAAAACTTACCATCATAATTCCAATCGTTCTGCTCATACTATCAACAAGATAAGCGCGGCAAGTACTTGGAACGGAGAAAATTCTTCAGGATAAGTACGGGCTCACTTATCTTGAAGAACAGACAATGACTCAAAAAAATAATGGAGGTGAATGTAACATGGCAAGTTCAAACAGAAGCAACAGAACTGAAGTGCCAGAAGCAAAGGCCGCTATGGATCGTTTTAAAACAGAGGTAGCATCTGAACTGGGTATCAGTTTAAAGGAAGGTTACAATGGTGACCTTACTTCCAAAGAAGCCGGCAGCATCGGCGGAGAAATGGTGCGTAGAATGATCAAGCGTCAGGAAGAACAGATGAAATAAGAGCTGCCAAAGCCGCAGACCGCACAAAAGCAACAGACTTTTTGTGCGGTCTGTTTTACATAGTTCCCTTCGTCATTCTGCCCGTTTTTGCTTGTGCATTTTTGTGGAAAAATGCCTTTGATTTTTGTGTATTTTTCATGGTACAATAGTAACAGAAACTATAAGAATGAGAAAGTTTGCCGTCTGCCCGAAACAGATGGCACAGCGTACCTGTATGCTGACAAAATCGCACAAAAAGGAGGGATTGTCGTGTATGAAATCGGTGACTATGTGATCAAGGCAAATAATGGTGTCTGCCGGATTGAAGATATCCTGCATCTGGATCTTCCCAATGCAGACAGGGACAGGCTGTACTACCTGCTGATCCCCATTGAAAACAAAAACGCAAAATTGTATGTGCCTACCGATGCAGGAAAAGATACGCTCAGAAGAGCCCTGAACGAAGAACAGGCATGGGAAGTCATCCGGAAAATTCCGGACGTGGAAGCTGCATGGATTACGAACGACAAGCTCCGCGAACAGGCATATAAAGAAGCAATCCACAGCTGTAACCCCACGGCTCTGATCAGCATCATCAAAAATCTCTATCTGCGCAGAAAGCAGCGGACAGAACAGGGCAAAAAGAGTACTGCCACAGATGACCGGTATTTTAAACTGGCAGAGGACAATCTCTATTCCGAACTGGCATTTGCCCTGGGAAAGGGAAAGGCCGAAATGCGTCAGTTGATCGCTGATACCATCCGGAACAAAAAGACACAGCCTGACCCCGATGCTGCCGTTCGCTAATCAGGGAAGTCTCACATGAAAAAATCCGGACGTTCTTTTCCTTTTTCCATATTGTTTTATGCCGCAGTTTTTTTCTCTATTCTTACGTTTGCCCTGTTGCAGCCCTTCGGAGCGCCTCCGGATGAAGTGAACCGCTATAAGGTGGCACAGTTCATCTGCAATCATGGCACGCTGCCTACCGGAGAAGAATTTGAAGTGGCAATCGGCGGCTATGGAGGTTCTTATGCCTTCCAGCCGATCCTGCCTTATATCATACAGGGCTTTTGCATGCGGCTCTTATCACTTGTTACCAAAGACAACCTGGCACTGCTGCTCTGCGCCCGCATGGTAAACGTCATGCTGGGCGTTATTATGGCTGTCTATGTCAGAAAACTGTCAGTGCTTTTATTTGACCACAGGTTAAACGGCTGGCTGTTCTGCCTGCTTGTTATGTTCCTGCCTCAGAATCTGTTTCTGCATTCTTATGTCAACACCGATTCTATGGCATCCGCATCCGGCGCCGTTATTTTATATGCCTGTGTATCCGGCTGGAAATACGGCTGGCAGAAACGTACCTGTATCACTTTATGTGCCGGGATTATCTGCTGTGCTCTTTCCTATTATAATGCATACGGGCTGATCGTTACTGCCATACTGCTGTTTCTGTTTTCTCATCTGAAAAGAGACCGAAAAAAAAGACTGTGCTTTCAGTGGCGTCCCCTTCTTCGGAAAGGGCTGATGATCTCTGTTGTGGTACTGGCAGGCATTGGCTGGTGGTTTCTGCGCAATTACCGGATTCATGACGGTGATTTTCTGGGCCTGGCTGCCCGGGAGGCGAACGCACTCCGCACCGCCCTGCCCCAGTACAGTCCCGCCACCAGAGTCACACTTTCTGATTCTGGTGTCTCTTTGAAAGAGATGCTTTTTCAGATGGACTTTTTCTATTTCCTGTGGAACAGTTTTGTGGCCAGATTCGGCCCTATGACTCTGCCTACCCTGCCCTTTTTATATATCTGGTATTATCGCATCTTTGGTTTTGGCTGGCTGTTTTGTCTGATACCCGGCCGTCTGTATGGTGCAGGCAGCTCTGGCAGTCAGACAGCATCCAATCATAACGGCAGGCAGCCGCTTCCTGCATTCCTGTTCCATATCCCGATGCTGCTCTCTGTCCTGATTCCGATGGGCCTGTGCATTTATTATTCCTATACCAGTGACTATCAGCCTCAGGGACGATATATCATGCCCATGTTGATTCCTTTTATGTACTATATCGCCCTGGGATTTCACAAACTGATTACCCTGGCCGAACGTTGGCTCCCAATGGGCGGCCTGTACAAATGGTACCGGCCTCTGGTCTGCGGCGGCCTGATGCTGTTTCTTGCCGGATCCCTTGTACTGACTCTGGGCGGCGTTGTGATCCCTTTTTACCTCTCCGGTACCAACCTGTGGAACGGGGAATGGATTGCATTTTGAAAAAGAATCCTGCTTTGCAGGATTTCCCGCCTGCGGCGGATTGCTTCCGCGATATATTTCCTCTCTGCCGCAGTGCGCTCCCACCCGGAGGGCTTTTTGTGATATCGGAAATCCGGAGGAATTTCCGATATCACAAAAAAAGAAAGCACACAACATGCTTTCTTTTTTTGATACGTGCGCTAGAGGATTCGAACCCCCGACCTTTTGGTCCGTAGCCAAACGCTCTATCCAGCTGAGCTAAGCGCACATGCCATTGCCGCACTATAAGCGGCAACAGTGATATTTTATCTGTTTTTACATATTTTGTCAAGTGGTTACTCTAAATTTCCCGGAAGAAACTTACATAAACAGTTTTGCCTGACCTCTATGCTCTGGAATCCACCAGCAGCCCTTTCATCTCTTCATCCATCAGTTCCGCTTCTTTCTGCAGCTTACGAAGCTCTTTTTCCACGTCGGCAGAACCTGTGGTTACCGTTTCATTCACTTCTTCAGCCATTTCTGCCTGCTCTTTTTCAGCCTCTGCTTTGGCGGCGGCAACCTGCTGTTCTATCTCCGCCTTCTTGTCTTTGATGGCTTCCAGCTTTTCTTCCTGCTCTTCCTTTTTCTCCTTCTGCTCTTCGGCTTTTTCGATGTTCTCCTGATACATTTCATCGATATGGTTCATGGATTCCTGAACGGCCACACCCATGATTTCTTTGGAACCCGCCTTCAGAATCTCCTGTTCCTGCTTCACAGCATCCACCATCCGGTATTTTTCACCCAGTTTTGCCTGCTTTGCCCCACGGATGCCGGCATTTTCTCCAATGATCCGGCCCTCTGCTTCCTGCATGATTCTTTCCTGTTCCTGGATGTATTCCTGACAGTTTTTATAATCTTCCGGCGCTTCCTCTTCTGAGATGCCTTTCAGTCGTTCGCCCGCCTTCTCGGCATTGTCTCTTGCCTCGTTCATCACGGCCTGAGACTCCTGAATCTTCGCCCGGCTCTCATCCAGCCCCTGTTCATATTCCTGATCGCTTTCAAATTTATCCAACAGGACCTTAGCGGCCTTTTCCCTGACTTCTTTTCTCTTTTTATCCACAGCAGTTTCCTGACTGTCCTGCTTCAGATCCCCTGCAAAGATGGAAAGCGTCCTTTTGTTCCCTTTATCCTGTTTTTCCGTGCTGTCTGCGGCGCCGAATGAAACCGTTAAAACTCCGTTTCGATCTGCAATCTTCATGTCATTCTCCTTTCCACACTGCCGGTTCTCTCCTCCACTGCCTGCTGCGCGGCCTCTGCACCGCTTTATGTAATATATCGGCTTTTCTCTCCGGAAAATTACCCAAATTGCCTTTTTATCCGGTTACAGACATTTTACCGGATAAAATTCGTCCTCTGAACCGGCTCCCGCTCCGGCAGGCCATATTTTTCCTTCCCCAGTGCAATGCTTTTCATTAAAAAAGTCATATTCTCTGCCAGCGTCCGCATGCTTTGCAGACCTTCCAGATCCTGAGCGGCTTCCTCCGCCCGGTTGCCGTGTATGCTGTTCCAGTACTGGCCGGATGCCACCGGCATTCCGCAAATGGTAAAATATTTGTTCAATTCATCAAAAGTGGCAGACAGGCCCCCTCTTCTTGCCGAAACCACGCCTGCCCCTACCTTCATCGTCTTATCAAATCCCGTACTGTAAAACAACCGGTCCAGAAAGGCAATCAGCGTGGCATTGGCAGAAGCATAATAAACCGGACTGCCTACCACCAGCCCGTCACAGGTTTCAAACTTCCCCGCCGCCTGATTCACCACATCGTCAAATACACATTTCCCATGCTCAACGCAGTACATACAGGCCATGCAGCCTCTGACAGCCTGGTTGCCCACATGCAGCAGTTCTGTTTCCACCCCTCTTTTTGCAAAAACCTGTTCCATCTCATGCAATGCCGTATAAGTGCTTCCCTTTGCATGAGGACTTCCGTTGATCAGCAATACTTTCATATCTTTTCCTCCATAACCAATCGGGTTTCCCTGTTTTCTCAGATTTTTATTTTTTATTATACCTCTCCCAATCCATTCTGTCATCATTTTATACCCGAAACAGTCTGCCTTTTCCGATGAAAAAGAATCATGAAAAGGCTGATGCACTGCCTTGTAGCGCTTCAGCCTTTTTGAATCTTCACCTATTCCACATCCTGCAATGCAGCATAATCTTCCTCACCGGTACGAATCTTCACAACTTTTGCCACATTGTATACAAAAATCTTCCCATCACCGATGTGGCCTGTATACAGCGCCTTTTTAGCCGCCTCTATCACATTTTCCACCGGAATCTTACTTACTACCACTTCAATCTTTACTTTGGGCAGGAGGGTGGCATCCATTTCCACGCCTCTGTACATCTCGCCCGCACCCTTCTGGATGCCGCAGCCCATTACCTGGGTGACTGTCATACCGGTCACACCCAGATCGTTCATTGCCTTCTTCAGGTGGTCATACCGTTCCAACCTGGCGATGACCACTACCTTACAGATTCCTGTCATCTGATCTGCCATATTTACCACCGGCACAGCCGCTTCTTTCTGTACCCTGGAAGCGCTGTCATAGGATTCTGTTCCCAGATCGGTATTTTCATTGACTTCCATAGTCATTGTATTGGAAATGTCCATGATACCAAATCCGGAATATGCAGATACCAGCCCGTGTTCCTTGATGTCCAGTCCCACGATTTCTTCTTCCTCACTTACACGCAGTCCCACCAGCGCTTTGATGACCAGAAAGGCAATGGTGATGGTAACTGCTGTCCAGGCAGTTACTGCCGCAAACCCGAACAACTGGATTCCCAACTGTCCAAATCCGCCTCCATAGAACAGACCGACAACACTGTCGTTTCCCGGTGCGCTGGTGGTGGCAAACAGCCCCACTGCCAGGGTACCCCAGATACCGTTCAGACAGTGCACTGCCACCGCGCCTACCGGATCATCCACCCGCAGTTTATAATCCAGACACCATACGCCGAATACGACCAACAGACCTGCTACCGCACCGATTACTGCAGCGCCCAGACAGTCTGTGACATCACAGGGCGCTGTAATCGCCACCAGCCCGGCCAGGGATGCATTCAGACACATGGAAACATCCGGCTTCCCATATTTTACCCAGGTAAATATCATACAGACTACTGTAGCAATGGCCGGAGCCACTGTGGTGGTCAGCGTAATGGATGCAAGCTGTGCCACACTGGTGGCTGCCGCACCGTTGAAGCCATACCAGCCCAACCACAGGATGAAAACACCCAGACAGCCCAGCGGAAGATTATGTCCCGGAAACGCATTTACTTTGGTAATTTTTCCGGTTTTGTCCTTACCGAATTTTCCGATCCGGGGTCCCAGAATCGCCGCCCCGATCAGTGCGGAAATCCCGCCTACCATATGTATGGCACAGGAACCGGCAAAATCGTGAAAGCCCATCTGAGACAGCCAGCCGCCTCCCCAGATCCAATGTGCCTCAATCGGATAAATCACGGCCGAGATCACAGCCGAATAAATACAATAGGACAAAAACTTCGTCCTCTCTGCCATAGCCCCTGACACAATCGTAGCGGTTGTGGCACAAAATACCAGATTAAATACAAAGCTGGACCAGTCAAACCCTGCATAATCGGTAAAAATATCAAACCCCGGCCTGCCCATCAGTCCCATCCAGTCCTCACCCAGCAACAGGCCAAATCCAACCAAAATGAAAACCACTGTCCCGATACAGAAATCCATCAGATTTTTCATCAGGATATTGCCTGTGTTCTTGGCCCTTGTAAAACCTGCCTCCACCATAGCAAACCCTGCCTGCATCCAAAATACCAGCGCCGCCCCGATCAGGAACCAGACGCCAAACACTTCACCGCTTACGGCACGCATCATTTCTTCTGTCATAATATTTCCTCCTCATTTCCATTCAGGTACCGCCCGCGGAGCGTTTCTTTCCTGATACAGGCCACCGTTTCCCGGATAAATCAAGCAGGGAAGATCACTTCCTGCCCGTGTGCATAAAAAAGGCGCTATGGAATTTTCCATAGCGCCTTTGCCTGTATGCATGCAAGTGTAGCACTTCAAAGAAACAAAGTCAATCGCTTTTTCCGACAAAGAATCGGTAAAATTTTTGAAAACTTTGGCAATATTTTTTTGTATTTTATCTACGCATTCACTTCGGTAACCTGATATCCCTGTTCCTCCACGGCTTTTTTCAGTACCTCATCGCCTACTTCTCCTGTCAGAGTCACAACCGCCGTTCCTGCCGTATGGCTGGCAACAGCTTCCTGCACTCCGTCTATCGCCTCCAGCGCTTTCTTTACATTCGCCTCACAGTGGGGGCACATCATGCCTTCAATTTTTAATGTTTTCTCCATTTTGCTTTCCTCCTTTTCTACGGCTGCCTTTGTATCTGCCCCGCCGGTCCCGGACCGCTTTTCTCTCAAAGCCTTAACCGCCCGGTCCCGTCCTGTATCATACATGCCAAACAGATTCAGCCGCAGCGCATTGGTCACTACGCAGAAACTGGACAGGCTCATAGCCGCCGCTCCAAACATGGGGTTTAATTTCCATCCGAATATGGGAATCCAGATCCCGGCTGCCAGCGGAATCCCGATCACATTATAAAAAAATGCCCAGAACAGATTTTCGTGGATATTACGCAGGGTAGCCCGGCTCAGGCGGATCGCCGCAGGCACATCCCGGAGCCTGCTTTTCATCAATACCACATCCGCCGCATCAATGGCAATGTCGGTTCCGGCGCCAATGGCAATGCCTGTGTCCGCTCTTGTCAGGGCAGGCGCATCATTGATTCCATCTCCTACCATAGCAGTTTTTCCCTGTTCTTTCAAGCTGCGGATCACACTTTCTTTTCCGTCCGGCAGCACTCCGGCGATTACCTCATCCACGCCTGCCTGGGCGCCGATGGCTCTGGCCGTCCGTTCATTGTCCCCGGTCAGCATCACCACCCGGATCCCCATATTCTGCAGCTCCCGCACCGCCTGTGGACTGTCCTCTTTGATCACATCAGCCACTGCTATGATTCCCAGCAGCTTTTGATTTCTGGCAAAATACAGAGGCGTCTTGCCTTCCTGTGCCAGCAGCCTGGCTTTTTCCTGAACTTTTTTCGGAACAGACACGATTTTACCAACCAGCGCTTCGTTCCCCCCTGTCAGAATGTCCCCATGCAGAGAAGCCGTCAGTCCATTTCCCGGCAAAGCCTGAAATTCCGTTACCTCCTCCGCCTCCATTCCGGCCTCCCGGCCCCTTTGCCAGATGGCTTTTGCCAGAGGATGCTCGCTCTTTTGTTCCAGAGCATAGGCCAGATACAGAAGCTCTTTTTCGTCCACGCCGTCTGCCGGCTCCAGATCTGTCACCTTCGGCTCGCCTGCAGTAATGGTCCCGGTCTTATCCAGCGCTACAATCTCTGTCCTGCCTGCCTGTTCCAGAGATGCGGCAGTTTTAAACAGAATACCGCTTTTGGCGCCCATGCCATTGCCTACCATAATGGCCACCGGTGTGGCCAGGCCCAGTGCACAGGGGCAACTGATCACCAGCACGGAAATCCCTCTGGCCAGTGCAAAACCGATGCTTTCTCCTGCCAAAAGCCAGACTGCTGTCGTAACCAATGCAATCAGAATCACAGCAGGCACAAATACTCCCGATACCCGGTCTGCCACTTTGGCAATCGGCGCCTTGGTAGCAGCCGCATCACTGACCATCCGGATAATCTGAGACAGCGTGGTATCTTCTCCCACACGTGTCGCCTCACAGCGCAGATAACCGGACTGGTTCATCGTAGCCGCAGATACCGGATCTCCCACTTCCTTATCCACCGGGACGCTCTCTCCCGTCAGCGCCGCTTCATTGACCGCACTGCTGCCCTCTGTCACCACACCGTCCACAGGGATATTTTCTCCCGGACGGACCACAAAGATGTCACCCTTTTTCACCTGGTCAATCGGCACTTCCCGCTCTGTTTTCCCTTCTGCGATCACTGCTGTCCTGGGCGCCAGCTTCATCAACCCTTTCAGTGCGTCCGTAGTCCTGCCTTTGGAACGGGCCTCCAGCATCTTGCCCACCGTAATCAAGGTCAGGATCATGGCAGCGGATTCAAAATAAAACTCATGCATATACCCCATGACTCCGGCCAGATCCCCTCTTACCTGGGCATCTGTCATGGCAAACAGCGCATATGTGCTGTATACAAAGGAAGCGCCTGCCCCCAGCGCCACCAGCGTATCCATATTGGGCGCACCATGCAGCAGGCTTTTGACCCCGCTGATAAAAAACTTCTGGTTGATGATCATAACAACTGTCGTAAGAAGAAGCTGCAGCAGTCCCATCGCCACATGATTATGTTCCAGAAAGGACGGTACAGGCCAGTTCCACATCATATGTCCCATGGAAAAATACATAAGAACCAGCAAAAACCCTGCTGAATACCAGAGCCTCCGGAGGAGTTTCGGCGTTTCCCGGTCTTGCAGCACATCTTCTTCCGTACCGGCATGGCTCTCTTTCCTCTCCCCGTCTTTTTCAGCCGCACCATATCCTGCAGCCTGCACTGCGGCAATGATTTCCTTTGCCTCTGCCGTCCCGTCCACCCCCATAGAGTTGGTCAGCAGACTTACCGAACAGGCGGTTACGCCCGGTACCTTTGACACCGCCTTTTCCACACGGGCGCTGCAGGCCGCACAGCTCATTCCTGTTACTGCATATTGTTTCATTCATCCCTCCCCGGACCGGTATCCGTTCCTGTCATATCTATACTTATTGTTCCCATTTTCTCATGCTCCTATTTTCCTATTTCATCAGTTTCTGCAAAGTTGCCACCAGTTCATCGATGGTTTCCTCTTTTCCCTCCCGGATGTCCCTGGCCACACAGGTCCGGATATGATTACCCAGCAGCTCCTTGTTAAAAGAATTGAGCGCTGCGTTCACTGCGGCCACCTGGATCAGGATATCCGGACAGTAAGCATCCCGCTCCACCATCTTCCGAATCCCTCTCACCTGTCCCTCGATCCGGCTCAGACGATTGACCAGACTCCTGTACTCGGCTTCGGTACGCTCTTTTGTCCTGTGACAGCATCCCTCTTCCCCGGCTTTGTCAGCCTCCTGTCTATCCTTCACGACAACATCCCTCCTCCCGGTCTGTTGCTTTTTTCTGTTCCTCTCCTACACTATATACCCCTGTGGGGTATATGTCAAGAAACTGGAAAAATTTTTATCCTTGCTCTTTTCCGGGACACAGGCTATAATGTAACAGTATTTTATGATTGTTCCCGTTTCTTACCGGGAAACTGATTATATTACGGAGGTGTAACAATTGAAAAAGCATGTACTGGCAGCTACCCTGCTGCTCACTATGACGCTCCTGACAGCCTGCGGCGCGGCAGATTCTGCCACACCGGCCCCGGCGCCTGTACAGGACAGCGCAGAAACAGAAACCCCACAGCCGGAAACAGAAACCCCGGAAACAGAAGCCGTGGCAGAAGATTCCACAGAAGAAGCGGCAGAAGAAACAGGTTCTGCTGAAACCATATCGTTTATTGTAGACATTACGGACAATATGAGTGCCGAAAGCAATACCGTAATCGGCAATGCCGCTGCCACCGCAGAAAACTATGCCGGCATTATGGAAATCCATCTGGACGATGCGCTGGCAGAACAGGCAAAAGACGAGATCGAAGTGGGAAAAGCCTATGTATTTACCATTGGCCCTGCCATGACCATGTCTATACCGCCCCAGGTTACGGCTCTGGATTTTGCACCGGCTACGGAGGAAGATCTTGCCCGTCTGGAAGAAGTCAGAGCAGAAGTATCCAACTTCCAGGATTGTATGAAATCCTATGAGTCCATGTCCCTGGAAGAAATCGTACAGGATGCCAATCTCAATTATGCCCTGTGGACACAGGAAGAAATCAAAGAATTTACAGAATTTATCACCCAGAAGGGGTATACCGAAGATTCTGAAATCAAATCCTATGTAAATCTGAGAGAAGATTTAAACGGAAGCCTTCCCGGCGCTGCAAACTGACCGGACGGCTAAAAGGGAGAAAGCGGATGGTATCGCTTTCTCCCTTTTTATATACCCTGATTTGGATGGAAAACACTCTTTTGCATTTACCTGAATCCTCCCCTACAGCCTCATGATCCGGGAAACAATGCCGCTGCCTTTTTCATATTTTCCATAACCGGTACGCCGAACGGACACCGTGTTTCGCAGACTCCGCAGCCAATACACACATCGGCTTTGCGGGACAGCAGTCCGTAATGCTCTCTGACCGTTTCCGGCACTTCCTGCTGTGCTGTGGCCAGATTCAGAAACCGGGTGACAGAAGCCACATCGATTCCCTTCGGGCAGGGTGCACAATGCCCGCAGTACATACAGTGTCCCTGCCAGCTTACCTTTGGCAGCGCTGCCAGTGCGGCTCCGTAATCCTTCTCTTCTTTGGATGCATGCTCATAAGCTATGCTGGCCCGCAGTTCTTCCGTTGATCTGGCCCCCACCAGAACCGAAGCCACTGCCGGACGGGCCAGTGCGTAACTCAGGCACTGAAATGGTGTCAGTGCTTTCCCTGCCGGAGAAAGTGTGCTCTGCAGCAAATCTCCGCCGCCGAATGCCTTCATCACGGTAATTCCCACACCCAGCCTTTCGCATGTCTCATAGAGACTGCTCCGCTCCGGATCCATATTCAAAAGACGTCCCGCATAACTTTCCGCACTCCAGAGCTTCTCCACATCCTCGCTGGCCGGCAGCAGGTCATAACAGGGATTTACGCTGAACATCAGGACATCCACCAGCCCGCTTTCCACTGCCGCCAGAGCTGCCTGGGGATTGTGGCTGGAAAGTCCGATACAGCCAATGGCTCCTGCCCGTTTCTGTTCCTGCGCATAACGCATCACCGGCCCTTCCGCTACCTGCTTCCAGTCCTCCAGTGAATCCACATAATGGATCATACCGATTTCCACATGATCTGTGCCGAGGCGGGTCAACTGGTCCTCAAACCCTGCCTTTACCTCTTCCGGCAGTCTGGTCCGCTTATACTGTTCCTCTTTCCAGATTGTACACAAATGGGCCTGTAAAACAAACCGGTCCCTTCTGCCCGCCAGCGCTTTGCCCAGATCAGAACGCATCCGGGGGTTGGGGGCATACAAATCGATGCAGTTGACTCCTTCTTCTTCCATCAAATCCACAAATTCCAGAATCTGTTCATAGGGCTTTTCCACAAATCCCTCACAGCCCATACCGATTTCACTGACCGAATACCCGGTTTTCCCCAGTTTACGATATTCCATACGCCTTTCCCCTTTCTTATTTTTCTCTTCCTTATTGCTTTTCATCTTGATCTGTGTATCAGTGACAGTGGCAGCTCCAGTCCATGTGCCGACAGGAGCTTCTCATCTGTTAATATCTCCTCTGTGGGCCCGTCTTTGATCAGCCTTCCTTCTCCCAGCAAAAGGGTCCTTTCGCAGGTATCCAGAATCAGATCCAGATCATGGGACGCCACAATCTTCGTTCCCGGCAATTCCCGGATCACCCGGATCAGATTCCGCCGGTTTCCGGGGTCCAGCGCACCGGAAGGCTCATCCAGCAATATCGCCTCCGGCCGCATGGACAGTACCGTAGCGATGGCAGCCAGTTTTTTCTGCCCGCCGCTCATCCGGTAAATCTGCCTGTCTTTCAGCGCTTCTATATGTACCTGCTCCAACGCTTCCATCACACGCCGGTCTACTTCCTTTTCATCAAGGCCATAATTACGGGGGCCAAACGCCACATCCTCATAAACCGTCGAAAGAAAAAGCTGGCTCTCTGAATCCTGAAACACATACCCGGCCTTTGTCCGAATCTGACGCAGATACTTCTTTTCCACCTGCAGGCCGCCTACTTCCGCCCTTCCCTGATAGCCAGGCAGCAGCCCCACCAGAATCTTCAGCAGTGTGGATTTTCCGGCGCCGTTTTCTCCAATCAGCCCCACACACTCTCCCCGGAATACAGAAAAGCTCAGATCCGACAAAACCTCCTTTCCGCCGTCATAGGAAAAAGTCAGATGTTCTGTCCTGATTTCCGGTCTGCCGGCCATTTTGTTGTTCTCTGTCTCACGTTCCATCCTGCTCCTCCTGACTTCATTTTTCACATAAACCCTCCCAGCCAACTGCCCACAAGATGAAACAGGGGAATACTGCGAAGCAAAAGAAAAACACCCAGCCAGATTATGGTATAGAGAATGCTGATTCCCGTCCCCGCTCTGCTTTCAGTCCCTTCCCGAATCGATGTCCCATCATAGCCCCGAAGCAGCATACTGTGGTATACATCCGCTGCCCGGTCCATGCTCCGCAACAGCAAAAGGCCGGCAAACGACCCCCAGGCGCCTGTATGGATGCCTCTGTGCCCCGGCGCACGCAGTGTATATGCCTGCCACATCCTGCGTATTTCCTTTAGCAGGACGATCAGGTAACGCCAGGTCAGAAGCAGTACCGTTACGGTGCCCCCCGGTATCCCCAGCCGGAGCAGGGCCCGGCACAGTCCCTGCATACCGATCAGGCGCAACAGAAAAAAAGCTGCCATAATGGAAAACACCCCTTTGCCGAAAAGCGTAAATGCAGACAGCATTCCCCCTGTTATGGGTACGCTTCCCAGATAATATATGACATCTTTGTCATATATCAGATTCGCCAGCCCCAGAAAGCAGACCGGAACAAACAGATACCGCAGGCCCGACAGACTTTTTCTTATGGGTATCTCCTCCCAGATTCCTGTTATGAACAAATATATCGACATGCTCAGAAGGCCGGCCAGATCATAGGGTGCAAAAGAAACCGTCGTCAGTAAAAATCCCATGCATACAATCAGACGGGCCAGGGGATGCACCCTGCTCCCCACACCGTATGTACTGCTCTCTCTGTCCACCTCATGCAGGGCGGCAATCGCTGTCTGTAATCTGTCCATTATCCGGCCTTCCTGCGGAAAAACCGCAGCCCCTTACAGATACCCACACACAGTAACAGCACGGCACAGCCTCCTAAAATGCCGGAAACAGAAGTTCCTGCCGCTGTTTCACTTTCCCGGAAAGCATAGTCCGGCAGCAGAGCGGTTTTTTCCTGAATCCCCAAAGCAGCTTCATAGACATTGCCGGAAGCAGTCAGCTCCGCTGTCCCTGCGGTTTTTTCCACAGACCATTCCAGCCCGTCCGGGCTGGAGGACGCTGCCAGCGAAAACAGTCCGCCTGTGACAAGAAAAGCCGCTACCAGCACGCCCAGCGTCTGTTTCCGACTCAGCCTGCCACGTCCCTCCTTTGATACGGGCTTCCGCTGCCCCTCCTGATATCCCCAGAGAAGAGACGGCCTTGCCTCATAGAGAAAAACAAGCACAGCCGCTGTAATCAACCCCTCTGCCAGACCGATTGCCAGGTGGACAGGCTGCATGGCGGCCAGAAATATACCAAACGGAAGCTCTGTAATGCCCGAAGCCAGTGTTTCCAGCACCACCGAAAAGGCCCCCAACTGCAAAGATAACGTGCAGCCCAGTACAGAAGCGGCTATAATCCTTCTCCTGTTCATCCCCGGCTTCATCATCTGCTTCCAGACCAGCATTCCACCGATAAAACATCCGTAAAACGCCATATTCCATATATTGGCTCCCAACGCCAACAGCCCGCCGTCAGCAAAGAGCAGGCATTGTATCAGCAGCACTCCGATCATCGTCAGAAACCCGGTTTCCGGTCCCAGTACGGCAGATAACAGCATCCCGCCGCAGATATGTCCGGAAGAGCCCGTTCCCGGTATGGTAAAATTGACCATCTGTGCGGCAAATACAAATGCCCCCATCACCCCCATCACCGGTATCTGTTCCGGATGTTCCAGCTTTCTTACTGTTTTTACAGACTGATACATCGCCGCGCCGGAACATACATACATCGTTCCCGCCACAGCCGGAGCCATCAAAGCATCCGCCATATGCATACCACATTCCTCCTTCAGGGTTTTCTTTCTTTGACTAATTTTGCTGATTGTTGTTTTCTTCCTGCTGCCCTGCCTTTTCAGCCAGTTCCTGCAGCTTTGAAAATACCCGGCCATAGGACAGTCCCTGCGCTCTGCAGATACCTGCCACACTTTCATACTCCGGATAATACCTGGCTTCGCTTCCGTTTCTGCATACCTTGACTGCCGCTGTTCCGTACGGAGTCTCCAGACACATCTGCTCCCGTTCCAAAACGGTCCGCTCCATCCGGACCCGGCGGACGCCGATGGTAGTGGTCTCCTGAAAAATAATCTGCTCCATCACGGGAATCTCCTCTTCGCTGCAGATCACATTTAACAGCCAGGCAGGTCTGTTCTTTTTCATATAGACCGGTATATAATGGACATCTCTGGCGCCTGCTTCCAGAAGTTTTTCCATTGCATATCCCAGCATCTCTCCTGTACAGTCATCAATATTGGTTTCCAGCTTACAGATTATATCCGCTCCTTTGGCGCCTGCAGATGCTCCGGCTTCCGGCAATCCATCATCCGTATCCGTATATTCCGTCTCGTCTGCCGTATCAATCAGCATGGCCCGCAGGATACTGGGCCGTTCATACTGACGCTTTCCGGCCCCCATACCGATCCGCTCAATCCGGAACGTCCCCGGCAGTCTGCCGGAAGTACGGACGGCTGCCGCAATCGCCGCACCGGTAGGCGTTACAAACTCCCCTTCCGCATCTATCCATTCCAGCGGTATGGAACAGGCCGATACAATATTGGCAACCGCTGGCACCGGAATGGGCAGAATCCCATGCTGGCACCGGACCGTTCCCCTGCCCTCACACAATCTGGGAAGAATCACTTCCGTAATCCCCAGATTATCCAGACAGACTGCCGCCGCCACCACATCCACAATGGAATCAACCGCCCCCACTTCATGAAAATGTACTTCTTCCACAGGCACCTGATGGGCTTTCGCTTCTGCTTCTGCCAGAATCTTAAAAATTCTGTATGCCACATCCCTGGCTGCCTCTGTCATCCGGCATGCATCCAGTATCTCCCGGATTTCCTTCATCCCCCTGTGCTCATGATGGGAATGAGGCGCTTCCCCATGACTGTGTGTGTGCTCATGCTCATGTGTATGCTCATGGTCGTGTGTGTGTTCATGTCCGTGTGTGTGCTCATGTCCGTGTGTGTGTTCATGCCCGTGTGTATGCTCATGTCCATGCAGATATGCCATATCATGATCATGGTTTTCATGGACCGCATCCAGGCGGACACAAAAATCACAGCAGTCGATTCCTGCCTTCTTTACCCTGCCGATTTCTATGGAAAATCCCCCTGCCGGGATGCTCATAAGCGCTTCCCTCAGTACCGCTTCATCAGCCCCCAGGTCCAACAGCGCCCCCACTGTCATATCTCCGCTGATTCCTGCGTTACACTCCAGATATAATGTTTTTCCCATGCACGTTTATCCTCCCTGCCGTTCGATATGCTCTCCCTGTTCTCTGTTTTCTCTTTTCAATGTCTCATTCATACTGCCCGTCCGGTATCCCTGAAGATCCACAGATGTATAGGAGAAACCATACCGCCTGAACTCCTGTGAGATTTTTTCCCGCAACGGCGCCTGTAAAAGCCGGTTAAAATCCTCCGGCATGACCTCAATCCGGGCTGTCTTATCATGCATCCGCACCCTGCACTGTCGAAAGTCCAATGTATGTAAAAGCGCCTCTGCCTGCTCTACCATGTACAGCTTTTCTCCGGTGATGGTTTCTCCGTATACAAACCTGGAAGCCAGGCAGGCAAAAGAAGGCTTAGCCCATCCGGGCAGCCCCATTTCCCTGGACAAAAACCTGATCTCCGTCTTGGTCAGCCCCACCTCCCGCAGGGGACTGGAAATGCCCAGTTCCGCTACCGCATGAAGTCCGGGACGATAGTCCCCCTCATCATCCAGATGAGAGCCTTCTGCCACTGCATGAAATCCATGTTCTGCCGCAATCTGCAAAAATCGTTCCATCAGCGCTTTTTTGCACAGGTAACACCGGTCAGGGGGATTTTGACAAATTCCTTCTTCAGACAATACATCCCAGGTGCAGATAATCTGACGGATTCCTTCCCGTTTACAGAATGCCTCTGCTTCCTCTGCCTCCCTGCCGGGAAAAAAAGCCGACTGGGCCGTCACTGCCACTGCCCCGTCTCCCAGCGCATTCTGCGCCGCTTTCAGAAGGAACGCGGAATCCACACCGCCGGAAAATGCCACGCAGACGCTGCCCAGCCTGCGGATACAGGCATACAACGCATCCAGTTTTTGCCGGGCAGGCCCGGTTTGATCCTGTTTCAGTTCTTTCTCGTTCATAAAGCTCCTGTTCTGGTTATGTTTCTTTTTGTATGGCCAGACGATTGATCTGAGTCGCCAGATATCCGGCCCCATAACCATTGTCAATATTAACCACTGCCACGCCGTTGGCACAGGAATTGATCATCGTCAGCAATGCGGACAATCCGTTCAGGCTGGCTCCATAGCCTATGGAAGTAGGCACTGCAAGTACCGGATTACGCACCAGCCCTCCGATCACACTGGCCAGCGCACCTTCCATTCCCGCTACTGCCACCACACAGTTGGCCTTTTGTATCTGCTCCAGCCTGGCCAGCAGTCTGTGCAGCCCGCTGACACCCACATCATAGATACGCTCCACATAACTGCCGAAATATTCCGCTGTCTGTGCCGCTTCCTCCGCCACCGGGATATCCGCGGTTCCCGCCGTGCATACCACAATCCGGCCCAGCCGCTTTTTATCCGGCTTCTCTATTTTCAGAATATGGGAAACCTCATCATACAAAATATCAGGAATTTCCTGCTTTACCAGCTCATATTGATGCCTGTCCGCCCTTGTGCCAAAGGCTTCCCCATTCGCTTCATACATTTTCCGGTAAATAGAGACCAGACAGTCGTCCGGTTTCCCGCTGCAGTAGATCACCTCCGGGAACCCGCTGCGCAGCTCCCTGTGGGAATCCAGCTTGGCATATCCCATTTCCTCAAAGGGCTGTCTCCGAAAATACCCCTCCGCTGCTTCCACCGACATCCGGCCGTCCCTGACCTGCTCCAAAATCTCTTTTGCCTTCATGATATCTATACCTCCGGTAATATCCGTCAAATAACAGTACTTCTTCTGCCCGGCTGAAAACAGGTGTCAGTGTCTGTCTGAGCCAGTCCTGCGCTGCCTCTTCTCCGTTTTTTACAATCCATGCATTTACATTGGACTGCAAAAGCAGGAAGTGTACCAGCGCTTCCCGGCAAAAAGAATGCCGGAGTACAAAAGAAGCGGACTTTTCTGCCATAAATCCCATTTTCTCCGCCCTCTCTTCAGACCATCCCTTTCCATTTTGCAAATGCTCCGGTGTCTGCCTGGGAAAACGGTTCAGATACTGTGTCTGCCACCAGTCTGTATAATCAGGATTTCCTTCCATCTGATCAGTAATCCAGAAATCATACACGAGCAATGTACCTCCATCCTGCATCACCCGGGAAAGTCCTGTCAGGAATCCCGCCTCCTCCACCCAGTCCGTCACCCCGGCTGCAGTCACAATATCAAACGAATCCGCCGTCAGGAAAATCTCTTCTGCCCGACACTGCAAAAATGTATAAAACGGTTCCCGGCACCGGTATCTGGCAGCGGCTATCATGTCACCGGAAGCGTCGATCCCGGTGACTCGCCCGCAATACATCCCCAGAGCCTTTGCAGACAGTCCGGCTCCGCACCCCACATCCAGCCCCTGCCGGAAGATAGCGCACTGATGTGCGCACAGGTCGGCAGCCTGTCGGCTGGTGACCCGGTCAGATAAAGCCATTTCCAATACCTGTTTATGTAACTGCGGCCTGTAAGTTCCGTACCCTTCCGCAATTCTCTTATCTGTAATAAAATCTTTCCCCATTCCCGGCTCTCCCGTCTGCTCCAAACTTTATACAGTATCGTAACATGCCCGCACTGTTCTGGCAAACAGTTCGGGAACAATAGAAAGCATGTTGCGCTTTGCACTGTCATGAATACAAATATGCCTGAAATATTGCTTACACAATATTTCAGGCATATTCTGCTGCCGGCGACCGGGATCGAACCGGTACGGGTATCGCTACCCACGGGATTTTAAGTCCCGGGCGTCTGCC
>CANDNA010000037.1 GCA_947385955.1 uncultured Clostridia bacterium
TTTCCACAGACAGAGCGCTCTGTGAGCAGGCTCCCACGCGCTGCGTCTGTGTAAAATTACGCTGAGAGAAGCCATGCCATTCGCTGATTGGGAAAAGACGCCAATCAGCGAATGCCGGGCTGCGCCCTGTAAAATTTCCACAGACAGAGCGCTCTGTGAGCAGGCTCCCACGCGCTGCGTCTGTGTAAATTTTTGCATGGCTTAATTATTAACCATTTTATCATAACATATTTAGTTTTCAAATAGGGAATTGTATGATATTATAAAAAGAAGTTTGGGCAGAAAAGGAGAGCGGCGGTATGGTTTGTAATGTGACGGATTATCTGGAACGGGCGGCAGAGCGGTTTCCGGAGCGGACGGCTGTGGCAGATGCGGTCCGGGAGGTTCGGTATGGCGCATTCCGCAGGGAAGCAAGGCGGATCGGGAGCGCTGTAGCGGGGCTTGGGGTCTGGCGGCAGTCTGTTGTTGTGTATCTGGATAAGGGGATCACGGCGCTGGAGGCAATCTGGGGGATTTTATACAGCGGATGCTATTATACGCCCATAGATGTCCATATGCCGCTTTCCAGAGCGGAAAAGATTCTGGAAACGCTGGAGCCTGCACTTTTGATTACGGATGAGGCCCATTTGGAAGCCGTCCGCAAGATGGCAGGGGAGCGGCGGATTTTGACAGTGGAAGATGCGCTGGAGCAGGATGCGGATGAAGAAATGGTGGAGGTGCGTCGGCGTCAGATCATAGATACGGATCTTTTGTATGTGTTTTTTACTTCCGGTTCCACCGGGACGCCTAAGGGGGTGATGATTTCCCACCGGGCGGTGATGGATTTTACAGAGGCAGTAGTGGAGACTTTTCAGATTACGGAAACGGAGCGCATCGGCAATCAGGGAGCGCTGCATTTTGACCTGTCCACATTGGATGTTTACGGCAGTGTGGCAGCAGGGGCGGCTCTGTATCTGATACCTCAGGGTTATTTTAAGTTTCCGGTAAAACTGCTGCAGTACATTGCAGAGCATCAGATCAGTATGATTTACTGGGTGCCGTCTGCCCTGGTGATTACGGCCAATCTGCGCGCCCTGCAGGCGGTGGATGTGAGCTGTCTGAAAAAGATTACGTTCTGCGGAGAGGTAATGCCCTGCAAGCAGCTAAATGTATGGCGCAGGCATGTGCCGTCTGCCCTGTATGCCAATCTGTACGGGCCTACGGAAACCACCTGTGCCAGTACTTATTATATTGTGGACAGAGAGTTTGAGGATGGGGAGTCCCTTCCCATCGGGAAGCCGTTTCCCAATACCAGAGTACTGCTTCTGACAGAAGAAGGGCAGGAGGCCGGGCCGGGAGAAATGGGTGAAATCTGCATTGCCGGCAGTTCTCTGGCCTATGGATATTATAAGGATGAAACGCGTACCGCCGAGAGCTTTGTGACACATCGGGCGGGAGGGTATGAGGAGACAATTTACCATACCGGCGATCTGGCCAGATACAATGAGCGGGGGGAACTGCTCTATCTGTCCCGGAAGGATTTCCAGATCAAACATATGGGACATCGGATTGAACTGGGAGAGATCGAAGCGGCATTGAACGGGATGCCGGAGGTGACAGAGTGCTGCTGCCTGTATGATGATCAAAAGCATAAGATTGTGGCATTTCTGGTGACAGAACTGGAAGAAGGGGTGATTGCGCAGCGTCTGGGCTGCGCCATACCGGAATATATGAGGCCGGGCCGGTATTGTTTCCTGGACAGGATGCCCCACAATGCCAATGGGAAGATTGACCGGGCGGCTTTGAAGAAAGAGGTGCAGTGATGCGGGAAGAGGTACTGAAACTACTGGAAGGATTGAATCATAAGATCATGGCATATGACGGAACGGATATGCTGGAGGATGAGATCATCGAGTCGATGGAAATCATGGATATTGTGGTGGCTCTGGAAGAGCATTTCCATATGGAAGTGCCGCCGGAGCTGATTGTACCGGAGTATTTTATGACGAAGGAAACGATTGTCAGGCTGGCAGAGGATGCCCTGAAGGAGCAGTAGGAATGGGAGAAAAAGAAGGGGGCCGGGAGGCAGGCAGCGCAGCGGGAGCCGGAAGCGGGGTTCGTTTTGCACGGCAGGAGGATATCCCGGCCATTATGGAGTTTATAGAAACATACTGGAAGCCGGGGCATATTATGGCCCATGACCGGGAAATGTTTGCGTTCCAGCATGTGTATGGGGACGAAGTCTGTTTTGTCCTGCATGAAAATCAGGAAAGCGGAGAAATTGAGAGTGTACTGGGCTACATTCCCTATGGAACAGAAGGGGACAGGGATATGTTCAGCGCCATCTGGAAGGTGGGCAAAAAGGGCGGTTTTCTGCAGGGCATGGAGCTGATCCGCTTTCTGGAGAAAAACGGCAGGTGCCGGGGACTGTATGGTGTGGGACTGGCCACAGGGGCGGTTTCGGCAATGAAATATCTGCGCAAGCAGATCGTGGACTTTGACCACTATTACCGTCTGAATCTGGCAGTTTCGGATTATCGGATTGCAGAGATCAAAACGATGCCCGGCCCGGGGCCTGTATCTGAATCGAAGGAAAAGGCCGGTTCTTTTCGCCGGGTGGAAGCCTTTGAAGAGATTGCCTCTATGCTGGATACCTGTCAGGAAGAGCGGCTGCCCCAAAAGTCGCCGGAATTTGTAAGGAGGCGGTATTTCTCCCATCCGGAATATGTATATGATATCTGGCAGATCGGCTATGAGGGCAGAGAGGCGCTGCTGGTCTGCCGCGTACAGGAAGCGGAGGGCAGGAGCGTTTACCGGGTGATTGATCTGATCGGGGATGTTTCCTGTTTTGCAGGGACCGGAGCGTTGTTTGCCGGGGAATTTGCGGAAAAGGGGTATGAGTATGCGGACTGCCTTGTCTGCGGGATGGACGGGGCTTATATGGAAGCGGCCGGATTTTTGAAGAAAACAGAAGAGGACGGTAACATAATCCCCAATTATTTCGAACCATTTGAAAAGCGGAATATTACCATTCATAATTATATGCCGAAGCTGGAGCATGTGGTCATGTTCAAAGGGGACGGCGATCAGGACAGGCCTAATTTCAGAAAGAAGGAAAGAGATGCGGCAGTTTAAAACAGTGATGTATCATTATGTGCGGGAGCTTGCAGACAGCAGGTATCCGGGCATCAAGGGGATAGAGTTTGAACGGTTTAAAAAGCAGATAGCATATCTGTCTGCCCGCTATACCATCATCAGGATGGAAGATGTGCTGGAGGCCTGTGAAGGGGCATCCCTTCCGGAGAATGCCCTGCTGCTTACCTTTGATGACAGTTATATGGATCATTTTACTCAGGTATTCCCGGTTCTGGACGCCTGTGGGATACAGGGTTCTTTTTTCATACCGGCCAAAACCTTTGTGGAACACAAACTGCTGGATGTGAATAAGATTCATTTTATTCTGGCGGCAGGAGGAGGGGAAGCATTGCTGCCCGCCCTGTTTTCCAGACTGGATCATTACAGGGGAAGGGAATTTGAGTTTCCTTCCAATGAAGAGCTGTATGACCTGTATGGTATCCCGAACCGGTTCGATTCCCGTGAGGTGAGCTTTATCAAGCGGATTTTGCAGAACGGGCTTCCCGAACGTCTGCGCCATATGATTTCCAGCGAGTTGTTTGAACAGTATGTGGGCATTCCGGAAAACGTGTTTGCCAGAGAACTGTATATGAATGAAGAACAGATTGCCCTGTTAAAGAGAAAGGGTATGTTTATCGGTGTGCATGGGTATGATCATTACTGGCTGGGAAAGCTGCCCAAAGAGGAGATGGAGCGGGATCTGGAAAGAGCGCTGGAAGCCATGAATCCTTTTATTGACAGAAACGGCTGGGTGATGAATTATCCTTATGGCTCGGAAGGGTCTTACAATGAGGACGTGCTTGCCTTTCTTGGAAGGAACGGCTGCCGGGCCGGTTTTACCACCAAAGCGGAAACGGCAGATCTGGATGTATGTAACAGACTTTTGCTTCCCAGGTATGATACCAATGACTTTCCGGCAGACTAAAAAAAGAGGGAAATCATATGATTTTGAAAGATCCGGCTGCTATGGCAGGGACGTTTTGGAAAAAGCATCGTTTTTTATTGGAAGTGTTCGGCATCACCTATCTGTTTGGGCTGATTGTCCATTTATATATGTTCACCAATAAGTTTTTTAATTATTTTGAGCTGGGTAATATTTTTGCGGATATGTCATTTACACAGGGAGATACGATTGCCCAGGGCAGATGGTTTCTGCCGATTGCCACCAATCTGTTGACCGGGTTTTCCATGCCGCTTTTAAATGGCCTGATCAGTCTGTTTTATATAACGGCCTCTGCGGTGATGACAGTGGATCTGCTGAAAATCCGCTCCCGGCTGTATGCGCTGCTGTTTTGCTTTGCATTTGCGGCGTTTCCCGGGTATGCCTGTACCCTTGCGTATGGGGTGAATGCGGATGCCATTGCGATGGGGGTGTTTTTATGTGCGCTGGCGGTGTATCTGTATAAAAAATGGAAGTATGGCTTTTTGCTGGCCATGCCTCTGATCGGATGCGGGCTGGGGGCGTATCAGACATACCTTTCGGTATCCATCGGCCTGATTTATATGCTGCTGTTTTTTGAGGCCTGCGAAGAAAGGCTGGAATGGAAAGCCTTTGTTATGAAAGCGGTCAGGGCAGGCGCCATGCTGGCCGGCGGCTTTGCGATCTATTATGGAGTGCTGCAGCTTTCTACCGTACTGGCAGGCGTGCAGCTTACCGATTATCATGGTGTGGACAGCATGACCAGCTTTACGGTAAAAGGCATTGCCAAAGGACTGGTCTATACCTATGGATATTTCCTGTCTTATTTTTTTTCGGACAGATATTTGTATACGGGATTGCGGATTGGGATGAATGTACTGGGGGCCGTTGTCTTTCTGATACTGGTGGGGAAACGGCTTGCAAGGCATAAGGCACAGCAAAACAGGGTATCTTTCCTGATGCTGGCGTTGCTGACCTGTCTGCTGCCGCTGGGCGTCAATGCCACTCCCTTTCTGATGGCTGACCGGGTAGGGGCAGGTGTGGACCGGTATATGATTACGTCGATTATGTTTCTCTGGGCGGTATTGTTAAAACTGATGGATCTGGAACGGGCAGGAGAAGCCACCGCCGGGACAAAGGAGGCGTTGCTGCAATGGGCTGGTGTGCTTTCGGCAGCAGCGGCAGTGGTATCCGGTGTGGTGATCTGTAATGAGGCGTATCACAGGATGGAGGCGGCTACGCAGGTTACGACTTCTTATCTGAACCGGATTGCAGTGCGGCTGGAGGAGATGCCTCAGTGGCAGGAGGGAAAGCCGGTGTATTTTGCCAATACAAAGCCGTTTCTGAGCCAGGTGTATGAAGTGGAACTGCCGGCCTATGACGCTATGATAAATATGCCCGGTACGGAGCTGTCCCCCCATTACAATGAACGGGGCATCGCCCGGTATTTCAGGACTTACCTGCATATGCCCATTGTGGATGCGGGAGAAGAGAAAAAAGAAGAGATCCGGGAAAGTCAGGCATTCCAGTGTATGTCTGCCTGGCCTTCCGGAGCGTCTATTGCCGTGATTGAGGACGTAATCGTAATTAAATTGTGTGAAGGTGAAGAAGAGGAATGAAAGGTTATACCATACAGGAACTGCATGTGGGACTGACGGTGCGGGAGGAATTTCCGGTGACGGAGCAGATGGGCCTGGAGTTTGCCGGTGTTTCGGGGGATACCAATCCGTTACACCTGGATCAGGCTTATGCCGCTTCCACCCGATTTGGCGGTAAGATCGCACATGGAATGCTGATCGGAAGTTTCATTTCCAATGTGATCGGTACCCGGCTGCCGGGGGAAGGCAGCATCTATGCCAGACAGGAACTGACATTTTTGCGTCCGGTTTATTATGGTGATACGGTTTGTGTGGAAATTACTGTGAAGGAACTGAAGAAAGAGAAAAACAGAGTGGTGCTTTCCACAGACTGCTATAATCAGAAGGGCGAAAAGGTCATAGCGGGAGAAGCGCTGGTGATGCCGAAGGAGGAAGGATAATGCCGATATTATCGTATATGGACAATATTTTTAAGCTGAGTCACTGCTTTGTGAACCGGGATTACAGCAGTATCAGGGATGAGATCCTGGCCATGAAGGAAGAGCTGAATTACAGATATGAGGAGGGCGGAGAGGTCTGGGGGTACCGGATTTCCAGAAATATGCCGGTGTCCGGCCTGTACGGTTTTGATGCCTATGTGGTCAGATTCTATTTTACCAGAGTGGATACGCTGCACAATGCCCATCAGGAACAGATCATGGAAAAGCTCTTTGACGCCCTGCAGCATGAGATGGAGGTCTGCCGGGGGTATTATAATCTGCGTCTGCCGGCTCATGTGGTGGATGTGCTGAAAGGGTTTAACAAATATATGGCCGGCGGGATTTTCTGCGGCGGTACGGTGGAGCAGGTAGTCAGCGGCAGGGAAGTGGAGATTCCCAGTCGGGAAGGCATCCGGGTATTTTTTGCAGAGAGGGACTATTTGAAGGAACACAGGGAACAGCTTCTGGATATGACATATTCGTCATTTGCTTCTTATCAGGGCCAGTATCATATTTCTTCCGTGACGGATGAAAAGGCCGGCGCGATTTATGAAAACTGGATCGAAAGTTATTTTGAGAACTTTGAGGACAATCGTATCTTTGTAGTGGAGTATCAGGGAGAACCCATCGGTTTCTGTACCATTGGCGAGGATGCCCATGTGGTGGAGGGACAGCTTTCTGCGATTTCTTCCCGGCACAGAAAGCTGGGCGGATACCGGACACTGATTTCTTCCCTGATTAATTATGCCTACAAAAACGGGAAGAGTTTTACAGCCAGTACCCAGTTTGACAATTATATCGTACAGGGGACCTGGAATTCTCTGGGGATGAAGCCCTATTTTTCTTTCTATAATTTTCACTTTGACAACCGATAACCGGGACACAGGCAGGAGATGACAGAATTTGCAAAAGATAAAAGAAAAGGGATGCAGGGAAGCGGCAGAGTTTGCGGCTGCGTTGGGAATTTCTTTTTTGGCGTTGGGGCTGCTGCGGATGCTCTGGCGGGATGTGGGGCTCAAGCTGCTATTGGAATATGGGGCAGTGTCTGCAGGCTTTGCCGGCGTGGCGGCACTTGTCCTGATTTGGAATAAGGGCGGACGGACTGTGGATCTGAGTTTTCTTTTTACCGGGGCCTGGTTTCTGTTTTTTACCGGGGAGCGGTTGATCTCAGGAACGGAAATAGAATGGTATCTTGTGCCGTACTGGGTGAATATTCTGCTGGTGGCAGGCATCTGTCTGCTTATTTACAGTATATGCGGAAGCGTCAGGACAGCACTTTGGGGAACGGATGCCCTGTTTGTCTTTTTTATGATTTCCAATGCATTTCTGAAGCAGGCCAGAGGGCATGGGCTGGATGTGATCGACGTCTACAGTGTGGGTACTGCCATGAAGGTGGCCGGTAATTATCGCTTTCGGATTACCAGAGTGATGATGGTGGGAATCGGGATCAATCTGATGATGATCCGCCTGCTGTGCCGGTGGCACCGGAAGGTGGCAGCAGAAAGGAAGTGCTTGGGAAAGGGATGGATTTGTCGTCTGTCCTGCTTTGTGTTTCCGCTTTTTCTGATGTGGTCCATACCGTTCAGCAGTTTCTGGAGCAGCAGGAATTATGTGGCCTCTTATTCTTCGGACAGAAACGGAATGCTGTTTAATCTGCTGCTGGAGGTGCCGGATGTGATTTTTATGCCGCCAAAAGGATATTCTCCGGAGGCGGCAGAAGCACTGCTTTCCGGTTATGAGAAAGAGGCGGCAGGCAAAGAAGTGACAGAGTATCCCAATATCATTGTGATTATGAATGAATCACTGGCGGATTTTTCTGTGTTCCGGGAGCTGGAAACGGATGTACCCGTCCTGCCTTTTCTGAGTACACTGGAGGAAAATACGGTAAAAGGGTACAGTGTATCTTCTATCTATGGCGGGAACACGGCCACATCCGAGTATGAATTTCTGACAGGAGATTCCAATATTCTGTATCATACCATGCCATACAGTACGATGATTCAGAGGGAGGAAAAGGTTATGGGGCTGCCTGCCCAGTTGAGATCCGCAGGGTATCGGACCATTGCCGTGCATCCTTATTCCAACAGTGCATACCGGAGAAGTATCGTCTATCCCAGTCTTGGATTTGAGGAAATGTATTTTCAGGAAGATCTGAAAGGACTGTGTTCTGTCAGGAACGGTCTGTATGCCAGCGATGAGTCGAATTATGGGGAAATCCTGAGACTGCTGAAAGAAAAAGGGCCGGGAGAGCGGGTTTTCCTGTTCGATGTAACCATGCAGAACCATGCGCCGTATCAGGATATTGAAAAGACTGTCCGGTTTTTGGGTGCGGATGGATATGACGAAGTGGAACAGTATCTGACCCTTGCCAATGAGAGCGATCTGGCTTTTTCGGAGTTTCTGCAGGAACTGGAACAGTATGGGGAATCGGTAATCGTCCTGATGTTCGGAGATCATCAGCCCAGCTTTGAAACGGAGTTTGACAGGTATCTGTTTGGAAAAACAAAAGAAGAGATGACTTCGGAAGAACGGATGCAGCGGTATGTGGTTCCCTTTTATCTCTGGGCCAATTTTGACATCGAAGAAAAAGACGGGATATGGACCAGTATGAACTATCTGTCTTTGTTTGTACTGGAAGAGGCGGGGATCCCTTTGACTGCTTATCAGTGTTATTTAAAGGAGCTGCAGGGGGAATATCCGGTGATCAGTTGCAGCGGCATCATAGACAGTCAGGGAAACCGGTATCCGCAGAATGAAAAAGAATCCCTGATACCGGAATACCTCCAGTTGATTTATTACCATATGTGTGAAGAGTCGGGCAGCGGTCAGAGGCTGTTCGGGCTTGGAGAAACGACAGGAAACGGAGAATGAAGAAAAAGTGGATGGCGCCGTTTGGCATTTTGTTTCTGGCAGTTTTGCTTTTTTTCAAAGCGGATGAACTGGCAGAGGGTGTGGCATGGGTGAAGCAGAGGACACTGACCCCTCTGCTGGCCGGGCTGTATGCCATGCAAAACGATGTGGATCTGAGCGGATATACGCCGCTTAAAGAGCGGGAGAGCTGGACAAAGGAGAACCGGCTGGTGATGCATGCAGGCGGCGGCGTGGACGGACAGACATATTTAAATTGTATGGAAGGACTGGAGCAATGCCTGGAGAATGACTGCAATGTGGTGGAGCTGGATTTTGCCTGGACCGATTACGGAAAAATCGTGATTTCCCACAGGCTGAATCAGGTGCCTTACGGGGATGATCTGTCCGGGGTACAGAGCGACCCAAAAGCCTATGAAGAATTTTATGAAGGAAAAGTATGCTTTAAATATACGCCCATCCGGCCGGAAGAACTGATTTCTTATATGAAGGCGCATCCGGCGCTACGGATCGTGACAGACTGTAAAGGAAATCTGGAAGAGATTTTAACGGGCCTTCTGGAAATGGCCCGCGCCGGGAACTGTGAAGAGGTAATGGGACAGTTTGTCATCCAGATCTATGAAGAGGCCGATTATGATACGGCCAGAGGAGTCTATCCGTTTCGGGACTGGATCTTTACCCTGTATAACTATCCCTATGACCGGCTTTCCTGGTCAAAAATCACAGCATTCTGCCTGGACCATGACATCGAAGTGGTAACCATGTCAGAAGGCTATGCCGGGGAAGCAGATCTGGAACTGTTTTCGGAAATGGGCATTAAAGTGTATGTACATACCATCAATTCTCTTTATGAGACAGAAAAGCTGTTTCAAAAAGGGGTGTATGGCATCTATACGGATTATCTGATCCGGGAAGATCTGCGTTATATTGATGGCGCAGAGGACAGTGACACGGGGAGAGAACAATGATAACATTATGCGAGACAGGGAAAGGGGTTTGGCAGTATGAGCAGTATCCTGTATCTGGTTCTGCCCTGCTATAATGAGGAAGCGGTGCTTCCGGATACGGCGGCGGCATTGGAAGGAAAATATCATACCCTGATGGAGCAGGGGAAAATCAGCCGGGAAAGCAAAATTATGTTTGTCAATGACGGTTCCAGGGACAGGACGTGGAGTATTATCACAGAGCTGTTTCATCAAAACCCTCTTTTTTGCGGCATCAGCCTTTCCCGGAACCGGGGCCATCAGAATGCGGTGCTGGCAGGTCTGATGACTGCGGGAAAGAAAGCGGATGCGGTGATTTCTCTGGATGCGGATTTGCAGCAGGACATGAATGCCATCGACCTGATGCTGGAAAAGTTTGAAAACGGCTGTGATGTGGTATATGGAGTGCGCAATGCCAGAGACACAGACAGCTTTATCAAGAAAAATACGGCGCTGGGATTTTATAAGCTGATGCAGTTTATGGGCTGTGAAGTCATTACCAATCATGCGGACTATCGTCTGTTGTCCCGACGGGTCATTGAAAGCCTGTCTGAGTATGAGGAAGTCAATTTATTCTTACGGGGGCTGATACCGGCCATCGGATATCCTTCGGATATCGTATATTTTGATGTACGGGAGAGGCAGGCAGGAGAATCCAAATATACCATGAAGAAGATGATCTCCTTTGCGGTGGACGGAATCACTTCGTTCAGCATCAGGCCGCTTCAGATGATAACGCTGCTGGGATTTCTGATGCTCTTTGTCAGCCTGATTATGGTGATTACCACGGTGGTGGATTATTATACGGGACGCACGGTACCGGGCTGGGCCTCCAGCTATTGTTCCACCTGGTTTATCGGCAGTGTCCAGCTTTTGTCGCTGGGCATCATCGGAGAGTACATCGGCAAGATCTATATGGAGACAAAGCACAGGCCCAAATATCATATCGAATCCTGTCTGTGGCGGGAAAAAGAGGAAGGAAAAGAGTAGGATGAAACAGAAGAAACAGTGGGTTGTCAGGATACTGATTGCTGTAACTGCGCTGGCAGCCGGACTGGGCCTGTACATTCTGACGGAGCGGGTCTGTCGGAATAAGACATCGGATGAGCGGATGCGAGGGCTTTTGGAAAGCGGCACCAATGAGGATATCCTTTTTGTGGGCAACAGCCAGATCGCGGCGGGAGTACTGCCGATGGAGCTGTGGGCCCATTACGGATATACTTCCTATGTCCTGTATGCCACAAACAACGGAATCGGCCGGAGCAAAGCCATGCTGGAGCTGGCGCTGGACTATACACAGCCCAAACTGGTATTTCTCAGTACGGATCAGTACTGGAAGGAATCTTCCATAGAGACACAGGTATCCGGCTATCATGAATATGCGGATGCCTTCCCCCTCTCCCTGACAAAGATCAGGACCACGCTGGCCCTGTATGAGGACCCGGAACTGCAGAAAGAGATTTTGTTTCCGTTTCTGACCTATCATAACAGATGGAAAGAACTGGGGGCGGAGGATTTTGATCCGGCATCGTTTCAGGAAGTGACAAAGGGAAGCACATACTGCGCCAGTATTGCGAGCGTAACGCTGCCGGAACCCATTCCGGAGGAAGATGCCGCACTGCCGGAAGGGGAGAGCATCGCGCTGATTGAAGAATTTATCCGGACCTGCCAGAGCAGGGGGATTCAGGTGGTGCTGCTGACGCTTCCCTTTGAGATCGGGGAAGAGCAGCAGAGATATTTTCACGGCCTGGCCGGGGTGGCGGAGCAGTATGGAGTTCCGTATCTGAATCTGACCGAAAACAGCGAGATCGTAAATCCCCGGACGGATTTTGAGGATATGACCCATCTGAATGTATCGGGGGCCAAAAAGATGACAGAATATCTGGGGACCTATATCCAGGCCAATTACCGGATCCCCAGCCGGATGGAGGAATATGAAAAGTCCTGGGGCAGCGATTATCGCGCTTACTGTGATTATAAAAACCAGATGCTTCGGGATTCGGACAATCTGCAGGAAATTCTTCTGATGTGCAGGGATGACAGTATCAACTGTGCCGTGTATCTGAGCGGTACCTCTGCCTGTTTCCGGGACGGGAAAACGATGGAGCTGCTTCACAATATCGGCCCTCTGGCCGGGCTGGACGGGGCGGCGGAGAATCAGCAGAATTATTTTTTCCTGCTGGATTACGGAGCAGGGCAGATATTTGAATGGACGGACCCGGCGCAGCAGGAGATGGAAACGTCTTTGGGGAGGGTCCGGTTCTGTATGGACGAGGATCAAAAGCCCGGACTGTATACAGACGGATTGGAGCAGAATCTGTTTGCCCATAAAGGGAGAGCGGATGTCTGCATTACCGTCTTTGACCGGTGGACAGGAGAACTGATCTGTACCAAAATATTCAAAACCAGCCGCCAGTTACAGGCAGAGGGGTATGAGATTTTGTGGGAAGAAGAACAGAAAACAGAGCCGGAACCAACATAAGAAAAGGTATTATAACAGGAGGAAACAAGGATGGAAGAAGTATTGGAAATTTTACAGGGAATCAAACCGGATGTGGATTTTGCAGAAGAAAAGGCGCTGATTGATGACGGCATACTGGACTCTTTTGATATCATTTCCATTGTCAATGGACTGAATGACGCATTTGACATTGAAATCACTGTGGCAGAGCTGCTGCCGGAACATTTTAATGATGCAGAGGCGATCTGGAGGCTGGTACAGGATATGAAGGAGAACGGCTGATGCTATATAATGTATTGGAGTATTTGGAAGAAACGGCGGGACGGGTCCCGGAGAGGACTGCATTTACCGATGGGGAGAAGGGGCTGACTTTTGGGGAACTGTCTGACCGTGCCAGAGCTGTGGGCAGCTATCTGGGACATGCTATACCGGTGCGGTGTCCGGTGGTGATTCTGATGGAAAAAAGCGCGGAATGCATCGCCGCCTTTATGGGGGCGGTGTATGCCGGATGCTTTTATGTGCCTCTGGATTCGGCCATGCCGGCAAAACGGATGCAGCTGATTATAGATACACTGGAGCCGGCGTTTCTGATCTATGATGAGAAAAATAAAAAAACACTGGCTCAGCTCCGGTTTTCCTGCAAGGCGGTTTCCTATGAGGAAGCCTCGGACAGGCTACATACGGATGAGGCGCTGCTTTGGGGCATACGGGCGCAGGCAGTGGATACCGATCTTTTGTATGTGCTGTTTACGAGCGGTTCCACCGGAGTGCCGAAAGGGGTTTCCATCTGTCACAGATCCATGCTGGATTTTACGGAACATTCCTGCGGCCCGCTGCATTTTGATGAAACCATCCGGTTTGGCAATCAGGTACCGCTGCATTTTGATATGTCCACAATGGAGATCTATACCACGCTGAAGATGGGGGCAACCACGTATCTGATTCCCCGCAGATGCTTTCTGTTTCCCAAACTGATGATGGAATATCTGGAAAAGCATCGGATCAATACCGTATTCTGGGTGCCTTATGCACTGCTCCAGCTCTCCAATGCAGGGGTTCTGGACGGGGAACGGCTGAAGGCGCTGAAATATATTTATTTCTGCGGAGAGGTAATGCCCTGCAAGCACCTGAACCGTTACCGCCGTGTACTGCCGGAGGCAGTATACTGCAACCTCTACGGGCCTACAGAGATCACCAATGTGTGCAGTTATTATTTTGTGGATCGGGAATTTGCGGATGATGAGACATTGCCCATCGGGATTCCGTTTCGCAATACCAGAATCTTTATTGTAAAAGAGGACGGGACAGAGGCAGGAGAGGGCGAGGCCGGGGAAATCCTGATCGGGGGAAGCTGTCTTTCGCTTGGGTATTATAACAGCCGGGAACTATCGGAAAAAAGTTTTGTACAGAATCCGCTGCATGGCCGGTTTCGGGATATGGTATATCGGACCGGGGATCTGGGGAAATTTGATGAGAGCGGCAATCTGATTTTCCTGGGCAGAAGGGATTATCAGATCAAACATCAGGGGTATCGGATTGAACTGGGAGAGATTGAAGCTGCAGTTTCTTCTCTGGAAGAGATTGAGCATGTATGCTGTTTCCATGACGGAGAGAGAGATTATATCGTATGCTGTTATGTGGGGGATCTGACAGACCGGGATATTCTGCTGCAGATCAAACAGAAAGTACCTTCTTATATGCTGCCGGACCGGCTGCTTCGTCAGGAGGCGTTTCCCAGGACACTGACCGGAAAGACTGACAGAAACGCATTACGCAGTTTGTATGAGGCGTCAGAAGGTATGGGAGAGACAAGATGAATTTATTGTCGCTATCGTTTTTTTGCTTTTTGCTGATGCTGCTGGCATGTTACTATCTGATGCCCCACAGGTACAGGTGGATTGTACTGTTAGCCGGCAGTTATCTGTTTTATGCGGCGTCCAGTCTCCGTTCTGTCCCCTTACTGCTTTTTACTACGGTGTGGACTTATGCGGCAGCCAGAAAGCTGGGAGCGTATAACCGGGTGATCCGGGAAGAATTAAAGCAGATCGACAAGTCCCTGCGGAAGGAAAAAAAGGAAGCCATTAACAGAAAGAAAAAAAGGATTGTGGCGGTAACGCTGGTGGTAAATGTTTCCGTGCTGTTCTTTTTTAAAACCTCTTATCTTTGGAAAGAGGCGCCGCTGCTGCTGCCTCTGGGAATTTCCTTCTATACCTTTCAGACCATCGGGTATCTGATTGATGTTTACCGGGCGCAGATCGAGCCGGAACAGAATCTGCTGCATTATGCACTGTTTGCTTCTTATTTTCCGCAGATCATTCAGGGACCGATTCACAGATACCGGCAGCTTGTGCCCCAGCTTTTCGGGGAAAGACGATTTTCTCTCAGGGAGATCAAACTTGGCTTCTGGCTGTTTTTGTGGGGGATGTTTAAAAAGATCGTGATTTCGGAGCGGGCTGCTATTTTTGTGTCCCATGTTCTGGGAAGCGACCTGCAGGAAACGCCGGGCGCCATGCTGCTGCTGGGCGTATTTGTGTTTAATCTCCAGCTTTATACGGATTTTTCCGGAGGAATTGATATGGTATCCGGAATTTCCCAGATGTTTGGGATCACTCTGGCGGAAAATTTCAGGCGGCCTTTTTTTGCCAGGACACTGGGAGAATACTGGCACAGATGGCATATTACGCTGGGAACATGGATCAAGGACTATGTCTTTTATCCCATTGCCATGTCCCGCACATTTGGCAGGCTGGGAAAGAAGGCAAAGGACAGGTTCGGAAACCACATCGGCAGGACGCTGCCTGCGGGGATCACATCTGTCATTACGTTTATCTTAATCGGGCTGTGGCATGATGTGACCGGGTATTATTTTCTGTATGGTATCTGGCACGGTATGCTGATGGCATTGTCCAATCTGTGTGAACCGCTGTTTCAGAGGTTCCGCACCTGTTTCCAGGTCCGTACAGAGTGTCTGAGCTACAGATGGATGCAGAGACTGCGTACCTTTATGATTGTGACTGTGGGGGAATATTTTTCTCTGGCGACCGGGATGGCGGCGCTGGGAATTATGTTCCGGCAGACGCTTCTGCATTTTGAATATTCCTCTCTGTTTCTTGGCATCCTGAATTATGGGCTGGATGGAAAAGACTGGCTGGTGCTGGCGGCGGGTGTGCTGGTACTGGTCTGTATCAGTATGAAGCAGGAAAGCGGGGTACGGATCCGGGAAGCGCTGGAGCGGCAGAATCTGTATTTTCAATGGCTTATGGTATTGGGAGTCATTCTGGTCACTGCGGTGTTCGGCGTGTATGGGCCGGGATATGATGCATCTGCGTTTATTTATGGGGGATTTTAAATGTCTGAGACAGGATTGAAAAGAGAACTGCGGCTGATCGATGTATGGGGGCTGGCGCTGGGAGCCATTATCGGCTGGGGCTGTTTTGTACTGCCGGGCACCAGTTTTCTGCCCAAAGCCGGGCCGCTCGGCACCGCGCTGGGGCTGCTGCTGGGAGCGGTCATCATTGTACTGATCAGTTTAAGCTATGGCTATCTGATTCAGAAATATCCGGTTTCCGGCGGGGAATACGAATATGTGAAGCAGGCGTTCGGGAAACGGCATGCCTTTGTCTGCGGCTGGTTTATTGTACTGGCATACTGGTCTCTGATCCCGTTAAATGCCACAGCCATCGCCATGATTGCCCGGTTTATTTTTCCAGGTGTGATCCAGGTGGGGAAATTATATACAGTGGCCGGATGGGACGTGTATCTGGGTGAGATCTGTGTGGCCTCTGCTTTTATTATATTGATCGGTCTGGTCAATATGACCGGGGCCAGACAGGCCGGCAGGCTGCAGAGCATCATTGCGATTCTTTTGGTGGGTTCCATTGTGGTGACGACGGCAGGCGTCTGTCTCACCGGGCCCGACCTGCACAATCTGCAGCCGGGATTTGGGACATCCATGTCACCGATAGCCGGTATCTTTGCGGTGGTGGCCTATGCGCCTTACTGTTTTATCGGTTTTGACTGCATTCCTCAGTCAGCGGAGGAATACCGGTTTTCACACAGGAAGTCCACGGTGATTATGGTTTCTGCCATATTGATCGCCGCGGTTTTATATATGGCGGTCAGCCTGGTTACGGCTGTGGTGGAGCCGTGGCAGGAAATGCTGGCATCAGAGCCTTTGTGGGCAACCGGCGCCATGATTGAAAAAGCGCTGGGGCGGGGAGGCGTATGGTGTATCGGCATCGCCATGCTCTGTGCCGTAACTTCGGGAATCAATGCGTTTTATCTTTCCACCAGCAGGCTGATGTATGCAATGGCAAAGCAGAAGGCGCTGGCCAGATCCTTTGGGACGCTGGAACCCAGATATGCCACACCCGGCAGAGCCATTCTGTTCTGTATGGTGCTGGCGCTGATTGCGCCCTGGTTTGGCAGGCAGGTGCTGGTCTGGATTACCGATATGACCGCGGTGGGCGGTGCAATGGCATTTTGCTATACCACTGCCGCAGCCGGTGTGCTGGCCGGCAGAAACGGGGATCAGAAACAGAGTATCATCGGATTTGCAGGCTGCCTAGCGGCATCGATATTTCTGGTGCTGTCCTTTGTACCGGGAATGCCGGGCTTTTTATCGGTACCCTCTTTTATCTGTCTGTTTCTGTGGATTTTTGCAGGCGTGATCGCTTATATGAGAAGGGAGAAGTAAGGGATGAAGGGGAAAAGGGAACGGATTCTGTTTCATGCGGACGATTATGGAGCCAGTCCGGAGATTTCAAGGCAGATACTTTCCTGCTGCCAGAAGGGAGCGCTGGATTCTCTCAGTGTATTACCCAACAGCCCCCATCTGAAAACCTGCATGGATATGCTGGGGCCTTACAGGCGGCGTCTGAAAATCAGTGTCCATCTGAATCTGGCGGAGGGACCGTCTGCGGCGGACGCACAGGAGATACCGCTGCTGACAGATGAGCGGGGTATGCTTTCCATTTCTTTTCTGAAACTGCTTTTGCTTTCTTTTACAGGAAAACGCAAAGAATTGAAGCACCAGTTAAAAACAGAGATGCGGGCGCAGCTTGTCCGTATGCTGCCCTATGTGGAAACCTTCCGGCTGGACAGCCATCAGCATTATCATATGATACCGGTCGTCCTGGAAAGTATTCTGGAGGCGGCCGGCGATCTGCACAGGGAAATTACTTTTCTCAGGATACCGGCAGAGCCGGTGCTTCCTTTCCTGCGGCATCCGTCCCTGTATACCACCTATCGGCCCGTGAATATGATAAAACAGGCGGTATTGAAGGTTTTATATGGAATGGACAGGAAGCTGCTGGCCCCTTACCGGAAAAAGAGCGCCGTTTTTTTCGGTATTCTGCTCAGCGGGCGGATGGATCTGGAGCGGGTGGGGAAACTGTTGCCGGCATTTTGGAAGATTGCAGAGAAAAAGGGGATGCCGCTGGAAGTGCTCTGCCATCCGGGCGGGACGGCAGATGCGGATACACTGATGGATCCTGCCAACCGGGACTGCGCCGCATTTTATACCTCGCCGGGAAGGAAGGCAGAGCGTCGGATGCTGATGGGGATAGAGAAAAGGCTGCTGTGAGATAGATGTCAGGTTCTGCGTTTCTGCCCCAGCAGGAACGGGAAAAAGCGGCGGATGATTTCGCAGGGCAGGATGAGCAGATATACAAGTATGACGATTTCCGCCATTGCAAGCAGCAGGTTTACAGGCTCCAGAGAGGAGACAAGGCCCGCTTTGGTAAACAGTACGGTGAAGAGCCGTTTGGGTTTGCCGTGAAAGGCAAAATACATCAGGGAATTTTGGCCTGCATAGCAGATGGGACGGAACGGATGAAGGAGCTGAGCGGCCTGGAGACAAAGGACGGCGCCTGAAAGCATAATAATCAGATAAAAAACAGGCGAGCGGCCATAGTCGTAAAAGTTAATATGGGTATCCGGATAGAGCATAAAGCAGAGAAGGCTGGCACTGGCAAAGAGGAAACAGGACAGGGCCAGCGCTTTTTTTGTTTTCAGGAAAGAGAGCCGGCCCTCATACAGCCGGTATCCATAGCCGATGGCCATATAAAAACAGCCGGCGCCCCACATCTGGATGTGCCAGGGCAGATCCGGCCCGCCCGTCATAGTATAGATCATGCCCGCTGCCAGCAAAAGGGGCTGCAGGGAGAAAAACAATATCCGGTCTGGCAGTATTTTTTGCAGCAGGAAAAAGAGAAGGGTA
>CANDNA010000038.1 GCA_947385955.1 uncultured Clostridia bacterium
TGCCACAAAAGCAAAAGCACTTTTCGCAGAATATGTGGAAGAACTGGGCGCCGATCTGGTAGGCGATTCCCTGATGGAAAAATACGGGACATGGCCTACATTTGCCAAGTTATATGATTATGACAAGCCCCTCTTTCATCATCTCCATCTGAAAGAAGAGCAGGCAAACAAGATCGGCCTGCACGGAAAGCCGGAGGCTTATTTCTTCCCCCGTCAGTACAACAGCGGCTATCTGGGAAGAATGCCCCTCACCTACTTTGGCTTTGATCCGTCCACCACAAAAGAAGAAGTGATGCAGTGTCTGCGGGATTACGACATCAAAGACAACCGGATTACCGAACTGTCCAGAGCATACCGGATCCAGTTGGGAACCGGCTGGTACACACCTGCCGGCGTCATCCATGCACCTGCTTCCCTGGTTACTTATGAGCCTCAGTGGAACAGCGATGTAAACACCATTATGGAAAATGTAACAATGGGTGAGATCAATGCCCATAATATGCTGACCGACTGCGCACCCGAAGAGGAAAAAGACGATCTGAACGCCATCTTTGCACAGATTGACTGGGAAGAAAGCACAAGGCCCGACTATAAAGAGACTTATTTCCGTGCACCCAGACCGCTGCCGGAAACACAGAAAGGGCTTTTCCAGCAGTGGGTGGCTTATGCCAATGAATGGGTAGCTGCCAAAGAAGTCACTGTAGCGCCCGGCGCATCCGTTACCCTGACCGATCAGGCATGCTATTGTGCCGTTGTAGTACAGGGACATGGTTCCTTCGGCGTATTCGAATGCGAAGCTCCCGAACTGGTCCGTTATGACGACCTGACCGCAGACGAGTTTTTCGTTTCCGAAGCAGCAGCCAAAAAAGGGATCCGGGTAGTCAATACCAGCACCTACAGTCCTCTGGTTATCTTGCAGAACTTTGCCAACAACAATCCGGAAGTACCTGCTGAAAAATAATCAGAATGTACCTGTAAGCCGTCCCAACCTGTCAGGAGGTAAGTATCATGAAAATCGCAATCGGCTGTGATCCCAATGCACAGCAGGCAAAAGAAGAACTGATTCAGTTTATGAATCAGAAAAATTACGGCGAAATCACGGATTTCGGCAGCACAGATCCCATTTACGCAAATACAGCGGTCAAAGTGGCGGAAGCGGTGGCTTCCAGAGAATATGACAGGGGCATTATTATCTGCGGCACCGGCATCGGTGTTTCCATTGCCGCCAATAAAGTAAAAGGCGCCTATGCCGCACTGTTATCCGATGTCTATTCTGCCAAAAGGGCGCGTCTGAGCAACGATGCAAACATTGCATGCATGGGAGCTTTTACCACAGGAAACAAGCTGCGGGAAGAATTGGTGGATGCTTTTTTAAGCAACGAATTTGTACCGGGCTGCTCTTCCCAGCCAAAAGTGGACGCTTTCATCGAATATGAATCCGAACACAGCAGATAACAAACGCACAAAGCCAGGATTGGAAAAGATTTTATTTCCTGCGGCGGCCTGTTTCTCCAGGCCGCCGCAGTATTTTGATATAGGATTTTCCAAAAACAGCTTTTCGTCTGTAAAACTGCTTGAAAAACACGGACAATCATATATAATAAACAAATACCCACATCTTTACAGAGATTGACCGGATCACATAAAATCACAGGGAGAAAACATGAAAAACCATCTGCTTTTACTGGCACAATTCCATCCCTTATTTGTCAAACAGGAACTGATTCCTGAGATCCTGAAAAACTGTGCGCAGTTTGGCTTATTGTCTCAGACAGCTTATGATGCTTTCCAAAAACACAAATTTGCGGAGAACAGCTTCTGGTTCCATCACTCATATGCAGAAACAGATATCCCCGCAGGGCAGGAATATGAGGCAATCGCATACAGCAAAAACCGGAAAATACAGCCTGATTCGATCCGGAAATGTCATTCCAGAGTCCTGTGTTTTTTCACTGCTTTCAGGACGCGGCCTTCTGACCTGGCCATGCAGGGGCACCACGAACTCAGCCTGATCTGGTTTGAACAGGAATCTCCGCCTCTGCTCAGCCATTTATCTGAAATCACAGAAGCAAAACCGTTAGACACTCCGGAGCAAAACTATATTTATCTGGGCTCCGAAACCGGGTTAAGACAGCTTATCCGAAAACAAAGAGCTGTTATCGCCGCTGCAGAACTGTTGAAAACCCTGGGAATCCGGGATGAAGAACATTTTCATGCACAGCCCTCTGAAAAAATACAGGCAATCCATGAAATGATCCGGAAAATGACAGCAGAACAAGCAGAACAATATGCGCCGGATAACGATACAATAGAAGAGATTCTTTATAGCGCCTTATCAGAATTATGGCGGACAGCCCATAGAAAAGAAACCGGTAAAAACCTGCAATAACCGGCACAATTCCTGCTCAGCCCCGCTCTTCTCTTCTGCAAATCAGACTCCCCAGAAGCAGCAGAACCGGAAACGCAATGCCGGCCAGTATGCCAAGTCTTAAATTATCCCCACATGCGCCGGACACCAGTCCCACCAGGGTAGGCCCGCCGGAACATCCTACATCGCCGCCCAGTGCCAGAAGCGCAAACATAGCCGTGCCGCCCCTTTTCAGTGCAGAGGACGCTTTGCTGAATGTCCCCGGCCACATAATCCCCACAGACAGACCACAGACAGAGCAGGCTAACAGGCTAAGCAGCGGCGAAGGTACAAGGGAAATGCACAAATAGGAGGCAATGCACAGCATACTGCTGTATCCCATAAAGGAATCCAGTCTGATCCGGTCTCCATATTTTCCATAAAAAGCCCTGGAAGTCCCCATCAGGACTGCAAATGCCATAGGGCCGGCCAGATCTCCTGCGGTTTTGGAAATGCCCAGGCCCTTTTCCGCAAAGGCAGAGGCCCATTGGCTCACCGCCTGCTCACTGGCTCCTGCGCTGATCATCATCACCAGCAATACCCAGAACAGTCTGTTTCCCAGCAGTTCTCCGATGCTGTATCCTTTCTCCCCTTCTTCTGCCAGACTGGCAATGGGCACCCGCAGAAAGGCAATCATATTGCCCAGAGGAATCACCGCCCAGATCAGAGCCAGCACCTTCCAGTTGTCAATGCCAAATACCCGGAAAAACACTGTGGAAAGCGCCACTACGCCCACATGCCCCCAACAGTAAAAAGAATGCAGCATACTCATGGTTTTTTCTTTGTGCTCTGAAGGACACGCCTCTACCACAGGGCTTACCAGCACTTCCAAAAGCCCGCCGCCCACTGCATACAATATAACCGCGCAGAGAATGCCCGCAAAGGGATCCGGTAAAGCCTCCGGCAGCAGTGGCAGGCAGATAAGTCCTGCCACTGCAAAGCCGTGCGCCATCACCATAGCCGCCCGATAGCCGATCCGGTCCACAAACCCTGCAGACAGCAGATCTACCACAAGCTGCACCCCAAAATTAAGGGTAATCAGCAGCGTAATCTTCGAAAGCGGTATCCCGTAAGTCCGCTGAAATGTCAGAAACAGCAGGGGAATAAAATTGTTGACAACAGCCTGCACAATATATCCCACAAAGCAGGCAGTAATTGTTTTCCGGTATGTTTGATCCATTTCAAATCTCTCCTCAGATGATTTATCCGTCCTATCTTATCGTCTTTTTCCTCTTGCCGCAAGTTCAAAACAGACCTATACTATAACAAAACCGACTTTACAAGGAGAGAACTATGGCACTGCAAAAATGTACGCCTCTTAATCTGAGCCGTTCCAAAAAAGAGCTTCAGCCTCATGGAACACCGGGATTCCCCTGCGCAGGATTTCTGGAATTTTACACCAATAAGCCCTGCAGCAATATTCCCTGGCACTGGCATGAGACAATCGAACTCATATATATAAAAGAAGGAACCCTCACATTACAGATTCCTTCCCATTCTTTTTCCATGCATCCCGGAGACTGTGCCGTCATCGCTCCCAATATTCTGCACTATGCAGATACCGATACAAGTGTCTGTCTCTATTCTCTGGTGTTCCACCCTCTGCTGATTACCGGCAGCAATGACTCTGATCTCTCTCAGAAATACATTCAGCCTCTGGTTTCCTGCCCTGCCTGGAAATGTTTTCTGTTTCCTTCTTCCGCACAAGACATCCGAGAGCATGTGGAAACTGCTTTTGAGGCTTTGCGCACCGATGCTTTTGGTTATGAATTTACCACAAGGGAGCACCTGTCCCATATCCTGCTGAAACTTTATTCTGAATATCAGGAACAGTTACAGCCCGTATGTGCCTCCCCTGACCTGAATCATCTGCGGATCGAAAAAATGCTCTCTTATATCCAGGCCCATTATCAGGAACCTCTGCAGCTAAAAGACATTGCCCGGTCGGCCAGCATCGGAGAGCGGGAATGTCTGCGCTGCTTCCAGAGGATTCTCTGCCAGTCCCCCATCCAATACCTGCTGAATTACCGGGTGACTCTGGCTGCCGATATGCTGCTGTCCGATCCGCTTGCCGGCATAGCGGAAATCTCCGGCCGGTGCGGATTTGACAGCCCCAGTTATTTCTCCAAAATTTTCCGGAAATTTTACAACTGTACCCCGAAAGAATACCGAGCCTGCCATACCGGACAATGAGATTGTTTTCCGGCCGTTACCGCATGTGCTTCCTGGTATCCCGTCACCGGCTAACGGCCGGCCGCTTTTTGGGCGCTTCGGATCAGTTCATTGAATTTATCCGCCTGCCATGCGGCACGTCCCACAAACAATCCGTCTATGGACGGCTGGACGATCAGCTCTTCTGCATTGCCCGGATTGACACTTCCGCCGTATAAAACAGGGATCTGCGCTCCCGTTTCAGGAAACAGCTCCAGCAGACAGCGTTTGATTTCTCCATGCATCCGTTCCGCATAGTCCGCAGTTGCCGGTGTTCCGTTGACACCGATAGACCAGACCGGTTCATACGCCACCCAGAGCCGGTCTGTCCCGTCGGCATCTATCCCAGACAATCCCTTTTTCAACTGCATCCTGAGCACCTCAGGTCCCACGGCATATTTTTTGTCTTCTGCCGTTTCCCCGATACACAAAAGGGCTGTGAATCCATGTTGAAGTGCACAGCTTACCTTTTTGTTCTCTTCCTCATCCGTTTCCCCGAATACATGCCTGCGCTCGGAATGCCCGATCATCACCAGCCTGACACCGGTTTCCTGCAGCATCAGCGGCGATATCTCACCGGTAAACTGCCCCTGTTCTTCCCAGCACATATTCTGCGCCCCCAGTCTGATCAGATTCTGATCCACCGAGGCGCAGGCCCGTTCCAGAGCGGTGTAGGACGGAATGATAAACAGCTCTGTTTCTTCCCGGCTGATGTCCTCCGTCAGACGGGCCAGGGAAGTAAGATACTCTGTTGTCTCCCGGATTGTCTTATACATTTTCAGATTGCTGCCAAAATAAAGTTTTTTCATCTTTTTCTTCTCCTGTTAAAACTGCCCGTTCTCCGATACACCTTCCACAAACTCCCGCATGCCCTGGAAGATCAGCCAGACCGAGGTGGCGCCTGCATCCTGATGCCCCACCGCCCTCTCCAGCAGAGATTTCGCCCGGCCGAACTTTGCCATATATTGTTTGGTGTCCTCCACACCCTGATACGCTGCCGCTTCCGCTGCTTTCAGCGCTTCCAGCAGAGAACCGTCCCGGTTTGCCTCCAATGCCTCCACGGCCGGCAGCAGGGCATCTACCATTGTCTTGTCTCCTTTCTGCGCCTTTCCCCGTTCCTGGATGGCTTCCAGGCTCTTACGTTCCATCCGGGCCAGATCCGCTGCGCCAAGCGCAGTCCCGGCCTGCGCCCCTTTTGCACCTGCCAGATACAGGCTTCCGAAAATAACTCCCGATGCGCCGCCCATAGACATCAGCATCTCTGTTCCGGCAGCTTCAAACAGCCGGTAAACATTCTTTTCTCCCTGCATGGTCAGCAGTTTCTTCCTGGCCTTTTTCATACCGCCCGCCATACCGATACCATGATCGCCATCTCCGATGGCACTGTCAATCTCCGTCAGATAAGGTTTCTTTTGGATGATCTTGTCCGCGATATAAAGCAGCATATTCCGGGCATCCTCACAGCCAAGCTCTTCCAGCACGCCATCCCGGCTCCTTTTGATCACGGTTTCTCCGGTTTCCAAACCCTCCTCTTCTGTCCCCGTCTGCATATCCCAGGCATCCGTATCATCTGCATCAGATTCCGGAACACCCGTATAGCTTCCCCTGGCATAATAGGGAGAATAGCAGGGCATATCATAATATTTCTTCAATTCCTCATCCAGTTTTAAAACGGAAACAGAAAATCCTCCCATCTCCATGCTGGTACAATAGGTCTTGATCTCACTGTCATATACCAGAATGCCATCCTCCTTCAGATGCTGATACAGATCATAGTACACCAGATTCAGTTCCAGCAGCGGCGTGGAACCCAGACCGTTCACCAGAACGGCAATTTCGTCCCCGGCCTTCAGTCCCATCTCCGCCTTCAGTTCACGGTACATCCGATCCACCATTTCTTCTGCCGTCTGCATCTTCGTCCGTTCGATTCCCGGCTCCCCGTGAATCCCCATGCCAAATTCCATTTCATCCTCACCCAGTTCAAAAGTGGGCTTGTCATTGCCCGGGAGCGTACCGGGACAGGTGGCAACGCCGATGGTATTCAGACGATCCCTTGCCTTTTCTGTAATCCGCACCACTTCATCCAGGTCAAGTCCGGCATCACAGGCAGCGCCTGCTATTTTAATGACAAATACATCTCCCGCAATCCCTCTTCTGTCACTGATACGTTCTCTGGGCGCCGAAGCCAGATCATCCCATACCCGCACATGGGCCGTCCGTATCCCTTCTGCCTGGAGCAGCTCTTCTCCCATATCAAAGTTCAGATTGTCCCCCGCATAACAGCCATAGACAAACAGCACTCCCCTTCCCTGATCCACAGCCGCGCCCGTGGCCCGTACCAGCTCCGGATTGGGGGATGCACAGATATTTCCGCAGGCCACACCGTCTGCCAGGCCGGCGCCGCAGAATCCGGAAAACATCGGCTCATGTCCGGTACCGCCGCCGATCACAAGAGCCACTTTATCTTTTCTGTGGCCTCTGTATACAATAGCGTTATAATCCCCCACCCTTCTGTAGTAACGCCGGTAAGCAAAAAGATAGCCCAGCAGCATCTCCTCCACCACATTTGATACATCCGCATTTAATATTTTCTTCAAAACACCATACCTCCTGTTTTTTCAAAGCCGTCCGGTATGCCCGGACAAGCGCCTTCCCCATATGATGAAACAGGGCCGGCGCCGCCCGGTTTTCACCGAACGACACAAGCCCTGTTTCTAAGTTACTTCCCGACGGGAATCAGTTCAGATATTCGTCTACGTTATCGGATGTTACAAGCACGAAAGGAATTGTGTACTCTTTCTCTACCGTTTCACCGTTTACAGACTTCACAACCGCATCAATACCTGCAAGTACCTGACCTGCACCATCCTGAAGAACGGTTGCGCCAAGTGTACCGTCTTTTACCATCTGAAGCGGTCCCTGGTTGCCGTCAACACCGATACATACGATGTCCTCTCTGCCTTTTGCATTGCACTCTGTCTGTGCTGCGGAGGACATATCATCGTTGTCGCAGATCACAGCTTTCAGATCATCGCCGTACTGTGCCAGATAGTCATCCACTGCGTTAACAGCCTTGGAAGGATCCCAGTCGCAGGGAACGTCTGCAGCCAGTGTCCAGTTGGAATCTGCTCCGATTGTATTGGCAATGCCTTCCCCTCTCTGCTGCTGTGCAGAGTTGCCGATAATGCCCTGGCAGTGAACGAATACGCCGCCGTCCGGAACCTGCTCCTGTACATACTGTCCCATCAGCTCACCTGCAAATACGTCATCAGAACCGCAATAGGTAAGTGCCAGAGAGTCCGTGCTGTCTGTCTTGGAGTTTACTACGATTACGCCGATTCCGGCATCGCTCAGTGCTGTTACAGCGGGATCGCTTGCTGTGGATTCAGCGGGCAGAATAATAACATAGTCACAGTTATAATTGATGCAGTCCTGTGCAAGGTCGCACTGTTTTGCGGCATCGGTATTGCCGTCAAGAATGCCTGTCCAGTCATCAATCACGCCTTCGTCCTTCAGAGCGTTGAGTTTTTCTTCTGCCGCACCATTGATGGTTGCATGGAACACATCCACGGTGTTCTTGGAAATGTAACCCACAACGATCTTTCCGTCACCATTCAGGTCACCGCCTGCAGCCGTGGAAGCTGCCGCATCATCTGCTGCTGCATCTTCTGCAGGCGCCGCATCTTCTGCATTGTCTGCTGCAGGCGCCTCTTCCTTTGCCGGAGCCGATTCCTGCGGTGCAGGATCAGAGCCGCATGCCACCAGACTCATTGCCAGAGCGGCAGTCATCAGTGTCGCAATAACTTTTTTCATCATCTTTTACCCTCCATCTTTGTGAATAGTTTATAAATAACTGGATCGCTCCATGTTATTCCGATTAGTTGCCCTTCTTGTTGATTACCATATCCAAAAGCACTGCAAAGATGATAATAATCCCTTTGGTCATATACTGATAATAGCTTCCGATATTCAGGAAGTTCATACCGTTGTAGATACATCCGATAATGATCGCGCCCAGAAGAACGCCGGGTGCGGTTGCAATACCGCCTGCAAAAGAAGTACCGCCAAGCACGCAGGCCGCCACCGCGTCAGTCTCATACCCCACACCGATATTGGACTGGGCAGAACCTGTTTTACTGGAGAAAATAATACCTGCAAGACCGGCCAGCAGACCGCTGATGGTATAGCACATGGTTTTGGTCCAGAATACGCTGACACCGGAAGCAATTGCCGCATGCACATTGCCGCCTACTGCAAACACATAACGACCGAATCTTGTCCAGTGCAGTACGATATACATAATAATGGAAATCAGAATCATATAGATAATCGGCAGCGGAATCCCCAGCAAGGTACCGGAATAAATGGCTTTAAACCCGGGCATTGCCATAGAAAGCCCTTTGCCGTCGCTGATGATCTGTGCCAGGCTTCGGATCACCAACTGGGTTGCCAGCGTTACCACAAAGGGGAACATATCAAATTTGGCAATCAGGAAACCATTGATAAATCCCATCAGAGTGGCTGCCAGTGCTGCCAGTACACATGCCAGGAAAATATTCATGTTCATATTGACGATGAACTGACCCAGCAGACAGCTTACCAGTGCAAGCTGAGAACCCACTGAAAGATCAATACCGCCTGTGGTAATGGCCAGACACATACCATATGCAATCAGACAGTTTACGGAAATCTGTGTCAGAATATTCAGCACATTGCTGGGATAAATGAATCTGGGCTTCATGATGGAAATGATAACAAGCATGAATACCAGAATGACCCCGATTCCGTATTTACCCATGAACATACGGAGCGCATCATTGTTTTTGGATTTGTTCTTTGTATTTGACATGGACTACTTCCTCCCTCTTTTCTGCCCGAAAGCCACTTCCAGAATTTCTTTCTGTGTTACGGACTGATTCAATATCTCTGCTCTGCTTATTTCACCGTTGATTTTGCCTTCATGGTACACCAGAATCCGGTCACTCATCCCCATAACCTCCGGCAATTCCGAAGAAATCATAATCACTGCCATACCCTTTGCAGCAAATTCACACATCAGGGCATGAATCTCAGATTTTGCACCCACATCCACACCTCTGGTAGGTTCGTCCAGAATCAGCACTTTGGGATTGGCCATAATCCATTTCGCCAGAACCACTTTCTGCTGGTTGCCGCCGCTTAAGGAGAAACCATTGTGTTCTATGCTGGCGCATTTTACAGTCAGCTTCCTGGAAACCTCTTCCACTTCCTCTTTTTCCCGCTTCTGGTTCAGCACCAGGCCTTTCTGTTTTTCCGGAAGATTGGGCAGGGAAATATTTTCCCGTATGGAACGCAGCAGACAAAGACCATACTTTTTCCTGTCCTCATTTACCATACAAATTCCCTTTTTAATCGCCGCTCTGGTATTTTTATTGGTAATCTCCTGCCCTTCCAGATACATTTTTCCCGAACTGATCGGATCCAGACCGAAAATCGCCCGCACTGTCTCGCTTCGTCCGGAACCTACCAGGCCGGACAGGCCAAGGATCTCTCCCTTATGTACTTCAAAGCTCACATCCTGGAACCCTTTTCCGCAGAGCCCCTCCACTTTAAAGACCGTTTCTCCGATTTCACAGTCTACCTTGGGAAATACATTCTTCACTTCCCGGCCTACCATCATGGAAATCAGTTCTTCCCGTGTTACGCCTACCATAGATTTGGTATCCACATAAGTACCGTTTCTGAACACGGACACATGGTCGCAGATTTCAAAAATTTCCTCCATCCTGTGGGAAATATAAATAATGGCAACTCCTTTTTTCTTCAGATCCCGTATGGTATCAAACAGATGATCCGTCTCTGTACTGTCCAGAGAGGAGGTAGGCTCATCCATAATAATCAGCCTGGCATCGCAGGAAACTGCTTTGATGATTTCCACCATCTGAATCTGCGCCAGCGTCAGATCCTTCATCATCGTTTTCGCCGTATAAGGCACATCAAATTTGCGCAGCAATTCCTCGCATTTCTGATTCTGGGTTTTCTTGTCCAGCAAAAACCCTTTCGTACTCTCCCGTTTCAGAAAAATACTCTCTGCAACCGTCAGATACGGTTCCGGATTCAACTCCTGATGAATCATTGAAATGCCGGAATTCAGTGCATCCACCGGGCCATTGGCCTGATAGGGTTTTCCTTCAAATTCCATAGTACCCGTATCCTGCTTAATCAGTCCGATTACGATTTTCATCAGAGTGGATTTCCCGGCTCCGTTTTCTCCCAGCAGTGCATGTACTTCACCGGCTCTGATATGCAACTGCACATCTTTAAGAGCCTGCGTGCCACCGAACGCCTTGGAAATCCCTTCACAATTCAGAATAAAGTTATTTTCCGTCACTCTTTCCTTCTCCTTTCTATTTTTTCCGCCCCAATACAGTCAGCTTATGTAAGGTATCCCGGCTGCCTGAAAATGCCTCTTTGAACAGCGCATAATATTCCATATATGCACTGTGGGCCTGCCTGTCAGGGCAAATCTCCAGATCTTTGTACCTTACAACCGCTTCACACCCTTCTTTGATATCTTTATAAACCCCGGCGCCCACACCCGCTGAGATGGCTGCGCCCAATCCTGCCTGCTCCTCTATCTCTGCCACCTTCAGCGGTACATTATAGATATCTGCCTGCATCTGCAGCCAGGGCATACTTCTGGCCCCGCCGCCTGAGGCAACCATCATATCTGCTCCCAGTCCCAGACTGCCGCACAGCTCAATGCACTGATACATGGCATAGCTGACTCCTTCCATAACGGCTCTCGCCAGCTCTGTTTTACCGGTCCGCAGATTGATACCGATAAAGGATGCACTCAGATCCGGATCCAGATGCGGTGTACGTTCCCCATTCAGATACGGCAGGAAAATCACACCGCCGCTTCCCGGTTTTACCTGACCAATCAGGCGGTTCATCTCATCATAATCCGTCCTGGGAAACAGGCTGTTGAACCATTTATAACAAAGCCCTGCATTCATAATGGCGCCCATAACAATCCAGCGGTTTTTCTTATAGCCCATGAAGGTGTTGGTATTCAGATCCGGGTTCAAAAGCGGCCTGTCACTTTGAAAGGATACCTGTCCGCTTGTCCCGATGTTGGCGCACGCCTGTCCCACCTGTGTGATCCCGTTTCCAATCCCCTGCATCACCTGGTCGCCGCCGCCTGCAACAACAACGGTCCCCCGGGAAAGCCCGGTCTGCTCTGCGGCCCAGGAAGTCACCCGGCCGATCACCTCTCCTGTTTCATAGCATGCCGGGAACCATTCCGTCGGAATCTGCACCTTATGTAAAATTTCTTCCGACCAGCCCATTTTTTTCATATCAAATGCCAGCGTAGCCGAAGCATCGGAATAATCTGTAGCAATCATGCCGGTCAGCTTATAAGTCAGATAGTCTTTCGGAAGAAACACATGTCTGATCCGTTCAAACCGATCCGGCTCATTCTCTCTGATCCACAAAAGCGACGGCAGAAGAAAACCGGTATATACGGGATTCATCATCAGCTGTCTGATGTTTTCCATCCCGAAGAGTTGTTTGATCTGTTCTACCTGCTTTCCGCTTCTGGCATCACAGTGCAGAATCGCCGGTCGGATGCTTTTCCCCATTTCATCCAAAACCACGATTCCATGCATCTGACCGGAAAAACTAACCCCCTTTACTTCTTCCGGCCTGACGCTTCCTTCCGCCATCGCTCTTCTGATCGTATCTATGCATGCATCCCACCACTCCTCAGGATCATGCTCGGCATAATTGTTGCAGGGTGACTGAAACTGATATCCCCTGGCTGCAACTGCCGTAAGTTCTCCCCTCTCATCAATAATGACTGTCTTTAAACTGGAAGTTCCCAGATCAATCCCTATCATATATCTCATAAGCCATGCACTCCATTTTCACTTTATAAATGCAAACTGAACACCTGCCACAAAGGTATCTCCCAGTCCTATGGTACACACCGGTTTCTCCATATATCTGGACGGGACCAGCACCGCGCACCGCTTTGGCTGCATCTTTTCCAGCTCTTCCGCAAACGCAAGCCCTGTGGGACTCAAAAAACATTTCAGGCTTTCCCGTACCTCTTCCACTGTCCCGTAATGTCCTACTCTCGCCCTGGTTCCGGACAACAGATTCCCGATGGTCAGCCCCTTCTCTATATTGGCTCCTGCCAGTTCATCCCCATAATACATGGAATAATCCTTTGTATGCAGTATCACTCCGTTTACCTGATACTTTTCGATCAACAACTCCATCCCTGCAAGTACAGACGGCAGACTGCTGTTATCCAGCGCAGCCCCGCACTCCTGAGTATGCACCACCAGTTCTTCTTCGTTCATTCCCATAACATTCACATAACCGGAAATTTTCTGATATACAAGGTGCTTTACCTGAGGGCTTAAATAATGTGCACTTTCAAAATAAATCTTACAATCCGGATTTTTCTCCTTTACCCGTTCATAATGCCTTCCCAGTTCTTCCAGCCTTTTCTGAGCCAGCAATGGGTCTGTAATGGCATTAAACCCGGATATATTGTAGGAAATCACGTGTTCCGCATGAGCTTCTATATATTGTTTAAAGTCATCCAGCACCACAATATCCTTATGAATCGTATCAAAATCCAGAATCATCCGGTTGGAAACCGGCACCGTATAGACCGTATCGCCAATCCGGAAGGTATCTCCCTTTGTATAGGAAAAAATGATATGGTATACAGGACTGCCTTCTGCAATCTCCCGGATCGGCACTGTGCCTTCTCCTCTGATACATTCCATACCGGGATAGTCCATCATTTCACAGACTTCTCTGCTCTTGTCCGAAATATGTACCAGCAGCGGCATACCGACCGTACCCAGCGCTGCGGCGCCCTGTGCACAGGTCCCTCCCAGACTGTACTGTGTCCGGAAATGTCCAATCAGATAGCGGCATACCTCTTCATTGACAATATCCACTTCTCCGCCCAGCCCATTGCGCATATAACAGGCAACCACACGGGCAAACGCTTCCATACTGTCTATCACATCATCCGCCCTGCTGTATAAGTCCGTTTTCAGATACTCATCCAGTATTTCCTG
>CANDNA010000039.1 GCA_947385955.1 uncultured Clostridia bacterium
CACGCCGCCAGCGTTCATCCTGAGCCAGGATCAAACTCTCGTTTTCTTTCCTTTTCTTCTCTCAGAACCTGCTTCGCTGGTCCTTCCTTCTTTACTGCTTTTCTTTACTTGGTTTTTCTGTTCTCTGAATCTTCTTTCTTTTCTCTTTCTTAGAATCTTCAGGGTCGCATTGCTGTTTATTTGTCAAGGTACTGTGTTTCCTGTCGTTTGCTGTCGAACTGTGTTCCCCAGCAACGAATCAAAGTATAGCATCGTTTCAAAAGAATGTCAACCACTTTTTTTTAATTTTTTTAATTTTTTACACACCATCCATAATTTGGCTTTTCCCCTGATTTTCTGCGGGTTTTATTTGCTGCTCTTTTGCTTTTTTCAGCAGTCTGACACGCTACTCCAATAAAGTTGTGGCAGATTCCGACTCATTTCTTAATGACAGTGAAATCGTACTGATCGCGCCTGCCTCTGCTTCTGTTACCTCCCGTGTCAGAACCAGCATCACACTGGCCCCTGCAGGCACCACTTCTTTATAAGAAGACAGATCATCCAGCAGAAGTGTAGATAAAGCATTGCTCATTTCTCCGTCGTTGACAGAAATTTTAAACCTGATATCCCGATCCAACATATTCAGCTCCAGATCCCCTGCCGTCGTATTCTCCGCCATAAACTGAAGCACCAGTAAACGGTTGCCTGCTGTAGCATCCATTGCAAACACCAGCTCTTCACTGTCAGCAGGCGGATAGGAATCACAGATACTGTGGCCCATATATTCAATACGGAATCCATCCAGCCCGCAGAAAGGTGCTATCCCTTCAAAAGCCGCCGTAACAGGCTCAGACGGGGCCGCCCCCTCCGAACTACTGTTTTCCTGTCCTTCTTCAGATGTTTCCTCAGGTTCATCTTCCAGTAAAGCCTGAAGTGCTTCCGTATTGGCCCGCAATGTGGCTTCTCTTTCATCAGCAGCCGCAATCTCTGCATCACTTGCCAGTTTCCCCGCATTTTTATCATGCTTGATTAAAATACTGGCTGCATACTCTGCAATCAGCCTGCTTTCCTCTTCTGTCAGATCCGGCATGGCATCAAAAGAATTGCTGCATCCGGTCAGAAGCAGTCCCAAACCTATGATAAAACCACATAACATATTGGATTTCTTCATGCTGTACTCCTTATCTGCATGTACTATGCTGTCATCATTCTTATCTGTTCTATTCTATCACCATTCCGCTCACAGAACAAGTCAATTTGCGGCAAGTTCAAACCAAAACTCCACACCGTTCTCATAATTGATCACACCATACTGTTCATTCATAGCTTCCATAATCGCTTTTACAATAGAGAGTCCCACACCGCTCCCGCCATATTCCCTGGTTCTTGCCTGATCCACCTTATAGAATTTTTCCCAGAGATGAGGCACACAGGCCTCCGGAACCGGAGTACCTGTATTGAACACACTGACCCTCACCTTATTCCCCGTTCTGTGAACCTTGATATGAATGATTTTTTCTCCGCTGCAATAATGCATGGCATTGCTGAAATAATTCCGGATCACCTCTTCTGTCTTGTACTCGTCCGCCCAGACAAAACAGGGCTTCTCCGTATCCAGTCTTACCGAAATCCCACTTTGTTTCGCAAGGATATCAGCAGATTGTACAAAGGCAGTCACCATCTCCGCCAGATCAAAATGCTCCATTGCCGTCACATCATTTCCGAACTCCAATTGATTCAGTGTCAGCAGTTTTTGGACAATCTGATTCATTCTGGCTGCTTCATCCACAATCACCTCACAGTAAAACGCCCGGCTCTCCTCATCTTCACACATTCCCTCCTGCAGCCCTTCTGCATATCCCTGAATGAGTGCAATCGGTGTTTTCAGCTCATGGGACACGTTGGAAAGGAATTCCTTGCGCATTTCGTCAATCTGTTCCTTCTTTTCCACGTCCTTCTGCAGCTCATTGTTTGCGGTTTTCAGTTCGGATATGGTGTGTTCCAGTGCCCTGGAAAGGCGGTTTATGTTTTCTCCCAAAACACCGATCTCATTCTGCATACTGCCCTGATATTTTGTATCAAAATCCAGACATGCCATTTTTTCCGAAATACCGGCCAGCTCCAAAATCGGCTCCGTTATTTTTTTGGATACAAACCAGATGACAATCCCGCCGATCAGAACAGCCACCAGTCCCGTATAGGCAAGAAAACGATTGGCAATCCCCACACTTTCCATAATACCCGCTTTGGGCGTTCTGATCAGAAACAGATTCCCGGTATCCAAAAATCCCCACATTTCAATATATTCAGTATGCGTTCTCGGATCCGGCATACTGCGCAGTACATACTGATCGGTTTTTTTCAGAAGTTTCTCATAATCGGGATGCCGGTTAAAAATATTGTCCAGAAGCTGCCGCTTCAAAATCTCAGATTCATGCATGGTTGCCAGCAGCATCTGGGAATCCTCATCCAGCACCAGCATACTTACATTGTATTTTCCGCAAAGTTTCTGCAGTTCAATGTCAAAGGCTTCTGTCTCCGTACTTCCCTCCGTAAAAGAAGCATTCATTTTGGCATACACATGCATCAGCGCTTTCTGCTTTTTATTCATATAGTAAGATTCCAGAAAGGTACTGTTCAGAAACCAGCAGCAAAGTATCGTTGCCGCCATCAGGCCGATAAAGATCAGCGGAAACTGTTTTTGAATGGAATGTTTCATGCTGCGCCACTTATTCTCCTTCAAATTTATAGCCCATTCCCCAGATTGTTTTAATGGCTTCCCCCCGCTCTCCCATTTTACTGCGGAGTTTTTTCACATGGGTATCTATGGTTCTGGCGTCTCCGAAATAATCATAATTCCATACATGATTGAGTATTCTCTCTCTGGAAAGCGCCTCCCCCTTATGTTCCATAAAATACGCCAAAAGCTCAAACTCTTTATAGCTCAGATCCACTTCCTTCCCATCAATGGTCACCAGGCGGGCATTTTTGTCCAGCATAATACCGCTGGCAGAAAGCGCTTCCTTCTGGTTTGCCTGTCCCGCCCGGCGCAGAATAGCCTCTACCCGTGCCACCAGTATTTTAGGGCTGAACGGTTTGCTGATGTATTCATCCACTCCCAGTTCAAATCCCAGCAGCTCGTCCCGTTCGTCGGATTTGGCTGTCAGCATAATAATCGGGACTTTGGAATACGTTCTGATTTCCCTGCAGACCTGCCAGCCATCCGTTTTGGGCATCATCACATCCAGCAGTACCAGCGCAATGTCTTTCTGGGCAAAAAACAGATCCAGCGCTTCGCTCCCGTCCTGAGCTTCCACCACAGCATATCCGCTTTTGGTCAGAAAATCTTTTACCAGCTTCCGCATCCTGCTTTCATCATCCACCACCAGTATTTTAAGCTGCTCCATGTTACTCCTCCCTCTGCAGTGCCCGCTCTTTCTCCCGTACAGCGGCCTCCCTTTCTGTCAATTCCTGTTCCCAGCCGGCGTACCGGTCCGTCAAAGCCCGTTCATAGTTCAGAATATTGGGATTTTTTCCTGTCAGTGTAATGGCAAACATGGCAATTACAAGCAGCACCAGAAAAATATTCAAAATCACGGATCTCCTCAGTTTTGAGCGCAGCGCTCTGTACTGACTGGGCTGGATGCGTACCCTGGCTGTATGGGGCTTTGTCTCTGCCTGCGCATCAAAACTGTACTGCTGATACAGGGGAATCCCCTTGGCGCGGCCGGCCAGATTCTGTTCCACCAGAAATCCCTTCAGCTTCTGAAGATACTGAAATCCTACCGGGGTTTGAAAGATTCCGTTTTCGATTGCTTTATTATAAATAGACAGAACACTCTCCGGATAATCATACCGCATCCTTTTTTCCAGATAGGCAATCTTATCCATCTCTGTTTTCGCAAGCTCCGCGTCCCGCTCTGTGCTGAACTGAAACCCGCCCACTTCCCATTCCTGTTTCTGTTCCATAAAAACCTCGCAATTTCTTTATGATTTCACAATTGCCACCTGGTCCAGTATTCCTGTCAGATAAGCAATGGCCACACCATAATTTGTCATTGGCACTCCCTGTTTTCTGGCACGCCCGATCCTGGCCATCACATACCTGCGGTGGAACATACATGCCCCGCATTGAATGATCAGGTCATATTCCGTCAGATCTTCCGGGAAATCCATGCCGCCTGCCACATCGATCCGAAGGCCCTCACCACATTTCTTACGAAGCAGGCGGGGCAACTTCACTCTGCCAATGTCCTCATCCAGAGGCGCATGGGTACAGCATTCCGCTATCAGCACACGGGAGCTGTCCGTCAAATGACCAATACAGGAAGCGCTCTGTATATAATATTCAATATCTCCCTTATATGCTGCAAACAAAACGGAAAACGAAGTCAGCATACTTTCCTCCGGTTTCTGCTCATACACCTGACGGAATACCTGGGAATCGGTAATAATTAACTTCGGCGGCTCTTTCAGTCCGGCCAGCGCATCCGGAAACTGATTCGGTGTCACACACAATACCATACAGTTTTTGTCAAGCAGCTCCCGGATGGTCTGTACCTGAGGCAGGATCAGCCTGCCTTTGGGCGCCTGCTCATCCTGCGGCATCACCAATAAGACCGTATCCCCGCCTCCGGCCAGCATGCCGGTAATGGATACCGGATCATAGTCCTGTGGCAGAGCACGTAAAAGCCGGTCCCGCAGCTCTTTCAAACCGGTCCCTGTTGCTGCACTGACCACAACCGGAAGTTCTCCAAACAGGCGCTCGATACGTCTGGCGGCTGCCGCCGTATCTTTTTCCTGATCTGCTTTGCTGATTATCAGAATCACAGGAACCTTCTGCTCTTTCCACCAGGTATACCATGCTTTTTCTTCTTCCAGATCTCCCTGCGTACATAAAAGCAGGGCAATATCCACCCGTTCCGCTGCCTGTCTGGTTTTTTCCACCCGCCGACTGCCCAAAGTGCCGATATCGTCAAATCCGGCGGTATCCACCAGAACACAGGGGCCAAGTCCCGCAATTTCCATTGGTTTACTGACCGGATCTGTGGTCGTTCCTGCCTCCTGTGAAACAATCGATACCGCCTGCCCTGCCAGGGCATTGAGAAGAGAAGATTTTCCACTGTTCCGCTTTCCAAAAAAGCCGATATGAACCCGGTTTGCAGATGGTGTTTCCTGTAATGATGCCATATTCTGTTTCCTTCCTTCTTCTGTGATTTTCATATCCCGGTCGCCTTTGTCCGGATACCAAAGAGGCAGTTTCAGAATCTGAAATCCCGCTGCCCTCCTTCAATCTGGGCGATATACGCTGCTGCCCGCTCTCTGACAATACGATTGGGAATATTGGCAAGCTCCTTCTCAATCAACGCTTCTCCCCGCTTTCTTGTCTCCTCAGATGCATAATCCACCAGATATTCTTTCAGTGTCATCAGCGCATTGGGATGACAGCAGTTGGAAATCTGTCCTGATTTCAGCAACGTCATAAAACGGTCTCCGGTACGGCCTTCCCGATAACATGCCGTACAAAAACTGGGGACGTATCCAAGACGGAGCAGCCAGTCCACCACTTCATCCAGACTCCTTCTGTCGCTGACATCAAACTGGGCGGAATTTTCATCGGATTCCTCTTCTTTTACATAACCGCCCACACTGGTACGGGAACCGCCGCTGATCTGTGAAATTCCCAGTTCCAGAACCCTCTCCCTGGAAACTCTGGACTCTCTTGTGGAAATGATCATTCCCGTATAGGGAACTGCAATACGAATCAACGCCACAATCTTCTCGAACATCTCATCTGATACGGCGTTATCAAAATCCGCTTTGTCAATATCATCTGCCGGACATACCCTGGGAACGCTGATGGTATGAGGCCCCACACCTTTATAAGCCTCCAGATGCTCCGCATGCATCAAAAGACCGATCAAATCATACCGGTACATCTCCAGCCCGAACAGAACACCGATGCCCACATCATCAATGCCGCCTTCCATTGCCCTGTCCATCGCCTCCGTGTGATAGGCATAATCATGTTTGGGTCCTGTAGGATGAAGCCGTTCATAATTTTCTTTATGATAGGTTTCCTGGAAAAGAATATACGTACCGATACCGGCTTCTTTTAATTTTCTGTAATTGTCCACCGTAGTAGCCGCTATATTCACGTTCACCCGTCTGATCGCCCCGTTTTTATGCCGGATACTGTATATGGTCCGGATACTTTCCAGAATATACTCAATGGGATTGTTGACCGGATCCTCCCCCGATTCAATCGCCAGTCTCTTATGTCCCATATCCTGCAGGGCAATGACCTCCTGCCTGATCTCTTCCTGAGTCAGTTTTTTTCTTCTGATATGCCCGTTGTAATGATGATACGGACAATATGTGCATCCATTGACGCAGTAATTGGATAAATACAGAGGTGCAAACATAACAATACGGCTGCCGTACAGCTTGTTTTTAATCTTTCTGGCCAGATTTTTCATAGCTTCATTAACTTCCGGAATCTTACATTCCAAAAGTACTGCCGCTTCCCTGTGGGACAGTCCCCGGCAATCTGCAGCACGCTCAAGCAGCGAATCAATCAGCTCCCGGTTGTCTTGATTGGCCTTTGCATAAGCTATCGTATCCCAGATCTCCCTGTCATTGATAAATTCTTCCGCTTTCGGAGACATTTTATCATATTTGTACTCCATGTCCTGCTACCTCTCTTTCCAGTCCCCTCTTTTGGAGACTATTTCATATCCAATTCGTTTCAGGCGTCTGCGCAGATTTTCGATCCCTTCTGCTGCTTCTTCGCCTGTATGTTTTTTGCCATTGTATAATGCGTATTTTTTTCTTACCGAAACCGGCGACAGATTGGGCATAACCACATTGGCTCCGGCAAGAATACCGGCCTCTCTTCCCTCCGGATGAATGGTTCCCAGCGCTGTGGTCGCCGGCAAAAGCACCTGTTTCTCCATAATCCGCAGCAGACTCAGCAAAAACAATGTCAGCTCATAACTTCCCTGCGCTTCTTTTCCAAAGGGAGTATCTTTATGGGGAATAAACGGCCCAATCCCAATCATATGGGGATGCAGCTCTTTGATCCACGCCATATCCTCCGCCAGAGTTTCCACACTCTGTCCCGGCGAACCTACCATAAAGCCGCAACCAGTCTGATAACCGATTGCCCGCAGCTGACGCAGGCAGTCTTTCCGATGAGACAGAGACAACTCCGGAGGATGCAGTACCCTGTAATGTGCCTCATCTCCCGTTTCGTGACGGAGCAGATACCGGTCTGCTCCCGCCTCATAAAATCTGCGATAAGACGCCTCTTCCCATTCTCCTGCCGAAAGGGTCAGCGCACAGTCCGGATAGCGCTTTTTAATCTGACGGATCAGATCTTCCATACGCTCATCCGTATACCAGCCGTCCTCACCTCCCTGGAGGACAAATGTCCGGAATCCCAGTCCATATCCGCTATCACAGCAGGACAGTATCTCCTCTGTTGTCAGCCTGTAACGTTCCGCTTTTTCATTGTCTTTTCGCAGGCCGCAGTAGTAACAATTGTTTCTGCAGTAGCTGGTAAACTCAATCAATCCTCTGATGTAGATCTGATTGCCGAAAAAATATCCGGCAATGGCTCTTGCCTTTTCGGCCGCATATGCCCGATCTTCTTCATCATATCCCGAAAGCAGACTGATCCAGATATCCCGCTCCAGACTTCCTGTCTGCTCCAATTTGTCAATCCATCGCTTCTGTTTCATATTTTTTATAATATACAAGGAGCCGGACACAGCCGACTCCTTTGTATTAAACCAGTTGTCTCATGCTTTCCTGCAAATCTGTTGCAATGTCGGAAATCATATCGTTTTGCGCGGAAATCTCTTCCGCACTTGCAGCTATGGTCATAATTTTCTCATTAAACTCCCGTACAGTAGTCACAATCTGATTGATGTCATCAATACACTGATTGATTGCCGGAATCAGCTCATTTCCATTCGCACTGTTCCGTTCAATCAACTGTTTTGTATTATCCGACAGGGTTCTGACTTCTTCTGCAATCACGGCAAAGCCTCTTCCGGCTTCACCGGCACGCGCCGCCTCAATCGAAGCATTTAAAGCCAGCAGATTGGTCTGAGAAGATACTTCGATGATTTCCTCATTGCTTTCTTTATATTCATCCAAAAACTGAGAAACCTTCCCGATTTCTTCTTTGACAGCCTGACAGTAATTGTTCAGTCCGCTGACAGCCGTTGCCATTTCCGTAGCCTCATTGGCTGACTGCAGATTGCCTGCTGCCAGATCTGCCAGAGAAGCCCGCATCTGCTGAAAAGTTTCCAGAATTTTCTTAAACTGGATATCCTTACGTTCCTGTGCTTCTTTTTCTTCTTCATTTTTCTGAACAATGATTTCTTTTTCCCGTTGTACTTCATCTTTTACAAAATGAATACAGTTGTCTTTTACATTCACTCCGTTGTAAATCGCAATGACCATTTCTTCGCAGGTATCATACCCGCAGGCCGAACAGTTTATCGTCCTGTCTGTCTTTGTCATTTTATACATAGATTCGTAGATTTTATTTTTCTCTGCCTCTGTGGGCTTTCTGATCACCAGACGCCTGTCTGTATAAGAACGCATAAAATCTTCCAGCTTCAATTCCTTAAACTGGGCATAAAAATTTGCAAGCCGTTCGCCGGGCGTGATATCCTTTGCCCAGGGACTCCGCTCCCTTTTTCTGAGTCCGCTTTTTCTCCGGTCTGTCTTATAAGCATTGCGCAGCCGATTGATTTCAAACAACACCTCTTCTGTATTGCGGGACTTCTCGGTAGCTGTTCCATAGATACAGCCTTTTTCACAGTTCAGTGCATCCACCATAAAAGGCAGCTGCTTTTTATCTTTCACCCGTTCCACATATTCATGCAGAAACTCGTAGGCTCTCTTTTCTCCTTCAATCTGACGGATCAGATATTCCTTTCCCAGAAAATGTTCTATATTTTCCCGCAGCCCGCCCGGTGTAGGATAGATGGAACCAAATCCATAGCCAATCTCGTCTGATGCTTCCGCACATCCTTCATAGGCTCTTCCAATGGTTTTCATTAAATGATCATAGGTAACATTGTAAGTAACATAACCATATGTATTCGGGTCTGTAATTTCTGTCTTTTTTGCAATGCAGGGACTGATAAATGCGAGCTCATCTTCCAGCTTCAGATATTTTTTAATGTAGATTGCCATACACATCATCGGGCTGTGTATCGGAACGAGCTTCGGAATCAGCTCAGGAATGTATTTTTCAATATAGCTGACGATAGCAGGGCAGGGCTGGGAAATACCGCCGGTGAAATTATGCTCTGTTATGTAACGCAGATACCCCCATGTGGTAATATCAGCTCCAAAGCTGACACTGTAAATATGATTGACACCCTTCTGCTTCAAATATCCTAATATTCTCCCGTACTCCCTGGGATAATTTGCCAGAAATGCCGGAGCCACAATCAGGGAAATCTTCTTCCCCCTTTCCAGACTGTGGAAAAATGCTTCTGTATCATCGTTATAGTCCCTGGCATCATGCCCACAGGAATCAAAGCAACTGCCGCATTGCACACAGGCTTCCTGATCGACTGCAATCTTTAACATATCGCCGTCCATTTCCGCCCGGTTTGCCAGCAGCGCCGGACAGGCAGAAATGCATTTGTTACATCCCACGCATTTCTCATTGGTAAAGATAATCGATTGTTCCATTGCCATCCCCTTTTCCTTTGTCCAGTATCATATATTCTTATTATACTTTACAAATGAAAAAATGAAAAGGATTCTCATACAATTTTCCATGAGAATCCTCTTTCTGCTTCCTTGCTGTATTATGCAGGATCCCTCTTTTCCTGCAAATATTCTTTTATCACATCCGCTGCATCCAACGCAGTCATCTTGGCTTCCGTCAGCACATCATGCAGCGTTTTCAAATCCAGTTCCCTTTTCTCCTTGTTGAGCTCGTCCAGTTCCCGCTGCTCTGATTTCAGCCTGGTTTTTAAGGATTCTATGACTTTTTCCTTTTCCATGATCTTTTCTTCTATCGTTTTCCGTTGTCCTCTTGCCATATTTTGTCCCTCCTGAATTGATAAACGAAATCAGTATAGTATATGGACAAACTTTCCATTATATTCCACTTTGCGTGAGGATTTATATTAAAACATGCGACTCCGCCCGCCACATAAGTACATAGTGCGGCAACCAATGAAATTACCCTGTTATGGTTTTGTTTTTTCATTTCTCTTTCGTTTTTTCGATTTTTACCTTGTTTTCTGATATTAATAATCATATTAAGGGTTAAACATATTGCTGTTATGAAACATATCAGAGAAATAAATGGTAAAACAATAAATGCCGGCATATTTTATAATCCTCTTTTGAATATTATCTGCATTGCTTTCTCAACAAGTAAATTATAGCATATTTCCTTTTTATTGCTATTCAAAGCCGCTGCTATTTTCCTACTCATTCTTGCAAATTATTCTCCGGCAATTTTATATTTATCCTGCGTACTCTCAATGCCATATCTCTTTCAAAATATTTTATCATAAATTATAACAGGCCTTCTATGTATAAAATTCATCATAGAAGGCCTTCTGACCACTGCCTGTTAACAGTTTACTGATATGAAGTATAAAAGTAATCTACACTTCTGTTATTTCCGCTCTTTTGTATTCAAATGCAAAAGTGATAAGGAATCCTCCCGCTTTCCGGTGCCCTTCCCTATCACAAAAAATGGAGTAGATGGGAGTCGAACCCATGTCCAAAAGCCTATTCCCTGTCCTTCTACTATCATAGTCAGTTATTTACATTCCCTTCAGTATCCGGAAACCGACATCCTGATACTGTCAGTAGCTTCATAGTACGCCCGTATGCGCAAAGCTTAACATACGTCGTTTCCTACAGAGTCGATGCCTGGATCTTAAAGTGTAGGTGCCCTAAGTCAGACAGCTGCCATTAGGCAGCGTAAGCTAAATTATCGTTAGCGTTTATTTTTAGATTTGTGATTTGACGCATCACCTGCGGATAGCTTCTCCAGCTGCAAAACCCCTGTCGAAACCTTTACTACCCCTGACTGTATTCTTTTTTCTTTTCTGTTATTATTATAGGCGTTTCTTTCACACCGGTCAACTATAAATTGCGGATTTTAAATTCTTTTTCTGCTTCTCTCCGCTGGTCTTTTTTGGCAATGTCCTGACGCTTGTCATACAGTTTCTTTCCTTTGGCAAGACCGATCTCCACTTTGGCAAGGCCATCCCGGAAATACACCTGCAAAGGCACCAGCGTATAACCTTTTTCGGCTATCCGGCCTTCCATTCTGCGGATTTCCTGCCGGTGCAGCAGCAGTTTTTTTACCCGAAGCGGATCTTTGTTAAAAATATTCCCTTTTTCGTAGGGACTTATGTGCATTCCATACACAAAGACTTCTCCCTGTTCGATCCGCACAAAAGCCTCTTTGACAGAACATTTCCCCATCCGCAGGGATTTTACTTCCGTCCCATGCAGTGCCAGACCCGCTTCGTATTTTTCTTCAATAAAATAGTCATGGTATGCCTTTTTGTTATTGGCAACCAGTTTAAATCCTTCTTTTGCCATCTCCTATGCCTCCTGTGGAATGCAGAAATCAATGGTGCGGTTTTCCCGATCCGTTCCTTTTACCTGTATGGTCAGCTTTTCTCCCAGTTTATAACGTTTTTGTGTGCGTTCCCCTGCCATCTCATAATGGGCTTCATCATAGTAAAAGAAATCACCCGGCAGATCGGCAGCTCTGATCATACCTTCTATGGTATTTTCCAGTTCCACATAAATTCCCCAGCCTGTGATACCCGAAATTACGCCTTCGAAAATCTCCCCGATATGCGACTCCATAAACTGTACTTTTTTCAGCTTTTCTGTCTCACGCTCCGCTTCGTCTGCCCTGCGCTCCATCTGGGAGGAATGCTTTGCCACCTCCGGAAGTACGGCTGCATAATGATCGATCCGCTCCTGGCCCAGCCTGCCCCTGAGCTGCTCTTTGATGATGCGGTGAATCTGCAGATCCGGATATCTCCGGATGGGAGAAGTAAAATGGCAGTAATGAGGACTGGCCAACCCAAAATGCCCTGTATTTTCTGTGGTATACCTGGCCTGTTTCATACTTCGCAGAGCCAGGCGGCTGATCAGC
>CANDNA010000040.1 GCA_947385955.1 uncultured Clostridia bacterium
GACTCGTCACTACCTCGTCAGGTGTCCAGGCATCGCTCACGGGCTTCGCCCTATAGAAATCCCCGGATGAAAAACAGGCTGCCAGCAGCCTGTTTTCTTCCGGGGATTTCTGCACGGCTCATTGACAACGTGCATAATTTTATGGGTTGGGTAATACATTGTATAAATAAAACGGAAACGGGGATATCGTTATGAGTTCCAGAACCAAAATTGTTGTCCTTCATCTGAAGGAATTGCTGTATACCGGGATCTTTGTCGTGTTGGGTGTTCTCTTTGTAGTGCTGCTGGTGATTATGTTTCTGCCGGATAAAAAGCAGGAAACAGGCAGCATTGAACCGGAAAACGCTTATATACCCGGTATCTATACCACTTCCATACAGTTGGGCGGCAGTACGGTGGATATTGAAGTGGTGGTGGATGAAAATCACATCAATTCTCTGCGGCTGAATACGCTGGATGAAGCAGTGGCAACCATGTATCCTTTGATTGAGCCATCCTTTGATGAACTGGCACAGCAGATTGAAACCAATCAGTCTCTGGAAGGAATTACATATTCCGATGATAACAGATACACTTCCATGCTGCTTTTAAACGCCATCTCTCAGTCTCTGGAAAAAGCCGCCTCCAACACAGGCGCCCAGCCGGGTATGTAAAAAAGTGTGCGTCCTGACGCACATCCGCGCCGGAGCGCGGCTGCGACAGCAGCCATTTCCCTTTTGCGCGTAGTGCGCATCCACCGGAGGTTTTTATTTCATAGGAAAACTCTTTACTTTAACGCTTTACAATAACAAGAACTTTCCTATGAAAGAACAATAGAAAGCACGCTGTGCGGACTTTCTATTGTTATGAATAAAAACATACCTGTTATGAAATCTCATCCAGTTCTTTCTGCCAGGCGCTTATGCAGGCATCCGACGGCATACGCAGGTCTCCTCTGGGCGAAAGCGCCACGCTTCCTACCTTGGGTCCGTCCGGCAGGCAGGAGCGTTTGAACTGCTGGGAAAAAAATCTACGGTAAAACGTTTTCATCCAGTTCAGAATCACCGCATCTTCATATGCTCCGGCAAAAGCATATCGGGCAATCCGGTACAGCTTCGCCGGAGAAAAACCAAAGCGGAGCATATAATACAGAAAGAAATCATGCAGTTCATACGGTCCCACCAGATCTTCTGTCTTTTGAGAGATCTTGCCGTCCACCGGAGGCAGAAGTTCCGGGCTGACCGGGGTATCCAGAATATCCAGCAATACCTGCCGCAGTGCCTCGTCCTGAGATACATCCGCACAGTATCGCACCAGATGGCGCACCAGGGTTTTGGGTACGCCTCCGTTTATGCCATACATGGACATGTGATCTCCGTTGTAGGTGGCCCAGCCAAGCGCCAGTTCAGACATATCTCCTGTTCCGATCACCAGCCCGTTCTCTCTGTTGGCAATGTCCATCAGCACCTGTGTCCGCTCTCTGGCCTGGCTGTTCTCATAAGTCACATCATGATTTTCCTCATCCTGTCCGATATCCCGAAAATGGGTATGCACCGCATTACGGATATTGACTTCCTCCAGTGTCAGGCCCAGGGCCGCCGACAGTTTGCAGGCATTGTCATAGGTTCTGTCCGTGGTGCCAAAACAGGGCATGGTCACGGCAATCATCCCTCTGCGGTCCAATGAAAGCAGATCAAAGGTACGGGCCGTTGCCAGAAGGGCCAGTGTGGAGTCCAGTCCTCCGGAAATCCCGATCACTGCTTTCCGGCATCCGGTATGCTTCAGCCTTTTTTTCAACCCATAGGACTGGATGGAAAGAATCTCCTCACAGCGGGCGGCTCTCTCTGTCCGGTCAGCAGGTACAAAAGGCATTCCTGCAATCCTTCTGGTCAGTTCGGTTTCTTCGCTTTCCAGATGAAATTCAAGAATCTGATACCCTTCCGTTTTGGCCGCCGGCCAGGTATTCATCCTGCGCCGCTCAAAACGCAGACGGCTGATGTCCAGCTCGCTATAAAGCGTATTGCAGACAAACTGCTTTTTCTGAGTCAGGATACTGCCGTTTTCCGCTATGATATTGTGTCCGCCGAATACCAGATCCTGTGTGGATTCCCCTTCTCCTGCACTGCAGTAAATATAGCCTGCGGCCAGTCTGGCGCTGGCAGATTTCACCAGCATTTCCCGGTAAGCATCCTTGCCGATGGTTTCATCCGAAGCCGACAGATTCACCAGCACATTGGCGCCGGCCAGCGCATGATGAGTACCCGGTGAATCTGCTGCCCACAGGTCCTCACAAATCTCGCATCCCACCACCAGACCTTCCGGCGTATCGGCCCGGAACAGGATATCCGTTCCAAAGGGAACACCGGATTCCTCCCACAAAAAGTCCTCTGCCTGCCGGTTGCCCGGTGTAAAATGCCTTGTCTCATAAAATTCCCCGTATCCGGGAATGTTCCGTTTGGGAATCAGGGCCAGCAGTCTGCCGTCCGCAATCACTGCCGCCGCATTGTACAGCTTTCCCTCTTTTTCAATCGGAAGCCCGATAAAAATAAGGGCATGTATCCCTCTGGTATGCAGGATAATTTCCGAAAGCTGCGCTCTGGCCTCCGCCAGCAGTCTGTCCTGCAGAAACAAATCCCCGCAGGTATAGCCGGTCAGGCACAGTTCCGGAAACGCCAGAATACGTGCCCCTGTTTCATATGCCTCACTGATGCCTCTGCAGATTCGCTCTCTGTTATACCGGGGATCTGCAACTCTGATTTTCGGCGTTACCGCCGCCACCTTAATCCATCCGTCTTTCATTCCCGCACCGCCTTTTCCAAAATATCCGATAATTGTTCCACTGAAAATGTATAATCACTGTTGCAAAAATGACAATTTACCGTAATCGGTTTGTTTTCCGCAATCATGGAGGAGATTTCCTTTCTGCCGATGCTGATAATTGCCTGTTCTACCCGCTGATGACTGCATCCGCAGTAAAACTGTGTAGACATCCTGTCCTGAATGTCCAGATCCAGATCCCCTAAAAGCCGCTGCAGAATCCCTTCCGGAGCCGCACCCTCTTCCAGCATGGAAGTCACAGACCCAATCTGCAGCAGATTCTGTTCCAGTCGTTCCAATACCTCCTGATCCGCAAAAGGCATCAACTGAATCAGAAATCCCCCTGCCTGCCGGACGGTATTATCCCGGTTCATCAAAACTCCCAGTCCCACGCTGGACGGTACCTGCTCCGAAACGGCAAAATAATAGGTCAGATCTTCGGCAATCTCTCCCGTCTGCAGCGCTGTCTGCCCCACATAAGGCTCCTTCAGCCCCATATCCTTAATGACCCGCAGCGTTCCCCGTCCCACGGCGCCACCCACATCCAGCTTGCCTGCCGCATTAGGAGGCAGCATCACCTCCGGATGAGCCGCGTATCCTTTCACATTTGCCCTGCCGTCAGCCGTCACCATCAGAGAGCCAATGGGGCCGTCACCGCCGATCTGCAACGTCACCAGATCTTTTTCCGCTTTCAGCATACTGCCCATGATGCTGCCTGCAGTCAGCAGACGTCCCAGCGCAGCCGTTGCCACCGGACTGGTATCATGCTTCTGACGGGCTGTCTCCACCAGCTCTCTGGTGGTTGCCGCAAATGCCCGGATCTGCGCCCCGGCAGCCGTTGCTCTTATGATGTAGTCACTCATGATGCCCTCCGTTCTTTGTATTCTCCATGTCTTTTGTACGCTTTCCCTTCTCCCTGGCTATGACGCAGATCCGTTCACTGACAGGAGTTACCTCCCCCTCTGTATCCCCGTCCCGGGCCTTCAGAAAGATCATACCGGCCTGTTCCAGCAGGTATCTGATCTCTTCCAGACTGTAGCCTCTCTGGAAATGGGTTTCCGTAAACCTGCGGAACCGCCCATCCTCCTCTTCGGTAAACACTGTCACATCGTATTCATTGATGTGCCCTTCTTCCTGATAGTAATTTTCCCAGATAAAGCTGCAATGCTCCTGATTTTCCGCAATGGTGGCATCACCGATCACTTCCCGGTATTTATATACGGTATTGAAATCAAAGTAAAAGATACCTTCCGGGTCCAGATACCGGTTCACCAGCCTAAACACCTGCAGAAGTTCTTCCTCTTCCAGAATATAATTGATGCTGTCACATACGCTGACCACGGCCCGTACCGTGCCGTAAAGCTCAAATTCCCGCATATCCTGGCAAAGATACAAAATATCATGGCCGGAGGCATCCCGCTTTTTCACGGCACGGCTTAACATTTCCCGGGCATTGTCAATGCCGATCATATCATATCCCCGTCCGGCCAACAGCTCTGTCATCGTTCCGGTCCCGCACCCCAGATCCAGCACCAGGCCGTCTGAAATCCCATACTGCCCCAGCACGGCACATACCCTGCTGCTCCATGCCTCATAGGGGGTATCTTCCATAAATATATCATAGACTCCTGCAAACTCTGTATATGCTTCCATCTCCTGTACCCTTACAGGCAGAGATATCTCCGCCTGTTCTTTGTGTCAAAAAGCTCAACTGATCACAGCACCCAGCAGCCCGTAAGATACCACCGACATAATAATCGTTGCCATCGCTATGCCAAGAAGGACTGCCAGAATGGCCTTTTTAAAGTCCACTTCCAGCAATGCCGCAATCAGGGAACCGGTCCATGCGCCGGTTCCGGGCAGTGGTACGCCCACAAAAAGCACCAGGCCCCAGAATTCATATTTTTTAATACTGTCGCTTTTCCCCATTGCACGCTTTTCCAGCTTCTGAATGATGGGCCCTATCACAGGCACATTCCGCAGCCATTTGAAAATCTGACGGATAAACAGCAGAATAAACGGCACCGGGATCACATTCCCGATGATGCAGATCGGGACCGCGGTGGTAATCGGCACCTTTAAAAGCGAGGCTGCAATCAGCCCGCCCCTCAGTTCCAGAATCGGAATCATGGAAATGATAAAAATCACCAATTCCCTGGAAATATATGCACCCAACGTATTTGTAAACCAAACAACCAGACTTTCCATTGTTTCCTCCTGTTCTCTTAATTCTGCCCCGAAATCCGGCTTTGCAGACATGAAATCAGAGCCTGCATCTCTTCCTGTGTCCCGATACTGATCCGCAGGTATTCATCAATCCGCGGTCTGTTAAAATAGCGGACATAAATGCCGGCCTTTTTCAATCCTTCAAACAATTCTGCTGCCGGAATCTGCTTATGACGGGCAAACAGAAAATTACTCCTGGAATCGGTACATTCAAATCCCAGTTTTTTTAACTCCTTTTTGGTCCATTCTCTTGTATCAATGACTTTCTCCAGAGTTTCCCGGAAATATACATCTTCCTGAATACTTGCCACACCTGCCCGCAGAGAAGGCAGATTCATTGTATAAGAATTAAATGAAAATTTAACATCCTGTAAACAGCCAATCAACGCTTCGCTGCCCAGTGCATATCCGATCCGCAGACCTGCCAGAGAGCGGGATTTGGAAAAGGTCCTGACCACCAGCAGATTGTCATAACCATCCAGCAGACTCAGAGCGCTCTCTTTTTCTCCGCCAAAATCGATGTACGCCTCATCCACGATGACCACCACGTCCGGATTGGCACGGATGATTTTCTCCACCTCACCCAGTTCCATCAAAAGTCCGGTAGGGGCATTGGGATTGGGAAATAGGATGCCGCCGCTGCCACCGTTGTAATCTGCCGGGTCTATCGTAAAATCCTCCCGCAAAGGTTTTGTTTCATAACAAATCCCATACAGGTTCGCCCATACATCGTAAAAAGAATAGGTAATATCCGGAAAAAAAACCGGTTTCCCGCTTTGAAAAAAAGTCAGAAATGCCAGCGCCAGCACATCATCCGAGCCGACCCCCACAAACACCTGCCCTTTGCCCAGTCCGTGGTATGCTGCCAGAGCCTGGCGCAGCGCCCCTGCATCCGGATCCGGATACAGACGATATTCCTCCGGCCTGATCCGGCAGATCGCCTCTGTCACTGCCGTCGGCGGTGGATACGGATTTTCATTGGTATTTAATTTGATGATTCCTTTCTGACCGGGCTGCTCTCCCGGTATATAAGGCTCCACACGTCTTACATTTGCTTTCCAGCTCATAATATTCTCCTCTTTTTTGACTCCCGCTTTATACTAACAAATTTTTCCTGTCATTGCAATCTAAGGCGTAAAGGCTTTTCTCTTTTGTGCCCGGGATGCCCCACTTGACATCATGCCTGCCTTATTTTACACTGGCTGTAACCCTAACGGCGCCCATCAGGGGCAGGTGAGCCTGGCTTTGATCCGCTGCCCGCAAACATGACACAGAAAGCAGGAATCCCTATGAAAAAACGAATCCCCTCCTCTATTATGACCGTTCTGTATGCCTTCCTTACCACATGGGCTTTTGTAAGAGCATGCCGTATCAGCACTTTTCATATCATGGGAGGTCTGTTCTTTTTATTTTCCTTCCTGCTTTACCGGCAATTTTCGCAATGGCGCCGCCGCAACAGCAGGCCGTCCCGCTCCGCCCCGATCACGGCTGCCTTAACTGCCGCCCTCTTCACTGCTTTTTATCTTCTAGCTGATTATGAGACCCTGCTTGCGGGCCTTACCAGCAGATTGTTCCGTCTGGGACACCTGCTGATCATCGGAGCGGGCCTGTTTATCCTGTTTGATACATTGGTTCTGGCTTTCTTTCTCTGGGCGGACAGCGTTACGCTCTGTTGTGACACCGATACGGTTTCCCGCATTTATCAGAGGCTGCCCCTGATTTCTTTCTGCCTGTGCCTGACCGGGTGGCTGCCCTATTTTCTGAACAACTATCCCGGTGTCATGACAGTGGACAGTCTGAATCAATATGGTCAGATCATCGGAGCACTGCCCATGAGCAACCACCATCCCTGGGTCCACACCCAGATGATCCGTCTCTTCTATACCATCGGCATGGCGCTCTCCGGAGATCCCATTACGGGGCTGGGACTGTTCACCCTGACCCAAATGCTGATTATGGCAGGTATTTTCGCTTACCTGATGGACACTCTGGTCAGGCTTAAGGTCCGGATGGGGGTCTGTCTTTCCGTTCTTGCCTTTTATGCCCTGCTTCCTTACAATGCCATCTATATGGTCACCATGTGGAAAGATATTCTGTTTTCCGGTATGGTACTGCTCTTTTCCACCCTGTTGTTCCGGTTTCTTGTTGCTATCCGCACAGACAGCATCCGGATCACGTACCGCACCGGCTTTCTGTATGTTCTTTCCGGTTTTGGAATGTGCCTGCTGCGCTCCAATGGTTTTTACGCGTTTCTGCTCACCCTTCCCTTTCTGCTGGTCTGCTTCCGCAGGGCATGGAAAAAGCATATCATGCTGAATCTGCTTATCCTGTTGTCTGTCCTGACCGTAAAAGGGCCGGTGATGAATGCCGCTCAGGTGGCTTCCCCGGATTTTGTGGAATCCCTGTCCATTCCGATTCAGCTTGCCGCCAGGGTTTATGCGGACGGAGAGCCGGTCAGTGAAGAAGAGGATGCCATGTGGAACCGCATCCTGGATACATCAAAGATTCAGGACAGCTATCAGTCCTTTTGTTCCGACCATATGAAAAACCTGATCCGGCAGGGAGATCAGGCATATCTGGAAGCCCATAAGGCTGACTATCTGAAGCTGTGGCTCCGGTTCGGGCTGGAGCATCCCGGCGCTTATCTGCGGGGATATCTGGACGCCACCAAAGGCTACTGGTTTCCGGATGTGCCCAATGTGATCGGCTCCGATGAACGGATTGCCCAAAATCCATACGGGCTGACGGCAAGGCCCCTGTTTCACAATCCTGTGACCATAAAAATCCGGGAAATCCTGTTTAAGCTGCCTGATATGATACCGGTTTATGGCCTGCTCTTTTCTCTGGGCTCCATGTTCTGGCTCTGCATCCTGCTGGCAGGCAAGACCTTCGTATCTCCTTTCCGGCGCCGCCTGATCGTTTTTCTGCCCAATGCCGCCATTATGGCCACCCTGTTTCTGGCCACGCCGGTGTACAATGAGTTCCGCTATGCTTACTCCATGCTGCTGACCATTCCGCTGTTTGTCCTCTGTGCACTTGGAGGGGAAAAAGAGGGTTAACCCTCGGCAACGCCAGATAAGGAAGTTTTTATATAGGGTACGGTGTAACTCAGTAAAATGGGTTACCCCGTACCCTTTTGTCATTATGCTACAAAGTGGAAATCCTGCGGATTTTTCCGTATTTTCTCCATTATAGCAAGGATTTTCTGTTCGGTAGGAATATCTATCATTCCTGCCGCCGTGAAGTAAATGTCTACTTTCACATAGCAATGACCGCTTGACTTATCGTTGTTGTGAACTTCGATACGCTCAATCAGCGAATTGACAAGCGTTGGAGTAAGCTCTGTAGTATCCGTCACTTCACGCAGCGTGCGGAATAACAACCTTATGTCTTATCCCCCATTTGATAGACAAATGGGGTTAAGGCATTGCAAGGCAGCATACAAATCGGTGTCCACATATTTTTTGTCGATAGTTTTATCGCGATTTTCCGCATAGTCAATCACTTCCTTCAGCCTGTTTTTAACAGGCCAGAAGCCGATTGTTGCCATTTACACCGCCTGCCTTTCCTTTTGAGGTAAGATTAACCCGGCGGTGATATTATCAATCAGAGCAATGATTTTATCTTCTGTATCAGTAGTGATTTTGCCCTCGACGGCGATACAGAATTCATCTAATTTATCATTACAGTTTCCCTGCTTGTTACGGCATACGACATCTCCGCTGTCTTTCCCGTAAGTGTTTTGCCAGTCTGTCTGAATGTCGTTTTTCTGTCCCTGCCCCGGAATCTCACCGCAGCGTTGTTTCGCTCTCCCTGTTCACACAAAAGGTCTTGGCAAAATCATATCCCATTCAGCCGGTCATTCAGTTATCAACCGACGTTGAGGGAACAAAAAGCCGGTACACAAACGCATACCGACCTAACAAAAGGATATACCTATCCCTTATCACATTCATGTAACCGGCTTTGAAAATCAAAGTCGAAACTGTCCTTTACGCTTGTCTGTTGCCGACAGTTCAAAGCAATTCAGAAGCGGCGGTATTTTCTCTTAGCATACCGCAGGCGTTGTTCGACTTAAAGTCGTCCTCTTAAAAGTGTGCTTAAAATATGTATTCAGTTGTGGAGCTCCTGCGAGAGTGTTTTACTATACTTTACAGAACAAATGTTTGTCAATGCTTTTTCGAGATTTTTTGTATATTTTTCAGAGATAGGGGAATACTACTTTAATTTAGTTTAAAAAATGGAACTTAATTGATATTCCAATTACTTTTGACGTACAATTTTGGAATTATGTCTGCATATAGTTGTTTCTATTTTTAAAACCGTATGGTATAATAATTTCGTACATTATTTATTTCTTGTGTGTGGAAAGTTGGTGTCTGCTTGGGTAAAAAAGAAATTTTAAAAACGGTAATTGAAAATAACGGCGGAATTGCAAAAACTTCAGATTTTGCCGTTAACGGGATAAATAAATACGAAGTAGCGGCTTTTTGTAAAGAAGGAGTCATTGAAAGAATTCGCAGAGGATTTTATCAGCTCCCCCAAAGTAAAAGTATTACAGAAGAACAGCTCATACGGGAGCTTCTTCCGCAAGGGGTTATTTGTGTGGAGTCCGCTTTGTTTCACTACGGATATAGTGATTTTTCTCCTCGTAAATGGTCGATTGCTGTGCCAAGAACAGCGTACCGTACCGTAAAGAACATTGAAGAATTTCCAATGAAAGCTTACTATATTCAAAAGGAATTTTTAGATATAGGTAAGTTCACAAGCAATTTTAACGGTGTAATATTGCCTGTGTATGACCGTGAGCGAACAATATGCGATTGTTTTAAGTACCGCACAAAACTTGACAGCGAAATTTTTAATAAGGCTGTCAATGCATATGCTGCTGATGAAAAAAAGAACCTTGCAAATTTGTCTAAGTATGCAAAGGAAATGAGGCTTTATACAAAGGTTATGAATGTAATGGAGGTGTTACTTAATGGCTGACATAGTTACATCCGTGCTTGCACGGCTTAAAAACAAGGCAAAAGAAAGTGGAAGAAGCTATCAGCTTTGTCTGCAGCTCTTCTGTCAGGAGGAGTTTTTGCGCCGCTTGGAAAAGTCAAAGTATGCTGAGAACCTCGTGTTGAAAGGCGGCTTGTTCATCTATTCCCTCACTGACTTTGATAGCCGAGTAACGGTTGATGTAGATTTTTTGCTTCGGCAAATACCAAATACACCGGAACAATTAAAAAATATCCTTGAAGAAATTATAGCGGTTCAGACCGGGAATGATTTTGGTGTTGGTGATGTTATTGTGCCAAAGCAAGAAAAAAGGAAAATTCCCACTCAGCTTGATGATTTTGTTGCACCGATAGTTAATACTTATTCCATTGAAACGACTGTTGCTGAGAAAATTGACGCAATCCTCAGTCTGATGGAGTTTTCCAGCCGTATGAAAGACTATTACGATATTTTTTATCTTGCCAATAAGTTTGATTTTGACGGTAAGGTACTGACCGAAGCACTTAGAAAAACCTTTACGAACCGTGAACACAATTTCACAGAAGAACAATTTGAACAGGTTATGGGTTTTGATGACGATGTGGCAATGCAGAAGAAATGGAAAGCCTTTGTTCGTAAAATAGACACGAAAACGGACAATTACAGCACCGTGCTGAACACAATAAAAGTCTTTTTAACAAAACCGTTTACAGCGGCAATCAGAGACAAAGAGTTTACTGAAAAATGGTCTGCCGCTCATGGCGAGTGGATGTAAAGGAGAGAAAGAAAAATGGAATGTAAAGATATTTTGAATTTAACAGCAATAATTGTAATTCCCATAGCCGCAGTTTTGATTGGGCAGTGTCTACAGAGCCGATCTGAAAAAAGAAAAGACAAAATGCACAATATAAATTGCTGGAAACAATGGCGAAATCTTTAGGATATAAGGACAAGGTTACTTGGGAAACAATTCAAAACCCATATGTTCCAAATGGAATGATTAAGCAATGGCAAGAGCAATCGGCATCACAGCAAGCATATAATACTCTGTTAAATACAATGGCTAATATTGTGCCAAAGGAGCAGAAAAATACAGAGGGGCAGGAATGAGTACGAATATATCAAAACAAAAGCGTGAAGATTTGCTTGCTAAAATCAAAGAGATTCGCAACTATATCGCTGCTGCTCCGCAGGATGAGAATACGGGCAATCTTCTGTCCTATCTTTCCGACCTTGAAAAAGATGTGAAAGACAAGAAATACGGTCTTGTATTTTAGCAACACCGTGAAGAAATTGACGAGATGTTGGATACACATACGCCGGTACTAACCGAGGATAAAGATCTTTTCATTGCCAATGGCAGACAGATGAATTTTCTCATTGAGGGAGATAATCTTGCCTCATTGCATCTACTGGAAAAGACACATAAAGGTCAAATTGATCTTATCTACATAGATCCGCCGTATAACA
>CANDNA010000041.1 GCA_947385955.1 uncultured Clostridia bacterium
ACATTGGGCTATCGCCAAACGGTAAGGCAACGGACTCTGACTCCGTCATTTCAAGGTTCGAATCCTTGTAGCCCAGCTTTGAAAATCCCCGGCCGAGGTTTCTGCCGGGGATTTTATTTGGTTATAAAATATATGGAACATATTGCGCAGCTTATGTATCAAACAAAGGAATGGCAATCTTTTTGCGTTTATGGTATGCTGGTACAATCAGAAGAAAAAGCAGTTAAGGAGAGCGAAAAGATCGGAGGCATGACAGGTGTATACATTTCAAAGCAGGGTGCGGTACAGTGAAACAGACAGCAGAGAGCTTTTGACGCTCCCGGCCATCACAGATTATTTTCAGGACTGTGGCACATTCCAGTCTGAGGAACTGGGATTGGGCGTAAAGTATCTGCAGGAAAGCCATCTGGCATGGGTGCTGTCGTCCTGGCAGATCGTGGTGGAGGAGTATCCCGGACTGGGCGATGAAATTTGTATCAGTACATTTCCGCACGGGTTTAAGGGGTTTTTCGGATATCGTAATTATACAATGGACCGGATGGACGGTAAGAGGATGGCATATGCCAATGCCATATGGACACTTCTGAATATGGAAACGAAAAAACCCGTGAGGGCCACAAAGGAAATGATCGACAAGTATGTGCTGTCGGAAAAGCTGCCGATGGCATATGCGCCCAGAAAGATAGAGGGAGCAGTGTCGGGCGAATGGCAGGAAGGGTTCCGGGTGATGCGGTATCATCTTGACAGCAATCACCATGTCAATAATGCCTGGTATGTGAAAATGGCGGCCTGCTATGTTCCGGAGACAGAGGAAGTCTGTCAGATGCGGGCAGAATACAGAAAACAGGCTCTTTTGGGAGAACGTATCCTGCCCAATGTCGCCAGATCGGGCAACTGTTATATCATATCGCTGTGTAATGAAAAAGAAGAGCCTTATGCAGTCATAGAGTTTACATGCAGGGCATAGAATAAGGAGAAAACATGATTCGATTGGGAGAAAAACAGACACTTACCATTGTGAAAAGAGTGGAATTTGGTGTATATCTGGCAGAAAGCGCAGAATGTGCGGATCAGGAAAGAGTATTGCTGCCGGGAAAGCAGGTGCCGGAAGGAGCAAAAACCGGAGATAAATTAGAAGTCTTTCTATATAAAGACTCCAAAGACCGGCTGATTGCCACAACCCGTATTCCTGTGCTGACATTGCATCAGGTGGGAGAACTGAAAGTGGTGCAGGTGGGAACCGTAGGGGCGTTTCTGGACTGGGGACTGGAAAAGGATCTGCTGCTGCCTTTTCGGGAGCAGACAGCAAAGGTACAGGAAGGGCAGACATGTCTGGCAGCCCTGTATATTGATAAAAGCAGCCGGTTGTGTGCCACCATGAATGTATATCCTTATCTGGATACCTGCAGCCCTTATCAGAAGGATGACCGTGTGGAAGGTACCGTATATGAGATCAGCAGGGAGTTCGGAGCCTTTGTGGCAGTGGATAACCGGTATTCTGCATTGATTCCCAAAAAGGAACTGTATGGCGAAGTCAGGATCGGGGAACGGATTCAGGCGAGGGTTACGGAAGTAAAAGCAGATGGAAAACTGAGCCTGAGTATTCGGGAGAAGGCATATCTGCAGATCGGTACCGATGCGGAGCAGGTGATGCAGGCCATTGAACGTTTCGGGGGTACCCTTCCTTTCAATGACAAGGCAAGCCCTGAGATCATACGCAGGGAAATGCAGATGAGTAAAAATGAATTTAAGCGTGCAGTGGGGCACTTGCTGAAAACAGGAAAAATCAGGATCACAGACAAAACCATTGTGAAATCACAATTATGAAAAAAAGCTGATGCATTTCTAAAAAAACAATAATAGGCTTGCATTTTTCGGAATTTTATGTATAATCTGGAATATAGAGAAAGGAGAGGAGAATTATGAAAGTACAGAATATCAAAGACATTGATAAGTTTTTTAAGGTAATTGATTCCTGCATCGGCAAGGTAGAGCTGGTAACAGGAGAAGGAGACAGACTGAACCTGAAATCCAAATTGTCTCAGTATGTTTCTATGGCCAATATCTTTTCTGACGGAACGATTTCCGAGCTGGAGATCCTTGCTTACGAACCGGAAGATATCACGAAATTAGTTAACTTTATGATGGAAAGCTAGGCGTAAGGAATGAACAGCAAAAAAGTAAATTGGTTCTTTTTAACAACCATTCTACTGCATTTTCTTATTGTAGTATTAATGGTTGTTTTTCGTTATGTATTTACATTGGGCATCATTGCCAACTTTATTATCAGCAGTATGATGATTCTTGTGCCCGCACTTGTGTTTCTTGCTTTTTCCGGCGAGAGTTTTACAGAGGCGATCGGGTTTCACAAAATCAAATGGTCTACTGTTGGTATGATTGTGCTGTTTACTTTTTTGACAATGCCCCTTACTACGGTCATCAATACATTTTCCATGTTTTTTGTGGAGAATGCAGTGATGGAAATCAGCGGGCAGATACTGGAAATCCCTTTTCTGCTTGCTTTTTTCTTTATGGCTGTCAGCGCTCCCATATGCGAAGAAGTGGTATATCGGGGGATTGCCTACAGAGGATACCGGAATACAGGAACACTTCTGCAGGCGACAGTCTGCTCGGCAATGATTTTTGCAATAGGGCATATGAATTTCAACCAGGCTGCCTATGCGTTTGTAATCGGTATGGTACTGGTGCTGTTGGTGGAAGCCACAGGCAGTATCTGGGCATCTGTGATTTACCATGTGGTATTTAACGGATACAGTGTCTGCATTATGTATCTGTCCAAAGATATGCTTCTGAGTGAGGAGGCCGCCGGGCTGGCGGAAGACTGGACGGATATGGACTCCCTGCTGTATGGTCTGGGAGTGTCACTGGTTATGGCAGCGGTTATGACATCGATTGCGGTCTGTGTGCTGGTATGGATTGCCAGAAATGAGGGACGTACAGAACGTCTGGTGCGGATCTGGACAACCCGTCGTGAAAAAAGAGGAAAAATAATTACGATACCCCTTGTGGCGGCAATTGTTTTGAGTATTGTCTATATGGTGGCGGATGTGATTTTATATAAAATGATGGTATGAAAGAAATCAATCTATTGGGATTAAACCTGCGGGACTATACACTGCGGGAAAAGATGCGTATGATAGACGCATATTTTGGGCATGGGGCGTTGGGGACAGTGGGATTCGTGTCCACGAAAACGCTGATGCAGGCAGGTGAGGACGCAACACAGAAAGAATGGCTGGAATCTGTGGATGTGCTGGAGTACTGCGATACGGATATCCTCCGCGTGGCAGGGATCGGCGGCAGAAGCCGGCTGAAAGAAATTGAAAACAACAGTTTTCTGAATGAACTGATGCGGCGGATTGCCCGGGAAAAGCGGACGGTTTATCTGGTATCAGATACCCGGGAGTCCATGCAGATACTGGAATCTGATCTGGAGGACGGTCAGGTACAGATTGCGGGGAAGTGTATCCTGCAGGAAGAGGGCGCTGATCTGAAAGCGGATGCGGTGATCAACGATATCAATGACAAAGCGCCGAGTGTGATTCTGGTCTTATCAGACTATCCTTTGCAGGCGTCATTCGTTTTTCACAACAAAAAAAGGATCAATGCCGATATCTGGATAGGGCTTCCCAAGGACAGGCCGGTATCCGGAGAGGGAGGTAAAAAGCATCATCTGTTTGTCAGAAAGCTGCAGAGAAAGCTGTTTCAAAGAAAAGTGTATCAATATGAGAATCAGGAAAAGGCGGAAAATTAGAGTTCCGTCTTTTTGTACATTATCTGTTGTGCAGGTTGCCGAACGGGAATGGAGGAAAAATCTGGAGAAAGCGTAAAAAATGCATAAAAAACGGCAGATTCCCTGTAGATTTATTTGTAGATATATATTAAAATGAAACAGAGATCAAGAGAATCTGAAAAAAATTTCCGGACGACTACAGGCGGCAGGTTATGCAGAATGCATAATTTATGACAATAGAAAGTCTGCCAGATACGACATCTATTGTTTTCCGGGAAGAGAAGGAGTGGGGAAATGATATCGAATCAAATTTTACAAAATACGATCGAAGGGTTGAAAGCGATATCCCGTGTGGAGTTCAGTGTCATTGATACGGACGGCAAGACGGCTGCTTCCACCTCGGACAATATGAGTGAATTTGAGAAGTCGGCGCTGGAGTTTGCGGGTTCTCCGGCAGACAGCCAGGAGATCCAGGGATGTCAGTTTTTTAAAATATATGACGAGCAGCAGCTTGAATATATCCTGGTGGCCGGCGGTGCAGGGGAAGATTTGTACATGGTAGGCAAGATGGTGGCTTTTCAGATTCAGAACCTTCTGACAGCCTACAAGGAGCGCTTTGACAAGGATAATTTTATCAAGAATCTGCTGCTGGACAATCTGCTTTTGGTGGATATTTACAGCCGTTCCAAAAAACTGCATATTCCCACAGATGTAAAGAGAGTGGTGATTGTAGTGGAAGCAGAGAATGGAAAGGACAGCAATGCACTGGAAATCATCCGGAATCTGAAGGAGAATGCAGGGAAAGACTTTGTAACCGCGGTAGATGAGAACAATGTGATCGTGGTAAAAGAGATTGCCGACGGCGACGGCAATCCGGAAATTGACAAAAAGGCAGTGGAGATTGTAAACTGTTTGGAAAAAGAAGGTATTGGAAATGTACATATTGCCTATGGTACAATCATAGGGGAGATCAAGGAAGTCAGCCGGTCCTATAAGGAAGCCAAAATGGCACTGGATGTGGGAAAGATTTTTTTCAGCGAACGGAATATTATTGCATACAGTGAGCTGGGCATCGGCCGTCTGATTTATCAGCTTCCGATACCGCTCTGCAAAATGTTTATCAAGGAGATCTTTGACGGCCGGAATCCGGATGAATTTGATGAAGAGACTTTGACTACCATCAATAAGTTTTTTGAAAACAGCCTCAATGTGTCCGAAACTTCCAGACAGCTTTTTATCCACAGAAATACCCTGGTATACCGTCTGGACAAGCTGCAGAAGAGCACAGGACTGGATCTGCGTATTTTTGAGGATGCGATTACCTTTAAAATTGCCCTGATGGTAGTGAAATATATGAAGTACATGGAAACTTTTGATTTTTAAGAGTATACAGATACAGGAGAGAAAGAGTTGGCAGGAAAGAAACGGGTAAGAAGAAGTTCTTCCGAATCAAGGGATATTATCGTATTGGATAATGTGAGCAAATCCTATTCTACAGGAGCGCCGGCATTGAACGGTGTCAGCATCCGGATCCGGAAGGGTGAATTTGTATTTGTGGTGGGGGACAGTGGTTCCGGCAAGTCTACACTGATTAAGCTGTTGCTCCGGGAACTGACGCCCACATCCGGTGGAGTGTGGGTAAACGGTGAGGATGTGGTGCGTCTGAAACACCGTAAGATACCGAAATTCCGGCGGAATCTGGGTATTGTATTCCAGGATTTCCGTCTTTTGAAAGACCGCAATGTATATGAAAATGTAGCGTTTGCACAGCGTATTATACAGGTACCTACCAGGGAAATCCGGAAAAATGTGCCTGCGATCCTCTCTATTGTGGGACTGGCCGGAAAATATAAGGCAAAACCGAAACAGCTTTCCGGTGGTGAACAGCAGCGGGTGGCGCTGGCAAGGGCACTGATCAATAAGCCTTCCATTCTGCTGGCAGACGAGCCGACAGGCAATCTGGACCCCAAAAATTCCTGGGAGATTATGAAACTTCTGGAAGAGATCAATCAGAACGGAACGACGGTTCTGGTGGTAACACACAACAGAGAGATTGTAAATGCCATGAAGAAAAGGGTCGTTACCATGAAAAAGGGTGTCATTGTGAGCGACGAAGAAAAGGGCGGTTATATCGATGAGGATTAGTACACTTTTTTATACGATCAGGCAGGGCTTTGTCAATATATTGCGGAATAAATGGTTTTCCCTTGCATCCATTGCCACCATATCCGCCTGTCTGTTTTTATTTGGTCTGTTTTATGCCATTTTGATTAATTTTCAGCATGTGGTGCGGACTGCGGAAGAAGGCGTAAGTGTTACGGTGTTTTTTGAGGAAGGCATCAGTGATGAGCGGATCCGGGAGATCGGGGATCTGATTTCCAAGCGGGTGGAGGTCAGAGAGGTAAAGTTTAAATCTGCAGAAGAGGTATGGGAGGAGTTCAGTGTGGAATACCTGGGCGAGTATGCAGACGGATTTACGGAAAACCCCCTGGAGGATTCTGCCAATTATGAGATTTATCTCAGTGATGTTTCCATGCAGAGCGCACTTGTAACCTATCTGGAATCTGTGGACGGTGTACGGCAGGTAAACCGCTCGGAAATCACAGCCAATGCACTGGGAGGCATCAATGTACTGATCGGGTATGTATCGCTGGGTATTATCGTGATTCTGCTGGCGGTTTCCATCTTTCTGATCAGCAATACGGTTATGATCGGGATTTCTGTCAGAAAAGAGGAAATCAATATCATGAAATATATTGGTGCAACCGATTTCTTTGTCAGATCCCCTTTTGTGATTGAAGGGATTCTGATTGGTCTGCTGGGCTCTGTGGTACCGCTGGTATCCATTTATTATATCTATACAAATGTAATTGTATATATCAATGAGCGGTTTCAGATTTTATCGGGTCTTTTGAACTTTCTGCCGGTGGAGGAAGTGTTTTCGGTGCTGATGCCGGTATCCGTGGGAATCGGTGTGGGAATCGGTTTTCTGGGCAGTATCGTAACAGTCAGGAAGCATCTGAAGGTATGATTGAGGACATGGCATGAAGAAGGGACGAAATATCACAGCGTGTCTATTGGCGGTTTTTCTGCTGGCGGGAACAGCCGCGCCCTCTTTTACCAGTGCAGCAGATTCCAAAACGGAAAAAATACAGGACAGCATCAGACAAAAGCAGAGCGCCATAGGAGAAGCGGAGAAGCAGAAGGCAGCGCTCCAGTCAGGACTGACAGATGTGAAAAAACTGGTGTCAGAACTGGAAAGCAGCAAAAAGAATCTGAAAGACTATGTGGCGAAGCTGGATGCGAACCTGGAAGAGATTGAGAAAAAAATCAATGAACTGAAAGAACTGATTGCTCAGAAGGAAGAAGAGATTGTAGAAACAGAAAGGGCACTGGAAGAAGCCATTGCGGTGGAAGAAGAGCAGTATGCTTCCATGAAGCGGAGGATTAAGTTTATGTATGAACGGGGCCAGACCTTTTATCTGGATCTGCTTTTTACCTCCGATAACTTTGGAGATATTCTGAGCCGGACAGAGTTTATTGAAAAGATAGCAGCCTATGACAGGCGGAAACTGGAAGAATACCAGGAAATACGGGAAGAAGTGGACCGATTCCGGGAGGAGCTGGAGGCGGAAAAACTGGTATTGGATGCGGCAAAGGAGGCGGTAGAGGAAGAACAGGAAGCAGTCAATGCGCTGATTGCCTCAAAGGAGCAGGAAATCAAAGCCTATGATGCGGACATCCATAATAAGTCTCAACTGGTGCAGGAATATGAGGCGGAGATCGCTGCTCAGGATGCTGCGATTGCAGCATTGGAACAGGCAGTGGCGGCAGAAAAAAAGCAACTGGAAGAGGCCAGCCGTCCCAAATATGACGGCGGAAAATTTAAGTGGCCTGCCCCGTCCTATACAAGGATTTCTGACGATTATGGGAACCGGATCCATCCGACATTGGGAGTGCAGCAGTTTCATAACGGGGTGGATATGGCCTCACCCAGCGGTTCGCCGATTCTGGCAGCCTATGACGGGGAAGTGGTGGCAGCAGCCTATAACAACAGCATGGGCAATTATATTATGATAGATCATGGGGATGGTCTGTATACGATTTATATGCATGCGTCGGCTCTGTATGTGTCGAAAGGGGCGCATGTGGCAAGAGGGGACCAGATAGCGGCAGTTGGTTCCACAGGACGTTCCACAGGCCCGCACCTGCACTTCAGTGTGCGGCTGAACGGAAGTTATGTAAGTCCGTGGAATTATCTATCGGCTTAGGGAATAAAATCATTTTAGAGGAATTGACAGGAATGGAGAACATGTCAGATAAGAGAAAATTTGTAAATGGGCTGATAGCAGGACTGCTGTTGGCAGTACTGATTGTATCGGCTACCTATGCGGGGCGGGAAGCGGTCACTGCCTGGAAGCAGCATAATAAGGGGACAGAAAGTGATGCGTTGGCTGAAGAGGTAGTCAGCGCCAAAACGATGCAGAAACTGCAACTGATAGAAGAAATCATCGAAGAAAACTATGCATTGGATATGGTTGACAGCAAGACGATGGAAAACGGTATTTATCAGGGGCTGGTCAATTCTCTGGACGATCCGTATTCTGCATACTATTCTGCGGAAGAGATGCAGGAGCAGCAGGAAAAGCTGGATGGCGTCTACTATGGGATAGGCGCTTATGTGCGTCTGGACGCAGAGCTGGGCTTTGCCCGTCTGGGCGAGATCTTTCCGGACAGTCCGGCACAGGAGAGCGGACTGCAGGAAGGGGATCTGATTATGCGGGTGGATGGTCAGTATACCAAAGATATGAGTCTGGAAGATGTGGTCAGCCTGATCAAAGGGGAAGAAGGCACAAAAGTGGTGCTGACCATTATGCGGGAAGGGGAAGCCGATACAAGAGAGGTGGAAGTGGAACGCAGAGAAGTACCCAAGCAGACCGTTTCCTATGAAATGCTGGAGGATCACATCGCGTATATCAGAATCACAGAGTTTGACAAGGTTACCGTAGATCAGTTTACGGATGCACTGGCAACGGCAAAAGGCTCGGGCATGCTGGGGCTGATTCTGGATCTGCGGGACAATCCGGGCGGCAATCTGGCAGCGGTCATCGATGTGGCCAGAAAACTCCTGCCCAAAGGACTGGTGGTATATACAGAGGACAAAGCAGGCAAACGTCAGGACTATAACTGTGACGGAGAAAATGAACTGACCGTGCCGATGGTGGTGCTGGTCAACGAAGGCAGTGCCAGCGCATCAGAGGTGCTGGCAGGCGCAATCAAGGATTACGGCAAAGGAAAACTGCTGGGAACGACCACCTTTGGAAAAGGTATTGTACAGAAATATCTGGCTATGTCGGACGGCTCGGCTGTCAAGCTGACCACCAGCAAATATTATACTCCCAAAGGGAGCAATATCCACGGTATCGGCATCGAACCGGATGAAGAACTGGAAATGGATTATGAACGATATATTGAGGAAGGATATGATAACCAACTGGAACGGGCAAAGGAAATCCTGGTGACAGGAGAGTAACGGAGCGGCATCTGAATATGGGAAAACAGGGGTACAGAACAAATGTTCATTTTGTTCTGTACTTTTTTTGGGGATGGTGATATACTGGGGTGTGTATGAAAAGACAGGTATTGTTTATATAAAATTTATCAAGCTGAGAGGAAGATTAAGATAAGTATTGTTTGAGAAGATTTTTCAGATTGAAGCAAAAGAAAACTAAAATGATAAAGGGTGTGGCGAAAGGATGCATAATAAAAAATATCAAGTATTTATCAGTTCAACATATGCAGATTTGATAGAAGAGCGTAAAAAGATTCTCGATGTGCTTTTTATGGTAGACTGTATTCCGGCGGGAATGGAAGCATTTGTAGCTGCAGATGCAGAACAGTTTGAAGTAATAAAAAAGGTTATAGATTTGTGTGATTATTATGTGTTGATAATTGGGAAGTGTTATGGTTCGATTCATCCTGATACAGGAAAGAGTTATACAGAAATGGAATACGATTATGCGATAGGACAAGGTATTCCCATTTTAGTATTTGCTATTGATGATAATATGGATCTTTCAGTAGATAAAATGGAAACGGATGAGAATAAAATTAATAAATTAAAAAAGTTTCGTACCAGAGCAATGACCAATAGATTGGTAAGTATATGGAGTTCAACAGAGGATTTGACGGGCAAATTAGCAATCTCTATCATGAAGGCGAAATCTGAAATAAAACGTCCAGGTTGGCAGAGAGCAGTTGATTTTGATGAGGCTTCTCTTCGGCGGGAAATTATGGAATTGAAAAGTGAAAATGAAAAGTTAGTGAATGATTTGAAGGCAGCAAAAGAAGAGATTTCTTTTTTAACAGAAGAAACCAATATTGCATTTGAGGATTGCGAAGTAAAGATGGAATATCATTATCGAAGTCAAAGTGGATTGCGAGCTGGAAATATAAATATAAGTTTACAGGATTTATTTATAACCATTGCAACTGAAATGATGGACGTATCAATTGTTGAAGATCTTGTGGAAAAAGCAATAGAGATAAAATTTTTATCTGGGAAAAATGGAAGTTATCTTGATGATAAACAATTTGTAAAAAAATTGTTGAATCAATACAGGGCTTTAAATTTAGTATATTCTCATTGGAATAATGACAATAGAGAACTATATTGGGGATTGACAAATAAAGGGCGTAAGGTGAGAGATGATTTCATTTTATTTATAGCAATCCAATATTATACTGCACCTGCTTGACATAGGGTTTATGATAGA
>CANDNA010000042.1 GCA_947385955.1 uncultured Clostridia bacterium
CTATCATAAACCCTATGTCAAGCAGGTGCAGTATAATATTGGATTGCTATAAATCATTTACCTGTCGGTTACAATGGAAAAAATGAGTAACTTTTGTTATACTATTTCTGACAGGGAATTACATTTTCATTTCAAAAAGGAGGGTATGGTATGAACAAACAGATCGACGAAAGAATCGCCATCCTGTTACAGAAGTTTACGGAAGTACGGGGTGATCCCATCTGTAACAATGAGACTGTGAATTGGGGCGCTCCTGTGCGTGAAGAGGAAGTGGCCGCATTTGAGAAGGTAAAAGGCATCCGCCTGCCGGAAGAATACCGGCGGTTTATCACCGTGGTAGGTGCAGATGGAGAGCAGCCTTTCTATGGGCTGACCCACCTGGACAGGCAGGAGGCGCAGCAGTGCGTTCCGGAGCAGCCTTTTCCCTTTACGCTGGATCACTTTCCCTTTTTCCTCTATATGACCGAGGAGGAAATGGATAACTTTGACTATGATGCCGCCTGTACCGGTTTTCTGCATCTGTGCACCGAAGGCTGCGGTATGGACAGTATTCTCATTGTCAACAGCGCTGACCCGGCGGTGTATGGCACGGTCTGGTTCTTTGATTTTGCCAACGACTATGGCACAGTACCCATGCGGGATGAAAAGACCGGTGAGCCCTTCCACTTCCTGGACTGGCTGGAATATTGGACAGACCAGATAACCACCGGCAGCCACTCCACCTTTGCGGACACAGCCCCGGTACCCCCGCCGCCGGATAACCCGGAGATCCTGGGCCGGAAAATGGGTTGGATCACAGATTAACGACACCTGAAAAACAAAGCATGAAATTTTACGCCCCGTTATGACATAACCCGTAATGCCTCAATCGGGCTGAGTTTGGCTGCTTTTCTGGCAGGATAGATGCCAAAGAACAGACCCACGCCGGAAGAAAACAGAGTCGCAATCACAATAATTCCCAAATTGACCGCTGCACGGAAGCCGATAGCGCTGCATACTGCCTGCGCCCCGCCTATGCCAATCAGGATGCCTATGATTCCGCCTACCAGCGTAATAATAGCCGACTCAGAAAGAAACTGTAACATAATAGACGATGTCCTGGCTCCCAGAGCTTTGCGGATACCGATTTCCCTGGTACGCTCTGTCACGGAAACAAGCATAATATTCATAACACCGATTCCGCCTACCAGAAGGGAAATCGCCGCCACAAAGGCCACAAACAGTGTAATATAATTCAGGATACTGCTCATCTGAGACATATAGTCGTTAAAGTCATCAATCTGAATCAGGTTTTCTCCCCTGACATTGTATTTTGCTTCCATAAGCTGGATGGCTTTCTGGGCAATCTCTGAAGAATATTCCGAAGATTCCGCAATTACCAGCATATCGCTCATATCACCCAGATAAAATCCGAAATTGGAAAAAACCGCCAGCGGCATATCGATGTATATCCGCTCTCCGTTCAGCATATTGATCATCGTGGATTCGCTGTCTTTGCGTACCCCCACAATGGTCATTTCCCTTGTCACATTAAAAATCGTCAGTTCAATCGGAACACCTACCACATTGGTGGTCCCAAACAATGCTCTGGCCCCGCTTTCGGTAATCACACACACATCCCGTCCGGCATCACAGTCATTCTGGGTAAAATATCCTCCATGCAGAAAAGGCTCTTTGGAGGCATACTCCAGATACTGATTCCCTGCCTGAATCACTACGCTGATATCTCCCTTCCGGCTGCTCACCGAAGCGCCCCAATAATTCCACTGAGGCGTCACACCTACCACATGGGGGATTTTTTCCTTAATCAGCTCAAAATCATCCTCGCTGAAACTCAGGTAATCCCCGTCACTGTCTCTGTCACTGACATACAGATACACCTGGCCGCCCGCCATATCATTCAATTCCTGATTGATCTGGCCTTTTACACTATTTCCGATGGAAATCAGCATAATCACCGAAGAAATACCGATAATAATTCCCAGCATCGTCAGAATAGAACGGCCTTTGTTGCTTTTGATATTCATAAGTGCAATTTTGACATATTCCCATAACTGCTGCATACTCTTCCCCTTACATGGTCAGCGGTTCCACCTGCATCCCCTCAGTCAGCTCCATAGACGTATCTGTCAGGACAATGTCCCCTTCTTCCAGTCCCTCCACGATCTCGATACTGTCCTCTGATGACAGCCCTGCCGTAACCGGCCGTTTTTCCACGATACCGTTCTTCACCACGTAACAGAAATCCCCGGTCTGGTCCGTATTGACAGCGGCAATCGGTACCAGCAGCGTGTTTTCCGACTTCTGTGCCTGGATTTTTACCTTGCCTTCGATTCCCAGATAAATATTATCATCCGGATTCTCAATATGAACTTCTGCGGCCACCAGTCTGGTACCGGCGTCATTCTGCTCCGCCATCCGGTTGATCTTGCTTACGGTACCTTCATAAGTCTGGCCGGAAATTTCCACTTCTGCCTTTTGTCCCAGTTCCACTTTGGATAAATCATACTTGGAAAGAGAAATGTTGACCCGCACCGCATCACTGCTTTCCAGTTTCATCAGCTTGGAGCCTGCCTCGGTCACAAATCCTTCATTGATATCCAGTTCTGTGATAATACCGTTGAAATCAGCCCGGATCCCTGCAAGCGCTTCTTCCAGATGGGCCTGTGCCTGCTCTTCGGCAATACGGCTCTTCTGTACAATGGCTTCCAGCTCTTTCTTTTTGTATCCATCCAGAATCGCGTTTTCGGAAGAATTTTTATCAGCCTTCAGCTCATCCCTGAGCATTTCCAGATCTGCCAGCTTTTCCTGCTCCACCACGATCTGACGCTCAATCTCCGTCAGTTCCTTATCCTCTTCCAGCTCTTCCAGCTTCTGATTGATCTCTTCCAGCTCATTCATGGCCTGCGCCTGAGAAACATGGACACCCTCCGTATCCTCTATGTAAGCCTGCACGCTCAGATTGTTAATCCTGCGGTTCAGACGATATCTTTCATCATACAATTTCAGCTTTTTTTCGGTTTTCTCATCTTCCACATAGTATTGAAACTGTTTGATCAGATCCTTCTGAAAAACAATCAGCATTTCAATATTGGCAAGCTGCTGGGAGGACTCATTGTAAATAGCCTCCTGCTTATTGCTTTCCGCAATCGAGCTCTGGTAGCTGCTTTCACTGGCCTGTGCATCCAATGCATCTGATTTCTGTTTAAATTCCAGATCTTCCGTATCATATCCCAGCAGTACATCCCCTGCCTTCACCGCATCTCCCAGTTCCACATTCAGCTCCGATACCTTGGCCGCCATAGGCGCATAATAAATCCGGGAAATCTCACTTTCCACCACGCCGCTGGTGCTGACAGTCGTTTCGATATCGCCCCTCTCTGCTGTAGCCGCCATAACCTGAGGCACCGTGTTTTTATCCTGGCTGGAACGCACATAAAACCCGCCTGCAAGCGCAAGTACAACAAGCAATGCAACTCCCTGTTTGATCCGCTTTCTGAGCTTTGGATTTTTCGTCTTTTTTTTCTTCTGTGAATCTTCAGGCAGATCGCCCTTTTTCTGAAATCCTATCATCCTTTATTTCCCCTTTATATTGTTGTCCTCTGCCCCTGCCTGCTTCCCTTCATCCCGCATTACATCCGAAAAAATTTTACCGTCCTTGATCTTGATAATGCGCTCTGCCTGAGCTGCGATCTCATTGTCATGGGTAATCAGAATCACGGTCCGGCCCTCTTCATGAAGCTCCCGCAGGATACCCATAATTTCTTTTGTGGACACCGAATCCAGATTGCCGGTAGGCTCATCCGCCAGTATCACCGGCGGCGCCTGGGCTATGGCCCTGGCTATGGCCACTCTCTGCTGCTGTCCGCCGCTCATCTCTGAAGGCTTATGGGTCAGACGCTTCTCCAGCCCCACCTTCCGCAGCGCTTCCAGAGAAAGCGCTATCCGTTCCTTTCTTCCCACATTTCTGTAGATCAGCGGAAGCTCCACATTTTCCAGGGCAGTCAGATTCTGAATCAGATTAAATCCCTGAAAAATAAACCCGATTTCTTTATTCCGCACATCCGAAAGTTCATCGTCCGACATATTGGATACATCCTGTCCATGAAGCATATAAGTCCCGCTGGTGGGCACATCCAGACATCCCAGCATATTCATCAATGTGGACTTGCCGGAACCGGACTGACCGATAATGGCCACAAATTCATTTTCGTCCACAGTCAGATTGATACCATCCAGAGCCCGTACTTCATTTTCACCCGGATTGTAGATTTTGCAGATATTGCTTAACGTAATCAGTTCCGACATAATAGAATCCTTTTTGTGGTTTATTTCAGAACAGATTCAGGTATCCAGATTTCCTGATCTTTTCCACGTTTTATGTTACATTAAAAATATAAAAAAAGAAATGGGAAAATAGTTAATAGTTTCTTAAGTTAAGCGGTAATATTTCCCTCAATTGCGGGATTTTTGAAAAGTGTACGTCAGGGCGTACACTCGCGCCGGAGCGCGGCACAGCGTAAATTTTTCAAAAAGCCCCCGTCCCCTGCCAGTACTGATACCGTTCCCGTTCTCTGACAAAAAACCAGACAGTTACCAGAAGGGCCAGCAGTTCCGCCGCCACAATGGCCAGCCAGATCCCGTCCACTCCCCAGAGAAAGGGCAGCACCATAACCGCCGCAATCTGGAACACCAATGTACGCAGGAAAGAAATGGCTGCGGAAACCACCCCATTATTCAGCGCTGTAAAAAAGGCCGAACCCCAGATATTGACTCCCATCATCATAAACGCCAGTGCATAAAGGCGGAATCCATGACAGGTCATAGCGAAGAGTTCCGGATCATAGCCTGCAAATATCCCCACAAGCGGTATGTGAAAAAGCTCTGCCAGCAAAGTCATACCAATACCGCCGGCACACATCAGGACAAGGCTCTTACGAAACAGGTTCTGCAGTTCTGCCCGTCCGCCTGCACCGTAATGATAGCTGACAACCGGCGCGGCGCCAATGGTATACCCGATAAAGACCGCCTGAAATACAAAATTCACATACATAATAATGCCATACGCCGCCACACCGTCCTCCCCCGCCAACCGCATAAGCCAGATATTATACAGAACGTTTACCACTGACATGGAAAGATTGGAAACCATCTCGGAAGAACCGTTCATGCAGGCAAGCAGCAGAACTCTTTGATCCAGTCCTGTCTTTGTCAGCCTTAACAGACTGTCATTTTTACGTGCAAAGTAAAAAACCGGCACGATGCCGCCCACCGCCTGGCCCAGAGCAGTGGCAATGGCCGCGCCTGCTATCCCCCAGCCGAATACCGCAATGAACAAATAATCCAATACCATATTGGTCAGCCCGGATGCCACTGACATCTTCAGGCTGAGATCCGGTTTTTCGGCAGTGACAAAAAAGTTCTGGAACATATTCTGTAAAATAAACACAGGCTCTGCAGCAAACAGAATCCTTCCATAAATAATGCAATGCTCCAAAAGCTCTCCCCCGGCCCCCAACGCTCTGGAAATGGCCGGTGTAAAGAAAAAGCAAAGAGCAGACAACACCACACTGACTGCTCCGGCCGCATAAATCAACATGGAAAAATACCGGTTCGCCAGCTCCCGCTTCCCTTCTCCCAGCTTGACGGAAACCACCGCGCTTCCTCCTGTGCCTGCCATAAAGCCGATGGTCCCCATCCCCATCAATATGGGCATAATCAGATTCACTGCGGCAAAGGGTGTTTTCCCCACATAATTGGATACAAAAAAGCCATCCACGATTCCATATAAAGATGTACAGACCATCATCAAAACAGGAGAAGCCACAAACCGAAGCAGCCGTCTGTATGTGAAATGATCCGATAACTGAATTCTCACTGACTGTCCCCTCCTTCCCCGGATGCAGGAAAATGTGCTGTTTTTTCACGAAACAGGGAAACATATTTTCTGGTCAGGGCAAGCAGCGCCTGACTCTCCTCTGGCTGCATTTCCGCAAACACACTGTTTTCCAGTGCCAGTACCGGCGCCATCTTTTCTTCCGCCAGTCGCCGCCCCGCAGGTGTCAGGTCAAGATGCATGTCTCTTCCTTTTCCGTTACGCAGAGAAAGAAAGCCCTTTCCCTCCAGAACCTTAACGGCAGAATGGACTGTCTGTTTGCTGATAAAATAATACTTTACAATATCATTCTGCAGGCACCCGTCACCAAACTCCACCAACGCATAAAGAACCAGAAAAACACTGTCAGACAGCTCCAGCTTCCGTGCAATCTCATGATACATGCCATCCAGTTCTCTGTACATACTGTTAAACGCTTCCAGTTCCCGTCCCTGTTTTAACTCCATATCAACACACCTTTCATAATTCCGATTTCGTACTCACATAAATGCATTATAGTACGGTTTCGTACTTAAGTCAAGGATAATACCGGAAAACAACGATCAAAATTGCGCGTGTTATGCTGTTTGTATATTCCGATCCGGAGGGCTGTCATACATACAGATGATGGCTTTTCCTCTCCTGTATCCTGTAATAGCTCATATATCTTTAGATTATTACCCTGTTTTTCTAAAATTTCTTGAGTTTTTATATTTACATATCAATACGTTTGAGCTATAGTATAGATACAGAAAAGAGGTGAAGTGAATGGGGATTGGATATAGAATAAAAGAAGCCAGGGAAAATCAAGGACTTACACAAACAGAATTGGGGAAAATAGTTGGTGTTACCGGCTCTGCAATCACAAATTATGAAAATGAAACAAGTCACCCAAAAGAACCTGTTATGTATAAACTGATAGAAGCATTAAAGGTTGACGCTAATTACCTTTTTCAGGATTGTGTTAAATTTCCAAAAGGGGAAAATGATATAACTCCTGCGGAATACAGCTACATCAAAAAATACCGCTTCATCTCCATTCACTCCCCGGACGGAGCAAACGTGGTTGACATGGTACTGGACAGGGAATATTCCATAGCAGAGCAGCTTCATGAAAAGGAGAACCTGATCAGGGAACTGGGGGAAAAGGCGAATATCTTTTTGATGAAGTTTCCACAGACTTAATTCAAGTTGTCGATACGGAAATTGCAGGGAATGCTGAATGAGCAAACTCCCAACTGCGGAAACAGGAATATTTTTAAAAGGCAGTAAATGTTATATATCTGTGACTTTGGAGGTATTTTTCATGTCAGGATCAAAAGCAGGTTATGCTGTGTGAAAAGAGGAAATAGGTCAGAAAAGGCCCGGAGGAAACTATATCCTCCGGGCCTTTTCTGCATTTCGGCCTTCATTTTGAAAACTTAAGCACCACGATCACTGCCTTTTCGAAAAAGTGTAATATCCGCTTTGGTGTGTTCAAATTCGCACCGTTTACTGCGGTTAACAGGACTTGAACCTGCACGGTTTCCCACCAGAACCTAAATCTGGCGCGTCTGCCAATTCCGCCATAACCGCTGAATATACAGGATGCAGAAGCAGAACAGGAAAGCTCTGCCTTTGCATCGCATGTTTCATTATATAAAACCATCTGCTTCCTTGTCAAGACACTGCTTTTTCCACAGGCCCGAAAATCACACGCCCTTCCTGCAATTAATGCAGGGTGACAATAATCTTCCGGTAAATCCGGATCAGGAAAATGGTTGACATCACCAACGATGCCATTTCCGCAATCGGGAAAGACCACCATACATAATTTACATTGCCCAGCCTGGACAGAAGATAAGCCACGGGAAGCAGCACAAAAAGCTGTCTTGCAATCGACACCATCAGACTGTACATCCCGTTTCCCAGCGCCTGAAAAACACTGCCGCATACAATGCAGTAACCGGCTACAATAAAGCTCACACTGATAATCCGCAGCGCAGGGACCCCGATCTGCTGCATGGTATCCGATGCCTTGAACATAGTGAGCAGATCTCCCGGAAAAAGGTGAAATACCAGCGTCCCCACTGCCATAATGGATACTGCATAGAGGATACTGTACCGGATGGTCCGCACCACCCGCTCCCGGTTGTCCGCGCCATAATTGTAGGCAATAATCGGAATCATACCGTTATTCAGCCCGAACACCGGCATGAAAATAAAACTCTGAAGTTTAAAATATACGCCGAATACCGCCGTTGCGGTAGAGGTAAACGCCATCAGAATCAGGTTCATGCCATAGGTCATGACCGACGCAATGGACTGCATAATAATGGATGGCACACCCACTCTGTAAATCTGACCGATGACTCTGCCATCCGGCCTGAATCCTTTCATCTGCAGCTGCACTTCCCGGTTGACCTTCTGATTCAGAATCACGGCAAGCACAGCGGCAATGATCTGTCCTGCCACCGTTGCCACGGCAGCGCCTGCCGCCTCCAGCCTGGGAAAGCCGTACAATCCGAAAATCAGAATCGGGTCCAAAATGATATTAATAATGGCTCCCGTCCCCTGTATGATCATCGTATAAAAAGTCCTGCCTGTGGACTGTAAAAGCCGCTCCATTGTCACCTGCAGAAACACCCCAAAAGAACAGCAGCAGCAGATCCTGGCATACCAGATGCCGTACTGGATAATCTGCGGGTCAGACGTCTGGCTCCGGTAAAATATCCCGACACCGAAAACACCGATCAACAGCATCAGCAAATAGCTGAGACCTGCCAGAAACACCGCATTGTTGGCTGTGCGGTTGACTTTATCGTAATTTTTCTCTCCCAGAGACTTGGAAAGCAGTGCGTTGATTCCCACCCCTGTACCCACTGCCACTGCAATCATCAGGTTCTGAAGGGGAAATGCCAGCGAGACGGCAGTCAATGCATTCTCATTGACCCGTGATACGAAAATGCTGTCCACAACATTGTAAAGGGCCTGCACCAGCATTGAAATCATCATTGGCAGAGACATACTGAGCAAAAGCCTGTTGACCGGCATAATCCCCATTTTGTTTTCTGTCATTTTTCTCTCTTCCATCTGTCCATCCTCCCCTATATCTGTTTTCTCACAATGGTATATTCATCCCCGTATCGATAGTACGGACAGGAGAAATGCTTTTCCAGCAAAAAATGGGCCATTTCATCCTCATCCAGATCCATCTGACAGGTGTAGCACTCATACTCCTCATCGTATTCATAATACAGACAGCTTTCACAGCCGCTCTGCAGCTTCTTTTTCTGCAATGTCCATGCTCCTTTTCTCTGTCGTCAGAAGCGGCCCTGCCCCGATACGCCTGCCGCCGTCTCTCCTGTTTTCATAAAATAATAGCTGCAGCCCGGTTCCGGGCAAAATATAAGTTTCCTTCCGATTTCCCGCATTCTGTCGTTTAATCTGTGATACATAACCGTATTTTCCCAGGGAATACCGATCAGATAATCCTGCTCCCGACGGTTCAGGCAGGGCAGTTTTTCCCGCAGCCGCTCCGAATCCGCAATCCGGTTCCCGTCCTGTCTGAACCATATCCCAAACGGGCAGGAAAGATATACGTTTTCTTCACCGTTTTCCTGTATTTTCTCATGCAGGTACTGATACACCCGCTCTTTGCGGGACAGATCCAGCCTCACCGGACGAAACCCTTCTGCCGGGATGGTACTGCCCGCGCGGCTCTCCCCGGCCTCTTCCAAAAGCGTTTTCCGCAGCAGCCCGGATTCCAGCATATACCGGTACACCGTTTTCTGCACCTTTTCCCGCGGTGCAGGATAGGAAAGCGCCTGCAATATCTGCTCCAGAGAATATCCAAGATCCACCAGATGACGAATGGCGCCGCCGCTTGCCGCATCATAGACAAAATCTGACAATGCCTCTTCAAAATAAGTCGGTCTCAATTGCCCTGCTCCCTCCCGGAATCCATATAATGAAAAAGTGCGCGTCCTGACGCACACCCGCGGCGGATCGCTTCAGTGATATATTTCCTCTCCGCCGCAGTGCGATCCTGCCCGGAGGACTTTTTGTGATATAGGAAATTCCTCCGGATTTCTTATATCACAAAAAAAATACTACCTTCATATACAAAAGTGTATATAAAAATAGTAATTCGATGAGACACGGGGGGCTCGAACCCCCGACAACTTGATTAAAAGTCAAGTGCTCTACCACCTGAGCTAGTGTCCCATATTATAATTAGCAAAAGCTGGGCTAGCTGGATTCGAACCAGCGAATGCAGGAGTCAAAGTCCTGTGCCTTACCGCTTGGCGATAGCCCATTACGACGATACACTCCTGTATGAGGGTGGATAAAGGGATTCGAACCCTTGGCCTCCAGAGCCACAATCTGGCGCGCTAACCAACTGCGCTATACCCACCATAGAAGGATCCCTGTCAGAAAACAAAAATCCCTGCTGACGTGCTCGAAGGGATTCGAACCCCCGACCCACGGCTTAGAAGGCCGTTGCTCTA
>CANDNA010000043.1 GCA_947385955.1 uncultured Clostridia bacterium
CAGGGTGGTTTCGTTCGTGTAATTATGTGCAATAATTTGTTGGATTGCTATAGAATCGAATATGGAAAATAAAATCTGTGGAGAACGTTTATGAAGTGGATTAAAAGATTCGGGATTGGGATTTTGGTTTTGCCGGTTATGCTGACAGCCATTTGGGGATTGTATGAAATCTTTGGTATGTGCATCAATCATATTGCGACGGAAAAACAAACCAGTACATTGCAGAGAAACCTGGAAACGGAAATTCCTGATATTGAGATCATAAGTGTTTATTCAGAAACCGGAAATACATCGGGAACCGGAAACCATGTGGACTGCCTGTCCTCCATTGTATTTTCAACAGAAATGCAGGAAACTGAAATAGAGGATTGTCTGTCACAGTATTATGTGTTTGATGAATGGTGGTGCTATGTGGATCAAACAGATGATGGGTATTATACAATTTCTGTCAATACATCGGCTCCGTTTGCAGATAATATAGAGGGGCACTGATTTCCGGTTTCCGGAAGGAAATCTGGCAATGCTGTGGAAATATTTTTGAAACAGGAGAAGAGGTATATGCCCGCTGGCGGAATATATGGGGCCCCACATTGTTTACCAGTCAGTCCCACCAACAATAATAAACAGACTGGCCATTCCCGGAGGGGCCTGATACAGGGGAGAGGATTCCTTCTTTATCCATAATAAAATACGATTCATTAAGATCAGATAATTCTCCGATGTCACTCGGAAAGATATCTTTGGGTTCGTTAAAAATCTGTTTTATTTCAGAAAGTGATAATCTGCTGAAAATAATCAAAGTCTCACCATAAACAAATTGTTCACTGCCATATTGTTCAAAGCCGTAAACCTGTACGAAAATTTGAGCAGTATTATCTGCGTGGAGCAGACTTTTGATTAAGTCAATATAATTTTGTTTTCCTTCCAGATTTTCACACACAAACGCTGTGAAATAATCTACAGGATCCAAAAAATCCTGATAGGGGAACAGATAATTATTTACATAGTTTTTATTTGCCTGATCAGATTTCAGCAACTTTAAAATAGATTCTTTTTGCTTTGGGAACATAGGCATGCCTCCGATTGCCAGGCTTTTCGGGAAGCCGGAAATGTTGGTTCCAGGGCAGTTAATGAATGGATTCAGTCATATTTTATCACAGGCATATTCTTAAGTCTACGGATCGTTTGTTGTGTAAGGCCGGTATCTGACATTGCAGCCGGTATAAAAATCTTGTATAATAAATTTCAGACAAGAGGGTGATTTACATAAAGCCGAAAAATCTGTTGCCTGCTGTTAATCGAAACGAATTGCGGACATGGCTTGAAAAATACCATCAAACAGAAACAGAATGCTGGGTCATTGTAAAACGCGGACGGCCAAAAGACGAGGAAACTTTTTGGTATATAGATGCGGTTGAAGAAGCTATGTGTTTTGGATGGATAGACAGTACAACTAAAAAACTTGACAGCGGCATAACAGCTCAGAGATTGGCGCCAAGACGAAAAGGAAGCCTTTGGTCCGAGTTGAATAAAGAGCGTTGCCGCAGAATGGAAAAGATTGGACGTATGACAGATGCAGGACGGGCTGTACTTCCAGACATGTCTCCGTCTGGTTTTGTGATAGACGAAGAAATACTGCAGGCGTTAAAAGCAGATGATGAAGTCTGGAAAAATTTTCATAACTTTCCCGCTTTGTATCAGCGTGTTCGCATTGATACAATCCAGATAAAGAAAAAATATCCGGATTTATTTCAAAGTCGGTTACAAAAATTGATAGACAACACGAAAAAAGGCATTATGTATGGAGAATGGAATGATAATGGGCGATTATTATAGCAAAGCAGGAGAGGTAATATGTCAGAACTGACATCCATGATGAATATTGGAAAAGAGATGTCAAAAAAGCTGAAAAGTGTTGGCATTTCTTCATCAGGGGAACTGATTCAGACAGGTGCGAAGCAGGCATTTTTAAAATTGAAGGAAAGCTATCCACAGGTTTGCCTGGTGCATTTGTATGCGCTGGAAGGCGCTATTCAGGACAGGCAGTACAATAATCTTTCGGAAGAAAAGAAAAAAGAGCTGAAAGAATTTACTGATTTTTTAAAGACATGATATCTATAGAGCGTTAACCTGATAATCAGGGGCAGTTTGCAGATGGTTTTAGTTTGTCCGGAAAGTGAGCAGAGTGATGAGAAAAGAAGAAATCATTCCTGAAAAAGAAATAGTAGATTTCCCGGCATCCGGAATTGCAATCCGTTTTGCCAGCAGGAAGTTCAGTACAAATGAGAAATACACCATTACGGATATTTCTGAAAAAGGAGTACAGGCAATCATTGAGAATATCTGTAATGGCAGCTGGCAGAGCCTGTATCTTTCTTCCGATCCCGATGGAGAGATCGACGGCGGTGTATATTTCCTGATGGAAAGAAAAGACCGGTTTATTGCGGTGCAGGTGGTTGATGAAGAGAACGGAGTCTTTTTCTCGTCTTTTGACCGTGCCTACCTGCAATCTGATGAAGTCTCGCCAATCGAATGCAGCGACGGCTCTTCGGAAATATTGAAAAAATATACGATGCACAATTTGGAACTGGCAGCAAAGTGTGCAAAGTGGTTTATCAGAACCGGCGAGCCCTATCCGGGTATGGAATGGCTTAAGGTAAGCGGGTAGATGACAGAATTAACATTGAGAGGAAACAGAAATGAAGATTACAATTGTTCCGGCCTATGATTCTCCTGAAGAAATTGGCAGAATGTTTTCAGAATATACAGATATGCTGATCGCCGGTGACAGCTCCTTTCAGGACTACCTGACGGTGCAGCATTATGATGAAGAGATCAGACATCTGGAAACCAAATATGGCATGCCTTACGGCAGACTGTACATAGCCTGCTGTGATGGAGTACCGGCAGGCTGCATCGGACTGAGAAAAATAGACGAACAGAATTGTGAGATGAAACGCCTTTATGTAAGGCCTCTGTTCAGAGGAAACCGGATCGGAGACCATCTCATACAGAAACTTATAACCGATGCCAGAAAAATCGGCTATTCTTTTATGCTGCTGGACACACTTCCCTTTTTACAAAGCGCAATTCACCTGTATCGGAAATACGGATTCCGGGAAACAGAATGCTACAACAACAGCCCCATGCGCACCTCCATCTACATGAAACTGGATCTGTCACACTTTATTCCACCACATCATCACCATTTTTAACCAGAAACCTTGCACCCCCATTTCATTTTATGTATAATGTACACGAAAGCAATGAGCAGTGCGAAAAGCTGCAAAACCAAAGCGGCTGCTGGCAGCCGGCTTTGGTTTCGCAGCTTTTGACAGGGCGAAGCCCGTGAGCGAAGGAGCAAAGCTCCGGAGCTGCGCACTGCGGAGAAAAGGGAAGCAAGGGAAAGTGGCTGCTGGCAGTCGGCTTTGGTTTCGCAGCTTTTGACAGGGCGAAGCCCGTGAGCGGAGGAGCAAAGCTCCGGAGCTGCGCACTGCGGAGAAAAGGAAAGCAAGGGAAAGTGGCAGCTGGCAGCCGGCTTTGGTTTCGCAGCTTTTGACAGGGCGAAGCCCGTGAGCGAAGGAGCAAAGCTCCGGAGCTGCGCACTGCGGAGAAAAGGGAAGCAAGGCAAAGTAAGCTGCGTGGAAGGAATATATATAATGGAACTGGAATTTGAAACAAAAATCACGGCAAATATTTTATTTGATTACATGCTGCACCATACCTACAACAGCCCTTCCGGTATATTGGGAAGCGGAATCGGCGCCGTTTTGGTGGTGGGGTTTTTCGGGACACAGAATATTTTATATCTTCTGGCAGGGATTGTACTGCTTGCCTATCTTCCCTGCAGTCTGTATCTCAGTTCTCTGAAGCAGATACAGAATACGCCGGCATTTAAGGAACCTCTGTGCTACCGTATGAATGAAGAAGGTATTCAGGTATCCCAGGGCGGTCAGAGCCAGCTTCAGAAATGGGAGAATATGTACCGGGCAGTTTCTACCAGGAACAGCATTATTGTATACAATACAAAGGTAAATGCCTGGATTTTTCCGCGCAGAGATCTGGGGGCTATGACTCCAGGTGTGATTGAGATGATTTCCACACATATGCCTGCCGGCAAGGTTAAAATACGGTGGTAACTATGGTATTTGAAACAGAAAGTGCAGAAGAAACATTTGGATTGGGAGAGCGGATCGGTCAAAAAGCCAGGCCGGGGCAGATTTATGCCCTTTCAGGGGATTTGGGTGTGGGCAAGACGGTACTGACACAGGGGATTGCAAAAGGTCTGGGGATTTCGGAGCCGGTCTGCAGCCCTACTTTTACCATTATGCAGAGTTATGAGGACGGCAGACTGCCGTTCTATCATTTTGATGTGTATCGCATCACAGATGTGGAAGAAATGGAGGAGATCGGCTATGAGGACTGCTTTTACGGCAGCGGGGTCTGTCTGATTGAATGGGCGGAGCTGATTTCCGATATTTTACCGGCAGATTGTATTTCTATTCGTGTGGAAAAGGATCCGGAAAAAGACTTTGATTACAGAAAGATCACGATGGATTTTCCGGAAGGAAAAACAGGTGGTTTCATATGAAAATATTAGCATTGGACAGTTCGGGGCTGACAGCTTCTGTGGCTGTTCTGGAAGATGATAAACTGACAGCGGAATATACTGTCAATTATAAGAAAACCCATTCACAGACATTGATTCCCATGCTGGACGCCGTGCGGAATATGACAGAGCTGGATCTGGGAACGGTGGATGCCGTGGCGGTAGCGGCAGGACCCGGTTCCTTTACCGGTCTGCGGATTGGCAGTGCAACGGCAAAAGGACTGGGACTGGCGCTGGGATGTCCCATTATTTCGGTGCCGACAGTGGATGCACTGGCTTATCAGATGTATGGCCTGAAACAGTTGATCTGTCCGATTATGGATGCAAGACGCAGTCAGGTGTATACGGGGCTGTATGAATTTGTATGGGACAATACAAAGCGCCCGGGCGGGTATGTGCTTCATATTTTGAAAGAGCAGTGCGCCGTGTCGATAGAAGAAATTATCCGATGCTGTAATACTTATGACAGAGAGGTTGTTTTTCTGGGAGATGGTGTGCCTGTTTTTGCACAGACAGTGGCTGATTTGATGCAGGTGCCGTATTCGTTTGCCCCTGCTCACCGGAGACTGCAAAGTGCGGCAGCAGTAGCCGTATACGGCAGTGTGCTCTATCATCAGGGAATTTGGGAGAGCGCAGCCGGACATCGTCCTGTGTACCTGCGCCTGTCCCAGGCTGAGCGGGAGCGCTTGGAAAAAGAGGGGCAGACATGATACGCAGGATGGAGGCAGCCGATCTGGAACAGGTTTGCGCTATTGAAACCCTTTGTTTCTCTGTGCCGTGGAGCCGGGCTGCTTTTCAGGACAGTTTTTCCAGAGCGGAATATATGTATTTTGTGGCAGTATCGGAAGGGCAGATTGCCGGATATTGTGGTTTGCTGAGGATCGGAGAAGAAGGTGATGTGGTCAATGTGGCAGTACACCCCGACCGAAGGAAGCGCGGGATCGGACGGGGCATGTTGGAGGTTTTGCTGCAGGCCGGCCGGGAGAATGGAATTTCGGCTTTTACGCTGGAAGTGCGGGTCAGCAATACAGCGGCGATCCATATGTATGAAAAGGCCGGGTTTGTTCCGGTGGGAGTCAGGCGGGGATATTATGAAAAGCCGCAGGAGGATGCCCTGATTATGTGGAAAAGATAGACAGGACAAGGAACAATTACCACTTATTTTGAAGGCTGCAGATGGTATACTTTCCTGGTATGAGTCTGTGCGCGGCCAAAAGAGGAAAGAGATTTCTCAGGGAAGCGTACAATAGATAAGGAGGAAAAAGTATGCGGAAGTTTTCAGGAGAGGGAAGCAGATGCCTGACAGAGGTATTGTGCAACTGCTGTGGACGAAAGATAAGAATCAAAAACGGTATTCTGGAAGAAGAATGCATCAGACTGGAAATTCCTTTTGGTTACTTTTCAGAAAAAGATGGACAGATGCAGCGTTTCGATCTGTGCGAGGCCTGTTATGATAACATGACAGCAAATTTTCGGATACCGGTGGAGATAGAAGAAGCGACAGAGCTGATCTGATTTTTTGAAATTCAGAATGTATATTTTGGAGGTGCGAAAAAAGACGGGCGGTTCATAACGGTTTTTAGGAAGATACGAGGAATGATATGCTGGATATTTGTTTGCTTGGAACAGGAGGAATGATGCCGCTGCCTTACAGATGGCTGACCTCCATGATGGTAAGATACAATGGTATGAGCCTGCTCGTTGACTGTGGGGAAGGAACGCAGATTGCATTGAAGGAAAAGGGGTGGAGTCCCAAACCGATTGATGTGATCTGCTTTACCCATTATCATGCGGATCATATCAGCGGCCTGCCGGGAATGCTCCTGACAATGGGAAATGCGGAGCGGACGGAACCGCTGACACTGATTGGTCCCAGAGGGCTTAGCCGGGTGGTGAATGCGCTGCGGGTGATTGCGCCGGAACTGCCTTTTGAGATTGTGTATCGGGAGATTGAAGGAACAGAAGCATGTTTTAATCTGGGAGGCATGAAAATCGAAGCATTTCGGGTGAATCACAATGTACTTTGTTATGGGTACAGCGTCAGCATTGAACGGACAGGTAAGTTCCAACTGGAACGGGCCGAAGCTCTTGGCATAGAAAAACGGTACTGGAACCGCCTTCAAAAGGGGGAGACAATAGAGACACCGGAAGGAATTTTCACGCCGGACATGGTGCTGGGGGCACCGAGAAAAGGGCTGAAAGTTACGTATGTGACGGATACCAGACCGACAGAGAGCATTGTAACCCATGCCAGAAACAGCGATCTGTTTATCTGTGAGGGGATGTACGGGGAGCCGGAAAAAAAGGAAAAAGCCAGGGAATATAAGCATATGACTTTTTATGAAGCGGCAAATCTGGCGAAAAAAGCACAGGTGAAGGAATTATGGCTGACACATTTCAGCCCTTCTCTTGTACGGGCAGAGGAATTTATGCCGGAAGTGAAAAGGATATTTCCGGCCGCTTTTGCAGGGAAAGACGGTAAGACGGCAGAACTGATCTATGTAGAAGAATAGGAAGAATGGGGGAGGAACGCATGAGGCGGTTTAAGGGCGTAAGAGGAATGCTGGTATTTCTCGCTTTGTTGGCAATGCTGGCGGGCTACTATTTCTATCTTTCCAACAAGGCTGAAAAAGACGGGGAAGAGGCGGAGGTCACAAAGGCGCAGGAAGTGCTTCTGCGGGATCTGTCCAGAAATTATCCGGCATCACCCAAAGAAGTGTTACGGTATTACAGCGAGATTCTTCAATGCATGTACAATGAAGAATATTCAGAAGAAGAACTGGAACAACTGGCAGAAAGGGCGATGGAAATATGTGATGAGGAACTGGTGGCCTTTCAGTCAGGGGAATATGTAAAGCGGCTTCAGGAAGATGTACAGGCATATAAAAATCAGGGCGTGCAGATATCCAGCTATAAAACCTCCAACAGCACAGATGTGGAATATTTCAATAAGGACGGACGGGAATGCGCCAGTCTGTTCTGTACCTATACGCTTCGGATGGGGACCAGTCTGCAGGCAATAGAAGAAATTTTCATTCTGCGCAAAGATGAGGACGGGCATTGGAAAATATTGGGCTGGGACGAGGCGAAAACGCTGACAGATTAGACAATGGGAAAGAAGATAAAAGAAAATGAAGGAAGAGATCTGTATTCTGGCGATTGAAAGTTCCTGTGATGAAACGGCAGCGGCTGTTGTACTGAATGGACGGGAGGTATTGTCCAATATTATATTTTCGCAGATAGAGCTGCATAAGCTGTATGGCGGTGTGGTGCCGGAGATTGCATCCAGAAAACATATTGAAAAGATCAACCAGGTCATAGAGGAAGCGCTGGCGGAAGCACATATGTGTTTGCAGGATATGGATGCGGTTGCCGTAACCTATGGGCCTGGCCTGGTGGGGCCCTTGTTGGTCGGCGTTTCCGCTGCAAAAGCCATTTGCTTTGCAACAGGTATTCCTCTGATTGGAGTACATCACATCGAAGGACATATCAATGCCAATTATATTGAAAACAGGGATCTGGAGCCTCCGTTTGTTGCGCTGGTGGTATCCGGGGGCCATACCCATCTGGTATTGGTGAAAGAGTATGGAACTTATGAAATCATCGGACGGACAAGGGATGATGCAGCGGGAGAGGCTTTTGATAAAGTAGCGCGGGCGATCGGACTGGGATATCCGGGCGGGCCGAAGATTGACCGTCTTTCCAAAGAAGGCAATCCGGAGGCCATTCATTTTCCGCGGGCGAAGGTGGCGGAGTCCGCGTATGATTTCAGCTTCAGCGGATTGAAGTCGTCTGTTCTGAATTATATAAATGGCTGTGAGAGAAAAGGGGAGCCGGTGAACCGGGCAGATGTGGCGGCTTCTTTTCAGAAAGCAGTGATTGACGTATTGGTGGAGCACGCATTGGATGCGGTGGAGGCATATGGTTTTGACCGTTTTGCCATTGCCGGAGGTGTGGCTTCCAATTCCTCTCTGCGCAGTGCGTTTGAAGGAGCCTGCAGGGAGCGTAAGATCGCCTTTTATCATCCTTCACCTGTGTATTGCACAGACAATGCGGCAATGATTGGAACGGCGGCATATTATGAATATTTGCAGGGGAAAAGAAGCGGGCTGGATTTAAATGCCGTACCCAATCTGAAACTGGGAGAACGATAATGAAAAAGAAAACCGCGGGAATTATTCTGGCTGCAGGAAGTGGCCGCCGCATGAAAAGTGAAGTACACAAACAGTATTTGCTGCTGAATGGGAAACCGGTACTTTATTATGCGCTGAAAGCCTTTGAGGACAGTTTTATGGATGAAATCATTCTCGTAACCCGGAAGGATGAAATTGACTATTGCCGGAGGGAATTGGTGGAGCGGTATGGTTTCCGCAAAGTATGTCAGATTGTGGAAGGCGGAAAAGAAAGGTATCATTCTGTTTTTTGCGGCCTGCAGACATTGACTGCCTGCGACTATGTGTTTATTCATGATGGGGCCAGACCCTTTGTGACGAAAGAAATTCTGGAGCGGGCGTATGAAACCGTACAAAAAGAAAAGGCCTGCGTGGTGGGAATGCCGGTAAAAGATACGATCAAACTGGCAGATGAGCGGGGATATGCACTGGAAACCCCTCCGCGTGATCTGGTCTGGACGATACAGACTCCGCAGGTGTTTTCTTTTGCATTGGTGAAAAAAGCATATACTGCTTTTCTGGAGCAGGAGCAGACCCTGCTGGAAGAAGGGATTCATATTACGGATGATGCTATGGTGGTGGAGCGGTTTACCGATACCAGAATTAAACTGGTGGAAGGGGCCTATGAAAATATGAAAATTACCACGCCGGAGGATCTGGCAGTAGCAGAAAGTTTCCTGTCTGATGGCGCATTTCCGGGCTGAAATGTAATAAAAAACAGTTTTTGTGAAAAAAAGGAAAAAAGTTGTTGACAACATAAGAAACATTTGCTAGAATATGTTTTGCGCTGACGTGAGAGGCGCACCCGGAGAGGTATCGAAGTGGTCATAACGAGGCGGTCTTGAAAACCGTTTGTCCGCA
>CANDNA010000044.1 GCA_947385955.1 uncultured Clostridia bacterium
CCATCAGCTACAGATTTTTTTAAGGCATTTAAATTACTATTTATCTCACCATCCCACCCTTCTTCACCCACCCGTCCAGCCCTGTCCGGGCTTTATTTTTTATGACACAGAAAGTCCCCTTAGCGGGCTTTCTGTTTTTTCATTTCATAGGAAAATCCTTGTGGCTATAAAGCGTTAAAGTGAATTGTTTTCCTGTGAAACAATAGAAAGCACACTGTGTGAATGTTCTATTGTTGATAGATTTTTAAGATAACAGCCAAACTGACTGTGGTTTGGGCAGTGAGAAATCTGTCCGGAAAAACCGCAGTACAAATGATTGAGAAAAGGAGAGAAAAAACATTATGGAAAAGTATATGAATCTGACGAGTATTATCATAGGCGCTGTGGGAGGAATGGCAGCCAGACTGATGGGAGGTTACGACATGCTGCTGCGGACGATTCTGTATATGGCGGTGCTTGATTATGTGACAGGCATTGTCAAGGCGGTTTATCAGAAGCAGCTTTCTTCGGAAATTGGTTTCAAAGGTATTTTAAAGAAAATAATGGTATTTATCCTGATTGCTGCTTCTCAGATTGTACAGCAGCTTTTGGGAGAAACCATACCGGTGAGGGAAACGGTGATCATGTTTTTTATTGCCAATGAAGGGCTGAGCCTGCTGGAAAATGCGGCTTCTTTGATTCCGGTACCGGATTCACTGAAAGAAGCGCTGCTGCAGATACGGGATCATAAAACGGAAGGAGAGGGACGGCGTTGAAGCAATTGGTATATGGAAGAGGCCCGGATATTTCGTATCACAACGGAGCAGTTGACTGGAAACAGATCAAAGAGAGCGGATGCAGGCAGACAGGGCTGCGGGCGGGGTATGGAAACAACCATGTGGACAGAAATTATAAAAAAAATGCGGCATCATGCAGAGAGCTGGGAATCCAGGTGATGCTGTACTGGTTTTCTTATGCGTTTACGGAAGAAATGGCCTGTGCGGAAGGCAGATATGCATTGGGACAGGCGGCGGATTATTGGACAGGCTGTCCCATTGCCTATGATCTGGAATATGATTCGATTCGTTATGCAAAAGAAAAAGGAGTTGTGCTGACCAGAGAGACATGCACCAGGCTGGCCATTGCTTTTCTGAAGGAGGTAAAGACGGCAGGGTATCTCCCTGTACTGTATACAAACAGGGATTATCTGCTTCACTATTTTGATCTGGAACGGATCCGATGTGAGGTGGAGGGGTTGTATGTCTGGTATACCAGATATACGCAGACACTTTCAGAGGAGGAACGGAATCTGGCAGATGTCTGGCAGTATACTTCCAAAGGGAGTATGCCGGGAGTTACCGGGCATACAGATCTGAATGCCTTTTTTACAGACTTCGGTTTGTCAATGTCTGAAGGCAGTAAGGAATGTGAATCTGGCTGTCTCAGTGTTCTGGAATTTCAAAAGGCAGCCAATGCGGACGGATACCGGGATATGGACGGAAAGCCGTTACAGGAGGATGGACTGAATGGAAAAAGGACGAGGGCTGTCTGCAGAAAGATATTGCTGCAGGCAAAAAAATCGGACGGGGGATGGCAGGTCGGCTCCAGAGGAGCACTGGTGAAATGGTGGCAGGGCAGATGCAATGAAATACTGTCCCATAACAATCCGGCAGACGGTCTGTTTGGAAGTGCAACCAGAAAAGAAACATTGCTGTTGCAGGAAAGGATGGGTTTGAAAAAAGATGGAATAACCGGATTCAACAGCATTCAGGCAGTGCTTTCTTATGATACAGGAAATTCCTCCGGATTTCCTGTATCACAAAAAGCCCTCCGGACAGGATCGCACTGCGACGGAGAGGAAATAGATCGCTGAAGCGATCCGCCGCAGGAATCCTGCGAAGCAGGATTCTTTTTCAGCTCTGTTTTGGCATGGACAGAGTTTTATGCCTGCCTGTATTTTGCTTTATAGCCGGTCAGGAACGGGATCTGTGGAGGAAACGCTGCTCATAATCTTTCAGGCAGGCCAGCGCTTCTTTGCTGTGAGGAATGAGAATCATCATATTAAATATGGTCATCAGGCCGATGCCGATGTCGCCCAGATCCCAGACAAAGGTATAAGCAGCCAGCCCGCCTATAAACAGCATGATCAGGGCAAGAATCTTGTACAGGGTCTGGGAGAGCCAGTTGTCACCGAAGAGATAGGCCACATTGGATCTGGCATAGAATAAGATGCCGATAAAGGTGGAAAAGCTGAAAAGCCAGAGGGTTGCGGCAATAAAGATCACACCGAACCGGCCCAGATGGTACTGCATGGCAGTCTGCAGCAGGTCCATGCCGGTTAAATTTTCCAGCAGATCTGCAGGAGCCAGCAGCATAATCATGGCAGTACAGCTACAGATGACAATGGTATCAATAAAAACACCAAAGGCCTGCAGCAGTCCGGATTTTGCCGCGTGGTCTGTCTCTGCAGCCGCCGCTGCACAGGGGGCGGAACCGGAGCCGGCTTCATTGGAAAAAAGCCCCCGTTTTACGCCGTTCATCAAAACCGCACCAAAACCTCCGGCAACAGCCTGACGGACACCGAAAGCCTCTGCAAAAATCTGTTGAAAGACGGCGGGCAGATACGGTGCATTTTTCACTATGATAAACAGGGTAATAAGAAAATAGCAGCCGGCCATAATGGGAACCAGAACATCCAGAACTTTGACTGTGGCATGCTTACGCAGAACAATGACTGCTGCCAGAATCACCAGGATCACAGTGGTGTAGAGAGGCGGAATCTGAAAGGCATTGTAAAAGGAAGAAGAGACAGAATTGCTGATGACCTGACTGATGCCGCACCAGCAGATCAATCCGGAAATGGCAAATAAAACCGCAATGATACTGCGGCCGTTTTTCTGTTTTTTTCTGTTTTGGACATAATCGTGGATATAATAAGCCGGCCCGCCGCGGTAGCCGCCATAAAGGGGATCTTTTTCTTTATGGAGCTGCGCCAGTGTGGCTTCGGCAAAAGCAGTGGAGGAACCGATCAGGGCAGTGATCCACATCCAGAATACCGCACCTGCGCCGCCTGCGGAAATGGCAGCCACCACACCCACCAGATTGCCCATGCCCACCCGTGTGGCGGTGGAAACAATCAGTGCCTGAATACCGGAAATGGCATGGTGCTCCTGTTTGCTTCGTTTTTCCGCAGTGATCCGCAGCATTTCCGGAAACAGCCGGATGGGGAGAAATCTTGTGCGCAGCGTAAAAAAAACGCCTGCCGGAATCAGAAGCAGTACCAGAAGGGAGAGTCCGGCCTTCTGGCCGCCGGGCAGGGGAAGATAAATCAGATCTCCCCAAAGTAATTGATAAAACCAGGAAATGATGCGCATGATGTTCTCCTTATACATAAGCTGTGTTTTTTGTCGTTTCTGTATGCCAGGCCTTGCCTGGTTTCTGAAGTCAGTATACAATAAATGAGACTGTTTGTAAAACGGGAAAGCACATTTGCTGTGATTTGTGTGATTCCCGGTATATCGGATGAAGGAAGGAGGAAGGATGCACAAACATACCATAGCTATGGAGCATTATGCCAGTGGGTCTTATCTGCGCCGCTGCAGTGCACTTGTGAAAATGGTCTGCAGCATTACGGTACTGGTTTTGTGTCTCTGCTTTGACTGCATTGCGGTTTCTCTGTGGATCATTTTGTCAATGGGGGCTGTTACAGTCATCTGGGGCAGGGTCAGACCGGGAGATTATCTGCGCTGTATGGGAATCCCGTTGGTTTTTCTTTTGTGCAGCGGGATCGGCCTGTTGTTGACTGTGAGGGATGCCATGCAGGCATTGCAGGTGACGCTGCGGGCTCTGGCTTCGGTCAGTGCACTGTATTTTCTGGTACTGACCACGTCAGTTGGCGGGATTTTATCTGTACTGCGCCGCTGTCATGTGCCGAAACTGCTGACAGAGCTGATGTACCTGATGTACCGTTATATTTTCCTGCTCACGGATGTCTGCCGGACGATGTATATGGCGGCCTGCGGCAGACTGGGTTACAGGGATTACCGGACTGCACTGCGTACTTTTGGCGGTGTGGGAAGCAATCTGCTGGTCATTTCCATGAAGCGGGCGGAGGCGTGTTATCGTGCGATGGAATCCAGGTGCTATACAGGAGAGCTGCGGTTTCTGGAAAGAGAAGGGCGGGGCAGATGGAAGGAGTGGGCATATATGGCGCTTTACACAGGCAGTATTGCGGCAGTCTGGAGGTTTTGCAGATGAAAAAAGAAATGATTCTCCGCCTGGAGGATGTGGGTTTTTCCTATGGAGATGGACGGCAGGCGCTTTCCCATGTGAATCTGGAGATTTTTTCCGGTGAGAGGATTGCGGTGCTGGGACCTAACGGAGCGGGCAAATCCACATTGTTTCTGTTGATGAACGGCGTATTTTCCCCGTTATCGGGCAGCATATACTTTCGGGACAGGAAAATAACGAAGAAATCTCTCAATGAGCTGCGCAAGGGGGTCGGGATTATATTTCAGGATGCGGACAGTCAGATGATCGCCCCCAGTGTGCACAGTGAGATTTCCTTTGGCCCTATGAATCTGGCTCTGCCTGTGGCAGAGGTGGAGAAGCGTGTGGATCACGCTATAGCCTTTATGCAATTAAAGGGCTTTGAGGATCGGCCTCCGCATGCGTTGAGCGGCGGTGAAAAAAAGAGGGTGAGCATTGCGGATATTATTGCGATGGAACCGGAAGTGTTTTTGTTTGACGAACCTGCCGCTTCTCTCGACGCTTCCGGAACGGAGGCGCTGGAGCAGATGCTGGCAAAACTGAGCAGCCAGGGAAAGACATTGCTCATCAGTACTCACGATGTGGACTTTGCATGGCGGTGGGCGCAGCGGGTGATTGTCCTGCACAGCGGGACAGTGGCGGGAGATGGGACGTTATCATCCGTTTTTTCGCAGAAAGCCTTGTTAAAGGAAGCCAATATACAATGTCCCATGCTGCTTTTGCTTACCGAGATGCTGGAGCGAAAACATCTCCTGAGGGAGAATGGGAGAGTTCCCAAAATACCGGAAGAGCTGGAAGCGCTTCTGGTGGATTATGGAGCCGGAAACGTCTGCAAAGAATGCTGACATTTCCGGATGAAAAGACATATGTGAAGAGGCGCCTGTGTTCTCCGCAGGATAACAGGGAAAAGGGTGAGAATCCCTTACGGTCCCGCCGCTGTATGAGCGGAGCGGCCTTACTTTTGCCACTGGGAAACCGGGAAGGCGTAAGGTACGCACAGATGCTTGAGTCAGAAGACCTGCCCTTCACAACGGATGTATTTCACTGCGGGTGACGGTGGAGTACAGGAGATATCTGTATTTGTCTCACGACAGGAAAGGAGAAAAGAATGAAGAAAAAAGAAAGAAAACTGATCGGGGCAGCCGGGATTGTTGCTGTTTTGTTTGGGATTGGGCCAAAAGTCAATGCCATGCATATCATGGAAGGGTATCTTCCGGCAGGGTACTGTGTGGCCTGGGGGATTTTATGTATTCCCTTTGTCATCGCAGGCTTTCTGACGATTCAAAGAAGGGTGAAGAGGGACCGGGGAGCGATTACGCTGCTGGCAATGTCGGGAGCATTTATCTTCGTGATTTCCTCCCTGAAAATTCCTTCTGTGACAGGGAGCTGTTCCCATATGACGGGAACCGGCCTGGGCGCCATTTTGTTTGGTCCGTCTGTGGTCAGCATCCTGGGTATTATCGTACTGATCTTTCAGGCAATACTGCTGGCACACGGCGGACTGACTTCCCTGGGAGCCAATGCCTTTTCCATGGCAATTGCGGGGCCGGTGCTATCCTGGCTGATTTATCATGCCTGTCAGAAATGCGGCGTCAAAAAACGGGTTTCTGTTTTTCTGGCGGCGTCATCGGGCGATCTGTTTACATATTGCGTGACCAGCCTGCAGCTTGCGCTGGCCTTTCCGGACCGGGAGGGCGGCGTCATGTTATCGGTTATAAAATTTCTGGGTGTGTTTGCCCCCACTCAGTTTCCGCTTGCTGTGGTGGAAGGAATCCTGACGGTTCTGATTGTGATCGGCCTGGAGGTTTATGCCCGGCCGGAGCTGAAGGCACTGGAAGCAGAGAAAGGGAGGGCATTATGAGCAGGAATAGAAAAACAGTGCTGATTTTGATGCTTCTGACGGCAGTGATTATCATGGTTCCGGTGATTGCCTTGAAAGGAGCCGAATTTGGCGGTTCCGATGATGCAGGCAGTGTGATGGTGGAAGAGATCGCGGGAGAATATAAACCCTGGTTTACGCCGGTGTTGGAAACGATGCTGGGCGGCGAAGTGCCGGGTGAGCTGGAAAGTCTGCTGTTCTGTATCCAGACCGGCATAGGCGTGGGAATCATTGCGTTTTATATGGGTAGAATGGTGGAACGGAAAAAGTGGCAGGAAGCCGGGGGCCCGGAACGGGAAACGGAAGGAGAAAAGGTGACAACGGCAGGATAATGCCTGCAAACCGGCAATCATTAATAAAAGAATATTGAGAAATCCGGTATTATAAAAAACAGACAGTCACAGGCATTGCGGCGGTAACGGGCGGGCAGAACCGCCGCAGGCCGGAAATTCTATTACAGGATTCCCGGCAGCAGCTTTTGGTATTTCCTGTTTATTGCAGCAGAGAATAGCCGTAACCGTTGGCCAGTGCGTCAATAGGCTTGCCTTCTTTGCACATCGGGCACTGTTCCGGCGGGCTCATTTTATAATCTGCAATATCGGTCATGGTATACAGTGCATTAATATGGATATTGTGGATTTTATTGACTGCACTGAAAATAGCGGATATGCCGCTGATGGTTCCGCCGTAATAAACGATGGTATCAATGGCTCTGGACATGGTGTTGCCGGTGGTGGCTGCCGCCAGAAGCAGAAGCACATGTTTGTTTTTGATCATGGGTTTGGCATTTTCGCGGAAGATGATCTGTCCGGCGCTGTTGATTTCCGGTGAAACAATATAAATGGTCTTATGGGCATTCATGGAAAGGACACCTGTCCTGGTCAGATGCTCGGCCAGATATGCGCCGATGACTTCACAGCCTTCCATGCAGACGATGGTATCCACAACGGTGCTGGCCACATAAGATTCTGCCATTGCTTTGGCAACTTCCATTGCTTCACTCTGTCTGGATTTCAGCAGCGTCATATCCAGATAATAATTGATATGGGAGCTGGGGGTTACAAAGTGTCCCGGTATGGTCCGCAGTACGATGCCGGGATGGCTTTTAGAGTACATTTTTTTAATATCCTGCATAAAAATCCCTCGCTTTCCTGATTGATACCTTATCCCTTTGGATAAAATAACTTAATATTTGTCCTTATTATACTATTTATTGGACAGAATTGCCATAAAAATTTTCGGAAGAAAAGAAGGAAAGCAAAAAAAGGGACACAGGGGGAACATTGACTTACGGATGCGGGTAAGGTATACTCACACTATGATAAACACAGGAAGAAAGGCATGAGGTGAAGGGAATGAAAAAACTGGAGCAGCTCTATGAGGGAAAGGCAAAAAAGGTATTTAAAACAGAAGATCCGGATGTATTGATTGTTGATTATAAGGATGATGCGACGGCTTTTAACGGTGAGAAAAAAGGTACCATCGTGGGAAAGGGTGTGATCAACAATCGTATGACCAACCATGTGTTCCGGCTGTTGGAAGAAAAAGGGGTTCCGACGCATCTGGTGGAAGAACTGAGCGACCGGGAAACGGCTGTGAAAAAGGTGGAAATCGTTCCGCTGGAAGTGATTATCCGCAATGTGGCAGCAGGCAGCTTTTCCAAGCGTCTGGGTGTTCCAGAAGGTACGCCTTTCAAACAACCTACCATTGAATTCAGCTATAAAAATGATGAACTGGGCGATCCGCTGATCAATTCCTATTTTGCGGTGGCGCTGGATCTGGCCACATGGGAAGAGATTGAAACCATCAAAAAATATGCGTTCCAGGTCAACGATGTCCTGAAGGAATATTTCCTGCAGGCAGGTATCCGGCTGATTGACTTTAAAATCGAGTTTGGCCGGTATCATGGGGAAATCATACTTGCGGACGAAACTTCTCCCGATACATGCCGTCTCTGGGATGTCAAAACCAATGAAAAACTGGATAAAGACAGATTCCGCAGGGATCTGGGCAATGTGGAAGAAGCCTATAATGAGGTGTTTAAGCGTTTGGGACTGTAAACATGCAGACAGGAGACTGAAGGGTGAATACGAGGATGGAGGATACGGACAAGCTGCGGGAAGAATGCGGTGTGTTCGGTATGTATGATTTTGACGGCGGCGATGTGGCGTCAGCGATTTATTACGGGCTGTATGCCCTGCAGCACAGAGGACAGGAGAGCTGCGGTATCGCAGTCAGCGATACGGAGGGGCCCAACAAAGTGCTGAGTTTTCGGGATATGGGGCTGTTGAATGAAGCCTTTACCCCGGAAACACTGGAAAGGCTCAAAGGCGATATCGGGGTGGGGCATGTGCGCTATTCCACTGCCGGAAGCTCCACAAGGGAAAATGCCCAGCCTCTTGTACTGAATTATGTAAAGGGTACACTGGGACTGGCTCATAACGGAAATCTGATCAACGCGCCGGAGCTGCGCAGGGAGCTGGAACAGACCGGCGCCATATTCCAGACCACCATTGATTCTGAGGTGATTGCCTATCATATTGCAAGAGAACGGCTGAACTCCGAATCTGTGGAAGAAGCGGTGAGACGCGCCATGAAAAAGATCAAAGGCGCCTATTCTCTGATTGTCATGTCGCCGCGGAAACTGATCGGGGCCAGAGATCCGTTCGGGTTCCGGCCTCTGTGTATCGGCAGACGTGACAATGCTTATATTCTGGCATCAGAAACCTGTGCACTGGATACGATCGGCGCTGAATTTGTCCGGGATGTGGAGCCGGGTGAGATCGTGACCATTTCGCCGGAACGGGGGATTGAATCCGATCACAGCATGTGCATTCCGGAAAAACAGCATGCCCGATGCGTGTTTGAATATATTTATTTTGCAAGACCTGACAGCTATGTGGACGGGGTCAGTGTATACAATTCCAGGATACTGGCAGGTAAATTTCTGGCGATGGATTCACCGGTGGATGCGGATCTGGTAGTGGGAGTGCCGGAATCGGGCAACTGTGCGGCTATGGGATATGCGATGCAGTCGGGGATTCCCTATGGGCAGGCATTTGTGAAAAACTCCTATGTGGGCAGGACTTTTATCAAGCCCAAACAGAAAAGCCGGGAAAGCAGTGTGCAGATCAAGCTGAACGCACTGCGGGAAGTGGTGGATGGCAAACGGATTATTATGATCGACGATTCCATTGTCCGGGGTACCACTTCAGACCGGATTGTGAAAATGCTCCGGGACGCAGGTGCGAA
>CANDNA010000045.1 GCA_947385955.1 uncultured Clostridia bacterium
AAAACAGCAGCAGACCGGACAGCGCATGGAACAGAGAGCGGACGCAGAAGGCGGCTGGGAACTGTTCCGCAAAAGATGCGCTGATAGGCCTGCTGCGGGACTGGAATAAAAAGCGGAACTGGAATAAATAAAAAAACAGCAACAGACCGGACAGCGCATGGAACAGAGAGCGGACGCAGAAGGCGGCCGGGAACTGTTCCGCAAAAGATGCGCTGGAAGGACTGCTGCGGAACTGGAATAAATAAAAAAACAGCAACAGACCGGACAGCGCATGGAACAGAGAGCGGACGCGGAAGGCGTCCGGGAACTGTTCCGCAAAAGATGCGCAGGAAGGCCTGGTGCGGGACTGGAATAAAAGCGGAACTGGAATCAAAAAAAACAGCAGCAGACCGGACAGCGCATGGAACAGAGAGCGGACGCGGAAGGCGTCCGGGAACTGTTCCGCAAAAGATGCGCAGGGAGGACTGGTGCGGGACTGGAATAAAAGCGGAACTGGAATCAAAAAACAGCAGCAGACCGGACAGCGCCGGGAAAAGTTCAGGACGGGAAGCGGCCTGAACTCTTTCCCCAAAGCGGCGCTGGAAGGACTGCTGCGGAACTGGAATAGGAGACCCCTTCATGTTAAATATCTTTTTTCAGGCAGTGGATTCTGCAGGCGGATATCAGTCGGCAGTGCTGCAGGAGCTGGATAAGAGCGTAAATTTTCACAGATGCCTGATGACGGTCAAGACCAATGACGGTGCGGACAGTTATCCGGGAGATAAGTATATCCTTGTAAATTATGATATCTGTGAGCACAATCAGTATGATAAAATTGTGGATTTTAATGAGCTGCTTCCATTGGACAAGGCACTGCTGGAAGCCATGCATCCCTATGAGCTGACGGCGATCCGGATGCTGGTGCGCAATTATGACAGGGATATTTATACGATGGATGAGGGAATGCGTTATTATCTGCGGCATCTGCGGTTCTGGAATCATATGCTTCTGACCCATGAGATCAATTACGTGTTTTTCAACAATACGCCTCATCATACCCATGATTATGTGATCTATGCGTTGGCACAGGTATACCATATCAGGACATGTGTGTGTATTTCCACCAATTTTGAAAACCGTTATTTTCTTGCCGGAACTCTGGAAAATGCCTGGGAAAGGACCCGGGAACTGTACGAAAACAAATACCGGCATATGCCGGAGAAGGAGTTGACACTGCCGGAGGATATTGCCCGGTATTATGATACAATCTGCCACGGCAGCAGGGAAGCAAATGAAAAGCTGGTGCTGCAGGGAGTTTCCAGAAAACAGGAAATTGAAGAAAAGAGGAAGGTGTTCCGTGGGGAAATGTCCTGTTCTAAAATGCTGAAAAAGAATCTGTCCCGTCTGAAATGGCAGGTAGTAAAGGCCGGAAACAGTCTGGAACGCAAACAGGGAATGGATGCCATCAGGGAAGAGTACCGCTATTATCAGCGGGGCCGGATGAAACTGAAAACGATGGTGGACACAGAATATTATAACCGTCTTGCCGGTGCGCCCCAAAAAGACGAAGCCTATATTATCTATTTTCTGCATTATCAGCCGGAAGCCACATCCCTGCCCCAGGGAGGTGTATTCGTGGATCAGGAATTGGCAGTGGCGGTTCTGGCCCGTGCCGCCAAAGAGATGGGGTATCCATTATATGTGAAGGAGCATTTTGTACAACCTTACCGGAACCGGACCTTTTATGAGGATTTGCATCGGATTGAGAATGTGAAGCTGATCGGTACAGACTATGATTCCAAAGAGCTGGTAAAGGGCAGTTTTTGCGGCGCCACCGGGAATGGCACTGTGGTATTGGAGTCGGTGATACGCGGTACGCCCATGATGATATTCGGTGAAAGCGGATTTCAGGGGTGCCCGGGGGTGTACCGGGTGGGAAGTGTGGAAGAATGTAAGCAGGCTATCCGGGCCATCGGTCAGGAAAAGGAAAAGGGCATTTCTCAAAAAGAGATTCGTGCGTATCTGGCGGCCTTTGGAGAAAATTCCCTGTTTTCTTATGTATATAATCATGAAGGACTGAAAAAGGACAGTCCCTGGTTTCAGGAAAGCAAAGAAAAGCTGATTGCCTGCATCAGGAATCAGCTTGCGGAAAAAGAAGGGTGAGAAGCATTGGCTTTTTACCCTTCTTTTTGGCTGTTACATCACAGAATCCACTGTACCAGCAGCATATAGAAGAGTGTCCCTCCTGCTATGGATAAAAGCATCTGCCGTTTCCACATATGAAGTGCCATCACCAGGAAGATTGCAAGCAGTTCCGGGATGCCGTGGCTGCCGGTAAAGATACTGACGTTTTTCAGACAGTAAATGACCAGCATGCCAAACATGGCAGAGGGGAGGACTTTTCCAAGATATTGTATGTATTTTGGCGTAGGTTTCCCGGCCGGAAAGAGCAGGAAAGGCAGGAAGCGTGTCAGGACGGTCCCCAGGACTACCATGCCGATGATAATAAACTGTTGAAATACGGTCATTGTACTGTTTCTCCTTTTTCAAGTGGTCTGCGCAGGCATGTCAGCAGGACAAAAATGGCAATCATGGACGGAACGATAAAATGATCGGCGCCAAACAGGGACAGGCAGACAACAGAGCAGCCAAGTCCGATAAAAGAACTGATATGTTGCTTTTCTTTCAGCCATTGCTCCATAAAGATGACCACAAACATAGCCGTCATTACGAAATCCAGACCTTCCGTATTAAAATGGATCAGTGAGCCGAAAATACCGCCCAGCGTTGCGCCTGAAAACCAATACAGGTGGTTCAGCAGGGTGACAAAAAACATAAACCAGCTCCGGTCAATATCCTCCGGTATTCGGGCTGTATAGTTGATGGAAAAACTTTCGTCACACATTCCGAAGATGAGATAGATTTTTTTCCAACCAGTCCCCTTGTATTTGTCCAGCATGGAAATCCCGTAAAACAGATGCCTTGCATTGATCATCAGCGTCAGTGCCAGGGCCTGGAGCGGATGAAATGCCCCAAGCAGCAGATTGACTGTTACAAATTCCGCTGAACCGGCAAATATGGTCAGGCTCATCAGAGCGGGATACCAGAAAGGAAAGCCTGAAACATTCATATAGATTCCATAGGTCAGCCCGAGGAACCAGAAGCCTGCAAAGATGGGGAGCGTATGCGGGAAAGCGCACCGAAAGGCTTTTCGGATGGTCTGGGTTTGGGTTTGCATAAAGGTCTCCTTTTTTTGGATAACGATTTGATGATTACTCATAATTTCCGGGCCGGGTTCAGGTCAGAGCTGTATGAGCGAAATCAATTATAGCGTACTTTTTTGGATAGAGCAATGTGTCCTTGTCAATCGAAGGTATATTCGTTTGAGCATGATTTTTTCTTCAGCGCTTCCATATCCAAAATCTGAAATCCGATCTCTGTCTTTTTCAGGAGACCAGTCTGGCATAAGTGATTTATAATTCTAAATACATGGCGGTAGCTAATTCCTATTGATTGTGCTGTGTCTGTCAGATATTCCCGAAATATACCTTTTTGCTCCATTGCCAGGATATGTGAGCAAAGGCGTTCTTCACCAGTGAATAAAGCAGAAGCTATATGTGCATTGTCTCTGTTAAGGAGTTTTTGAGAAAGTTCGCGTCCAATATAGTTTATCAACTGAAGATTATTTTTGAGTGTGTTGAGATTGGCGGGAAGCGGAATCGCGACACAGGAAAATTCTGATGCAGCAATGACAGTTGTGGTTGCAATGGACTCATCTAACATCAATTCAATATCTCCCAGAATTCCGTCAGAAACATAATTGTACAAAATCAGGTTTTTGCCATTTTTGGCATTGAGGCATACTTTAGCATTGCCACAAATAATCAAAAAGAGAAAATCCATTGAGAATCCCTGACGGAAAATATATTCACCCTCCTCATATTTGCGAATGTGGCAATTTATAAGTTTTTGTGGGCTTAATCCCCATTGCAGGAGGACATTTATACCATCGGGGTTCAGCGGAATAGAATTCATTGAGTTTCTCCTTAGTTTGCTGCTTATCACATTTTTACGAAAACACCCTGACAAATGTCCTATATGTCTGACTGGTTCTAACCTATAATGAGGGCACTATATAAGGAGGTGCTATCATGAGTATGCTATTAGCTTTGCTGACAGGTGTCGTTATTTCTGTTATGGTTTCCATAAATGGAAGTTTGTCAGGTTGTGTTGGTGTTTATTTGTCTGCTGTTGTAATTCATATTGTGGGTACGGTTTTTGCATTTGTATTGTGTTTATGGAGACATGAATCCATTTTCAGAAAATACAATGTTCCTGCATGGGCTTATTTGGGCGGAGTCATTGGCGTTCTGACAACAGTGTTTAACAATTTTGCCTTTAGCCGAATCAGTATGACAAGTATTGTTGCGCTGAGTTTACTGGGGCAGAACATCGCATCCTCTCTGATTGACAGCTTTGGACTGCTGGGGATGAAAAAACACAAAATCAAAAAGTCTGCATGGATTGGTATGGTGATATCTTTTGCCGGAGTGGCTTTTATGCTGGATACCTCTGTAATGGAAGGAATCCTTGCCGTACTCGTGTCGTTAGGAGCAGGGGGGTCCATTGTACTTTCCAGGAGCATAAATGCACGGCTTTCGGATAAAGCGGGCGCACTTGCCGGTTCATTTTACAATCATCTGATGGGATTGCCGTGCTGTATTGTGTTATGGCTGGTTTTGGCGGATGCTTCCAATACATTGATTTCAGTGCCGGCACCCTGGATGCTTTGTGGTGGTATGCTGGGGGTATTGGTAGTATTCCTGTTCAATATAACCGTTTCACGTATTCCGGCACTTCAGGTTACGCTCCTGTCTTTTTTGGGCCAGACATTTTCAGGGATTTTGCTTGACTTTTTGAATCAGCGGAATGCCTCCGGAAGGTTGTTTTGGGGTGCCGCGGTATGCTTGCTGGGGTTTTTGGTGTCTTTGCTGATGGAGATTTGCACAACAGGAAAGCAAAAGAAAGAAAAGCTCTGTTTTAAGAAAATAGAAAAAGTAGAATGAGAGTATAGAAAAAGAGTCTACAGCAAGCATATGAAATAGTTTAACAGTCGCTTTTGTATTCTGGAAATGCTCAGCCCCGCGACAAATAAAAGCCAGCCAGTTCCAGGTCCTGAGGCGTATCGATGTCCAGCCCGTGAGGAAAGGGAAGGACATAGCCGTAATGGTTGTCGTTCAGGCTGGTATCGGTTGTCAGATCCCGGCAGTAATTGATGTAAATGGCGCCGTTTACATGATAGTAAGGCGGCATATCCTGACGTCTGACCGTACTTTCCATGGAAAGCAGCGGCTTCAGGCGTTTTGTTGCCGGATCCATCTGCCGGGTCAGGATGGGATGTTCTTCCAGCTCGGAAAGGGAAAGCAGGCTGTCACAGTTATGTTCCATAAAATAGTCCAGAGCATGGGTAATATCCTCTCCTGTCCGGAGAGGAGAGGTGGGCTGGAGCAGCACTGCAATATCATAGGGCCTGTCATGATCGGCACAGAAAGAAATGGCATGCAGTACGGCGTCAATGGACCGGGCAGTGTCGGAACTCAAATAGTCCGGGCGCAGAAAAGGAACATCCGCATCATAAGTACGGCTGACCCGGGCAATTTCCTCATCATCGGTGGAAACCAGTACTCTGTCAATATAGGGACAGCTTTTGGCGGCCTCTATGGTATGGGCAATCAGAGGCTTTCCGCCTGTGAGTGCAATGTTTTTATGAGGAATCCCCTTGCTGCCGCCTCTGGCAGGAATAATGGCAAGGACAGAATATGTTTCGATCATCATGTGTCTCCTTTGGGTGGTGGAATGGAAAAGCCCGTTTCGGATTGAAATCTGCCAATTTGTATCCATGGTTTGCTTCCGGTTCCGGGCTACGGATATAAGAATTTCTAAGTACTTTACTATAAATTGTGGCAGATAACGCAAATGGTACGCATTCGCCATCCAGGCTCAAGCGAGCCTTTCCCGGACATCCCTGTCCGGGAATTGCTGGCAGTGGACAAAGTACTAAGAATTTCTAATATCCTTCGCAGTCACTGTCAGCAAACCATGGATACAAATTGGCGTGCATACAGATAATGGGCTTTTCATTTCAGGGCATTAATAGATATCAGTCAAAGTATTAAACCGTTTCTGGAGAGAGCTGTTCCAGAGGGTGTCTTTGGAGAGGATATCCATAAACAGGGCAGTGCTGTTGCCGTTGCCGAAGTCTCTGCTGGGTATGCGGTAACGGTCAATGTCATGGATGGCAGAGAGGATTTCGTCCCTGTCTGCGTTGACATGCTGGATATTCCGGACTTTGTCTGGCAGATACCGGCCGGACTGCCGGTTCCCGATGTCGATGCTGGGTACGCCGTAAACACAGGTTTCCCGGATTCCGGCGCTGGAATTGCCGATCATAAACTGTGCATGGCGCAGAAAGGTCAGAAAGTATTCAAAACGGATAGAAGGAAAAATCCGGAAGTTGGGATTTTTTTCCAGACGGTGGTATTCGCTCAGAATGATTTCCGTTCCCAGGTCATTGTTGGGATAGATGACAATATAGTGTCTGCCGGAAGCAATGACCGCGTCTACCAACTCCCGGATATAATCGCGGATCACCGGAAATTCAGTTGTGACCGGATGGTACATCAGGATGCCATACTGTCCGAAGGGAATATCATACCGTTTTTTGGACTGTTCCAGGGAAGGCAGGTCAGGAGAGAGCATAATGTCAATGTCGGGAGAACCGATGACATGGATGTTTTCCTGTGCTTCGCCGAGCTGGATCAGCCGGGTCCGGGCATCCTCATTGGAAACAAAATGAAAATGCGCAAATTTGGAAATGGCATGCCGGATAGATTCGTCGATGGTACCGGATACTTCGCCGCCTTCGATATGAGCCACCCGGATGTTATTCAGGGCGCCTACAATGGCGCCGGCCAGAGCGTCGATACGGTCGCCGTGCACCACGATCAGATCCGGCTGGATACTGTTTACATAACCGGTCAGATCGCAGATCACATTGCCTGTATTATAGCTCATACTGTCCGAAAAATGCTGGCCAAAGGCCACCTGCACATGGTTGTAGCCGTCTTTGATCACCTCGTGATAAGTACCGCCATATTTTTCCAGCAGGTGCATACCGGAAATATAGATATAAAGAGTGAAACGTTCTGACTGTTCCACGGCCTGCATCAATGGCTTGAGCTTGCCGTAATCGGCTCTTGTGCCGGTAATAAATACAATACTTTTCATGCTATTCTCCGATCATATCCCAGTCTATATGAGTATCACATGGAATATCCCTGTCAGCTTTTCTGCCCAGCAGCTCTTCATAGTGCTCTGCCCGGATGGGGCCGGTCCCCGGGCGTTTGACCCAGATATTGTCGCGGGTAAGAACTTCGCCTTTGGCAATGGGACGGATGGAAACCACTGTGGCGAAGGCAAAATCAATGGTAACCTGTTCTTCCGGCAGGGCCGTTTTTTCACCGCCCAGCATCAGCGGCACTTCGCGGGCTGCCTGCAGCAGATCGCCCAAAACCTGCTCGTCCATAGAGCAGACGATGTCGGGGCCTGTCCGATCCATTTTGTCTGTGTAATGACGTTCCACCACCTTTGCACCCAATGCGATGGCGCTGATGCAGGCATTGTTATTCAGAGAATGATCGGAAAGCCCCACAGGAACATGGGGAAATTCCTTCATCAGTGCCTGCATGGCTCCCAGGCGGATCTGAGCCGGGGCCGTGGGATACAGGTTGGTGGTATGCAGCAATGCGTAGTGTATCCCGTGTTTTTCCAGAATATCCACTGCGCGGGCAATGGCCGGGATGTCGTTCATGCCTGTGGATACGATCATGGGTTTGCCAAAGCGGGCGATGTGGTCGATCAGCGGATAATTGTTCAACTCACCGGAGCCGATCTTATAGGCTTTTACACCAAAGGACTCCAGTCTGTCAGCGGCTGCTCTGGAAAAGGGGGTGCTTAAAAAGACCATGCCCAGAGATTCGGTATAGTCCTTCAGTTCCCGCTCTTCTTCTTCGGACAGTGCGCTGTTGGCCATCACTTCATAGATAGAGATGTCCGCGTTGCCGGGAATGACCTTTTTGGCAGCGGCGCTCATTTCGTCAGCCACTACATGCGTCTGGTGTTTGATGAGACGGGCGCCGGCCCTGTGAGCGGAAAGGACCATTTCCTTTGCCACTTCCAGACTGCCGTTGTGGTTGATGCCGATCTCCGGGATGACCAGGGGAAGGCTACCGCCGATTTCTATGTTATCAATGAAAAATGTGTTCATAAGTCTGCCTCCATGTTGGGGATTGTAAGATAGGACTGTAAAAATTTCCACAGACAGAGCGCTCTGTGAGCAGGCTCCCACGCGCTGCGTCTGTG
>CANDNA010000046.1 GCA_947385955.1 uncultured Clostridia bacterium
GGCCTCCAGAGCCACAATCTGGCGCGCTAACCAACTGCGCTATACCCACCATATTGGGCAAGTTCTTACCCGAAACGTGCTCGAAGGGATTCGAACCCCCGACCCACGGCTTAGAAGGCCGTTGCTCTATCCAGCTGAGCTACGAACACGGATTGCTGTCAATTACCAAACTTGTCCAGCACGGATTTTATATTATCATAACAATGTACCCTTGTCAATCAGATTTTCTCTTTTTCTTGTTTTTTCTTCTTTCTACAAATCAGATCAAATGAATCACCTGCAGCAACGCCGCACAGTCTTTAAATCCCTGCATATATGCCAATTCACTGTAGCGGGCATTGTTCTCATTGTTGGCGCTCAGCAGCCTGTCCATTGCCAGCCGTACTTCTTTCGGCAGGCCCATCCGGGACAGCTCCCGTTCCAACTGTCCTATTTTTTCCTGGCCGCTTCGGTACTGGGCATCCCCCAGAATAAAATGATCCAGTCTCTCAGCCGTCATATATTTTGTAATTACATGTAATATATCAGATTCCATTACACCGCTCCTTTTTACACAATTTTCAGCTACAAGCACGTAACAGCCCGCATTCAGGCTTCTCTGTGCGATGTATGAAATGAATTTTTCGAAGGGAATTTTCCGGAAACGATCAGATGTGATTTTAAGATGTGCGTAAGGATTTTTATCCTGTCTGTGATAAGATTCTATCATGTCCGGAAAGCATTTTCAATAGATTCCGGATGTTGTATGAAACAAAAAAACCGCATCCGCATCGTTCCCTGAACGACTGCCGTGTCAGCGAGTATAACAGCTTCCTGCCCATTTTACAGGCCCGGCCATTTTCTGTCCTGCCCTCCCCATTACCTCCGTACACACTTTATCCGCTCCAGCCAATCTGCATATTCCTGTTCCCATTCAGGCACACAGGGATCATTCATGGCCTTTGCCGCAGCAATCCCCTTTTGATACAGATTCCCATACCTGGCTGTGGGAAGCATCTCCTGCATCCCTGCCCTGGCCCAGACCCACAGATCCCCTGCGGTTCTGGCCATATGAGCCGTGATTTCAAAACAGGCCTCTAAAATACTTCCAAACAGACGTATCCTTTTCACCTGTTCCAGTTCCGCCATTTCTGTCACTGTCTTACAGTAATGGTATGCTTTCTCATAATTATCCTGACGTACATAATATTGAATCAAATCCGCATACCCGGCAACGACCTCCCTTGCCCCTTTCGAATCCGCTGATATGGTTTCTGCCAGTTGTTCCTGATAAAGCGCTTCGTTTTCCGGCTCCCTGCCAAGATAGCTGTGGAACCGGATCAGTGTACTACGGTCATACGCACTCCATTTCGTAATACTCTCCTTCCACTCATCCACCAGTTTTCCCATTACCTCTCTGTACTCCAGTTCCTGACACAAATAAATACAGTCCAGGAGCGTGTTACTTTCGAAATCATCATCCACCTCTTCTTCCGGGTCATAGCCGCAGGCACAGTCAAAATTCGCATTCTTTGCCCGCTCCAACAGCCAGCCATACTGATTTTCCCCGTTGTACCTTCTCATCAACTGCGTCAGGACCCGCAGCGTACTCCCTATCCCCTGAAAGGAATTGGTCTCCCTGTCTTTCAGCTCTTCCTCAAAAAGAAAGACAATTGTATCTTCGTCACCCGTTTTCCAGTATAAAAGATAATACGAAAGCCGCCGCCGGTTCACAGCATTGGCATCCATCGTGCCCCACTTCCCATCCCGGAACGCCTGATAACAGACCCTACTGTGATCCCCCTCTTTCAGGGCCTCATATACCCTGTGCTGCTCTTCTATTGTTTCTTTCAGCCTGTCAATTCCCATATCTGATAGATTCCTTTCTATATGTTATCCCTTTGGGGTATTGCTTTTCTTTTCTGCGTGAAATGCATTTGGGGGGGAAGGGGCATTTTTTATATTGAGCCGGAACCGGCAGTGGTAAGTCATTTTCCATGCAGAATAATGTGCGCGTGGATGACGAATATTTTGTATATATGTATGATATATTACCATGCTTCCTGTGATTCCGGTAAAAAGTCCGATGAAACTGCCGCCTGTGTATCGTTTCTCCGCTTTCGTACCCACCTATATCATTGGTTGAAATGCCTCGGCATATCTGACTGATAAATACTCCCGGCCATCTGGCGTCCCTGTCCCCCTGCCCCTTCCTAATCTGTATCCAGACTATTCAAAAATCTCTGGATAAATTTATTTACATTTTCAAATATTTTCGGATGTTTCATATTCAATCGCCCCAGACACTCGAAAACCTCCTTTGCTCCTGCTTCACCGTGAGCAAATCCAAAATTAATCAAACCTTTGGCTAATACAACTGCTATTTCTGGTTCATCCGGATATCCTGCTGCCAGGTGTTCCAGACGTTCCAGCATTTCCTTCGCTCCTTTTTCATCCTGATCTACACTTAAATTGAACAGTCCTTTTGCTAATATAACCGCTATTTCTATTTCATCCGGATACCTCTCCGTCAATTTCTCCAGACGTTCCAGTGTTTCTTCTGCTCCTTTTTCATCCTGCTCATTGCTTAAATTGAACAGTCCTTTTGCTAATTCTATCTTTATTTCTATCTCATCCGGATGCTCCTCTGTCAATTTCTCCAGGCGTTCCAGTGTTTCCTTCGCTCCTGTTTCTTCCTGCTTACTGCTTAGATTGACCAGTCCTTTTGTTAATTCTATCTTTATTTCTATCTCATCCGGATACCTCTCTGTCAATTTCTCCAGACGTTCCAGCGTTTCCTTCGCTCCTGTTTCTTCCTGCTTATTACTTAAATTGACCAGTCCTTTTGCTAATATAACCGTTATTTCTATCTCGTCCGGATACCTCTCTGTCAATTTCTCCAGGCGTTCCAGTGTTTCTCCTGCTCCTTTTTCATCCTGCTCATTGCTTAAATTGAACAGTCCTTTTGCTAATCTAACCGCTATTTCTATTTCATCCGGATACCTCTCCGTCAATTTCTCCAGACGTTTCAGTGTTTCCCTCGCCCCTTTTTCATCCTGCTTATTACTTAAATTGAACAAGCCTTTTGCTAATATAACCGCTATTTCTATTTCATCCGGATGCTCCTCTGTCAATTTCTCCAGGCGTTCCAGCGTTTCTCCTGCTCCTTTTTCATCCTGCTCATTGCTTAAATTGAACAGTCCTTGAGCTAACATAACCGCCATTTCTACCTCATCTGGATGCTCCTCTGTCAATTTCTCCAGGCGTTCCAGTGTTTCTCTTGCTCCCGCTTCATCCTGCTCACTACTTAAATTGACCAGACTTTTTGCTAATATAACCGTAATCGCTATATCTTCAGGATATCTAAAAGAAATTTCGCTCAGCAGCTTCACCTGACGTTCAATCTCCCCGACAATCTTACAATAATAAGTAGCATTTGCCAAAAGCATCGCATAAGGAACAGCGGTATCCTCATCTAAAAAAATCCCTCCCGGCAGTAGCAACTCCCAGTGCTTTCCATTCTCATTCAATAAGTAGTGATAATCACGAAACATACGATCAAAGAACACAAATGCGGCTCCGGGCTTTTTCCAGGCGGCTTCCAAAAATGGCTGTGCTTCCTCCTGATGTCGGAGCAGCCAGGTAAATACAAAATATTCGCCGATCAAATCGGGCCGTAATGCAGAAAATTTTCCCTTTGTCATAAGCCCGGCCCGTTCCAGCATACTCAGCGGGGACGCAAAGCAGTCTGCTTTTTTCGCAAGGATCTCCCACTGCCCGGGGCAGAGCCTTTGCAGTTCTTCCGCAGGTGCATCCTGAAGCACGGTGGCCATACTTTGTAAATGCAGGCAGGTCTCATACAGTTTTTCGTCCTCCTTTCCCAAAATCTGCTGTAACTGAAATTGTAGTCGTTTCTGTTCCCGTCTGGTAACATAGTCCAGAATATCGTTACGGCTCCACTTTTGCGGATCGCTCCCATTTACACAGGCATCGGTTAAAAACATACCATACAGCGGGCGGCACAGGCCAGGGTCTACGGATTTCAGTTTCCCAAGCAATGACTGTCTGACTGTATCAGGCAATGCGCTGTCTCCGCACTGCCGATTCCGTTTCAGGGCAGCGCCGTACTCTCCGATAATGGCCAGCAGGTCATCGTCCGGCAATGGCTGTAATGTCAGAAACGCTTCCCGGTAGCAGGCATTTCGTAATTTGTGCTCATGGTAAACATCCGCATAGAGCTGTCTTGTCCATGCAAAATCCTCCTGCCCTGTGCCGGAGTCCCGCTCTACCAGTAACACTCGCACAGGCAGGCTGCGTTTTGTATCCTGTAACTGCTCCATCCATTTTCCAAGCGCCTTTGCATTTTCCTGTACATAATCGGCAATCAGCAGGGTTTTCCGGGTAAGGCGCTCCGTCAGATCAGACAGTTTTCCATAATCTCCCGGCTCCAGATAATGAACAGCCCAGTCCGGGGGCAGTTGTTTTTGGAACTCATATGCCAGCCGGCTTTTCCCACTGCCGCCCGGCCCGATCACCGCCCACCAGCGAAAGGAAGTCGAGCTATCCTTTAGAAACGCGTTCAGTTCCTCCATTTCATGTTCACGGCCTGTAAACGGTACGATTTCGGCTTTATAGGAAAACCGTTCCGACAGATCAGCGGATTTCAACGCCCCGATATGGCAGGGCAGCGCCTGATAAGCATCCGGATCCGTTTCTTCCAGAAGATGCTCCAGTATCACCCGGACTGCCTCATGACGATTTCCCTCATATACAATCGCCCGGATCCCTCTAACGCCCAGTTGTCCGATCTTTTGATCCCGCTCTGATTTTTTACAGTTGATCACTGTATAATAACTGTCACCGGGCCGGCGCACTTCCTGCAAAACCTCCATTGTCCGGTCATTTTCCAGGCTGCATCCCAGAAAAAACAGCATCCGGTTTTCAAAGCATTCCTTTAATTCCTTTGTCAGCGAACTGTTTTCTCCATAGTGTTCGTCGTACTGGCGCTGTGTAAAGACAATTTTATCATACTCAATCAGGTCGCCGGTCAGGCTGCCATGCAGCTTAAACAGGCCGCGGGAGCCTCCCTGACGGATAAACTGACGGAGCAGTCCCGGATGGCCCGGAAGGAGCACCCTGTGAAAGGGCCTGCCGCTTTCCCTGTACACGGTTTCCAGCGTTTCGTCAAAATTTGTGGTCAGTACCAGATCGGAAAACAAACAGGGGAGCAATGAAATCGCCTGTTTTTGTAATTTCTCCCGGTTCTCTTCCAGCTTATCTGCGGAAAAAAGTATGGCAAGATCACGGGCAAGATTTGTCGGTGTACGGAACGCTTCCAGTAACTGAGCCGCATCCAGGTATTGATTCCCCTTAATCAAATCCTTCACTTTCTTTTGGTTCCTTTTGTCTGTCAGTTTACCGGAAAGCTCTTTCAGGGTGCCGGGCCAGGAACAATAGGCAAACTGTGTCAGGCCGGCTCCCACAAAGGGAATCAGCCTGGGAAGATACTTCCTGATTTCCTGATATACATTTATATTATCGGGATGGTATGCCATGATTTCATCGAAGGTATATGACAAAAAAACACCGCCTTTCTGCTTTTTTCCACCATATCATGAGATATGGGATTTTTCAACAGACGGGAAGATTTTTGACAGCCGCCTGTCACGATTTTGTATCTCTTCTATCCCTTGCAGGCAAAGGCTTTTTCATCTCTTAAGCATCTGCCGCCATACGCCGTTTCCGTGGACAGTCCAATATGAGTATGCTACAATATATAGGATCGTATTGCTTTTATGACCGGGCGCCGTGTTTTGAAACGGGCCGTTAAAGGGGGAGGAAATTACAATGAAAAAGAACCTTTTAGCATTTGCTGTGGCAGTATTGTTATGTGCGCCGTTCACAGTCCATGCGGCGGAATGGCAGCAGGAGCCTGACGGATGCATACCGAGAAGCATGGTCACGCCGGATGGCAAAGCAGCAGGGGCCGACGGCGTATACATTCCGGTACACAGTGTTTCCAACATAGTATACACCCCGGATTCCATACCCGATTCCACTGTCATAAACGATTATTTATATGAAGGGATCCTGGGAACCTGTCATTTTTTTGAAATCACCAACCTGTCGCCCTTCACGGTCCGTATCACAATCCAGGATGCCGCCAAAAACTCTGCCGGGACGCTCATCGGAGCAGCAAGGACTACGGAAGAGGATATCCCGTCCGGCTGTACGATTTTTGCAAAAACTTATTTCCGCGGTGTATCCTCTGTCTCTTCCTTTGACACTGCGATACAGGTAAAGGAAGAAAACTTTTACACCCCTGTTTTGCAGAATATTGCGGTTCAGACTTCCGAGCCGGGAAATCAGATAACGATAACCGCGGCAAATTCAGGTGAGGAGGCCGCGGAGTTTGTGCAGGCAACCGCCGTTTTCTTTCAAAATGGGGAAGTCGTTTATCATAGTACCTGCTATCTTGTGGATGAGGATCTTGAGTTAAAGCCGGGCACGTCTATTTCCGGCCAGATCCCTGCCAATTCAGCCGATTACGATTCTGTTAAAGTCTGCTTAACAGCACGTAAAGGCAAATGGGGCAAATAAACATTTCAAAATCATGCAGCATGAATGATCCCGCGGCAGTGCAATCTGCCGGAAGGGTTTTATTTCACAGGAACGCCATTTACTTTCATGCTTTACAGCAGCAGGAACTTTCCTGTCAAGTGAAAAAGTGTCCTTTTTCTTCTGTCCGCATTGTTTTTTTATAGCAATCCCCAATAATACACAGATCTCATTACATGGTTTATTTCCCAGCCTTCCATTTTATGTATATCGGCTTCCGGTATTTCCGGCACAGACGAAGGATAAATAATGGGAAAACCCAAAAGAAAAGGTAAAAAGATATGACAAACTTCATGTGAACACCTCCTCCCGATGTCCCACTTTGAGACGTGTGTGTCCTTGTCAATCGAAGGTACAGACACTCCATAATGAAAAAAGCGGAAAAACAAAGAACTGAAAAGGCTGTAAACACTTGATTTCATGGAAGAAATCCTTTGTTTACAGCCTTATTTTTACAATCGGGGTGACAGGATTCGAACCTGCGGCCTCCTGGTCCCAAACCAGGCGCTCTAGCCAAGCTGAGCCACACCCCGATATCGACCGCTTTACCGGTCAAAACATAGTATGGCTTTCCGTAACGCATGCTACATTATAGTATACCCATTTCTTCTTGTCAACTGGTTTTTTATCTGCTCCGGACTCTGAAAATTCAGAAAATTTTTCTACAAACGCCGGAGAGGTGAAAACCTTTCCTGACAAGAATCGTGATACCGAATTCGGGACAATGCCGGGGCGCAATACAGGCAGGACATTGCACCCTTATATGTGCGGTATTCTCTGTATTCTGTTCCTTTTTATATTTCATAGCCTTCTCTTTTCCAAATCGTTTTCTTTTTCCCTTCTATGCCACAGTCCTGTTTTTTTGCCCACGGTAAATTCCAAAACCGGCAAGGGCGGCGGTCAAGCCCAAAACGAAAACCGCCATAACCGGATAGCTGACACACATACCGAACACATGAAACATTTTAAATCCCCCAAACACTTCTTTTATCAGTGTGACATTCGCCAGTCCAAAGTCAATCAGAGGCTGGAACCTCTGTGTGACAGCATCACCCATTGCCGCCAGGCCTACGTTAACAAACAGGATGGCAAGGCTTACCCCCGCCGTGCCCATCTGGCTTTTCATTCGTGATGAAATAAAACCAATGATAAGGCTGTAAACTGCTCCTGTGAAAATAAGCCATACTGCCCCGACTACAGCAAGCTGCCATGTCTGAAATCCAAACATGGATCTTGCATACGTTGGAATGGATTGTATTGCAGCATTCCAGCCATGCAGGCTGGCATGTGGAAGAAAACCAAAAATAAAGGTAGCTGCTATATAAATAAGCGTCACAGTAACAGATGCAGCCAATATACTGAGCAGCTTTGCTGTGACAATTTTCCGTCTGCCGCTTCTGGAACTTAAAATCAGGTGATCCATACCTGTTGACCGTTCCACGGCAAATACCGGGGCAATGATAAACGTCAGCGGGATAAAGAGCAGAAACTGCATCATATGTTCGCCCCAGTTCATAAACAGATTCTCCCACAGCAGGATATTTGCAAATTCCGGTTCACCAAGTGCAGTCAGCCTTTTTAAAGAACCGGACAGTTTTGCGTACGCAAATGTATTCTGTTTCCCCTGCATTTCAAGTTCAGACAACTTCGACTCTAAAAGTGCAATCCCATACGGCTCCTCAGCGCTTTCCGGCGGCGTCCCGTTCCAATATTC
>CANDNA010000047.1 GCA_947385955.1 uncultured Clostridia bacterium
TACACTTAAAGTGTCTCATGCGGCATTTCTTTTAAAAAGTTGTAAAGTGGTGTATCCTAGAACCATTTAGAATTTAATATTTTTCCGCTTTCTTCCTGCTCTCCACTTTGGGATACACATCTATCGCTTTTATAAAAACCCGGATATTCCATCATGTTCTCTACGCCCACAAGCTCCCACTAAAATACATTGTCTATTGCGATAATGGAAAAATAAGGGAAAAGACGAGACCTCCGCAGCATTTATTCCTGCAAAGGCCTGAAATTCGTCTTTTTATTCTGTTGTTTTCGATGGCTCTATTTTCCATTTATCTGCAACACACCTATAATATTTCGTTTCATCAATAATTTCATCACCGACTCCCAGTTGGATTCCTTGTATATACTGCTCCCCCTTAATATCATATATAATGGCTCCAAGATTATCATACATCTGCACTGTAGTTAATGTATCCGCAAAACTACTGCAAATTTCATGGATATCATCTACCAATATTACATCTATGTCACCACAGCCCAGCCTCATATACAGATTGGCAAAACCAACACGGTTGCCCAAATTCCGTGTGGAAAACTCACAGTCAATGTAGGGCGCTTCCACCAATGAAATATTCTGATTTTCTTTCAAAAAATCCCTGCACAGCTTTGTACCATTACCCTTCATGATTCTGGCTCTGCATTTATCCGAATCATGTTCCAGTTTTACATAATGTACAGCTTTGATCGGTTCTTTATTTTGGACTTTTTTCATTACTTCATTATATTTATTCATCTCCATTTCCTCCTCATTTTTTATTTGCCGGGATTCAGGCTCCCGGCAGCCCGTCTATCATATATATGCCAAACGGTCAGCTGTAAAACCAGATATATCTGCCCCGGAATAAGATTCCCGCCTCTGCTTTTTTCAGCGGGATTTCCACAGAATATATCTGGTTCCGGAACTAACCCCAACAAGACATGAACCACAGCCTTTCACTGAAACAGTTCCTGCTAGAATATGTAATTTATATTCCACAGGTCAATCATACGATTGTCAGTCCATCCGCGGAAAAAATTGGGGCAACTGCTTTTTTCAATCTCTGCAGTTATAACAAACCTATTTAAAATTTCATCACTGGCCGGCTTGAACTCATCTTTATGACTATCATATATATCTGCGGTTATCCCACACCATTCAACTTTTTTCTCAACAGACGCCGGAAGATGAATCCTTCTTTCAAAGATTTTAGGTATCAGGATTCGTGTGATCTGTCCGGGTTCCACCTTCGCTGCTGTATATTCAATGTAGTCATCTTTATGTACATCGTACTTGGCAAATTCATTTTTTTGTACATCTTTAATATCAGTCTCAACCAAAGCGACCCCATACCTAGGATATGCATTATCTTTACCTTTATTTGGCTTAAACAGATAGACCCGGTCTGTTGGGTTGTCTCCCCTTTTATTACTTTCCCAGTTATCGTTGCCGCATTCATTAAGACTAAGTATCCCTTTTTCCAGAATGCTTTCCAAATCGCAGATATCAACATTTTTATACAGCTTTGTATTGACTGTCTCATTTATGAGCTGGATAACGAGTGCCGTTCCACTCCATATGAGTATCCTGTCTGCTTTGAATTCCCTTAACAGGCCTTCACCGCCATATATTTTTATCCAGTGCTGATACTCTGCAACAATATTAGCTGCCTTACTTGGTTCCACATCATATCCTTCAACCACATATGCTTCGCGTTCACTTTCCACTTTTTCGAGGAAAAAATCATCTTTACTTCCACTTCCACCAGCTAAAATGAGAGTTCCATTTATGTCTCCTCTAATATTGATTGTCGGGAAGTCACTATACTTCTTTTCCGGAATAAGGCCATTCCCTTCTTCAACCAACCTCCTGATCTTTTGAAATCCGCTGGCACTTACCCGCTTTCTGCTCCCATCCGGTCGGATAAACCAAGTGCCATTAACAATTGTTCCTGTTTCACAAACCTTTTTAGATTTTAGGTGCTTTCCTGAACCGCTCCAGATAAGGAAAGAGCATTCCCAGATTTCCTGACTGGGATTTTCTGATTCAGGGGGACGCTTTTTATAATCGGAAATCAGTTCTTCTATATTGTCATTTGTTAGTTTTTCTATATTAGCAACATTCAAATAACATAATTCTGAATCACGATAGGGTTTTTCCGGATCATGTCCGGGAGCAATCAGACACTGCTCTTTTAATACTTTTTCCGGTAATCTCCTCAGTTCTGCCATGCTGCATCTTAGCGATACTCCTTCTTCCTCCATCAAGTCTTGAACCCTAGAGCATATCGTCCTCTTATTCCAACTCGAATATCTATACGGTGACCATTGTCCAACAAAATATTTTTTTCTTATACTTTCATTAATCATAATAAATACTCCTTTCCGAAACATGCGTTCCTTGTTTGCTGACATTATTTCTTCCCGTGGTTCTGTCCCCTTCATGGGGCGGCATCCTGACAGACCTGTCTCTGTCCGTCATCTTCTCTTGGATATGTCCACTGCACAGACCGGGATGAATGTCAATGTACGTTCTAATGTTTCTTATATCTCAGAATCTTTTCCGGGTATCTATATTTCCAGACTCTGCTGGCGGTATGACATAAACAAATGAATTCCCTGTCAGACGGGCAGCTATAAGGCCAGATACATCTGCCCCGGAATAAGATCCCTGCCTCCTCCGCATTCCAGCCATGCTGCCTTTTCTCCCTCCTCAGCTTCCTTCAGGAATTCTTCCAGTTCATCTACTGGAACCGTCTTCCCTGTGTAATATCTGTCCAGTCCCTCCTTGTCCCTGCCGCTCTTTTTCAGGTATTCCGCAGAATATATCAGATGGAAACATGGTTCCCCGCAAAAAGTCCCATCAGCCTCTTTCTCATTCTGGGACCCCTCCAGTTGATCAAGGGCACAAAGCGGAGCCGAATATCTGTACTTCACCGCTACAAGTCTGCACCCGTTCACAAAATCGAATTTATAGTATTGGGCGCCTATGTTTTCATCCCTGTACCACATTGGCCCCCACGCTTCAGGGTTCATCAGCCATTCCCTCCTGTCTTCGTCACCCGAAAATTCCGGCATATATGTCTGTAGTGCATCTTCAGCAGGCTGGATCTCCTCTGCTCCAGAAGCAGGCGATGTGGCATATGCTTTCCGGGCTGCCTGTTCCGCAATGCATTCCCGGCCACTTTTGGGCTTCCCGCTGCCCCCGTTCCGTATCTCCCTGATCTGCTGGATGGTCATTCCTGCCATGATCTTTTCCCTCTGTTCCTGCTTCATTGGCAGGATCTCGATTATCTGTGAAAGGCCGAATTCTTTGTATTTTCCTTCAAACTCCATCGTTTCTTCATTTATCGGGAACTGTTCGCTGATCTGCAGGTAGCGGCTTACTGTTGACTTCGAGAAACGGAACTTGGCTTTTGCCCACTGGTATATGCTGCCATACTCCCCTGTCCGGTCCTTCAAAAAAAGTTTTCTTTCTTTTATGTACTTTAACAGCACTGCGATCTCAATGAACGACTTCTTGGTCTGCTGTAATGCCGCATATATCCCGCTGGCAGCCTCCTCTATCGTAAGTCCTGCTTTTTTTACCGTCCCCGGCAGTATCTCCTCATATTCACCGTCTTTCAGGCATGTTATCCCATCCATTCCATCTCCTCCTTTCTGGCTGTTGTGTCCAGCCGCTTCCCTATTATGTACAGTATCGCTGCCTCCGTCCACATAGGAGTTATTTTCCTTCTCATCTTTCACTTTCACCACCCCCAGCACTGCCATCGAATTAGCGTTTGTCAGGGAACCGCAGCGTGTCAGGAGGCATCTTGCCACATGGTTCTTAACGTCAGCCTGATCCTTGGCTACAAATATCGCCGGGAAATATCCATGTTTCGCAATAAACTTCCTGCAACCTCTTACAATTAAACCTTCCCCTGCCACAGCTTCAGCTTCCATAAGCCCGTTGTCCCCAGTCCCGGTCTTTTCCCTCTGCCATTTTCCATCCCTTATTGCGGCAATGGAATCCCCGCTTTCCGGATCTGGCAGTATCCCTTTATCTACAAGTTCATCAAACAGCCTGTCCATTCCTTCGTCTTTCAGATAATATTTCTCATCCACTTCATCTTCCAAGATATCCTCAAGGCTGTCCTCCAGCGGTACCGGCTGCGGAAACCCAAAGGTTCCTTTATCAATGTCCTTCCTGATGCACATGACAAACGTCCTCTTCCTGCTCTGCGGGATACCGCAGTCTTTTGCATCCAGAATCTGGCTGTAGGAATTGTACCCCAGCGAAGACAGTTCTTCCTTTATGACCTCCCAGCCATCTCTAAATTTAGTCAAAAGATTGCTCACATTTTCCAGCAGGATATATTTTGGTGCCTTACCGCTTTCTGCCGCTGTCCTGAGGAGCCTTATCTGCTCCCAGATAAGCGAGCTCCTAGTCCCTGACCCCTTTCTGAATCCTTTCATTTTGCCAGCGGTTGAAATATCCTGACAGGGGAATGATACCGTCCACATATCGGCATAGGGAAGCTCACTGATCCGGCTGATATCACCAAGATTTTTGTTCAGCCGGCACGCAAGCCAGCATTTCTGCACTTCCCGTTCCTCCGCCTTCTTCATCCAGTGGAAAGGGTCTTTGACATTTTTATCATGCCGCCCGATATTTTTCTCCCGCAGTTCCCCCTCCATCTCCTCCCTGCTTGGATAGTCAGCATAACTGTCGATCATTTCATTGGTCAGCCCGTTATGGATCGCAGCATATGCGATGACCGCATCCTTTTCAATTTCAGAAGTCGATGCTACTTCCAGTTCATAACAGCCTGACTGCTTTATCCCGATTTCCTGCATTCCGATACCGGCAAACAGGGTATTGATTGATAATTTTTCCTTTTCCATTTCTAAATCCCTCCTTCTTTCTATGTATGTCTGGGGCGGTCTGTACAGCCGCCCAATACCGGCAATACTGTCACAGACTGTCAGACACCATTGCCGCAGCAGTTTTTACATCATCCGCCGCACAATAGATTACTTTAATATGCAGTTTTCTTGCAGTCTCAAGGCATTTGTAATAAAGAGAACGGTTTCCATTACCGGCCAGCAGGACAATAAGGTCTGTTTTTTTCGGAATAGGTACATTTTCATCATTTATAAATTCTGATTTACTGAATACAGCCTTCAGTCTGGATTCTGCCTCCGGTACTCCCCCGACAAAAACAATCTTATGTCCATAGATTTTTGAGTAATCTGTCTCATCCACTTTTATCTTTTTTCCTCTATCCCCCTCGACAAGTCTTATGTACTCGTTCATATTCTCCTGAAGCATTGCCTGTTCTCTGATCTGCTTCTCCAGAAGGGCAATCTTTTCCATATACTGCCTGTCCGACTCTTTTGTCTTTTTATTCTGCTGCTTCTTTCTCAGCGAATCAGCTTCCTCGTAGCTTTGGAGTTTATTTCTATACTGGATGTTTTCATCATTGAGGCGGGAACATTTTTCATACAGTTCTTCCATGACCTCTGCATTATTATCAAATGAAAAGTTCTTATAATATTCATCCCAGATTCCCTGCTGGCTCTCCGCATAACACTGGAACAGGAATGATGCCGCCACTTCTGTTCCGCATCTTACTAAATTAGCCTTATTCATCTCACAAGGTCCTGTTTCGAGGCCATTATAATACTCAAATCCAGAGTTCCCCATCTCGTTTCTGCACCATTCCTCAAAGAGCTCCTTGATTGTACCAATATATGTCTGTCTGTTAGCACTATCCGAGAATTCCAATGAATTCATATGGAACTTTTTACATATACTGCCCATCATCTCCCAAATCCCCATTGGATTCAAATTGTACAGAGTATTATCATGTTCCTGTAACTCCCCACCCATACATAAGATGGTATCCAAAATCCATTCCTCCACTTTCTCTGGTTCTATTTTAAACATCTCTGAAAATCTTCTTTTCATATCCTTAGTGAATAATTGGCTTCTGGAATCAAAATAACTATTCCCTTTTTTGTTTTTTACCCATTGTATCCGGTCCACAATCTTCCGCTGTCTGTCATAAAACAGAAATCTTTTATCCTTATAATTCCCGCGCATTTGTTCCTGAAACTTTTTAATATAGGTATATGCTTCCGTGCCATTCTCCTTACAGGCTGTAATGGCATACAGCAGTACAAGGTTACTTTTCTGGAAATCAGTATAATCACTGACACTCTCCGGGGAATTTTCATTATTGACACTAATACGATGTCCTCCATCGTTCCCATCCTTTCCCTGTACAGAGGGATATATACCCAGCTGATATTCCAGCTGGCCTTCAATATCATCCCCAAAATCCTCAGTGCTTTTCTGTATATCAGGAAATCTTTTCAGATAGTACTCCATCAGGTCATCCAAAAGTTCCCTGTTTCCTTTCTGACAGATCTCCTCCACTATAATGCCGATGATGTCCTCATACACTGCATTGGCTGCCTTGGAGCTTACTTTATTCCATTTTATCCGCATTTCTGATATCCTTATCTTGTCATACAGTTTCAGTTCATTGTAATTTTTTTTAAGAAATCCCACATCTCCCTGCTCCAAGCCAGCATATAAAATATTCGTGACAAACCTTCTGATAAGTTCCTTTTTTTTCATTGCATATCCTCCCTATTTAGTCAAGTCTTTTTTCCTTATTTTTCAAGGATTTTTTAGT
>CANDNA010000048.1 GCA_947385955.1 uncultured Clostridia bacterium
TTGAAAAATCATTCCCCATGATCTCGATATCCCAGTCGCCAAAGTAAGTATTGTCCTTGCTTACCTTTATGATTTCTTTTTCTTCCAGGCTTCTGATCACGTTGTAGAAGCTCTGAGGCGCTATCTGCAGGTCTTTACAGACAGATTTGTAGTAGACTCCTCTGACCATACCTGCGTCATTCTGGTATCTGGAAAGCCATACGATAAAATCCACCTCCGCGCTGGTTGGATGGGCCGCTATTAAATTCTGGATCACCATCAACTTTAATTTTCTCATAGAGTGCTGTTTTTCCTGATTTCCACATAAAAAAATACCTGAGAACAGGTATCGGCAGAAGCATCATGAATATAGTTTGTTTCTGTATCAATTTGTTGTGTCTGTAAATCACCCTCATGGCCCGGCTACAATCTCACCATCGGCTCTTCCGGCCAGAAGGTGGAGCAGATGCAGGAGCAGCTTAACCGGATTGCCAAAAATTATCCTGCCATTCCGGTGATCGCCGCAGACGGAATCTACGGGCAGCAGACTGCTGATGCCGTGCGGATTTTCCAGGGAATTTTCAACCTGCCTCAAACCGGGGTCGTAGACTATGCCACATGGTATGAAATTTCGGAAGTTTATGTGGGAGTCACTCAGATTTCCGAACCAGACTGATCTGCTCCTGCCGCATTCCATTTGTACCGTTTGCCTCTTTGTGCTAAAATACATGCATAACCAATCACGTTACTCATACACATAGTACAAAGGAGGTACTTTATGACACCTAAGGAAGAAGCCTTTCTGGCATTGTCACACGGACTGATCCAGAATCTGAATAAGCGCGGCATGGAAGCACAGTATTTTGATAACAGTGCCGCTCTCTGCACATATCTGAAAGAAATGCTGCCGGAAAATGCTCTGATCTCCTGGGGCGGCAGTATGTCCGTCGTGGAAAGCGGCGTGATGGATCTGCTGAAAGCAGGAAATTATTCGCTGATCGACCGGGCCGAAGCCAAAACGCCCCAGGAGGCCAGAGTACTGTACAGTAAAACCGTAATGGCCGATTATTATTTTATGAGTACCAATGCCATCACTCTGGACGGGGAACTCGTCAATATTGACGGGAATGGCAATCGGATTGCCTGTCTGGTACAGGGGCCTTCCCATGTCTGTCTGGTCGTAGGCCGCAACAAAATTTCTGTCACTCTGGAAGATGCTGTGGGCCGTGTCCGCAATATCGCCGCACCTGCCAATGTAAAGCGCCTGCACAAGCAGACACCCTGCGAAGCAAACGGCCGCTGCGGGGACTGCTTCTCCCCTGACTGTATCTGCAGCCATACGGTAATCACCCGCCGCAGCGGACATCCGGGCAGGATCCAGGTTTTTCTGGTCAACGAAGATCTGGGATATTAATTAAGATTTTAATAAAGAAAAAAGAATCCTGCCAAAGCAGGATTCTCCGCCTCCGGCGGACCACCCAGGCGGTATCATGCCTTCCCGCCCGGTGTCCTGATCCTATATTATGATCTGTCTGCTGTCAGAAACTCCTGCAGCATCCTGCTTACATCTTCACAGATATAGTCAGCCTGCGCTCTTACATGCTCTCTTCCCGTTTTCATCGCATAAGAAATCCCGCATTCCCGAAACATGGCAATATCATTTTCACTGTCACCAAAGCACAGCGTCTCCTGCAGAGAAAATCCCTCCAGCTTTGCCAGCTCCCGCAGCGCCGTTCCCTTACTGGCTCCCGCCGCCGTAAAATCCAGCCATCCGTTTCCGCTGTCCGTCACATGCAGCCTGCTGTCATACCGTTCATGGAACCATTTTTCTTCCCGCTCCGGTATGCCGCCCTTCCACCAGATAGAAATTTTATTGATTCCTCCTGTAATCTTCCGATAATCTTCCACCGCCAGAATCTCAGGCCGGAAAAAATTGTTCATCTCCCTGACAAATTCATCTCTGGCCTCCAGGGTATACAGCTCTCTGTCAGAAGAAACAACCGTTTCCACCTCCGGAATCGTATCCATATCATCAAGCAGTTCAAACGCCAGTTCCCTGGAAATGCACTGTTGAAAAAGCGTCCGGCCTTTTTTCACTGCCATGCTGCCATTTTCACAGATATAGGGAATCCTGTCCGCAATCGGCTCAAACAATAACCGCATATTTCTATAAGATCTTCCACTGGCAGCCACAAAGCTGACTCCCCGCTCTTTCAGCTCTCCGATCAGTGAAAATACCAGCGGGTCCAGCTTCTTTTTCTCTCCCAGCAGCGTTCCGTCCAAATCGCTGACAATTGTGGTTATTTCTTTTCCATGTATCCGCATATGTCCCTTCACTTCTCCTCTGTTCTTTTTCGGGACATTGTACACTGCTTTCCTGTTTCTGTCAACACCGTGAAATCCCCTTCCGGGTCTTTTTCACAGATCTATGATTATGTTTTTCTCTTCTGGCAGAATGCGTACGCCGCCTGCCTCCTTTACCGCTGTTCCCCCTGTAATACCCTGTATCTCTTCCACGCCATGCAGGAAAAAAGAAGGGGTACCCATCCATCCAGCTCCAGCCGGATCTGCTTTCCCTGCCGGCCGGCCTTTGCCTGTATACGCTCTCCGCCTTTTTCGTCAGTCACAAAGCAGGAAGCACAGCCGCCGTCTGTCAGGTGATACAATCCAAAACAGGTATCTTTCCGGTAGTCATAATCCGGTACATGCACATCACCCCGCGTCGGAAGAAGCGTATTTTCCCGTACATAAAGCGGCAGGCTGAAATAATCGTAGGTGTCTCTCTGCCACCTTCCGCCAGCTCTTACTTCCCCGCTCAAAAGATGAGTCCAGGTACCCTCCGGCAGATAGTATTCCGCTTCCCCGTTTTCTGCAAAAACCGGAGCCACCAGAAGGCTTTCTCCCAACATATACTGCATATCCAGGTTTTTCATACCCGGCTCCTCCGGAAATTCCAAAATCATAGGACGCATCACAGGAACGCCGGTTTCATGAGCTTCCACCGCACAGGCATACAAATACGGCATCAGTCCGCATTTCAGATTGGTAAAATACCGGAGCACATCGCAGGCCTCCTCATCGAAAAGCCAGGGTACCCGATAACTGGTAGAACCATGCGGCCTGCTGTGAGTGGAAAGCAGCCCGAACTGAACCCACCGCTTATACACATCCGGTGTGGCAGTCTGTTCAAATCCGGATATATCATGACTCCAGAAGGAAAATCCGGACATGGCAAAAGCCAAACCGCCCCGCAATGTTTCCGCCATCGAAATATAGCTGGCAGAACAGTCCCCACCCCAGTGTACCGGAAACTGCTGACAGCCGGCTGTTGCACTTCTGGCGAACAGCTCCTCTTCTCCTCCCGTTTCTACACTGCCGCTTCCGCCTGAGGCCGCTCCGCCCTCCGCTGACGGTGTATCCGGAGAAGAACCACATCCTGTCAGCATAGCGCCTACCATTGCTGCACACAGCAGCATACTTATCAGTTTCTTTTTCATATTATTACCTCTCTTTCATGTTCACCCGGACATGCTATACACTGTGTTTTCGTTTCTGATCAGCCCTTTACCGCACCGGCTACCACCCCATCTACAATATACTTCTGCAGGAAGATAAAGATCAGGATGGAGGGAACCACTGCCAGCACCATAGCCGTCATGGCATAATGCCATTTTGTATTCATCTGGCCTACAAAGGTGTAAGCCGCCATCGCATCCAGCACGATCACTGTCACCGTAACCGATTTCAGCAGCGGAAAGATAAAGGTTGCCATCGGGATGCCAAATCCCCAATACTGTACGCCCAGCCCCAGCTTGCTGCCGGAAAGATGCAGCACATTCATGGATTTCAGCAGGGTAATCATAATCGTCTGAAAGGGGATCAGCATCGGTGTGATAATAATCGTATAGGCGATCCTGGAATACCGGTTTTTCCTGCGGTCCAGAATATAGGCTGCCACCGAGGAAAACGCCACAATCCCTGTTACCGTAATGATCACATTATTGGCAGACAGCTTAAAATAATCAATCTTATCGATAACATAGCCGTAATTCTCCCATGCCATCTGGGTGGGAAATGCGATGGCATCCGAAACGATCTCCCCAAAAGGCTTTACCGAATTCACAAACATCAAAAATACCGGATAGATATAAAAGCATGCCGCCAGAATCATGACCAGAACCAGAATTGCTTTATGCATGCTGCGTCTTTGCTGCATTGTCATTACAAATCCGCCTCCCTGCTGCTGAAAAGTTTAAGCACAAGCTGTGTTACCACAAGGACAAACACAAAATACACCATAGATTCTGCGCTGCCCACGCCATACTGATTGTTGGTAAACGCATCTCTGTAAATCTGCAATGTGGCACTGTAGGCAACCCCGCCCGGACCTCCTTTGGTCAATGCCAGAATAATGTCAAATACATTCAGAGAATTGGTCAGAGACATAAAAATACAGGTGGTGAAACTGGGGCCCAGAAGAGGCAGTGTCACTTTGAAAAACCGCTGTATTTTCCCTGCGCCGTCCACAGCAGCCGCCTCCGGCACATCTGCCGGTACCGCCTGCAGTCCCGCAATATACAATACAATGTAAAATCCCAGCGCCTGACAGATTCCCACAAATACCACCGAATAAAATGCCAGATCCGGACTGCCCAGCCAGCTTTCATTCCAGAACGACCAGCCTGTCATTTCATAGAGCCTGGCAAATCCCTGGGTAAAGATAAACTTCCAGATAAAACCCACGATTGTCATACTCATAATATGAGGAATAAAGAAAATTCCCCTGAATACATTCACAAACTTAAATTTCTGTGTCAGTGCAACTGCCAGCAGCAGGGAAATCACATTGGCAAAAATCACAAAGCCAATGGTATATTTTACCGTAAACCATACGGTGCCCATATACCCGCTGCCTCCTGTAAAGATATTTTTAAAATTGTCCAACCCGACAAAAACCGGTTCTTTCGCAATCCCATTACATTCGGTCAGGGAATAATAGCCGCTCATGATGAACGGAATGTACATCATAACAGTTACCAGAAGAATAGCCGGAACCGTAAACAATACCGACTCCGTATATTCCTTCCATTTTTCGAGTTTCCCGATTTTGGTTTCATCACACCTCTCCTTCCCAATCATCCTTTTTTTCTGTAAGGCAGCACAGCCGTTTATAGCAGGCAATCCCCTCTTCTACCAGGCTTTTACGTACCGGATCCAGCTCTGCCAGATTACCGCTCTGATGAATGCGCAGCAGCATGGCACTAACCATATTGAAAATGGTTTCTTCCGCATCGCCCCCTGCCAGAGGATAACTCCAGACCGCTGCCTGTTCCGGCGTCAGCGCTGTGGGCGCATTGGCGACAATGGTAACATAATGGCGATAATCTTCCTGATCACTGGTGGACTGAATACTGTGGCTTCCTCTGAATTTCCGGACGCCCAGTATATTATCGTCAGTGGCTATGATGATTTTAAATATGCCAGATCTGCTATCAAATTCGGCGCCTGTGATGATTTTAAATATGCCAGATCTGCTATCAAATTCGGCGCCTGTGATTATCTGCTCAAACCTATTGTTTGCGAAGAATTGAATACGGCTATTGAAAAAGCCATTTTACGAATAAATCCCCATGCAGATTTTTCCACACAGGAATCCCAAAGCGATGTGCCTCCGGAGGAGGTTGTCAGAATCATAAAAGAATATCCGTCCAAACTGTTCAAAAGCAAATACGGATGTGGTATTTACACCTATGTACAGGAAATACGGATGCAACGTGCACGGGATCTGTTAATCAACCCCACGATTAAAATCCAGGATATTTCCGAACGGCTGGGCTATGCCGACAACAATTATTTCAGCAAAGCCTTCAAAAATTATTACGGTATATCTCACTCTCAGTTCAGAAAGAAAAACGGTTCGGACATCCCCAAATAGCGCCCGTCATTTTTCGCTCCTCCTGTCAAAAAATACTTGCGATATCCAGGCAGGTATGCTATAATCATTGTCGGTGACAAGATCACCGATACAGGGGAATAGTACAGCGGTAGTGCGGCGGTCTCCAAAACCGTTAACGGGGGTTCGATTCCCTCTTCCCCTGTTTTTGTTGTGTCCGGAAAATCCTCAAAATTTTCATTTTAATGGACTTTGCCGCTAAATTGTGATATACTGGATTCATTGGAGGATGCCCATATGGACAATGATAAATTACTACAGGCCATATCCGATATGATGGTTCAAAAACTGAATGAGCAATTGGCTCCCGTCACCGACCGGCTTGATAAAATCGAATCTGAAGTATCTGCATTAAAAACCGGCCAGAATGACCGGCTTGATAAAATCGAATCTGAAGTATCTGCATTAAAAACCGGCCAGAATGACCGGCTTGATAAAATCGAATCTGAAGTATCTGTATTAAGAACCGGCCAGAATGACCGGTT
>CANDNA010000049.1 GCA_947385955.1 uncultured Clostridia bacterium
TGTTCATTACCAACTGTGCTGGATATAATCACTCAGGATTCCGAGAGATTATTTTTATTGCAGCCCCTCTGTCGTTCAGAACCGCATCCGCTCCCTTGCAATAAGTCCGAGCGGTTCATTACCTCATAATTACATTTTGCCTATGTTCCCCGGTCAAATTCCATACTGACCTTCATCTCCTCTCCTTGCTCCCTGGTTTCCCAATCTGCCAAAAAACCTACCCTTGCTTCTTATAAAAATATGGAACCTTAGAATTATCTCCACCTCAATCTACTTGAAAAGTTTTTGCGTATTCGCCACAAAACTTGTATGCTCATTCAGTATATCCGCAAATATGCCTATCGCTGTTCCTTTTTTGTAACCAAAACTCTTGAATGCCGCCAAAAACTTTTCTCTTGTCTGCTCCATTATTGATACTGCCGAATCCCGATATTCTGTGTCGAAAAGCTGAATCCTGTCTTGTATTTTTCCTTCATTTTGGGGATCGCTTCTATTGAAAAACCATGAACTGTCCGGATTTTCAAAGGCTTTGTTTGTCTGTTGACAGGTAATATATCCTTCCAGATTTGCCAGACGCATCTTAAAAGCCTCATCCAGTCCAGCCAAATCTTCTTCAAGCGTAAGAGACCTCTTCCCCGTAAGTTCATAGGAAACTTCACGGTCTCCATTTTCATGTTCTTTGACGATTTCATTATACCGGGCCTCATATGTATCCATGATTGATTTCATTACATCTTCCACATTATAGTTTCCATCTTTTAATGTCTGGCTGCTGATTCCCCTCATTGCTGTATAATGTTCCCATGCTACCTCATTTGTATTTTGTATTGTCATCTCCCTTGCGTTGACATAATCCGAATCAGTCCCAAATTTGTTTACCATTTCCCGCAGCATATTTCGTCCCTCATCAGAAATGGAGAGATTAACTGGCTGCTGCGTCACTTTTCTGCCTGCATTTGTTTCGGATACCTTTTCCTGCACATGATTTGCAACAGCCCCCATATAACAATAATTACTTCCAATTCCATTAACACTCATTTTTAAATATCCTCCATCTTCAATACAGCGGCCCATCTGTCGGTCAGAGCCACACCTGCTCCCTTATAATAAGTTCGAACAGTTACTCTCGACAATGGCGCATGGTTTTTGCGCCTCTGCCGGAAAGAAATAATATTTACGCCTTTAAATCGAAACCTGTTACTGTCGGTGCTGTAGACATGGCACTGTTACCCATACCGATTTTACTTATCAAATTCTCTGTAACTTTTCCCATATCTGTTCCCATTACAGTAATATCATACTGCCTGCCGTCTTTCTTTTCTCCCAGCTTTTCCTGCTCGGCCTTCTTTTCCTTATTCTTTTCAAGCAGCTTTTCCCATTCCTCTTTACGCTCTTTGTTTCTGGCCCTCGCCTCCTCAACCATTTTCTTGGATTCCTCTGTGCCGGGGTCAGCCTCAAAAACACCTACGCACTTTGTCGTAATACAGTCCTCGCTGTCTATGCTGATTTCCAGACTGACCAGCCTCGCCCCATTTTTAGCAGAATTTTCACATATCTTATTGATACAGTCCGGCATTTGGGAAAGCGTATTCTCCAGCCATTCAGCCGTTTTGGGATTGGATGCCGCCTTTGAAAGCAGGCTGGAATTGATTGACACGGAACTGTCCTTTGTCGGTGTCAGGCAGGCATATTTATTATTCAGATATTCTGAATATTCCCTCCTGCTCCCGTATGTACTTTTCTTCTTCGTTTCCTTTCTTGATGCCTTTGCCTGCATTTCTTTTTCTGCGTCAGCCTGTTCCACATTGCTATAATTGTTTGTAATCTCCATTGCCATAATATCGTCCTCCTTAAAAAACCTTACCTGCTCCTCACCTGTCAATCATAGCCACTATGCCCATAATGTTTATTCACCGGGCATTGCTTTTTTCAATCCGCACTCCCTTTATGCGGTTCCGCCGAAATGATCTCCTCCTGCACGTTGGATTCATCCGAATCCCCGTCCAGTTCATCTTCGTCAAGCTGCGGCTCCACCGCTATCGGGTCATCATCATAGACCGCCGAGCCGTCATCCTCAATCTGATGCACGGCATCCGGGGCGGGGCTTCCCTGTGTGGTGCATCCGCTGATCGCGGGAATCATCATTGCCGTAATAAGTAATGCCGTTATTCTGCTGACACGCATTTTTCATGTCCTCCTCCATAAATTGAAGGAACCGGCCATCTGCTGATAATACGAACCGGCCCTCAAAAAAGTTTCATTTCTCTTATCTGCTGCGGCCCCTCTGTCATTCGGAGCCGCCCATGCCCCCTTGCGGTAAGTCCGGGCATGATGCCCTTCATTACCCAAGCAGCGTATCTCCGCCTGCCGCTGTCTCCGTCATGACATTTGATTCATAAGCGTTGGAAGCCGCCGCCATCTGCCTGTCACCAGCCCATGCCTTTGCCAGCCTGCTTCTCTCCTGCTCCGCCTTTGCAATCTTTTCATCCAAAAGTTCCTGCTGAATTTGTTTTGCCGCTTGACGCTTTTGTAAATATTCCTCCAATAATTCTTTCTGTCTCTCTTTTCTTTCACTACTGCTTTTATAAAAACTATCTTGTGAGCGAATACCAAATTCAGAATCTGCGGAAACCGGCCAAGCATCACCCCTACATTGTTCTAGCGTTTCACCAACTGTCAACATTACAGACGCATTCCTTGAACCATATGAAGCTCCTAAGTCATGCTTAATCCAACTTAAAACCTGCTGCTTATATTCAGGATCGTCTTTCATTCTCTTAAAAGCAGCCTCAGTCACATTAACTGCCGCATTACTTACTGTTGCGTGCGTAGTAATCTGAGACAACTCCTGATAAAACTCTTTCTTAAACAGCTCCATTTCTTCCGCTTCCGATAGTTCCTGTGTACTGCCTGTTTTTTCCAGTGCGAATTTTTCCGTACCGTTCACATTTTTCGTATTTCTCTTTGTTTCCACATTGTTCTGATAATAATTCTGTCCTATTCCACTGATAGCCATTTTTATTCCTCCGTTTTAATCTGTTTTTGAGTTTCATTTAGTGCAAGGTCATTTACTTACCTTCCCCACCTCCCCCTGCTGCAGCATTACCGTCACATGGAACACATCCCCTTTCACTTTTATGTTTACACCGCCGAAATACCTCTCTGCAATATCCCGCACATTTTCAAGCCCTATCCCATGCTCCGTAATGATTCCCGGCAGGATACTCTGTTTCGTTGTAGGCGGGAGCGGACTGCCTTTGCTTACAGGGACAGCACCGTTAAAGCTATTTTCTACATACAGTATCAAAAACTGCTTTTTCCGCTTTAATGAAAGGCGTATAAATTCTTGACCTGTTTCCAGTTTTTCGCAGGCTTCTATGGCATTATTCAAAAGGTTGTTCAATATGATCCCCATATCAAACACGGGAATTTCCCCGCCATACCGGAAATCTGCATCAAACCGGATTCCCGCCTTTTCCGCCCTGCGGCATTTGTCATTGATGATGACATCCGTCACTGCATTCCCCGTCACATACTTATATTCCAGTTCCTGCATGGTCTCATCCATCCGCCGTATATAATCCTCTATTTCCCCATACTCCCCGGCTCCTGCCAGTCCTTTGATATTCGCCATATGGTTCTTCATCTCGTGCCGCACCTTTCGGATGCTTCCATAGAAATTCTCCGCTTCCTCCAGACGCTTCTTCATGGCCTTGACCTGCTGTTCCTCCACGAAATGTTTCTGCCTCTCGGCAAGCAGGACACGGTATTTCTGCCAGAAATAAATCAATGCGGTTTCCCCTACGAAAATAAGCACTGCTATCATGGGAATCTTCCAAAGCAAATCTGGCTTCTCGTCAAACAACACAAAAAATCCTGTATCTATTTTTACAGCCAGCAACCCATTTACCACTCCTGCAATCATACTCCCCACAAAATTCAATACAGAGAGCAGAAAGACATCCTGCCATGCCATGATATCCGCCCCTTTGATGCTCCTGCACAAAATAATCGTCATTGCCACCAACAACGCCGAGTAGGAAAATACTAAGCAGAACATTCCAATCGCCATGCAACGATACATTTCCTGCAAATAACTATCCTGCATCATATCCAGGCTTTTCAGCATTTCATCTACTATTTTTCTGTAAATACTGCTCGCCATCAAATAGCCAAGACAATGGAGATTATAAAAGGAGAGCATCACAAATACTGCTTTTCCAATCTGCTTTTTATAACGTATCCCCGCATACCCCATTATTGCAAAAGCGGAAACGCCATACCGCACCCAAGCGGCACACGGAAGGAATCCTATCCCTATATTGGCAAGGATAAACAGCGCTGCCGCAATGCCATCCATTTTTCCTTTTTTCCCTCTGAAAGCCGCCGCCCACAAAACAAGGAACATGATGGCTTGTACGGCAATCTTCCATATATCCAAGATGCTATTCACTATTTCAAACGCTGGCTGGCTCATAGGCTTTCCTCCGAAATGTAATCCATGTATGCCTGCACAAAGCCGTCATATTTATACCTTGAAAGCAGCAGCTTATCCCCGTTCGCCATCCTTACCTCCGTCTTGTCATACCCCTCCACATGGAAAAGGTTGATAAGGTATCCCCGGTGGATGCGGTAGAACTGCCCCGCAAGCTCCTCCTCCAAATCCCCAATCTTCGCATAGTATTCCATACTTCCGTCTTTTAGGTACAGGATGATATTGTGGTTCCGGCTTTCCATGTAGTAAATGTCATTCAGCGGTATCGCCTTTCCCTCGCCGCCATACTGGATCACAAGTTTTTTCTTCCGCTGCTCCGCCTCGGATAAAACCTGCCCCGCCGCCCGTCCGAACACCTCTGCAAATTTCTGTTCGTCCACGGGCTTTACCAGATACTGGAACGCCCCTACGTCAAATGCGTCATACACATATTTTTCATACCCTGTTACAAAAATGATGATGGGCTGTTTCTGCGCCTCCATGCCCCGGATATGCCTTGCCAGCCCCATGCCGTCCAGACCTGCGCCGGAGCCGCCCATCTCTATGTCCAGAAAAATAATGTCATGCTCCTTACCGTCCGAGAGGTACGCATCGGCAGAGGCATATTCCGTGATGCCG
>CANDNA010000050.1 GCA_947385955.1 uncultured Clostridia bacterium
ATATCCACACGGAGCCAAGACCTGATTCCGTTGCCTGCAGCATCATGTGGTCTGTCAGTATGGAAGCGTCTATGTCAGCAGTCTGCTTTTGATCAAACGGGCGCACCCATGCCTTTTTATGGTCAGCGCAGACAATGATTGCCAGCGGTGCACCGTAAAGGTTCGCGCCTTTCCCAATCTTCGCAAGCCCCTCACTGCTCTGCACAACGATCAGCCTGACAGGCTGGAGATTGGCCGCAGTCGGCGCAACATGGGCGGCCTCCACGTCCTTCCTGTAAAGTGCAATCTTAAGCCACCTCCTACAGATGGCGGACGCTCTTACGGTAATGCCGTAGTTCGTCCTCGCCCACATTCTTGATTATGTCATCAAAGAAGGCCAGCAGTTTCTCCTTATCTTCCGGCAAAACACCGTGAAGCCGAAATGCATTGGAAGCGCCCAATGCGGCAAATTCCGTGGGAATTTCCAGTCCTTCCACCAATGCCCGGACTTCCCTGTACTTCTCTGTCTCGCTTTCCTCCCTCCAGTTCCCCTGCCGGATCTCCCCATACAGCTTGGAATCCGGGCAGATGGTCAGCATATTTGCGCCGACCAGGGCAGGATGGAGCCTATTACATACGGCAGCGGTGGCCTTTGCCCCGTCCTCCCCACGTCCTGCGCCGGATATGCCCGTCAAATAGAAAAAGCTGTAGCGGATACCTGCCTTGTCCAGCCTGCCGCACTGCTCCAAAATGTCAGTTGCCAGATACCCCTTATCCATAAACTGTAACGCCTCGTCATCTGCTGTTTCAATCCCGATTGTCAGCCCGTCATAGCCGGCCCTGCGCAAAACCGCCAGTTCTTCATCCGTTTTCAGAGCGACGTCCGTCACCCTGGCAAAGCTGCCGATGGTCTCTATCTCCGGGAAGTATCTGTGTACCAGCCCGGCAATCTCCATTAGCCTGTCATATTTCAGCACGAAAGGGTTTGCCCCTGTCAGGAAAGTTCGGGTTACCTTCCTTTCCATAAAACCGCGATACATCTTCTGTGCCTCTTTCAAGTCCGCTTCTACATCCTCCAACGGTGACATCCTGAACCGGAAAGGCAGGTCTGCGTAAAGCGTACAGAATTTGCATCTGTGGTGCGTGCAGCCCGCAGTCACTTCCAGAAGCAGGGAAGATGCCTCATAGGGCGGCCTCCATATGGTTCCTGTATAGTGCATCATTCATTCCTCCTCGCATCTTTCTTCTTTTGCACTAAATTACCTCCGAAATTCCATGAAATCAAGTACTGTCTTTTTTAATGGGTACTCCACTTTTTCGTACTGTCTGTCAAAAATAACCGTATCTTGATTTTTTCCCACCGTCTGGATATACTCATGGAAAAAGAGGTGGAATGAAATGGCTGACAATAAATTCAACAACGAAGAAACCCTTGCCCGCTGCGTCCCTATGGGCAGACTCCAGTCCGTGATCGGAGGCAAATGGAAAATCCTGATCTTATGGTATGTATCCTTTTACAAAGTCCAGCGGTTTGGTGAACTGATGCGCCGCCTTGACGGGATCACTCAGTCCACGCTCACAAAGCAGCTCCGGGAATTGGAAAGCGACGGTTTCCTCCACCGGGAGATTTACAGGGAAATCCCGCCAAAGGTGGAATACTCACTCACCAATTTGGGGGAGAGCTTCATCCCTGTCCTGCAGACCATGATGGCATGGAGTGAGACATACCTCTGTCCCGACTGGCAGAATCCATATGAAAAATAATCTGTTTTTTGCACGAAATGACTATAAACACCGCAAGATGCCATCCGTTCTTATCCGGATCTGCCTGATCTTCCGCCCTGCACCTTTGTCATTCCCGCTGTCAACCAGATAGGCATTCTCCCCGTCCGCCACATAGACGCTATCTTCGACGGGCAGTTGAAAATGCCTTTTCTATTGCGCCCGGTAATTCTGACGCAGTACGGACTTTTACTTTTCTCAGATATGCCCTGATCTTTGACCACTTTCGCATGATGAGAGCGCATATTATCCATAATGATGATGGCATTTCCTGACAATGTCGGCAGGAAAATGTTTTCCAGATATTCTGCAAAGCATTCCGCTGTAGTACCGCCCTGATAAACCGTATGGGCCGTCTTTCCGTTCAGACATATGGATGACAGGAGCGTGGTGCCACGCGGCGTATTTACAGGCGCACTGTCCATTGCACGCTCATTGGTTTTCGAACGGGCGTAATGCCTTGTCATATTTATGTTGATGCCACTTTCATCCGGAAATACCAGGTTATTTACGCCTCTCTCCGGTATATGTTTTTTCCATGCTTCTCTTTTGGCCCTGACATCGGGGACGCTCCTGCTTGCTAAGCATGGAGGGACTTCGTTTTATAAACGTATCCGGGTTTCAGGACTGCTTTGCGGACGGTTTCATCACTTACCTGTAACCGGAGCTTTTCCCGTATTTCATGGATTGTAATATCGGGCTATGACTGTATTAGCCGGTCGATATTGTGAACATCCCCCTGACTCAGAGCAGGTTTACGCCCGCGCAGGGAAACCCTGGTTTCCACAGAGTCGGTTTCCCGCATTCTTTTTTCCAGACAATAAACCGTGCCGTCCATTCCCCCGACAGGGCTCCACTGGCACTGCATATAGGATTTCAGATTTTCCGTTCTTTGCCTGTATGCCTACCGGACTGTTTTCGGGTTATCGAAATGTTCCATGCCATAATTTACATTTCAGCAATACGGTCTATTCCGTATTCGGTTTGCAAAATCCCTTACTTTGCCCGTTCATCATACAGCCAGAACACATAACCATAATTATCATTTCCTGCAAAATTTATAAGCTGGTCTTCCGTACCACAAAGAACGAAGTAATAATGATCCATTGTTCCGTCATTACAATGTTCAAAATCAACTGTATAGTTTATTCCAGCGAGCCGTTCTATCTCTTCTTTCACAGCTTCACTATTAGATTCAAACATATTATTATCACTAAATACATCCACTACGACTTTGTATAAAACTGCATCCCCGTATTCTTCCATAGCCCTTTGTAAAGGAATTGAATATATACAGTGACCATTATTCGGGGATATATAGCAGGCTTCGCCCTCATAAGCATAAGCCGAAACTTCAGGCAGACTTTCCGTCTCCTGTTTTTGCACCGCCTGATCCTGCTCCGCTATTTCCATATCACCGTCTGCCTGCTCCATCTGTCCGGTGCCATAGCCATTAGGATTCCCATCCCGAGAAGCCTCCTTTATTCCTACATCCATGCAATCATCGTTTACAGGAACAGAATTAAAGATATCAGGGATTTCAAATACAGCTATAACACAAAAAAATAAACAGGCCGCCGCCATTCCCCACTTAATCCATATGAGATGCCTCTTCTTGGCTTTTTCCTTCCAGGCTTCTTCAATATAATCTTCTTTCACATTAGTCATGCTATTATACAGCTTTTGGATTTCTTTTTCTTTCATAGTGAATAGCCCTCCTTTTCAAGTGCGGATTTCAAACTCTGACGCAGCCGATACATCCTCTTTGCCATATCTCCGGGCATAATCCTATATGCCTTCGCAAGGTCTTTGACCGCTTCACCATTCCAATAGCGGCGCATGAAAAGAATCCGGTCAGCCTTTGGAAGCGAAGCAAGCCATGTATTCAAAAATTCTGTCAGTTCCTTCTCCTCAATTTCATGTTCTACAGTTATAGGAGACGGAATACAGTCCTCCAGTTCACTTAAAAGCTGTTCCATGCCTGCATACCGCTTTTTCCGATGATTTTTGTTCCAAAGATTAATTGCGATATTCCGTGTAACTTTGCCAAGCCATGCACCAAGTCTGGCTGGCTGTTGCGGCGGTATGGAGTTCCATGCCTGCAAATATGCATCATTGACACATTCCTCTACATCTGCAGCAATCGTCAGGATGTTGAATGCGATACTCTGACAGAACGCCCCATACTTCTTTGCAGTTTCTGATATTGCATTCTCATCACGCCGGTTGTATAAGTCAATAATTCGTAAATCTTCCATTCGCATCCTCCTCTTGCCGTAGTTATGAAGGCCTTCACTTATAAAGACAGGTTTTCATCTGAAATATTCCTTTGAAACATAAAAAACTATAACTTTTTTCTTCAAATAGATCCACCACACTTTTCAGCATGAATTTTCTAAAAATGAGAAAGTTTATATAAGGATTTTGCCTGCGAGTATCGACTTTTGCGTGATCGTATAAAGCGCCATCCAATCGCCCCTTTATAGGCGGCGTCCAAAAACAAAAAAAGAGAGGCTCACCAACCATTCTGGTGAACCCCTCTACACTCAAAGTCCTTTGATTCATGACAATAGAAAACTTGCTTTCTATTGTATTAAGCCATTCTTCAATACTTTCGCCTGCGAGTACCCAAATTCCTATGTCATCAATTATTAATTGCCGCCTGAGCCGCTGTTAGATTTTGATGACTTTTACCCCTCTTTACCCCATTTACCCCACCCAATTCGACATTCGACAAACGGGATTCGACAGAAAACCTTTGCTTTTATGCGGAATCCGGCATAAAATGATTTCAGCAGAACGCTCCGCAGCGTTTGACAGATGCGGGGGAATCTGTTACAATGAAAACACAAAAGGGAATACTGCCGATAGACGGTCAGCCCGATAAAATTACTTACAAAGAAGTGACCTTACCTTTGGCTGGGGCGGTCACTT
>CANDNA010000051.1 GCA_947385955.1 uncultured Clostridia bacterium
GTGCAATCCCATACGGCTCCTCAGCGCTTTCCGGCGGCGTCCCGTTCCAATATTCATCTACCCGTTCCGTAAACTCATTGTATTTCAGTGCCAGCATTGTTTCAGGCCGGTCTTTGATACTTCTGGCAATCATCCGGGAATCTGTACCATAACGGGCGCTTATTTCTTCATATACTTTTTTCGCCCAGGCAGCCTTCCCGCCATCCAGCGGTCCCTCATAGCCGGCTGCCAGTTCCTCATAAACACGATAACTTTTGCCGCTTCCAATTAAGAACATGGAAGTTACGAAACCTATCAGACTGTAAAGGATAAACAAGCAGACGAGCAGACTTACCGTTTTTTTATTGAGTAACAACTTTCTGAATTCAAAATGGAATAATGACATCACGCTACCTCCCGGCCTTTTTCGGTAAAAAATGAAAAAGATACAGATACGCATCTTCCAGATTCGGTACGGCCCACACCGCATTGTCCGCAGGTCTTGATTCCGCAATTACCCGTACTTCCATAAACCCATCCTTTGCCGCCACATTACTGATTACCGCCTGCTTCTGGTATTCCACAAGTTCTTCCGCAGACATTTCCACAAGCCAGACTTTACCAGCCATCATTTTGACATATTCCCCACTGCTATGCATATGATGAATCACACCATACTCCATCATCATAATCTGCGCAGCAATCTGCTCCACATCAGATACAATATGGGTGGAAAGCAGTACCAGGCGGTCTTTTGAACAGGCGGATATGATATTCCGGAATTTGATACGCTCAAACGGATCAAGACCGGAAGTCGGTTCATCCAGAATCAAAATTTCAGGATTATCGAGAAGAGCCTGCGCAATGCCAAGCCTGCGCTGCATCCCTCCCGAATAAGCGGAACAATACCGCTTTAAATCCTCCTGCAATCCCACACTGTACGCCAATTCCTCAATCCGCTCTTTTGCGTATGTTTTTTCCATACCTTTTAATACGGCAGAATACTCCAGATAATCTCTGCCCGTAAAGTCATTATAAAAGCTGACATCCTGCGGCAGATATCCTATTTTCGCCCTGTATTCACCGCCTGTGTCATGGATATTCCTGCCATTGTATAAAATCTGCCCCTTGTCCGGGCGCAGCACATCCGCCATAATGCAGATCATCGTCGTCTTTCCTGCGCCATTTGGCCCAAGCAGCCCATAAACCCCTGTTCCCATTGTGACAGAAATGCCTTTCAGAACCTTCTTGTCCTTATAGCTTTTTTCTATATCTTCAAATTGCAATTCCATAAATGCTTCCTTTCTGTTCTCATCTCAGCGCTCCGCCTCCCCGCATTGCCCTCGCCACTTTTACTGTGGAAAAATCTGCCTGATTGAACTTTCCAACACTTAATGCAAAGAAAACTGTTCCGATAAGAACCGTAATCATAAGCCCCATGACCGGAGTTATGATAAATCCATGAATATTAAATGCCATTCCCTCCCGCACGAGTTCAGCAGAACTCATTTTGTATGCCCCAAGCGCAATATACCGGAAAACAGACGTCACATAGGTAAGGGGATTCAGATATACGACTGGCAGAAGAAAACCGGGCATCATCGTAGTCGGTATATATGCGCCGGAAACAAACGTCAGCGGCATCATAATCATGGAACTTATGGTCTGGAACGAAGGGGAGTTGCGTGAAACAGTCGCTAAAAACAAACCCACTGCACTGAAGGTCATAGCCGAAACCAGCATTACCAAAATCAGCAGTAAAATCTGAAGCACATTGATTTTAAATCCAATGAGCAGGCTGATCATCATGGTAAGCGTCCCCTGCAAAGTCGAAACGACCGCTCCTGATATAATATTTCCGATAGAAATCCGGGAACGTGCAATCGGTGCAACCATAATTTCTTTCATATATCCGTCCGCAATATCCGACAGGATATCTGACGAATTATTGATACCCGTCTGAAAAACAGTCATAATAATGACGCCGGCAATCAGATAATTCATGGGTTCGCCAAAGCCGCTCATGGAAGATTTCATCATAAAAGAAAACATCACCAGCATAAACATGGACATAACGATGCTCCCGATCATCCTCCCCCTGTTTCTGGTATAATTTAACAAATTCCTCTGTATAATTGCTGTAACCGGATTCATGACTGCCTGATCTCCTTTCCTGTGATTGCGAGGAAAACCTCGTTTAATGTTCCATTCTTTGCCTCAAAATCAAGAATCGTATCTCTGCACCCTGACAGAACAGGAAGCGCATCAGACGCTTTCTTTGTGTGGAAAACTATCCTGTTTTCTACTTTCTCATAAGGAATCTTTTGCTCCTTCAATCTATTTTCCAACGGTTCCGTATGCGCACAGCTTACATCCACCCTGGTTGTGGTATACCGATGTTTTAAGTTTTCCGGCGTGTCATATGCAACAATCTTTCCATGATCCATAATCACAACTTTAGAGCATACTTCCGCTTCATCCATATAATGAGTGGTCAAAAAAATCGTCATATTTTTCTGTTTTTGCATTTTCCGGATATATTCCCATACATTTGCCCTTGTCTGCGGATCGAGTCCGGTTGTCGGTTCATCTAAAAACAAAACCTTCGGAAAATGGACAAGCCCTCTCGCAATCTCCACACGGCGTTTCATCCCGCCGGAAAGACTGCCGACAACCGCCTTTTTCCAATCTGTAAGCTCCACCAGGCCAAGAGCAAAATCAATCCGCTCTGTAACCTCATTTTTCGGAACCTTATAAAAGCTGCAATGATATTTCAGGTTCTCCTCCACCGTCATTTTGACATCCAGCGTGGAATCCTGAAATACAATACCAATATCTTTTCTGACTGCCCCCCTTTCTTTGGAAACATCATGCCCGTTGATCCGGATGCTTCCTTCCGTTTTATCCAGGATTGTACATAAGGTATTGATTGTGGTACTCTTACCTGCGCCATTGGATCCGAGAAACGCAAAAATGACCCCCTCATCTACAGTGAATGAAATATCGTCTACTGCTTTGAAATCTCCGTATGTTTTTGAAAAATGTTCTACTTCAATCATTGGATTCATTGCTTTTCCTCCCTGTTCAAAAAATTAAGTCCTATGGATTTTATTCCCATAGGACTTATCGCTATAGATTCTATAGTGCCTCTAAGTTATTTATTTGTCCAACCTGCCGCCAAATCCGCCCCGGTCCGGAATGAATCCGTCATAATCCGGCGAAAAGCGTTCCGCTCCCGGTATGTCTGCCGGGATTCTCCCTCTCCCCAAAGAGCCGAACGCCCGCTCCCGCATAGACATCAGCTGTTCAAACTGTTCCCCGCCCATACGCTCCCTTGCCCTATCCATCCAGTCTGTTATAATATCCTCCTCTCTGCCATCAACCTCCTGTATTCCAAACGCCGCAATAATCCTGTCTAAATATTCCCCAAACTGCTGCAATTCTTCCAGTGACAGGCAGTCGAGAATTTCCTGATAATCTGTTTCGGGCTGCTGAATCTTCTTTCCTTTTTCTGTCAGATGAACAACCATGACCCGTTTGTCCTTTTCAGAGGGCTTACGTTCCACATGACCGCTTTTTTCCAGCTTATTTAACAGCTCGTTCAGCGATTGCTGCCGAATGCCCAGCAGATACGCCAGCTCCCTTGTCTTAATTTCCGGCTGGATTTTCA
>CANDNA010000052.1 GCA_947385955.1 uncultured Clostridia bacterium
CGCTATATATTGTGTTAAAATGTTCCTGTAATTGATTTTTGTGCTTCCTATCAGGATATGCAGAACGCATAGATGCACACGCTGTTTATGATTGAATTAAGTGTCAGAAGAATCATGCCGATAAGTGGCAGTCTTTTGGCACTTTTTTTGATGCAACAAAAAAATTTTTTCATCAGAAAGGAGAATGAAATCATGTTTACACCAATCACACTTACAGGCAGAGTCACCGCCGACCTTGAGATTCAGACCAGCTCCAACGGGACTGCGTACATTCAGTTCAACGTGGCAGTCAACAAAGGCTTCGGTGAGCAGGAACACGCCAATTTCTACCAGTGTATCCTGTTCGGCAAAGCGGCTGAAAGACTCAGCAAGGCAGGGGTTAAGAAAGGCAGCCTGCTCTTTATCACGGGCGACCTTGACCTTGTGGAATACACCCGCAAGGCGGACGGCTCAAAGGGCATGATCCCCAAGATCACCGTATACGAATGGAACTATGTCCCGACAGGGAAACGCACGGAAGGCAGCAATGCCAATGCAGATGCCGGCACACCTGCCAGCGCAGACGACGGCTTTATGGACATGGAAGACTGTGGCGAGAATGGACTGCCGTTCAACTGATGCTTTCGTATCGCTGGCGGCATAAGAGGAATTGCATCGGAGAGATAACTGCTCCGGCTGTAATTCCTCTTTTTTTATTTCCGCGAGCAACGAGCCAAACAGACATGCCTGCATGTATATCTGGCGACTGCCGCGAGAGTGAAATGCCCTGTGAGTATTTCACATTACAGAGAAAGGACTGAACAAACCAAATGAGAAAAACCATATTTACCAAGAGCATGAAAATCCTGATCGTCTCCCTGCTGTTGCTGGCAGTTTTTTTCCGAAAGGAACGCTCCCAGAAGCTGATGGCGCTTGCCTTCATCCTGTGGGCTGTCGTGACAGTCGGAATCCTTTTGTTCCGCCAGTCAGGGAAGCTGTTCAAAAAATGCCGCGCCCTCTGTTCTGCCCTGAAACAAAAAATCGGGCAGATGATGGAGTCTCCGGAAGAAATACCATCCCCATTTCCGGTACAGGAACATCCGGAGGAACCCGTTCCTCCCGCAAAGCCTTCGTTTCCTGCCTCTGACAGCCGGGAATACGAAACCATGCTGCTCCATATCGCACTTCGGATCACGGAAAAGCTGAAATCCGCTTACCCACAGGCTGTCTGGCAGTGGAAGGACAAACCTTCCTTACAGGACATCCTAAAAGGCGGGACGATCCGTATCCTGGTGGAGAACATGGATACCTACACCCATGCGGATATTTCCTTTGACCGCTTTGGGCGCATCCATGTGGAGCCAATGATAATCGGCAGTTTTGCGGATACAGAAAACGGTACAAACGCCAGACCACAGCCCGGCGGCGCAGACGAGGAAACAAACCCCGAACCGTCCGTCGTGGATGTCAGGGTATGGTACGAGCTGATCGGGCAGAAGGTGCTGGAGGAACTGATTACCGACTTAAATGCCAACGGCCACTCCATGCTCACCATCAGGGAAAACGGGGATATTGTCGTAAGCTGCCAGAAAAGGAAAATCCTGAAGGCAACCCTCGACTCCTTTCCGGAAAAGACTTACTGGAAGGAACTGGTTTCCATACTGGAGGAAAACGAACTCAAAGGGAAAATCTCAGATGACAGTCTGCAGGTTTCATGGATCTAAAATAAAATAACAGAAAGAAGGATGAATGAATTATGGCAAAAGTACAATTATTTGCAAACTGGACATGGAAGATCAGTCTTCCTGAGCCTTTCGACAAATCGACAAGTGTAAGTACCGACCACTATTCCAGCTACTGCGCGGTAGCCACAAAAAAATCAACGCTGCACTCCTCCCTCCTGTCCGCAGTCCTTGCCTATATGGAGATGGATACGAGCCTGACACCGGGCAGCACCTCCGAGAGCGCCATCGGCACCCAGGGGGACAAGGTTGTGGCGGAATACCAGAGCCGCACCGGGGAAATCCATGTGGTGGTATTCAACAAAAAGAACGGAAAATTTAATGTAGGCAGGTTCGACAGCGTTGGCGCTTCCCCGAAGGTCTATTCCTTAAAAGACGGCGGGAACCTCGGAACGGCTCTGTTTTTCGCACTGATGCCAGAAGCCCTGAAGGATGACGAGTTCCGGGAAAATTACGACATACTCGGCGCCTGCAAAAACGACGGCTATACGGACATGGAAAAGGCAGAAACAGCCGCCTATATCCTGTGTGACAACCTCTACCGGAGGATCGAAAGCGCGGACACGCTTCCCACGGCCGGCATCAAACTGAACATCCCGACCACAGGAAACATCCCGCAGCTCACCGCTGTAAACTTATCCAGAAACGCCTACTCCCCAAGCAGCGTGCTGTTCGGCAACTTCCGCATCCTGACGGGTACGGCTGCCCCGTCTGCCGCTATCAGCGTAAACAGGGATGATTTTGTGAAACATTACCCGCTTTCGGACAGGATACTCACGCCCAAAGAGGAACTGATGGTGCCACGGATCGAGGACTGGTACGTTATTCCGCCGGAAGTCACCACAATCTGCAGGCACGCCCAGATGACGACGGCAGGCAGCCAGCCCATGCGCAATTTTATGATGCGGGGGCCGGCAGGGACGGGAAAGACCGAAGGCGCAAAGGCAATCGCTGCGGGCCTGGGGCTGCCCTACCTGTATTACACCTGCTCCGCCAACACGGAAATCTATGATTTTCTCGGGCAGATGCTTCCGGAAACGGATGAAAAACCGCAGGACGGCAGGGAATATCCCACGCTGACCGACATCCAGATGGACCCGCCCTCAGCCTATAAAAAGCTGACTGGCATTTATGATGAGGCAATTACAGATGCAGAGGTTTATGAAAAACTGCTGGAGGTCATAGCACAGGATGCAAAGGCGCTGATGGAAGACAATGCCTCCGGACAGCGGTTCCGCTATGTAGAAACACCCCTCATCACGGCTATCCGGAATGGATATGTGATCGAGATACAGGAACCCACGGTTATTGCAAATCCGGGCGTACTGGTCGGCTTAAATGCCCTGTTAGACCGCTGCGCAAGCGTCACGCTGACGACAGGCGAAGTGATACACAGGCATCCCGATACCGTGGTCGTAGTGACAACAAACAACAATTACGCAGGCTGCCGCGACATGAACCAGTCCGTCATCTCCAGAATGAACCTCATCATGGACATGGACGAACCCGATGTGGACACACTGACGGAGCGCACCATGAAAGTAACCGGCTGCACAGACAAATCCGCTGTTGCGGATATGGCTGCCTCCATACAGGAGATCAGCGAGCGCTGCCGTGAAACCATGATTACCGACGGAAGCTGCGGCGTGAGGGAGTTAATCAGCTGGGTGCAGTCCTTCATGGTCTGCGGGAATATCATGGAGGCAGCTAAGTATACCGTACTCTCCTCCGTTTCCAGCGATCCGGAAAACCGCGCCGACATCCTCTCATCCTGCCTGGAGCAGAAATATGCAGCATAGGAGGGAACGCCTATGGCGCCTATCAAAGAAGACCAGCTAAA
>CANDNA010000053.1 GCA_947385955.1 uncultured Clostridia bacterium
CGAATGCCCAGCAGATACGCCAGCTCCCTTGTCTTAATTTCCGGCTGGATTTTCAACATGGCAAGGATTCTCCCCTGCCCCCGTGCCGGATCGGCAAATGGCCCGGACTGCGCCTGGCTGAACATCTGGCGGCGTTTCATAAGCCATTGCAGCGTAGAGAGCTTTTCATAAACGGCTGTATATATATCATCCATATCTTGCTCCTTTTATTTTATACTGGTACTTGTATCTTCTCTTATTCAAAATAATACAGGTACCATTCTAATTTGTCAATAGTACCTGTATTATTTTTTGAAAAATATTGTATTACATATTCACTCCTGTACAATACCTGCTATCCGTATAAGGCTCATCTTCCTCAAAGCCATACGGCGGCATATAGTATTTCAGCATCACAAAGCCATATCTGTATACATCAGAGTTTTATCTTGTTTATCTTTCCCATTTTTCACTTTACTCGCAATTTACACCAGAAAATGCAGGGTAAAATGGGCTTTTCCTGCCTTGTCCAGTTCCATTACGGCATAGGAAGGCTTACGTCCTGCCTGTCTGGGATAGGACAGGCTTCCCGGATTGACTGCAATAATGGTATCTTCTTCTTCGATAACCGGCCTGTGGGTATGTCCGTACAGAACAATATCCACGCCTTTTGCCGCCGCTTCTTTTTTAATGGTTTCCCGCTCCATAGAAACATAATAGGAATGGCCGTGGGTCAGCCAGACTTTATAGGCGCCGATACAAAACTCCCGTTCTCTGGGAAGGGTACTGAAAAAATCATTGTTTCCTGCCACCATCTCCACCGGACAGCCGCAGCACTCACTGATGGTATATTCACTGCCTTCCACATCTCCGCAGTGAATGAGCATATCCGGCCTGCCCATTTCTTCCAGGATCCGGAACAGATTTGCATTTTTGCCGTGTGTATCGCTTACAATCAATATTTTCATTCAAACTCTCCTGCAAATCTCTGTCAGCATATTTTCCAGATACCTGCTGCCGTCAGCATATCTTTCATTTTCCTGAGTGCTTTTCCTCTGTGGCTGACAGCATTTTTCTGCTCCGCATCCAGCTCTCCGCCGGTCAGCCCATATTCCGGCACATAAAAAACAGGATCGTATCCAAATCCGTTTTCTCCCTTTTCCTCATAATCAATCCGGCCTTCCATCACACCTTCCGCCACCCATTCCGTGCCGTCAGGCAGCACAGCCGCAATCACACAGACAAACCGGGCCGTCCGCTCCTCCTCCGGTACTCCGGACAAACGTTCCAGCAGATTTTGGTTTTTCATATGGTAGGAAGTATCCTCCCCCATATATCTGGCCGAATAAATCCCCGGTTCCCGGTCCAGATAGTCGATTTCCAGTCCGGAGTCATCCGCCAGTGCCGTCATACCGGTCCGGGCAGCGCAGGCTCTTGCCTTAATCAGCGCATTTTCTGCAAAAGTCTGCCCGTTCTCCTCCACCTCCAGTGAGATACCTGCATCCTTCAAAGAAAGGATTTCCGCATCCACATCCGCCAGTATCATCTGTATTTCTTTCATCTTCCCTGCATTTCCTGTTGCAAAGATTATCTTATCCTTCATACTGTCTCTCCTAAGAATTCTGCATGCCCGCGTATGCTTCCATGACCGCTCCCACGATCTCTTCTGACAGGCTTTCTCTATAGGCTTCGTCAGACAACAGGGGATCCCCGCCATCAGCCAGCACAATCACAGCGGCAGGCACCTGGGCATTTCCCAGCAGGCTCTCCTCCGGGGATGCCTGGGCTATACTGCCCCCAGTACCCGTCCCGGCAAGATGCTGTTCCAGCAGTACCGCCAACTGCCCATTTCCAAAATAAGGGATAAAATAGGCGCTGTTATACAAAATCTTCCAGGAACCTGCTCCCGCACCGTCGGCCCTGTCCGTACGGACGGCAATCAGCATATCCGCTCCCAGATCGTTGGCAAACGCTGCTCTCTCTTCTGCCGTCAGCCCATCTTCTGCCTGTATGCCATATACACGAACCCCTTCTTTTTCCAGTGCGGCCCGGATCCGTTCCCATACATCCATGATATGTTCCTGCTGATCGCTCTGCCCGGTGCTGCCTGCCCCATTTTCGGAAACATCCAATACCACGATCCTGTCATACCGGATACGGGGTTTTTCCAGTGTCAGCACTACCCTGCCCTGTTCCACGCTGCAGACAGGCTCATAGATTCCGTCCAGACAGATCCGCAGCCTTGTAAACCCTTCCTGTCGGGACAAAAGCACTTCCTGTATTTCCCCTGTGCCGGTGAGAGTGCCGGTTTTCAGAGATTCACTGTATTCTCCCGGCAATATGAGCAAAATCTCATGCCTGCTGTAATGACTGTCTGTCATCAGGACATTTTCATCCGGCGTTTCCGGCAGAGGAATTACCAGCCTGGCCTTCCCTCTCTGAGCAGAGAGTGAAAACGGCAGGGATTCCTCCTGCAGCTCTGTCCCATATGCCGCCTCTTCATATTCTTTTTTATGATACGCCTCATGGTCTCCGGATACCGCAGCTTCTCCCTGCGCGGCCCCCGTTCTGCCCATAGCAGACGAAAGCATCCACCCCATAGCGGCTGCAAAAAATAAAATGCTGCAGATGAGCATGATTCTGCGCTGCTTCTCCTGCATTATCACTCCTGCCTGTTCTTTCTGCCCGGTTTCGGCCCTGTAAACTGATAGTAGTAGGTTTTCATCATTCCGTTATACAGCTTCCGGTTCCGGTCAGCCTTTCTGCCGATGTCTTTTTCTGCTCCTTCATAGGAAGTGATCAGATACAAAGACCAACTGTCCAAAGCACGGAAACGTTCCCCCAATGTCCGGTACAGACCGGGCAGGGCTTCTTTTTCTTCCAGCCGTTCCCCATAGGGCGGATTGGTAATCAGAAATCCATATTTCTTCGGATGGCTCAGATCGGCCACATCCCGTTTCTGAAAATGAATCAGGCCGTCCACACCTGCCAGCCTGGCATTGGCACGGGCAGCGGACAGCATTTTATCATCAATATCATATCCCTGAATATCCGTATCCACCTGCAGAGTAATCTCTTCCCCGGTTTCCTCACGGATCTCTTCCCAGAGCTTTTTATCAATCAGATGGTTCCAGTTTTCTGCCAGAAAGCTGCGGTTCCTTCCCGGCGCCATATGGGCTGCCATCATAGCCGCTTCGATCGGTATGGTCCCGCTGCCGCAAAAAGGATCCACCAATATCCGGTCCCCCTTCCAGGGACTTAACAGGATCAGGGCAGCCGCCAGGTTTTCCGCAATGGGCGC